>DATCDQ010000020.1:0-99929 GCA_036510655.1 Microbacteriaceae bacterium | reverse complement strand
CTACTACAAACAGCACCCAGGAAGGTTCCGCAAACCACCGGTGACACCATCCCCAGCCGACCACGTCGGCATCAACCTACCCAAAGAAACAGCCACAATCTGAACCAAGTGACTCCACACAGCTTGACATCGCTCGCTTGCGTCGAAAGTCCGGGCCAGCGTCAACGCTGCTTCAACCGCATGATTGGGTCGGCGTCGGCGTTAATGGTCGACATCAACAGCGCGTCAGCGTCGCTCGATCAGGCACGTGGGGGAGCCGGCGGGCAGGGTCTGGACGAGCTCGCGCGGCGCGCCTGCGGCATCCAGTCGGAAGGTCGTGATCGTGTCCGACAGCTGGTTCGCGACATGCAACAGGGTTCCGCGCTGCAGGTGGTGGCGCGGCCAATTGCCGCCGCAGTCGACATCCGTGATGGGTTCCAGGCGGGCACCGCCCTCGCGCACGGCCAGGACCGCGACGCGGTTCGCCGCGCGGACGGTCACGTGCACATGCTCCCCAGACTCGTCGATCGAAATGTGGGCCCCCGTGATCGGCACCCCGGCCTGCGTCGTAGCGGGACCGCCCGGGATCACCGGGGTGACCTGCACGACCGAGTAGTGCCCGGCGGCATCCGATTGCAGAACGACGGCCTCGACCGAATGCTCCGTAACGATGTACACGTGTCCACTCGGGTGCAGCGCCGGATGCCGCGGCCCACTTCCGCGGGGCAGCGTCACGTCGTGATCTGCGATGAGACCGCGACCGGGCTCGTGGCGCCAGATGCGCACCAGGTCGTAGCCGAGGTCGGTGGTGATCACGCGCCCGTCCGGGAGCACGAGGGATGCGTGCGCCCGGCTCCGTCGAGCAGCGCTCGCGCCATCGGCGTACGGGTCTGTCGCGCGCTCCGCCTCGTGGCTGGCAGTGATGCGTCCGGAGTCGTCAAGCTCGTATGCGAGCACCTTGCCGTCGCCCCAGCACGTGGCGATCGCGTAGCGACCGGCCGGGTCGACTGTCACATGGCACACCGCTTCGCCAGCGGGCCACGGTTCGCCGAGTGGTGCGAGCGTAGCGTCCGAGGTGCCGGCAGCGGCGTTCGTGATCGCGAACGCCCGGATTGTTTGCGCGGCCTCGCCGACTGCGTAGACCACGGGCAGGCTCGGGTGTTGCGCGAGGAATGATGGCGAGTCGGTCGCGGTGGCGAGCTGCGTCCCGCCGAGCGTGCCGTCATCCGCCGTGTGAAGCAGGCCGATGCCGGAGCCCTGGCCGTTCGAATCTGCCGTGTACGAACCGCTCCACAGGTCGGATAGGGCGGCGCCGGCAAAATTGGTCATGTCGACAGTCTGGCAGCGCGGTGGAGCTAGGGCGATCGCGCCAGCGATCGTGCGACCCCAGCGCCGAGCGAGCCTGCGAGCGAGGGTTGGCGGTGGAGCTAGGGCGATCGCGCCAGCCACCGTTGTCGGTCCCTGAGCGTAGTCAACCATTACAGAAGGGCAGCCACCGAAGTCTTCCTGCGCAGGACGCACCCGTTGCCCGGCCTGGGCTGACGCATCTGCCACCACTCCTGGCTCAACCCGTCGCAGGACACGAAGGCGACGTTTTCCGCGTGCAAAGTGGATGTCTGTTTTCGCTGTTTCAAGTGCGCCTTATACAAGGCACATCTGAAACAGCGAAAACAGACATATCGAATCCTGGCGCGCCACGGGAACAGGCACTTCGGCCGCGCTCGGCGACCGTGCGCCCCGGCGCATTGCCCCTGTGCCAGGCGCGCCCACCGTGCGAACATTATGTCGTGAGCACGATCGAACTTTACGGCGGCACGGCGAAGGCGTTCGCCGATGTCGTCGCACGCATCCGCGACGACCAATGGGACCTGCCCGGCCTCGGCCTCTGGACCGTGCGCTCACTGGTCGGCCACACCTCACGCGCGGTGCAGACCGTGATCGACTACCTCGCGCTCGACGAGCCGGACACCATCAGCATCGCGACCGCTGAACAGTACTACGCGCACGTGACCCCGGATGCCGCTGCCTCCGCCGCCGTCGCCCGCCGCGGCATCGAGAGCGGACTCGCACTCGGCGACGATCCGGTGCGGACGATTATTGCGGCCAACAAGCGCGTGCTCGTGCGGCTCGGCGAGCAGAGACTCGATCGGCGCGTCGCCGTGCGCGGCGGTAATATGCCGCTTCAGGAATACTTACGCACGCGGCTGTTCGAACTCGTGGTACACACCATGGACGTTGAGCGGGCGACGCGAATTCGCCCCGCATTCCCGGAGGGTGCTGTACGAGACTGCGCCCGCCTGGCCGCCGGTATCGCCGCAGACGCCGGCCGCGGAGAGGACCTGCTGCTCGCAATGACCGGGCGCGCCGAGCTGCCGGAGCACTTCAGCATCGTGTGACGTCGGCCCGCCAACGTCGGCCCGTAGCGCCCGCCTTCGCTAGCCGACGAGATCGTGCCGCACGACGATCGCCTCGCGATCCGGGCCGACGCCGATCGCCGAGATACGGGAGCCACTCAGCAGCTCAAGGGCGACGACGTAGTCCTGGGCGTTCTGCGGCAGGTCTTCGAACCGTCGCACGCCGGTGATGTCTTCCGTCCAGCCGGGGAACTCCTGGTAGATCGGAACCGCGTGGTGAAAGTCGCTCTGGGACGCCGGCATCTCGTCGTACCGCGCTCCCTCGACGTCGTAGGCGATACAGACCGGAATGGTCTCAAGCCCGGTGAGTGTGTCGAGCTTCGTGAGCACGAAGTCCGTCACGCCGTTGATGCGGGTCGCGTAACGAGCGATCAACGCGTCATACCAGCCGGTGCGGCGCGGGCGGCCTGTGACCGTGCCGAACTCTGCGCCGACCTGGCGCAGCCACTCGCCTTGCTCGTCGAACAGTTCGGTCGGGAACGGGCCGGCACCAACACGGGTCGTGTACGCCTTGACAATGCCGATCACCCTGCTGATCCGCGCCGGTCCGATGCCCGCACCGATCGCCGCGCCTCCGGCTGTCGATGACGAGGAGGTGACGAACGGATAGGTGCCGTGGTCGACATCCAGCATCGTGGCCTGGCCGGCCTCGAACAGCACATTCTTGTCGGCATCCAGCGCCTGGTTGATCAGCAAGCTGGTGTCCGCGACCATCGGGCGCAGCCGTTCGGCGTAGCTGAGCAGATCGTCGACGATCTCGTCGACTGTGAACGCGCGCCGATTGTAGAGCTTGACGAGCAGGTGGTTCTTCTGGTCGAGAGCGCCCTCGACCTTCTGGCGCAGGATGTTCTCGTCGAACAGGTCCTGGATGCGGATGCCGACCCGGTTGATCTTGTCGGCATAGGCCGGCCCAATGCCGCGACCGGTCGTTCCGATCTGCCGCTTGCCGAGGAAGCGTTCGGTGACCTTGTCGAGGGTGCGGTGATATTGCGTGATTACGTGCGCGTTGGAGGAGACCTTGAGACGCGAGACATCCACTCCGCGCGCGACGAGCGCATCCAGTTCTTTGAAGAGGATTTCGATGTCGACGACGACACCGTTGGCGATGATCGGCGTGACGCCCGGGGTCAGAATTCCGGACGGCAACAGGTTCAGCGCGTACTTTTCGGTGCCGATCACGACGGTGTGGCCGGCGTTGTTGCCGCCGTTGAACTTGACGACGTAGTCGATGCGGCTGCCCAGAAGGTCCGTCGCTTTGCCTTTGCCCTCGTCGCCCCACTGGGCGCCGATGATGACTATTGCCGGCATGATGCTCCTCACGGTCAGGTACCTGGCCGGACCGGGCCGCTGCCGGTGCACGGCCTAACGACGGGTCCGCCCCATTGTATCGGGCGGCTTCACCTTCGCTGATCGAGCAGCCCGCCTATCGGGTCGGTCGGCGTCCGGGTGGTCGAGTAGCCCGCGAGCGAAGCGAGCAGGCGTATCGAGACCAAGAGACCAAGGCCTGCACTCCCGCACGCTAGTCTGAACCTCGATCGCTCAACGACTGGAGGATGCAGTGTTCGCAGGACTCACCGGCTGGCACGTGATCTTTCTCCTGTTCATGATCCTTCCGTTCGTGCTGTGGATCATCGCCATCGTGCAAATTGCGCGAACCCCCGCCAGCGGCACTGCGATCGCGGTGTGGATCCTGATCGTGACACTTGTGCCACTGGTCGGCGCGATCCTCTGGTTTGCGATCGGAAGGCGCACGGCGGCCCAGCCGCCGGCCGGCACCGTTCCCTGAGCACGGTCGACGGGCGCGCGCGGCCCGCGCAGGCGGGGATGATCCCGTTGTTGTGATCGCAGTTGCTGCGGTTGAGTATTCGACACGGCTCATATTCGCGAGGACAATCCTCGCGGATCTCATGTTGATGCTACGGAAGCGCCGCGCTCGTTCCTGTGTCAGCGGAAGGACACGCCCATGGTCAGGCGTCAGGTGCAACAATCTTCAGCCTCGGAAACGCCGTTCGATATCTCCGCGCATCCCGCGTCACAAGGGCCAAGCCGTCTATCGCGGCATGGGCGCCGATGAAGAAATCGGGAAGTGCTGCTGTCCGGACTCCGCCACGTCGACGGTAGGACTGATGTGCCTTCGCCGCGAGAAATCCAGCCGCGAACGGAAGTGGTGCACGACGGATGACCGCGAGCGGCAACCGCGCATCGAGTTCTTCAATGCGGTCGTAGCCCATAGACACCTCTGCATAAATGATCGGATTGATGAACACTGCGCCACTACGCAGCGCACTCGCGAGCGCACGCGACGACCATAACTGCCAAACGGGGTCCGCCGTGATCACGTCGAGAAGCACATTCGAGTCGATGAGGAAGCCCGAGGTATCAGTCATCGCCGCCCCGCGTGAGTCGAAGGATCTCATCCGTGCTCAACGCAGTCGTACCGGAACCTCGAAGTTCCTAGACAAGTCGATCCGCGCGATCGGTTCCCCTGCGATGCGTGGCCTTCTTCACGATCACGTCGCCGTCCCGCTCCACGAACTCCACCTGGGTCTCCGGCATCAGCCCGTACTTCTCTCGAATACGCAGGGGAATGGTGACCTGACCCTTGGATGTGACTCGCATGAGGTTATCATAACTCTTACTTCCGGCAGTAATACTTCTGAAAAGAAACAGAGACCCGCCGTCTGCGCACATACAATCTGGATGCCAGCAAGGCTGCGAAAAGGCGCATCTACGGCCGCACATGATGTCACCGAATTCGCGATTGTTGTCCGTGCATGCACACCTGATAGCACGATCTCGGTCAGCGCATCGGTCAGCGGCCAGTTATATGCGATGCACCGGGCACCGGGCGGGATATCGGCTGCCTCCTCGGCATTTCGGCAAACCGCGCAGAATGAGTTCGCCGCTGCGGCTCCGATATGGTGAAGGTAACGGACGACAGCGCACAGCAAGTATTCAAAGAAAACGCTGCCGTGATGCGAGAAACCCGGATGATGCGATCGAACGTAGGCGTGAGGTGCTGATGCAGAGACGACCCCGAGCTGCGCGTCTCGCATGACCGCATCCGATGAGCAAGACGGGCAGCCACCGACCAATCCTGCGCCCGACGAGCAGCCGTCATAGCAGCGCTCGCGGCGCCAGTTCGTGAAAGGTGCTGGCCTGGCCGCGGCCGGAGCGGTCGTCGGGGGCATCGCAGGAGGAGCAATCGGAACTGCGATCGGCGCATCCGCCGGCGCGAGCCACCAGGCATTGCCCGACACCCCACTGTCGCAGACCGGCTTCAGGCGCCTACAACCGCGGGAGAAGCCGGGCTACGACCACCTCGTTGTGGTGATGTTCGAGAACCGGTCGTTCGACAACCTGCTCGGCTACCTCTATGACGAGACGAACCTGCCGAGAGGCGAGCATTTCGACGGACTCGCCTTCGGCGACCACAGCAACATCGATGCGAACGGCAACGAGGTCCCGGCGTATCCGTATGAGGGAGAAACCGACTTCGTCATGCGGCAGCCTGCACCGGATCCGGGCGAAGAATACAACCACGTAAACGTACAACTGTTCAATCACATCGATCCCGCCGTGAACGCAACCCTGCACGGGCACGAAATGCTGCCGCCGTTCAACACGCCGCCGAAAGGCACGAAGGCGACGATGAGCGGTTTCGTGCACGACTACATCAACGACCTCAGCGTGCGGGCAGGCGTCGAGCCCGGTATCGAGGACTACCGCGTCGTGATGGGCGCATTCACACCGCAGCAGCTGCCGGTGTTCTCCACCCTCGCGCAGCAATTCGTGGATCAGTCGGCGTGACAGGTTGCTTCCGTTCCTCATCCGAACATTGGGGTATCACACGCCAATACAAACGTAGCTTCGGCTTAAAAGGTTTCTCGCCGGATGAGTTGTGCCGTGAGCTGAGTTGGTTCGATCGGAGTGTGGCCTATTTCGGTCGCGACGAGCCGAACCATTTCCTCACCTGTTGCCTGGGTGGCGACAGCAGATGTCGTGAATGATGGTGTTACCTGGTGTGCGAGTGGGACTTCCTCACACACCACGACGGGCATCTTGCGGTTCTGAGTAGCTAGTGCGGACATGGCTCCCAGTGCCATGGGAATGGTTGCAACGATCAGTGCATCTACGTCCGTGTTGAGAGCGAGCACGGCATCGGCCGCCGCCTCGAATGTGTACCCGGCGACGATCACGGTGGCACCCCTCGCTCCGATGATGAGTTGCCGCGCGAGCGGGCTGTTTACGTCAGCCACGAGTAGTGCCGGAGAGGTGCTACCGGCTTGTCTCAATGCTTCGATGGCGATACGGGCACTGTGGCTGTGGTCGGTGAGTACGGTGGCGACGCCTTCGACACCGGCCTGTTCAACGCCCGTGACGATCGGCAGTCCTTGCGCCACAAGCTCACTGATCGTTGCCTTGACAGGATCCGTGGAGATGTCGTCTGCAGTGGCGAGGATGATGCCGTCCACGCCCTGGCGAAGCAACTTGCGCAGTACGTCTTCTAGACGCGAAGTGCTGTGGGCAAGGTCGTACAGCACGACGCCCATCCCGCGTCTCTCTGCCGCGCCGGCGACCGCTTGTGCAAGTGAGCCGTGGAATGGCTGTGCGATGTCACCGACAAGCAGCGCGATCATGCCGGTGCGGCCGCTGCGCAGGCCACGAGCGATACTATTCGGAGCGTAGTGGAGAGCGTCGGTGGCCTCCTTTACCCGCTTGAGGATTGCCGGGGATACGCGGTCTGGTTCGTTGAGCACGCGTGAGACGGTTGTTCGCGAGACGCCGGCGCGGCGCGCCACGTCGAGAATCGTCGGGGCCGACGCGGCTGTATTGCGCACGCTGCCGATCATACTGAACACCATTGCTGCGCCTCGGGCCGCCGGTGGGTGGATCTGGCCGCGGCGACGGCTTGGTTGCCGCCCTTGCCTTCGGGCAGGATACTGCTGGACCGAGTGCGGACGGTCTCGCCGACTCGTGGGTGATGTTCTACCTCAAGCACGGTGTCGATATTGAGTGCACCCATCACTATCACACGATCGGTCACGGCAGGGCTGCAAGGAACAGGTCGCGGTACCGGGCACCGTCGACATCGATGACGACCTCAACGTGACCGCGATCGATCGAGGTAACCTCGCTGCCGGAGCCAAGTCCCGAACGCAGATCGACGATCGTCTGACCGCGCGTCTGATTCCCGCTGAGGGCCACCGACACCGGTGCGCGCCGAGTAACTATTCCGCCGGGGTCGATCACCGCGCACACAGCACCGGCATCACCGATCGCCGCCGAGCCCGGAGCGTCGATGCGGGACTCGTCAACAGTCACCTTCGCCAGGTGGGCGAGCAGAGATCCAGCAGCCGCGCGTAGCGGCATCGTTGATTCTTGAAGTGCTGCGATAGTCTGTGCGTCGCAGGTGACACGGTAGAACGGTTCCAGGCCGTACATGGTTGTGGGGATTCCGCTGCGCAAGACGATTTCTGCCGCCTCCGGGTCGTGCCACACGTTGAATTCGGCGGTAGGGGTGGCGTTGCCGAGACCGATGGCGCCACCCATGAAGATAATCCGGCCGATCTTCCCAGACACCTGTGGGTACATGCGTAGCAGGACCGCAATATTCGTCAACGGCGCAAGCCCGATGATCGTCACCGGATCTGGCGCCGCGTCGAGAGTGCGCCACAGCAGTTCGACGGCGTGCAGATTCTGCGGCTTGAGATTGTGTGTGGGGAAATCGATGTCGGCGACGCCGTTGCGGCCGTGCACGTAGCTTGCGTCCTGGGGTGGTTCGATCAGCGGGTACCGCATGCCAGCCGCGACGGGGATTCCTCCTGCACCGGTCAGCGCCAGCACCGAAAGGGTGTTTGCGACGACCTGTTCAAGTTCGACATTCCCGCCGACGCAGGTGATTGCTCGCACGTCCAAGGTGGGGTGGTGTACTGCGAGAATGATGGCAAGGGCGTCGTCGATGCCGGTGTCGACGTCGAGGATGACCGGGATGCTATTCACCCGCGAGCACCGCCTCGGCGTACTCGTCGATGTCGTCGGCGGCGTGATGGACGGTGATTTCGATGCGGTCGAGCACGGTCTCGGGCAGTGCGAACGGGGGTGTGAAGTGTTCGCTGAAGGTACTGCCCGCCACGTGTCCCACATCGAGGCCCCAGAATGAGAGATGCGCAGAGGTGCGTGGGATGCGCCCGCGCTCCATGGTTTTGCCGCCGATCAGGAGGGCCACGTCGGCGGATCCGTCCTCAACAGAACGCAGCTGTAATCCGACCGAGTAGACCGTTTCGGCGGGCAGCGGAGCCGTGATCAGCACACGATCGTCGAGGTGGCTATGTTCGAAGTTCAGCGCACCGTGTGCGAGATAGAGCACGTATCCGCCCTGTGCGTTGCCACTGGACAACAGCACACCGTCGACCGTCGTTGCAAGCGGTGAGAGGTGAACGGTGATGTCGATGTCACGGTTGGAACCGGTGACGGCGCTGGGGTAGGGAACATGTGACTGACCCGGTCGCAGGGTGATCGAGGTCTCCGCATACAGCCCGATCGGGCCGCGCTCTGCGATGAGTTCGCGCAGTGGGCGATCGTCAAGTGGGAATACGTCGTTGCGTCCGGCCTCCCGCCACCAGAGCTGCTGGCATGCGCGCAGTTCTTCTGGTTCTTCAGCGGCCAAATCGTGTGCTTCGGAGAAGTCGTTGCGCGTGTCGTAGAGGCGCCACACGTCGTCTTCGTACCGGGCACCCGACCGGTGGGCGGTGACGGCCTTCCAGCCGCCGTTCCACACGGCGCGGTGTCCGAGGGTTTCCCAGTATTGCGTGTCCCGACCGACCGGCGCCGCCGCATTTGTGATGCTTTCGGCGACGCTCTCCCCGTCCATGCTCGTCTCCGAATCGATATCGAGCAGTTCAAGAAGAGTCGGGGCGATATCGATCGCGTGCACAAACTGCTCCCGCACACCGTGCGCGCGCTCGGGTGCCCCGGGCCAGGAGACGATTAGCGGCGACCGCACACCGCCGAGGTCGACGAACTGCTTGTACTTGCGGAACGGCGTATTTCCGGCCATCGCCCACCCTTCCGGATAGTGTGACCCGCCGGTGAGGGTCCCGACCCGGTCCAGGTGCGGTAGCTGCGCGCGGGCGCTGCGATGCACTCCGCTATACGGGGCGTTCGCGTCGACGTCACCGGTCGGGCCGCCCTCACGACTGGCGCCATTGTCGGAGAGAACGAGCACGATTGTGTCCTCGGCCATACCTAACTCGTGCAGTGCGTCGAGGAGTCGACCGATCTGAGCGTCTGCATGCTCGAGAAACCCGGCGAACGCCGCCTGTAAGTGCGCGAACACCTTCTTCTCGTCCGCATCCAACTCATCCCAGGCCAACACGCCCTCGTTGCGTTCCGCAAGCACTGTGCCTTCCGGTACGAGTCCCATCTCGATCTGGCGCTTAAGCCGGTCGATCCGGGTCTGATCCCAGCCCTTGGTGAACACGTCGATGTACTTCTCGATGTACTCTTTCGGCGCTTGGAACGGGGCATGGGTGGCACCGGGCGCGAACTGAAGGAAGAAAGGACTGTCGGGCCGGAACGTCGCATGGTCGCGAACGTAGGCGATGGCATGGTCGGCGAGGTCCTCGCTGAGGTGGTATCCGTCGCGGTTCGGGGTGGGGATCTGGTGGTTGTCTTCATACAGCTCAGGCTCGTACTGATCGGTGCAGCCGTCCAGGAAGCCGTAGTAGCGGTCGAAGCCGCGGGCAAGCGGCCAGTTTTCGTAGGGCCCCGCCGGTGTGACCTCATGTAGCGGGGCGAGGTGCCACTTACCGACCAGATATGAGGCGTAGTTGCTTCCTCTAAGGATCTGCGGCAACAGTTTCACGTCGGGGCGGATGCTGCCGCGAGAATTCGGGAAACCGGTGTCGGTGTCGGCGAGGAAGCGCATCCCGATCGCATGGTGATTACACCCGCTCAGCAGGGCCGCCCGGGTGGGCGAGCACAGCGGAGTGACATGGAAACTGTTATAACGCACACCGGTCGCCGCAAGCCCGTCGAGGTTCGGGGTGGCGATCTCCGAACCGAAGCAGCCGAGATCACTCCACCCCATGTCGTCAAGGATGACCATGAGCACGTTCGGGCGTTTCGAGGAGCGACCTGGTGTGGCCGGCCACCAGGGTGTCGAATCGGCGATGGTCGTGCGCACTTTGCCGTTGAAGGCTGCTCCGCTGTTGCTCATGATGGCTCTTTCCTTGCCTGTTTGGTTATTTGTCGTGGGCACCGAAGCGCGCCTTCACGGTTTGAGTTGCGATGAACGCGGCGACGGCCACGACCAAGATGTATAAAGAAACGGACCAAGTCTTGCCACCCGACCAGGCGGTGAGTGCTTGGGCGATGAGTGGGCCGAGGCCGCCGCCGACGACCGTACCGATCTGGAACCCGAGGGACATTCCCGAGTAGCGGACCTTTGTCGGAAAGTACGCTGCGAACAGTGTGGCCTGGCCGCTGAAGAGCCAGCCGACCAGTACGCCGCCGACGCCCATCGCGAGGAAGAGACCAAATATGCTCCCGGTGCCAATCAGCAGGAACATCGGGAACGCCCACAGGGCAAGGCCTACGAGGCCGATCGAGACGACCCGCTTCTGCCCGATCCGGTCTCCCAACTTTCCCGCGAGCGGAGTGGTGATCAGGTTCGTCACGGAGGAGAAGATGTTGGCAAGCAGCACAATCGTGGGATCTATTCCGAGCACCCCCGACGCGTACCCCAGCACGAATATGCCCTGGATAAAACCGAGAGTCGTGTCGCTCGTGTGGATGAGGATGGCCGCGATGATCTGCTTCGGGTATTGACGGATGACGTCCGATACAGGGCGTTTTGCCTGACGTCGCTCGACCTTGATCCTCGAGAACTCGGGGGACTCTGTCACCTTGAGGCGCAGGAAGATGCCCACGAGTAGCAGTGTGGCGCTGGCGAGGAATGGGATTCGCCAACCCCACGCCAGGAGTTGATCATGGCTGAGAGTCGCGGTCAGGATGGCGACAGCGCCGGACGAGAGGATCACGCCGATAGGGGCACCCGCCTGGACGAGGCTGCCATACAGGCCCTTCTTGTGTTCGGGGGCGTGCTCGACGGCGAGCAGTGCGGCACCGCCCCACTCGCCGCCGATGCCAATGCCTTGCAGGATGCGCAGGGCGACGAGAAGGACTGGTGCCATGATGCCGATCTGGGCATACGTGGGGAGTAGGCCGACCAATATCGTCACGGCGCCGGTCAGCATGAATGTGAAGAGGAGGAGCGGCTTGCGGCCGATGCGGTCACCGAAATGTCCGAGCAGGATACCGCCGATGGGCCGCGCAGCGAACCCAACGGCGAAGCTCGCGAGTGAGAGCAGCCCAGAAATGGCCGGGTTCCCGGTCGGGAAGAACAACTGGCCGAGCACCAGCGCAGATAACGTTCCATAGACGAAGAAGTCGTAATACTCAAGAACCGATCCGATTGTGCTCGCGGCGACTGCCAATCGTGCGGTGCGTGCCGTCGTTGAGGCCGCGGGTGCGGTCGTGGTGCTGTTCATGTGTCTCCTCATTGAAAGTGAACTAGCAAAGAAGTGTTACTGAATCAAGGAATCGATTCCGGAATCGATTCCAAAAACAATTGTGAGTATAAAACATCGGTTTCGATTTGTCTACTACACGCTTCAAACGAAGACTCGATCACGCCTGGCATATGGCGGCGGGTGACCGGGGTGGGCGCGAAGGAGAAGGAACTGGTCGGCAACTACCGCAACAACGGCGCGGACTGGCGTCCCGCAGGGGATCCGAAATCGGTGAAGGTGCACGACTTCATCGATCCGGAACTCGGTAAAGCGAATCGATAGGGCATCTACGACCTCACATCCAACACCGACCTGGTGCTCGCAGGTATTGATCACGCCACGGTCGCATTCGCCATGAACACGATCCGGACCTGGTGCAACACCAACGGCCGAGCGTGCTACTCGGGCGAGGGTCCGGTCAATACGGTCAACGCGTTGAGCGCCGGTCGAGTTGAGTGCCAGTCAATCCGGTTGTTGGCGTCGGCCTCATTCTCTCGACGGGACTCCGCGGATGGATCAGGTGTCCTGTCCATATATGTCCCCTTCGTCGGGAACCGTTCGGAAGCCCGCGTTGCCCATTGACGAGTCTGGTGTGTTGGAGGAGCGGGCAGAGTTGCGGTAACGGTTGCAGTATGAGTTGTGGCAGAGATAGGAGCCGCCGCGCAGCACCCGGGCTGTTCCGGTGGTCGGCCCGGTGGGGTCAATACCCGGCGAGTGGTCGTAGTAGCGGGGGTCGTACCAGTCGGCGCACCATTCCCACACGTTCCCGGCCGTCTGCCACAGGCCGTACCCGTTAGGTTCGTACGAGCGGACCGGGGCGGTGGTCAGGTAGCCATCCTCAAGCGTGTTGGTCACCGGGAATTGGCCCTGCCAAATGTTTACACGCCACCGGCCATCGTCAGTGAGCAGCCCGTCACCCCACGGGAACCGGTATCCATCTGCTCCGCCGCGGGATGCCCGTTCCCACTCGGCCTCGGTCGGCAGCCGACGGCCTGCCCACGCACAGTACGCGAGCGCGTCATTCCAGCTGACGTGCACCACCGGATGCTCGCCCAACGCCTCGATCCCTGACTTGGGTCCGCCCGGGTGACGCCAGTCCGCGCCGCGCACCCCGTACCACCACGGGGTCCCGGTGGCACTGCTCATGATGTCCTTGTGATCGGCTTGGACCGCGAGTTGGAAGACGGCGGAGAACCCGAACGTTTCGGCTTCGGTGCGGTATCCGCTCGCATCGATGAACCGGGCGAAGTCATCATTGGTGACACTGGTCGCATCGATCCAGTACGCGCCGGTGGATACCTGATGCACTGGCGTCTCACCATCGGCTGGGTTCTCGTCCCCATTGGCATCGCCCATCCGGAACGAACCCGCCTGAATCAGGATCTGCTCGATACGGTGCTCACCGCTACCAGCGGCCGCGATGACGCTCTTATCCTGGGTCGCGTCATGGCCGGAATCGCGTGGCCGGGCCGGAGCACAACACACCACAGCCGGGGCGTCGTCATCGTCACGCACGTGCAAACCTTCTCCCTTTACTCAAACGAGACTACCTGCGAACAACGCGCAAATTGCACACTTTCCGAGACGCTCCATCAGGTGCTGGGATGCCCGCTCATCAGGCCTAACGTCGGGCAGCGGCGCAACTCACCGATCTGCTCACTGCTGGCCTGATCAGCGAGCGTCGCGGCGCCCAGGTGCTCACCGGTGTTGGCGTCGAATGTCAGTGCTGGCGCGTCCGGATCGACCGGTCGACCGTTGGCCAGCTTCTGTGCGCCGGTGTAGCGGGGCAGGCCGGCGAAGAACATTTGCCCGGCCGCTCCGTTTACTGTCTCTACCGTGCCTTTCAGGTGTGGCGTGTACGGGGGCAGTGGGGCGAACCGGACGCTGCGCGCAGCGCCGCCAGGATGCTCTCCATCGAGGGGGCCCGGTGTGATGGCCGTGCCGCACAACGAGTTCGTGCCGACGTCGATGAACCATGTCACCCATGGTTTGACCAGCCGGCCCTCGACATCGAGATGAGCATTCTCAACTTCGGAAAATGACAGTCTCACTTTCGTACTTTCGTACTTTCGAACTCCGACGGCGGTCGAATTGCGCGGGCCTCCGGCGCTCGGCGTAGGCTGAAACCATGTTGGCCGTCGAACTTCTCGCCTCCAAAACCAGCACCCGCCTGGGGCGTTCCACCGGAGTCGCGCGATGACCGACGCCGGGCTGACCAGCCTGTACCAGCAGGTCATCATGGATCACGCCCGCGAGCGCCACGGTGCCGGGTTGCAGGACGAAGCCGCGGTGAGCGCGCACCAGATCAACCCGACGTGTGGTGACGAAGTCACCGTTCAGGTGCACCTGAATACCACCGGCGACGCCATCGAATCGCTCAGCTGGGATGGCATGGGCTGCTCGATCTCACAGGCATCCGTCTCCATGCTCCACGACCTCGTACCCGGCATGACGACAGCCGATGTGACCACCCGCATCGCGGCCTTCCGCGCGATGATCCATTCGCAGGGCGCCGATGAGGGCGACCCCGAACTGCTCGGCGACGCCGTCGCGCTGAGCGGTGTCTCGCGCTACGTCGCCCGGGTCAAGTGCGCAATGCTCGGCTGGGTTGCTCTGGAAGCGGCATTGGGCCGGCTCGCGGCATGACGGACACAACGGCATGACGGATGCGATCGGGCTGCTGCTGGCTGCGGGCGCCGGTCGGCGCATGGGCCTGCCTAAAGCACTGGTCGAAGGCGCGGATGGCCTGCCCTGGGCGGTCAGCGCCGCCCGAACGCTGGCAGCCGGCGGATGCACCGAAGTCGTCGTTGTGATCGGGGCAGCTGCGCCGATCGTGCGCGCTCTGCTCGCAGCTGAGCCGGTCACCTTCATCGAAGCTGCCGACTGGAACGAGGGCATGGGCGCATCGCTGCGCGCCGGACTCGATGCGATCGCCGAGCGTGATGCCGTGGCCGCCCTCGTGCACCTAGTCGACCTGCCGGATGTCGGGGCTGACGTCATTCGCCGCGTCTTGCGCCATGCAGAGCCCGGCATACTCGCCCGCGCGTCGTACGGCAGCACCCCCGGCAGCACCCCCGGCAGCACCCCCGGCGGCGCTCCAGGGCATCCGGTGCTGCTGGGTAGAGATCACTGGGCGGCGATCGCCGCCGAGTGTTCCGGCGACACGGGCGCGCGTGACTATCTAGCACGCCACGACGTGCTGGAGGTGGATTGTTCCGACCTCGCGACCGGCGCCGACATCGATACGCATGCCGGCGCGCGCCCCAGCACATTCAGCGACGCCGGTAGCACGATTCTTCCTAAGCTGGGGCAATGAGCATCGTTGCTTCAGCCCACGACGTCAGCACCCGCCTGCGATCCGTCGGGTATCTCGCCGACGAGGGGCTCGCTACTGTCACCTATCTGGCGCTGGCGATGCAGCGCCCGCTGCTGCTGGAGGGCGAACCCGGCACCGGCAAGACAGCGCTGGCCGAGGCGCTGTCGCAGTCGCTGGACATTCCGCTGATCCGCCTGCAGTGCTACGAGGGCATCGACTCGACGCAAGCGCTCTACGACTGGGACTTCACCCGCCAGATCCTGCACCTGCGCACCGTCGAAGCGGCCGGTGCGGCACGCGACGGCGCCGCACTGAGCAGCGCCCCACAAGACATCGCAGCGCTTGAGCAATCGCTGTTCGACGAACGCTTCCTCCTGGCGCGTCCGATTCTGCGGGCACTGCGCGAAAGCCCGGCCGTGCTGCTCGTCGACGAGATCGACCGCGCAGATGACGAGTTCGAAGCGTTCCTCCTCGAAGTTCTGTCGACGAATCAGGTCACGATCCCCGAACTCGGCACCATCACGGCGGCCGTGCCGCCCATCGTCGTGCTGACCTCCAATCGCACACGCGAGCTGCATGATGCGCTGAAGCGGCGCTGTCTGTATCACTGGATTGAGCATCCGGGGCTCGCCCGCGAGGTCGAGATCCTTCGAACGCGCCTTCCCGAGGTCGACCAGAAGCTCGCTGAACAGGTCGCAGCGATCGTGCAGGAGTTGCGCCTGCGCGGTGAAATGCTGAAGCCACCGGGGGTCGCCGAAACGCTCGACTGGGCGCGTGCCCTGCACCAGTTGGGCGCGAGCGAACTCGACCTGGAATCGGCGGCAGCCACGATCGGCGCCGTCTGCAAATACCGCGAAGACACCGAGCGCGTGCGTGCCGCGCTCGACACCATGCTGACCGTCTGAAACACATGGCACGCGATGGATGAGCTTTTGACCGACCCGACAAATGCGACGGATGCTGCAGCATTCGCCACCCACGACATCTCGGCGATGTTCGTCGGATTCGCGCACGCCCTGCGCGCGGCAGGCCTGGCCATCGGGCCCGACCGAACGCAGACCTTCCTCGATGCGTCCACCCGGCTCGATGCGGGGTCCCGCAACCATGTCTACTGGGCCGGCCGCGCGACACTGTGCGCGGGGCCGGACGACACGATTGTCTACGACAAGACGTTCGACCACTGGTTTTCAGAACACACTAACCGCAGCGGCACGACCCGCGCTGCACCGCGAACCGTCACGCAGGCCGACATCAGCGACGACCATGCCGACGGCGACGACGGGGGGGAGGACCATGTGGTCGCGGTGCTCGCGAGCGCGGAAGAATCCCTGCGGCATCGCGACATCGCGAGCTTGACGGCATCCGAACGTCAGCGGTTGGCGCGGTTATTCGCCTCGCTTCCGGTGCGGATGCCGCGGCGCCGCGGTGTGCGGCGGCGGCCGTCTCGCTGGGGCGATATCGACGCGGCCAAAACCGTGCGCGATCAATTGCGGCACGCCGGAGAACCCGGACGGCTGCACTATCGTCGCCCCACAACACGGCCTCGTCGCGTCGTGTTCGTGCTCGACATCTCCGGGTCTATGGAACCGTATGCCGACAGCCTGCTGCGGCTCGCCCATCGCGTGGTCAGCGCGGCACCTCGCACCACCGAAGTGTTCACGCTGGGTACCAAGCTGACCAGGGTCACCGTGCCGCTGCGGCTTCACGACGTCGAAAAGGCGCTGCTGCTGGCCGGGGAGACCATCCCGGATTGGTCCGGCGGCACCCGGCTCGGCCTGGGATTGCGCGAGTTCCTGAATCAGTGGGGGCAGCGCGGCCTTGCTCGTGCGGCGGTCGTCGTGATCGCCAGCGACGGCTGGGAGCTGGGCGATCCCGCTCTGCTCGCCGAGCAGATGCAGCGCCTGCACCGGCTCGCTCGCGCGGTGCTGTGGTCCAACCCGCACAGCGGCAAAGCGGGATATGCTCCGGTGCAAGGCGGAATCGTTGCGGCGCTGCCTTCCCTTGATGGGCTCGTGGCCGGCCATTCCTTGGCCGCGTTCGCCGAACTCTTGGAGTTGATAGCCAATGCGTGAGGTATTGGGTGAACTGCTCGCGTCGTGGGACGCCGGCGAAGTCATCGGTATCGGCACGGTCGTGCACACGATCCGATCGGCGCCCCGTCCACCCGGCGCGTCGATGCTCGTCACGGCGGATGGCACGGTGTCCGGCTCCGTCTCGGGCGGATGCGTCGAGGGCGCGCTCTACGAGTTGTGCCGTACGGTCGCGGCATCCGGTCAGCCTGTGCTGCAGCGCTACGGGTTCAGCGACGACGACGCGTTTGCCGTCGGACTCACTTGCGGCGGCATCATCGACGTCTTCGTCGAGCCGTTTTCCCGGCAGACTTTTCCGGACTTGGACGAGGTCGCCGCCGACATCACCGCCGGACGACCCATAGCAATCGCCACGATCATCGAGCACCCGGATGCGACGTGGCTCGGCAGGCGTATCATCGTGCGTCCAGACACGGCGAGTGGCTCGCTCGGCACCACTCGCATCGACGAGGCCGTCATCGACGATGTGCGCGGCCTGCTCGCCGCCGGCTCGACGACCGTGCTGACGTACGGGGCCCGAGGCGAACGCATGGATACCGGTATGCGCATTTTCGTCGCATCCTTCCAACCCAAACCCCGCATGATCGTCTTCGGCGCCATCGACTTCGCCGCAGCAGTCGCGCGGCAGGGTGCATTTCTCGGCTTCCACGTCACCGTCTGCGACGCCCGGCCCGTCTTCGCGACGAAGGCGCGGTTCCCCAACGCGGACGAGGTGGTCGTCTCCTGGCCGCATCAGTATCTGAAGACCCAGATCGATGCGGGTACCATCGACTCGCGCACGGTCATCTGCGTGCTGACGCACGACCCGAAGTTCGACGTACCCGTGCTGGACCTCGCACTGCGGCTGGAAGGGAAGCACACCCCGGCCTACATCGGCGCCATGGGCTCCCGAAAGACCCATGAAGACCGCCTGGTGCGCCTCAAGGAGGCCGGGCTCGGCCCGACGGAGCTTGCCCGGCTGACCAGTCCGATCGGCCTCGACCTCGGCGGCCGCACTCCAGAGGAAACCGCCGTCTCTGTTGCCGCCCAGATCATCGGCCTGCGCTGGGGCGGAACGAACGTTCCGTTGAGCGAGACCGACCGCAGGGTGCATCAGGGCACTGACGGGTAGCGCGAGCGACTGGCGCTGCGCGTCAGGACGCGCCGGGGTCGGTTGTTGTTACTAGAGGTCGGTGTTATACAGGGAGGACACGAGGAAGTGTAAGCGGACGGAGAAATACCATGGCGCGCAAGACCATCACGGTGAATGTCGATGGGATGTCTTACACCGACGACGTAGAGCCGCGAATGTTGCTGGTGCAATATCTTCGCGAAGTCGTCGGCAAGACGGGAACGCTGATCGGGTGTGATACCAGTAACTGCGGAGCCTGCACCGTGCATTTCGACGGGGTCAGTGTCAAGTCCTGCACCATGCTCGCCGTTCAGGCCGACGGCCACGAGATCACGACGATCGAAGGCATCGCGCGCGACGGTGAGCTTCACCCCATGCAAACCGCGTTCCACGAGAACCACGCCCTACAATGTGGATTCTGCACTCCCGGCATGATCATGGAATCCATCGATCTGCTGAACGAGCATCCGAACCCCGACGAGCATATGATCCGGGAGGGCCTGGAAGGCAATCTGTGCCGCTGCACCGGTTACCACAACATCGTCAAAGCTGTGCAGGCTGCCGCGAAGGCGGAACAGGATGCCACCGTTCCGGTGGGTGAGCCGGCATGACCATCACCGAGATCGGGGCTCCGCGCACCCGCAAGGAAGATCAGCGGCTCATTACAGGTCGCTCGCGCTACACCGACAATATGGTGCTGCCCGGCATGCTGCATCTCGCGCTGCTGCGCAGCCCATTCGCTCATGCGACCATCACCTCTCTCAACGTGGACGAGGCGAAGAAGTCGCCGGGCGTCGTCATGGTGCTCACCGGCAAGGACGTCGCCGCCGAACAGGGCAGCATCCCGTCAGCCTGGCCGGTGACACCAGACCAGAAGGCGGTGCCGTACCTGCCGATCGCGATCGATCGGGTCGCGTTCGCGGGAGAGATCGTCGCATGCGTGATCGCGCGGACCGCTGCGCAAGCCCGGGATGCCCTTGACGTCATCGACGTCGACTACGACGAACTCCCTGTCGTGCTCGACCTCGAGGAGGCATTCACCGACCAGGTGCTCGCCCAGCCGGAACTCGGCACGAACCTGTCGGCCAAGTGGGTGTTCGATTCCGCCGCGGCCGGGACGGGCAGCGATGTTGCAGCAGCTCTCGCTGACAGCGATGTCGTTCTCGAACGCACCTATTACCAGCAGCGGTTGATTCCGGCGTTCATGGAGCCGCGCTCGACCGTCGTCGATCCGACCGGCGAGCAGCTCACGATGTGGTCGGCGACGCAGATCCCGCACATTTTGAAGCTGATGCTCGCGCTTTCGCTCGGCATCCCCGAATCGAAGGTGCGCGTCATCGCACCAGATGTCGGCGGCGGCTTCGGCGGCAAGCTCGCGGTGACCACGGAGGAGATCATCACCGTGCTGGCCGCGCGGCACACCGGAAAGCCGTGCAAGTACACCGAGACCAGGACCGAATCGCTGATGGGCGCCCACCACGGTCGAGCCCAAGTGCAACGGGTCAAGATCGCCGCGACGAAGGAGGGCATCGTCACCGGGTTGAGCGTGAATCTACTCGCCGACATGGGCGCATACCAGAGCCTGATCGGCGGCGGCATCCCGATTCTGGGCGCATTCATGTTCAACTCGATCTACAAGTTCCCCGCCTACCGCTTCGAGTGCAACAACCTGTACACCAACAAGGTGGTCACCGGTGCATACCGCGGGGCCGGCCGGCCGGAGGCGACCTTCGCGATCGAACGGATCATGGACGACCTCGCCTTCGAGCTGAAGCTGGATCCGCTCGAGTTGCGCCGCAAGAACTGGATCAAGCACGAAGAGTTCCCGTTCACGACGGTCGCGGGGCTCGAATATGACTCCGGCAACTACGAGGCCGCGACAGACAAGGCACTGGAGTTGTTCGGCTACGACGCCCTCCGGGCCGAGCAGCACGCCCGGCGCGAAGCCGGCGACAGCGTGCAACTCGGAATCGGCGTCTCCACCTACACGGAGATGTGCGGACTCGCGCCCTCACGGGTGCTCGGTTCTCTCGACTACGCGGCGGGCGGCTGGGAGCATGCGCAAATCCGCGTGTTGCCGACCGGTGCCGTCGAGGTCGTCACCGGAATCAGCCCGCACGGGCAAGGCCACGAGACCTCGTACAGTCAGATCGTGGCGGATCGCCTCGGCGTGCCCTTCGAGAACATCGAAATCCTGCACGGCGACACGCAGGTGTCGCAAAAAGGCATGGACACCTATGGCTCTCGGTCCCTCGTCGTCGGCGGGATGGCGGTGGTGGCCGCCGCCGACAAAGTGATCGAGAAGGCGAAGACCGTCGCGGCACACCTGCTCGAGGCGAACCGCGATGACATCGAGTTCACCGCGGGTCGGTTCGGCGTCAAGGGCACCGATGCGGGGATGACGCTCGGCGAGATAGCCTTCGCGGTCTTCTCGGCCCACAACATGCCGGACGGATTCGAACCCAGCCTGGATTCGGATGCAACGTTCGACCCAGTGAATTTCAACTTCCCGCACGGAACCCACCTGGCTGCCATGGAGGTGGACACCGAGACCGGTGAGGCGAAGCTGCGCAAGTATGTCTGCGTCGACGACATCGGCAACGTCATCAACCCGTTGCTGGTCGACGGGCAGGTGCACGGCGGGCTCGCCCAGGGCATCTCGCAGGCACTGTTCGAGGAGGCCGTCTACGACGATTCGGGCACACTGGTGTCCGGATCATTCGTCGACTATCTGTTGCCCAGCGCCGCCGACCTGCCGTCGTTCACGACGGATCGCACCGTCACCCCTGCGCTGACGAACGCTCTCGGCGTCAAGGGCGTCGGCGAGGCCGGCACAATCGCATCGACACCGGCCATCGTGAACGGCGTACTCGACGCGGTGCGGCAATTCGGAGTGACCGACATCCTGATGCCGTGCTCGCCGAGCCGTGTGTGGAAGACGCTGCAGGATGCCCGCGCTGGCGGACAACATGGAGGCTCCAGCAGTCCCGAATCCTCTGGTAGCAGCCCTCAATCGACAGGAAATATCTGATGATCCCGGTAGCATTCGACTATTCAGCTCCGACAACCCTCGACGAAGCGCTTGAGCTGTTGGCCAAGGCCGGCGACGACGGCAAGATCCTGGCGGGCGGGCAAAGCCTCATTCCCGTGCTCAAACTGCGACTGGCGGCGCCGGCGATGGTCATCGATCTCGGCAAGATCGATGCGCTCCGTGGGGTGAGCGAGGACGGCGACGTGCTGGTAATCGGGGCGATGACCCCCCACCACGAGGTGGCGAACAACCCGCTCGTGGCGCGATATGCCGGACTCATCGCGAAGGCGACGCGCACGGTCGCCGATCCGCAGATCCGCCATCGCGGCACGTTCGGGGGTGCGTTGGTGCATGCGGACCCGGCCGGCGACCTGCCCGCGCCCGCGCTGGCGATGGACGCAGAGTTTGTGATCGCGGGCCCCGGCGGCACGCGGACCGTTGCCGCCGCGGACTTCTTTGAGGATCTGTTCACGACGGCAGTCGGCGAAGACGAGATCCTCACCCACGTACGCATCCCCAAAAAGGACGGTTGGGTGAGTCAGTACCAGAAGTTCACCAGGGTCGCGCAGCAGTGGTCGATCGTCGGTGTCGCGGTCACTCTGAGGCTCGAAGGCGGTGTGATTGCCGACGCCCGAATGGCACTGACCAACATGGGGTCCGTACCGCTGCGGGTACCCGCTGTGGAACAGGCCCTGGTCGGTGTCCCGATCGGCAGCGCGCTCGACGACAGCGCGATTGCCGCGGCGACAGCCACCGTAGCCGACGGCACGAACCCGCCAAGCGACCTCAACGGCGACACGGACTACCGGCGACATCTCGCCGTCGTGCTGGCCCGCAAGGCGGTCATCGCTGCGGCGCAATCGGCAGGTGTGTCATGAAACTCGAGCATCGGTTTGTTGTGCCCGCCTCTGTCGACGTCGTCTGGGCGGCGTTCAACGACCTCGAGAAGCTCGTGCCGTGCGTGCCCGGCGGCACGTTGATCTCCGCAGAAGGCGACACCTTCGAGGGCACGGTGAAGGTCAAACTCGGCCCGATCTCGATGCTCTACGGCGGCACAGGCACGTTCCTCGAACGCGATCAGGCCGCCGGCCGGATGGTCGTCGAAGCCAAGGGCAAAGACAAACGCGGCAACGGAACGGCTGGCGCGACAGTGGTGGCGCAGATCACCGCTGAAGGCACCGGCACGCTCGTCGAAGTGTCAACCGACCTGTCTGTAACGGGCAAGCCCGCGCAGTTCGGACGCGGCGTCATCCAGGACGTCAGCGACAAACTCCTTGGCCAGTTCGTCGACTGCATCTCGGCGAAGTTGGGGCCGAGCGCGTCGGCGGCGGCGGACGCGGCCTCGTCCGCGATTGCCGAACCGCCTGCAAGACCGGCCACTGCCGAGGCAACCCCTGCGAAGGCACCGGCTGTTGCAAAGGTGCCGGCCGCAAAGGCTCCGGCCGCAAAGCCGGCGCCTGCAAAACCGGCGACCGCAAGCGTCGATGCCGCTCCTCGACCGGCCCAGACACCGGCACCGGCACCGGTACGTGAATGGTCATCGGAGCCTGCTTCGGACCCGGCCGAACTCAATCTGCTTTCGACAGTGATGCCGGTGCTGATCCGCCGTTACGCTGTGCCGGGTCTTGTCGCACTCGTCGGTGCGGGATTCTTCATCTGGATGCTGCGCAGGCGGCGCTGACGCTGCAACCGCGCCGCGTTCGCGGTCGCGCCCCGTTCGCGGTCGCGCCCCGTGCGGCGCCGCGCTTACTGCGCCGCGTACTCGTCGTGTCGACGCCACCACATGCCGTCCTCGTTGCGGCCGGACGGCGCACGGTCGAGCCACGGATACATAGCCCAAAGGGCATCCAGCCCGCGTTCGTAGGTCGAGTAGGTGTGGTAGACAACGCCATCCTCGAGAGCGAACGCGCTCATTCCGGGGCCTTCCTGCCGATACGTCGGCCAGTCGGTTCCCACGCTTGCTGCCAGCGCCGCGAGCATCGGATTCTCCTCGCCGGACTCAGGGGGTCGCACGTCCATCGAGCGAAAGTTGTACTCGACGGCTCCGGCCTCCCAATCCTCCTTGGTGTGCGTGACTCCATAGTCGTAGTTGAAATCGCCGCCGAACGATGACGCCCACGGAAAGTGCCAGCCCATCCGCTTCTCGTAATCCTGCAGCTGCCGCAGCGGGGCTCGCGACACGGCGAAGAACGACACGTCGTGGTTCGCGAAGTGCACGACAGAGCCGTCGAAGCCATCCGCGATTGCCGAGCAGGAGGGGCATCCGGCTGTGTAGTCCGGCCCGAACATGAAGTGGTAGATGAGCAGTTGAGAGCGTCCAGCGAACAAGTCGCCGAGGGAAGCCGAGCCGTCGTCGGTCTCGAAGCGATACTCCTTGTCGACGCGCACCCAGGGCAGCGCCTGGCGCTGTCGTGCGACTTCGTCACCCTTGTGTGTCAGAGCCTTCTCGGCCTCGAGCAGTTCGAGCCGGGCCGCGAGCCAGTCTTCACGGGTGCCGGTGGTGTGATCGGTCATGATCTTTCTCCTTTGTATCTCTTTCACATGGTTGGCATGAGACCCGGCAGTGCCGCCGGGGCGATCAGGATCAGGATGCCGAGCCCCACGATCGCAAGCGCGACCGGCACGTCGATCGCGGCTTTGGCAGGCAGCAGCTTCTGCGCGAGCACGATGGCGGCTACCACCGCCATCCAGACGATGTTCATGAGACCGAGTAGCAGGAGCAGCACCATCAGTCCGATGCTGGACCCGATGCAGTAGACACCGAAGGCGAAGCCGTTGCAGACGCCGTCATGACAGAGTGTGCGGAAGCGGCGCTTGAGCGGTGTCAGTTCGTACGCTGCGACGATGACCGCCACAATGCCTACGACAACGGTGCCGTGCGGTCGATACATTGGGTACACCGCAATGCCGACCACGCCCCAGACTGCAAGGTACGTCGCGACGAAGAGCGGGGCCGCACGCATCCGGCCGCCGAACCCGGCCCGCCGAAGCATCGCAGGCACAGCGCCAGGCAACATCATCGCCGCCATCATGACGATCCAGAGCAGCATGAACGAGGCGAACGAACCGAGCTCTGTTGCGACGCCCATGTCCATCCCTGCCATCCTGCTGCCGGCGACGATCCAGGATGCGGCGGCCAGCGTCAGCGCGAGCGTCGCGGCCAATGCCGTGCGCACACTCTGACGCGCGGGGCTCTGCCGGGCGTTGCGCTCGTCGGCAAGAAGGGACATGATCACTCGCATTCTTCTGATGGTCGGCGTGCTCTGACGGCTGGCGTACTCGGCCGTGCTCAGCGTGGCTCTGCAACGAATTGTTCGAGCAGCACCAGCCCGTCGGACCATCCGTCGGTGTGCATCAGCCGAGCGGTCTCGTTCGGAAGCTGCTCGTGAGTGATGGTGACTTCGGTGCTGGGCGTTGCGTCTGCGGCGTCGCGTGCGACGAAATCGACGGTGACGAGGGTGTCGCGGTCGCCGGTATGCGTGGAGCGCCACGTGAAGACGAGCCGCCGCGGGCGATCGATCACCTGATACGTGCCGCCGTGGATAGTGGGCGTCGCAGAGTTCATCACGATTGTGAAGCGGCCACCGACGCGCGGGTCGATGACGGCATCCGTGCTCTCCGCATTTCCGGGCCGAAGCCAGATCCCTACGGCTGCCGGATCAAGCCACGCGTCGAACAGGCTTTCAGGGCTCGCACTGATCACCCGACTCACGACGATGGCGGGCGCAGCCGCTGTGGCCTCCGCGACGCCGGTCATGACTGCACCTCGCCATCATCGCGCTTGGCGGCTCTGATTTCGGGCACCGCGACATCCCGCGCACCCGCATTCGGCGCGCCTGTGACGAAGCGGTCCAATGCCGCGAGGCTGTCAGTCCAGAACATGCGGTAGTGGTCCATCCATTCGGCCGCGTCGGCCAGCGGAGCTGCATTCAGCGACAGCATATGCGTGCGTCCGCGCACGGTTCGCCTCACGAGGCCCGCGGTCTCGAGCACACGCACGTGCTTCGACACCGAATTCAGTGAGATCGAGAAGTTGCGCGCGACATCCGTGACCCGCTCGTCCGACCGCGCCAAACGCGTCAGTATTTCCCGGCGGGTCGGGTCGGCCACTGCACCGAATACGCGGTCGAGCGTCTGGGTCTGATATTCATCCATGTGGGTGAATATAACACGTGATGACCGCGGCCGCACCTATTTTTCTTGCAAGTCGTGCGCACGACCGCCGCAATCCGATGCGCCCTTCATCGGAAAGCGGCTGACGCTGTGGCCCATTGTGGGGCTCGTATGCTCACTGCATACTCGGTATCGTTGCGGGTGTCCAGCACTTCTACATGGGCAAAATCGGCCGCGGAATCCTGTGGCTCTTGACGTTCGGGATCTTCGGCACCGGAACCATCGTCGACCTGTTCACGCTGCTGTCGCAGGTCAAGACCATAAACGCGCGGCGCGCGGTCGGGATTTCGTAGGTCACAACTGTCGGCGCCTGCATCAATTCGATGCAAACCGAGCTGCACGTGACCTGCTAGGGCCGAAAACCAACCGTCGGAATCGTGCGTCGCGGGCGCCGCGGATGCTCGTTGTGCGGAAAAACCTCACCGAGAAAGCCGTACGTCGCGTCGAACCCACGCTCGCCGAAGCGGGTGCTATTTCGGTACCACGCCTGAAGTTCGTCCGGCGATGGTGCGGAGAACGAGCCGCCGATTCGCTCGACCGAGAGGCCTGCACTGACACAGCCCAACGCCAGCGCCTGCTGCAGCGGCCGCTCCAGCAGAAGGCCGCAGATCAACCCGGCGACGAAGATATCGCCGGCTCCGGTGGGGTCAACGGCCGTCACCGGCATCCCCGGCAGTTCGACGAGTTCGCCCGCAGCACGGTCGAACGCCACCACACCCTCTCGCCCGCGGGTGACGACTGCGAGAGGAATGTGCTCGGCTAGCGAGCGCACCGCGGTGACAGCATCCGTCGTGTGGGTCCAGGCCATGGCTTCCGCCTGATTTGCAACGAAGACGTCGGCCAATGGCAGGCCGGCCAGGCCGGCGAGATCCCAATTACCGGATGCGTCCCAGCCGCTGTTGAGCACGATCCGCGCTCCGTTATCGCGCGCCTGCTTCAACCACGGCACGCTGCGTCCGGCCTCGACCGAGGCGAACGCCGCACGTGCCCGCGGCACATCTGTGCCCACGCTCGGATGCTCGTTCGGGTGGCCGTGCGAGACGAGCGTGCGGTCACCGTCATACGCCAGCGACACGGTGACCGGCGTGTGCTTGCCCACCATGCGCACGGATCGGCTGATATCGATCCCTTCGGACAACTCGAGGCTCTCCCGGCAGAAGTCGCCGTAGGCATCGTCGCCGAAGGCTGTTGCCAGCGCTATCGAGAGGCCGAGCCGACTCAATGCCACGGCCATGTTGGCGATACCGCCCGGGCAGGTGCCCATAGATGCGGCCCAACTTTCGGTGCCGAGAACAGGCGCATGCTCCATGCCGGCGAGCACGATGTCCATGAACACGGGACCCGCGAGGAACACGTCGAACTCCGCCGGCTGTTCGGCGGGTTCCGCCGCGGGCTGCGCGACCCAGTGCTCGGCGGGCTGGTGTGCTGCCGCCGTCGCCACGCCTGCTGTCGTTGTCGCTCCCACACTGTCCGACATGCAGCGAGTCTCGCACAGTCCTTCGACAATCGGGAGTCGGAAATCGTACGAAATGTCGTGCAATTTCCGGCAGTGCGACGCTCTAATCTTCCCCGCGGATGACGATCGCTTCGGTGGGCGGAGCTGGATTGTGCTGAATGGGAATCTGCGCGGTCTGCGTGGCCTCGATCGCGCCGACGGCATCCGGATCGGCACCGGAGAGGAACTCGTCGAGCCGAACGGCTTCGTCGGCCTCACCGATCGCCGCGGCTGCACGCCGAAGCGCATACAGGGACCGCAACACGCCGCGATTCGGTTCGTGCGCCCACGGAACCGGCCCCTGGCCGCGCCAACCGGCCTTGCGGAGCGCATCGAGGCCGCGATGGTATCCGACGCGCGCGTACGCGTACGACTCGAGCGGAGCATCCGGGTCGAACGTCGCGTCGGCGAGCGTCGCCCACCCCAACGATGACGACGGATGCGTCGCGACCACCGCGCGGAGCATCCCCGGGTCGCCGGATGCTGCGGCGAGCGCAGCCACGACCTCAGGCTCGGCGGGCAGTCGCGCTTCGGGCACGGGCAGCAGGTTCTCTCCGGTCATCTCCACATGCTAACGCCGGGTGCTGGACGCACGGAACGTTACGTGGCCAAACGGAACCCGAGCCACGAAGGGGTTGACATCCGCATCCGCCGGTCGTAACCTACAACCAAATGGTTGTAGACACAGAACTCAGCGACGACGAGGTGGACCGGATCTTCCGGGCCCTCGCCGACGCGACACGGCGCGACATCCTGCGCCGCACGATCGAAGCCGAGCAGTCGGTCTCGACGCTCGCCGCGGCGTACGACATGTCGTTCGCGGCGGTGCAGAAGCATGTCGCCGTGCTCGAGACCGCCCACCTGATCGTCAAGCGAGCGGAGGGAAGGGAGCGACTCGTGCGCACCGATCCCGCCGTGATCGCCCGGGCGCAGCTGCTGCTCGAGCGCTACCAGGACCTCTGGCGTCACCGCATTCATCGCATCGATGCATTGCTCGCAGGGGCACCTGCCGCACCAGAGTCGAAAACCGAAACTCCAGGAGGAAGCCATGCCCGTGACTGAGATCACGAGTGACCCCGCAACACTGACAATGAACATCCACGCCGAGTTCGATGCAGCCATCGATCGCGTGTGGACCGTCTTCACCGACCCGCGCCAGCTCGAAAGGTTCTGGGGCCCTCCCGGGTGGCCCGCTACATTCACGCAGTTCGAGTTCACGCCAGGAGGGCTCGCGCAGTACTCCATGACGGGACCGAATGGTGAGACGAATCGCGCCCGGTGGGAGTTTCTCCGCATCGATGCGCCCGACTCGTTCGAGGTACTCGACGGCTTCGCCGACGAGAGCGGAGAACTGCTCACCGAGATGCCGCCGATGCGCATGGTCTTCTCCTTCGCCGAGGATGGCGGCCGCACCCGGTTCCACGGCGTGACGCACTTCGAGTCCCTGAAGGCGCTCGAGCAGTCCGTCGCGATGGGCATGGTCGAGGGCACTCGCATGGCGATGTCGCAGCTCGACACCGTGTTGCAGAGCCTCCGCGACTACGCGCAGGGCAAGGGCACGCGGCTCGAGGCGCTCGACGACAGGCACGTGCGCATCACGCGACTCGTGGAGGGTCCACGCGAGCTCGTCTGGCGCGCACACACCGAGCCCGACCTGCTCCAGCAGTGGTTGCTCGGGCCCGACGGCTGGCGCATGACCGTGTGCGAGGTCGACCCGGTGGTCGATGGACGCTACCGCCACGCGTGGGAGCCCGTCGACGGCACGCCGGGGCAACCGTTCGGATTCGACGGTGAGAACCTCGTCATCGATGCGCCGCGCCGCAGCGTCACGACCGAGCACATGACCGGCACCGACTACCCGTCGACGACGAACGATCTGCAACTCTACGAAGAGGGCGGCGTGACCCTGCTCACCCTCCTCATCGAATACCCGGATGCAGCGACCCGCGACATCGTGCTCGCCACGGGCATGGTCGACGGGATGGAAACCAGCTACGAGCGCCTCGAGCGCGAGGTGCTCGCCTCCGTGTGAGGCGAGTTCACGAAGGGATGACGACATGACCGAGATGACCATCACCACGCACATAGTGGGCGAAGGCGACGAAGCGATCACCTATGACATCCATGGTGACCTCACGCAGTCGACCGATGAGCGGCCGGCGCTCTTTCTCTTCGGGGCGCCGATGGACGCGACGGGCTTCCAGCTGCTAGCCGACCATTTCGCCGACCGCCCGGTCGTGACCTACGACCCACGCGGCGCAGGACGCAACCCCGTCGGCTCCGCAGACATCAGCACCGAGCAGCATGTCGACGATCTGCACCGCGTCATCCGGGCCCTCGGCGTGGGCCTGGTCGACGCATTCGGCAGCAGCGGTGGCGCGGTGCACTTGCTGGCGCTTGCCGCCGCCCATCCGGATGACGTGCGGATGGTGGTGGCGCACGAGCCGCCCAGCGCGCCCGAACTGCCCGACGCCGACACGATCCTCGCTGTGGTCGCGGACATGAAACGCACGTACGCCGAGCAGGGCGATGGCGCGGCCATGGCGAAGTTCATCGGGTTCGTGATGTTCGAGGGACCGGTGCCGGTGGACTACCTCGACCAGCCGGCCCCCGACCCCGCGATGTTCGGCATGTCGGCCGACGACGACGGGGTGCGGACCAACCCCTTGCTGCGCAACATGCCTGCAACCATCGCGTACCGGCCCGACATCGGTGCGCTCCGTTCGCTCGGCGACAGGCTCGTATTGGCTGCTGGTGTCGAATCGGGGCAGACGATGGCGGCGCGCGGCGCCCGAGCGATTGCGGCGGCCGTCGGCATTCCCATGACGGAATTCCCGAGCAACCACGGCGGCTTCACGGTGCAACCGGGATTCCCGAGCGACCCCGACGGGTTCGCCGTTCGACTGCGCGAGGTGCTCGGCTGATTCAGGCCAGCAGCAGTACACCACCGAGCGCCGTGCCGGCCACGACCACGGTGGACGCTGCTGCCAGCGCAAACGGTTTGAACCCGACCGACTTGAAGGTCGCGAAGCGGACGCCAGTGCCGAGCGCGAACATAGCCGCCGCCAGCAGCGCCGTCTCGAAGATCTTCGCCACCCCGAGCACCTGCTCAGGTACGAACCCTGTTGATCGGATCAGTACCATTACGATGAATCCGGCCACGAACAGCGGAATGATCGGCGGACGCTTGATCGTTGCGGGCTGCCCCTTCATCGCGCGGCGCCGAATGACGCTGATCACCGCCATCACTGGCGCCAGCATGAGAACGCGTGCGAGTTTCACGATAACGGCCAGTCCGAGTGCGGCGCCCCCGATGGCGCCGCCCGCCGCAACAACTTGGGCGACTTCTTGGATTGAGCCGCCCGCCCAAAGTCCGGCGTCGTGGTTTGTCAGGCCGAACAGTCCTGCCGCGACGGGCACGATCGGGATGAGCAGGGTGCCAAAGATTACGACGAGCGCGATGGCGGTGACGACCTCTTCTTCCTTCTTCGTCTCGATCACGCCATCGACGGCAGCAACCGCGGCAGCCCCGCAGATCGAGAAGCCACATGCGATCAGAAGCCGCTGTGTGAGACTGATGCCCATCCATTTGCCGATGACCAAAGTCGCGAGGATCCCAACAGTCACGATCGCGACGACAACCACAATCATGCCGGCGCCGAGCCCGAGGATGTCCCCGAGCACCAGTTGAAGACCGAGCAGCACGATGCCAACCCGGAGCAGCCGCTTCGCCGCGAAGGTCAGCCCGCCCTCGAACGCCGCGGGCAGACGCACCGTGTTGCGCACGATCACGCCGAGCACGATGGCGATCAGCAGTGCGCTGACGGTCGGCAGGAAGACTCCGATACCGAGCGCGAGCGCGACAGCGACGGCGCACAGGCCGAGGCCCGGCAGCAGCGCGACGAGCGCAGCACGACGCGACGGCGGAGTCGGGGCCGTGGCCGTGGCCGTGGCCGAGGTTGCAATCGGACCGGTGGGCGGCGCTTGTGTTGGCATGGTTTCCACACTTTCACCGCAGCATCCGGTTCGGTAGTCACCAATCTCGCAATGCCGCATATCATTGTGATATGCCCGAACGTTGGCCCGACCTCGCCGTACTTGAGTTGCTCATCGCGGTTTCCGAGCACGGCAGCCTCGGCGCCGCCGCGCGCAGTGTCGGCATGGCACAGCCGAACGCGACGCGGGCGATTGCGCGACTCGAAGACTCGCTGGGCATCCGCCTGCTGGATCGGCATCCGCGCGGGTCGACCCTGACCCCGGATGCCGCGGTGGTCGCCGACTGGGCCCGCACCGTTCTCGACAGCGCCAACGAGCTACGCGTCGCGACGGATGCCCTGCGTGCCGAGCACCACTCGCACCTCACGGTGGCGGCGAGCATGACCGTTGCGGAGTGTCTCATGCCGGCGTGGCTCGCGGAGTTGCGGCGCACGCATCCAGGGTTGGACATCAAGTTGCGCGTGCACAACTCGAGCGAAGTCTTCCAACTCGTGAAGGACGCCGCGTGCGACGTCGGTTTCGTCGAGTCGCCCGTGCGAGCCGACGACCCCCGCAGCACGGCCGTGGCGCACGATCAACTGGTTGTGATCGTCGACCCGGCGCATCCATGGTCACGGCGCCGCAGACCCGTAACGGCCGCGGAACTCGCACGCACGCAGTTGGTCGTTCGCGAGCGCGGCTCTGGCACACGCACCACGCTCGACGAGGCGTTGGGCTCCCACGAACTCGTCGCCCCAGCTCTGGAACTGGGCAGCAACGCCGCCGTGCGTGCCGCGGTCGCGGCCGGCGTTGGGCCAGCTGTGCTCAGCGAACTTGCCGTCGCGCCGCTGCTGAAAAGCGGCGAGTTGATCGCCGTCGCAACGGAGGGCATCTCCCTGGGCCGCACCATGCGCGCGGTCTGGAACGAATCAGGCCCTGGCTATGGTGCCGCCGGCGACCTCGTCATAATCGCTCGCCGCTCGCTCTGACCCGAATCAAGCGCGCCGGAAGCGGCAAGGCGATCTGTTGAGAGCAGATCTTGCACAGTGGAGTGCAAGATAGTACGATGAGCGGATGCTGAACCCGCCGCGCCCCGAACCCGCCCCGCACCTGCGACCCACCACATCCGCACGACGCACCACGCGCGCTCTGCGGCGCGACGCAACCGAGAATCGGGCCGCCATCCTGGTGGCGGCGGCAACCGTTTTGAATCGCGACATCAACGCACCGATCTCGGCTGTCGCCGATGAGGCCGGGCTCAGCCGTCGCTCGATCTACGGCCACTTCGCCACCCGCGACGACCTCGTCACCGAGGTGCTCACACGCGGCGCAGAACGCGTGGCGGCATCGCTCGAGCCGATCAGCCATCCGGATGCACGCGTCGAGATCGCGCTGTTCGGTTCGACACTATGGAGCGAGGTCGAGCACGTTCGGGTCATGGCTCAGCTGGCGGTGCGCGGCCCGCACCGCGAGCAGGTGGCGCGCGCGCTCGAGCCGGCACGGCGGCGGCTGCGCGCATCCGTCGAACGCGGGGTCGCTGCAGAGCAACTGCGCGAGGACATCGAGCCTGCGACGCTTGCCCGCCTGATCGAGGGTGCCGCATTGTCCGTGCTCGACGAGGTGACCAGAACGGATATGTCCGCCCGCCGAGCTCACTCGCTCGTCATGCGTTCCGGTTTGAGTACGGCGGGGCTCGGCTGGCGCGAGGCCGACGCCCTCATCGCTGCGACACCGCAGCTGACGTTCCGCGAAGGAGCACACGCGTGAAGATCGAACTGGCTGCCGTCACGAAAGGCCAGCGGGACACCGTGCTGCCCGCGACGAGCGTGACCTTCTCGAGCGGAACCGCCACCCTCGCCCGAGCAGAAACCGAGCAAAGGCCAACCGTTCTCGGCCTGATCGCATCGGGGCGGATGTACCCGGACAGCGGCACCGTCACGATCGACGGCAAGGCCGACTACTCACGGATGCGCACGCGCATCGCCTTGATCGACGCCCCTGACGTGTGCGAACCGGCGAGCAATGTCACGGTCGCCGGCGTCACCGCGGAGGAGCTGATGTTCGCCGGGCGACGCTCGCATCCGCTCGCCGTCATGCGGATGCTGCGCGAGCTCGGGCTCGCCGACTACGCACGGCACGCGATCGGCACGATGCTGCCGACCGAGCGCGTGCGGCTGCTGTGCGAACTGGCTCTGCTGCGCTCCGGCGTCGACGGGCTCGTCATCGTCTCGCCCGACCGCCACGGCGGCGATCCGCTTCAATGGTGGGCGATCGCCCGGGAGCTCGCAGCGCGCGGACTCGCAGTGCTCGTCGTCGCAGGCGATGCCTCGGCGACGGCGATCGCCGCCGACTCACTCATCGAGCGCATGCAGGTAACTGGAACCGCGACATCCGGCCCGCTGGCGATGTTCGACGAAGACCGAGCCGCGACGACACCGACAACGTGCCTGGGCTTCTCATGGCCCCGCTGACCGACAGTGAGCAGCACGCATGAAGATCCCGCAGATGATCGCGGCGGAGTTCCGCCGCCTGACCTCGACACAGATGGCCGTTCTCGCGCTGCTGGCCCTGACCGCTGTTCCGTTGATCTATGCCGGCCTCTACCTGTGGGCCAACCAGGACCCGTACGCGAAGCTCGATCAGATTCCTGCGGCAATTGTGGTCGATGACGCAGGCGCGATCATCGGCGGCGCCGCCACGAACTACGGCAACACGGTCGCAGACCAGTTGATCAAAGACAGCTCGTTCGCCTGGCACGCGGTTTCCGCGACGGAAGCGGCGCACGGCGACGACGACTCGAAGTACGACTTCGTCATCACCTTCCCGACCGACTTCTCTGAGGCACTCGCCTCTGCGAGTACGTCATCGCCGCGTCAGGCGACCGTGACCTTGACCACGAACGACGCCAACAGCTACCTCGCTTCAACGATCGGAGCGCAGGCGGCCGAGAAGATCCGCACGTCAATCGTGCAGCAGGTGAACGAGGAGGCGGCCAGCCAATTCCTGCTCGGGCTGTCCACCATTCGTGGCAATCTGGTCACCGCCGCAGTCGGCGCGCAACAACTGGCGGATGGCGCAGCAACCGCGCAATCCGGCGCGAGCGCGCTCGCCACCGGAACCGCACAACTCGCCAGCGGTGCCGCGACACTGCGCGACGGCTTGGGCACGCTGAGGCAGAAGACCGCCGACCTTCCCGCGCAGACGGCGCAGCTCGCTGACGGCGCTCGGCACGTCGCCACCGGCAACGCCCAGCTCGCCCAGGTCGCCAACCGGGCGGGTGCCGTCTCGCAGGATGCCGCGAGCCGCGTTCCGCAGGCACGCGCCGAACTCATCGCGCGCTTCACAAGCGCGCTTGAAGCGCAGGGTCTCGCTCCCTCTGAGGCGGCCGCGCAAGCTCAGGAGATCGTCGCACAGTACCTCGATCCGCTCGGCGCGGCCGTTCTCGATGGCAATTCTCAGGTGCAAGCTGCCGTCGGCAAGGTCGACCAACTCTCCAGCGGCGCAAATCAGGTGACCGCGGGTGCTGAGCAACTTGCCGCCGCAACGCCCGCACTCGCGCAGGGCATCCAGTCCGCTGCGGGCGGGGCAGCGCAGCTGGCCGACGGGTCAGCGCAGGCCGCAAGCGGTGCATCCGCTCTGGATAAGGGGCTCGGCGCCCTCACAAGCGGCCTGACCACATTGCACGATGGGCTGACGAATGGGATTGCGCGGATCCCGAACAGCTCGCCGGCGCTGCAGGCGAAGCAGGCACAGACCATCGCGAGCCCGGTGCGCCTGGACAACTCGAAAGCGACCAGCGCAGGCACCTATGGTGCGGGTCTCGCGCCGTTCTTCGTTGCGCTTGCCGCATGGATTGGCATTTACGCCCTGTTCCTGATCGTCAAGCCGGTGTCGCGGCGGGCGATCACCGCGCTGCACTCGCCGCTGAAGATCACGCTGGCCGGCTGGCTGACCCCGAGCATCCTCGGCGTCGTACAGATGGTGACCGTGTTCTTCGTTGTCGCGGTTGCTCTCAGGTTCAATGTGACGAACCCGCTCGGTGCGTTCGGGCTGATGGTGCTGGCATCCGCTTCGTTCACGGCGATCATCCTTGCGCTGAACGTGTGGCTCGGCAGCGTGGGTCAATTCCTCGGCCTCGTGCTGATGGTCTTGCAGTTGGTGACGGCGGGCGGCACGTTCCCGTGGCAGACGCTGCCCGGCCCGCTCGTCGCGCTCCATCACGTGCTGCCGATGGGCTTCGCGGTAGACGGTTTGCGCCAACTCATGTATGGCGGCAACCTCGGCATGGCCTGGTCGGATGTCGGTGTGCTCGCCCTCTGGGGTGGAATCGCGCTCATGCTCGCCGCTGCCGGCGTCGTACGGATGACACACTTCCGCACGCTGCGCGACCTCCAGCCCAGCCTGATCGGTTGAGTTGCTTTCGCTATGAGGTGACTAGGGATCCGCCGATAATCGTCTTGGTCCGGGCTGTTCTCGCGTCCGCAGGACTTTAAATGGAGAAGACACCGGCCGCCATCCGCTCTACGGAAGACGACCGACAGCGGACGGAGGGCACCATGGCGGGCATCACGACCAAGAAGACGATCGGAGCGGCGACTGTGCTCCTGATCGGCGGCGCCGCGACCGCGGCCGTCGTGCTCACGCAGAACACCGCGCAGGCGACAACGGTCGGCAGCACAGCCGCACCGTCCGCCTCGACGAGCGAACCGACATCCGCCGCTGCGTCGAACTCGCCGACGGCATCCGGCACCCCGACCACCGCGACTCCGACCACCGCGACCCCGTCGACGACCTACAAGAACGGCACGTACAGCGCAACAGGCTCCTACTCGTCACCGGGCGGCACCGAACAGATCGGTGTCACCGTGACGATCTCCAACGACACGGTGACCAAGCTTGCACTCGACACCTCAACCGCCCAGGGCACCGCGGCGCAGTTCCAGTCCCAGTTCGCCTCGGGCATCGACTCGCTTGTGATCGGCAAGAAGCTTGACGACGTCTCCGTATCGCGGGTGTCCGGATCCTCCTTGACGTCGACGGGGTTCAACGAGGCCATCTCGAGCATCAAGTCCGATGCCCATAGCTGAGTCCGCGACGGCGCTCGAGTTCGAGGCGCTGGGCACCAACTGGTATGTGGATGCCGTTGGTGGGCTCCCCGGCGCGCTGCACACCTCGATCGCCGACGAACTCGCGCGCATCGACGCCGTGTGGTCCCGGTTCCGCGACGACTCGATGGTGTCGAGCCTGGCGCGAGGCGGCGGATCCCGCGCCCTTGCGCCGCACGATCTCGGGCTGCTGCGCTGGTACGCCCGACTGTACGACGCGACAGACGGAGCGGTGACGCCGTTGATCGGGCGCACCCTCAGCGATGCGGGCTACGACGCGGCGGTCGGGCTGCGACCGCGGCCGGAGATTGCCACGACGCCGGCCTGGAATCACCGTTCTCAGCTCCACGCAGGCGGCATCGCCCTCGACCGGCCGCTGCTGTTCGACGTCGGCGCGGCGGGCAAGGGATATGCGGTCGACCGGGTCGCCGGCCTGATCCGGGCGGCCGGCATCGACGCGTACATCGTCGACGGCGGCGGCGACATCGCCGTCGGCACCGCCGCCCACCTGATCGGGTTGGAGCATCCGGTCTGGCCGAACCGGTTGATCGGCACCGCGCGCATCGGTGGCGGCGCGGCGTCCCGCGATCTCGGTGACGGCGGCTCGAGCAGCACAGGCTCCGGCAGCAACGGCCGCGGCCATCGATCGATCTGCGGGTCGGCGACGAACCGGCGGGCCTGGGGCGACTGGCACCATATCCTCGACCCGCGCACCGGTCGCCCAACCACAGCTGTGATCGCCGCATCGGCGATCGCGGACTCGGCGATGCACGCCGACGGCCTCGCTACGGCACTGTTCTTCGTGCCGCCGGAACACCTGGCAGACCTGGGACCGTTCGATTACGTCGTGGTGCACGGCGATGGGACGATCATGCGGTCCGCCTCCGCTGCGCTCACGATCTTTGATGGGGATGCCGCGTGAAACGCCTGGTTGAGAGCATCATCGACGACGTCTCGATGTATCGCTTCGTGATCTACGCGCTGAGCACGATCGCCGTGACTGCCGGCGTGCTGAGCCTGTTCGGCGAGGTGCCGTATGACCTGCTGCACCTCGTCGCGTCGTTCGCGCTGATCGGGGTGGTCTGCTGGGGATCCGGCGCGCTGTTCGCCTTGATGTTTCGCACCACGCAGAATCCGGGATCGTGGCTGATCACCACCTTGCTGCTGTTTCTGATCTTCCCGGCGCCGACCACGGCAGGGGGTGTCGTGGCGACAGCAGTCGTGGCGTTCGCGGCCTGCGCATCGAAGTACCTGCTGGCATTCCGTGGCCGGCATATCTTCAACCCGGCGGCCATCGCGGTAGCCATCACAGGGCTCGTCGGCCTCGGCTACGCGACCTGGTGGGTGGCCTCGCCCGTGCTGCTGCCCATGACGATCGTCTGCGGCGGGCTCACCGTGTGGCGGGTGCGCCAGCACGTCATGGCTGGCACCGCCATTATCGCGTCCGCCGTGACCCTCATCGTCGTCGCCCTCATGCGGCACGTCGACGTCGCATCGGCGCTCGCGACCGGCGCGACATCCTGGCCGATTCTGTTCATCGTCGCATTCATGCTCACCGAGCCGCTCACCTCACCGAGCACACTGCGCTGGCGCGTGGTCTACGCCGCACTGGTGGGCGTGCTCGCCTCTGCCCAACTGCCGATCCTGACCCCTGAGGTCGCTCTGCTGATCGGCAACATCCTGGCGTTCGCCGTCGCCCAGCGACGACGCATCCGGCTGACTCTGGACTCGGTCGACGAGATCGCACCCGGAACCTTCGAGGTGGTCGCCACCCCGCAGCATGCGCTGTCGTTCCAGCCCGGCCAGTTCTTGGAGCTGGAACTCGCGCATGCACGACCGGATGCCCGCGGGGCGCGACGGGTCTTCTCGATCGCCTCCTCGCCCGCTGAGTCCGACATCCGCTTCGGCTTCACCAGCGGCAGTGCTGCGAGCAGCTTCAAGCGCGCGCTGATCGCCTCCCCACACGGCACCGCACTGACCGGCACCTACGTCGGCGGCGACCTGCGCCTGCCCGACGACCCGAGGCTACCGCTCGTGCTCATCGCGGCCGGCATCGGCATCACGCCGTACCGCTCGATGCTCGGGCACCTGCTCGAACGCCCGCACCGGCGCGACATCACTCTGGTCTACTGCGTGAGCCGCCCCGAGGATTTCGTCTACCGCGAGTTCATCGAACGGGCAGCACGGGCGATCGGCCTGCGCGCCGTGTTCGTGGTCACCCGGCCAGACGACAATTGGACCGGGCCGACCGGACGAATCAGCGCCGAACTGCTCGCCGACGCTGTGCCGAACCTGCGGGCCAGCACGGTGTACGTCTCCGGTCCGAGCGCGCTCGTGCACACGGTGCGCCGCGATCTGCGACGGCAGGGCGTGCCCGCGCGGCGCATCAAGACGGATGCCTTCCTCGGCTACTGAGCGAGCATCCGGTGCCGAGGTCGGCAACACGTCCGAGTCGATGACGGTGCTCTGCCGTAGGGTGATGCCGTGACTACCGAGACGAGACCACTACGCATCGTGCACCTGTCGGACACGCACCTGTTCGGCGACGGCACCCTGCACTACGGGCTCGTCGACACCACGGCCGCGCTGCGTCGGGTGCTCGATCGGGCGGCGGCGCTCGAACAGGTCGACGTGGTGGTGCTCTCGGGAGATCTCTCCAACGACGGATCACCTGCCTCGTACGGCATCCTGCGCGACCTCGTCGAACCGTGGGCGGCGGCGCGGGGCGCGGTCGTCGTGTACGCGATGGGCAATCATGACCTGCGCGCCGCGTTCGAGCAGATGCTCGGCGAGCGCCGCGGCGTCGTGACCGTGCACGGGGTGCGGGTGATCCACCTCGACTCATCGGTGCCAAGGTACGGCTACGGCGAATTGGAGGCCGCGAGCCTTCAGTGGCTGCGCGAGGAGTTGGCGACGCCGGCGCCCAGCGGCACCGTCGTGGTGCTGCACCACCCGCCGGTGCCGGCATCCACCCCGCTGCTGGCCGCGCTCGAACTCGAACGACCACGCGACCTGCTCGACGTGTGCGAGCAGGCGGACGTGCGGCTGATCCTCAGCGGCCACTACCACCACAGCCTGGTCACGAGTGCGGGCGGCATCCCGGTCGTGGTCGCCCCCGGCATCACGAACACCTCGGATGCCATCGCCCCGCCCGGTCACGAGCGCGCAACCGTCGGGGCGGGGTTCGCGCTCATCGACCTGCCGCCCGCCGTGGCCGATGCGCCTCGCGTGACGATCATCTCCGCGCCGGGTCCGGATGACGGCGCCGAGGTGTTCGACATCGATTCAACGCGGATCGCCGAGATCGCCCGCGAGGCAGGCAAGCCTCCTGCGCCGGGCGCCGACACCTGACAACGCGCAAGCCAGGGCACGGCGTTCTACCGCACCGTTTCCGTTACACCCGCGCGTGTTGCAGAATCCAGGCATGCATGGCCACGGCAGCCGCGGCGGACGCATTGATCGAGCGCGTCGAGCCGAATTGGCTGATCTCGACGATCGCATCCGCGGCCTCGAGCAGGCCGGCAGAAAGCCCGGGTCCCTCTTGTCCGAAGACGATCACGCACGCCTTCGGAAACTCAAATGTCTCGATGATCACGCTGCCCGGCACATTGTCGATCGCGATGATCGGCAGGTTCTCGTGACGTGCCCACGCGACGAGATCCGAAACGTCCGCATGGTGCACGACGTGCTGGTACCGGTCGGTCACCATGGCGCCGCGTTTGTTCCAGCGCCGCCGACCGACGATGTGCACGGTGTCTGCGCCGAACGCGTTTGCGCTGCGCACGATCGAGCCGATGTTCATGTCGTGCTGCCAGTTCTCGATGGCGACGTGGAACGGATGCCGCGTCGTGTCGAGATCGGCGACGATGGCATCCATGCTCCAATACCGGTAGCGATCGATGACGTTGCGGGTGTCGCCGTGCTGCAGCAGTTCCGGGTCATAGTTCGGATCGGTCGGCCACGCGTCCGGGCCGCCCGGCCACGGGCCGACGCCATGCGTCGTCCATTCCGCCGTCGGATGCTCGGCAGACGCGGGCTCGGCTAACGCGCGCTCGGCCGTCGGGTGCTCGGCCGTCGGGTGCTCCGCCGTCGGGTGCTCGGGCGACGCGTCGGACTCTGGTTGCGTCGGGTCAGTCACCAACCCAGGCTACTGGTCGTGGCCGAATACCTTGCCGATGAGCGCCTGCACATCGCGATCGAGGCCGTCCAACCGCGTCTCGAACCGATCCATGCGCTTGTCGAACCCCTCCATACGCCGCTCGATGTTTTCGAACCGTAGCCCCACCTCGGTTCGGAACCCGCTCAGTTCTGTGCGAATGCCCCGCAATTCGGCTGTCAACGTGCGGTTCAGCAATGACACGATGACCGACATGAACCCGACGAAACCGGCGGCAAGCACGCCGATCACCGTCCAGGTCTGCGCGTCGCTCAACTCCATCACCCCCTCAGTTTCTCATTGAACCCAGTAAAAGCCTAGGTTCGAACGATGGTGCGCGAGTGGGTAGCCGTGAGATCAGTGCACAATCCGAAAAACACCGGACCTGTGGGCACAGGCGCCCGAAACCTGCGGTTCACATGCCCCGGCTACTCTGGAGCCAGCGCCAAAAGGAGGCATGAATGAGCAACCGCGATGACATCGAATGCTGGCTGACCGATATGGACGGCGTGCTCGTCCACGAGAATGAGGCACTGCCCGGCGCCGCAGCACTGATCCAGCAGTGGCGGGACGCGGAGACACCGTTCCTCGTTCTGACCAACAACTCGAGCTTCACGCCGCGCGACCTGGCGGCGCGACTGCGAGCATCCGGTCTGGAAGTCCCCGAAGAGTCGATCTGGACCTCCGCCCTTGCCACAGCAGCGTTCTGCAAGTCGCAGCTGCCCGGCGGCAGCGCGTTCGTCATCGGCGAAGCGGGCACCACGACCGCCCTGCACGAGGCCGGCTTCATCATGACCGAAACCAACCCCGACTACGTGGTGGTCGGCGAGACCCGCAACTACTCATTCGAGGCGATTACGAAGGCGATCCGGCTGATCGTCGGCGGCGCCCGCTTCATCGCGACCAACCCGGATGCGACGGGGCCGAGCGCCGACGGACCCCTCCCTGCCACGGGCGCGATCGCAGCGCTCATCACGAAGGCGACCGGCCGTGAACCATACGTCGTCGGCAAACCCAACCCGATGATGTTCCGCTCGGCCATGAACAAGATCGGGGCGCACTCGGAGAACACCGGCATGATCGGCGACCGCATGGACACCGACATCGTCGCAGGAATCGAAGCCGGCCTGCACACAATCCTCGTGCTCACCGGCATCAGCGATCGCGCCGAGATCGAACGCTATCCGTTCCGGCCCGACGAGATCATCTCGGGAGTGCACGAGCTGGTTTCGACCGAGCAGGTGGAGACCGACGCGATCTGAGCCGCGCGATCTCAGACTCACAATCTGAGCCTGGCGACTCGCGCCGTGAGATGCGCACGGTCGCCGCCGTGCCTGCGAATGCCCTACGTTTATTCCATGGATTTCGCTGCGGCTCCCACGTTCACCGGCAGGCTCGCGACTCTAGAGCAGCTCAGCACCGATCACATCGACGACTTGATCGCGGCCGTGACCGACGGCGAACTGTGGAAGACCTGGTACACGCACATCCCTGAGCCGTCCCAGGTCGCTGCGGAGGTTGAGCGGAGGCTGGCGGCGCAGGCATCCGGGAGCATTGCCGCTTGGTCGATCCGCCGCAACGACACCGGCGCCGTGTGCGGGGTGACGACCTATCTCAACATCGCGGCCGAGCACCGGCGGCTGGAGATCGGCTCGACCTGGATGGCGCCGAGTGCGCACGGCAGCGGCATCAACGCGGATGCGAAGCTTCTGCTGCTGACGCGCGCATTCGAGACCCTCGGCTGCAACGTTGTCGAGTTTCGCACGCACTGGCACAACCAGCAATCGCGCGCTGCGATCGCGCGACTGGGTGCAAAGCAGGACGGCGTGCTGCGCAACCACCAGGTCTGGGACGACGGCACGCTCCGAGACACCGTCGTTTTCTCGATCATCAGCGGCGAGTGGCCGGCCGTGCGCAGCGGGTTGCTGGCCCGCGTTGCGCGCCACGTGGCATGAAGCCCTTCGGGAAGGTCGTGGCGACGGATTGCACACCCAGATAGCCGAGGAATCCGACGAGGGCATAGACCAGTCCTGGGTTGTACCGCGACGACTCGACCCAGGGTAGCGCGCTCGACTTGCACACCGGCGCTAGCGGCCTGTGCTCGCACTTTGCCGTCCAGCGCGCCGCGCACCGGACCGCAGTGCGCCGATCGCGTGGGACCGCAGCCCGGTTCTGTCGGCGGTGAGCCGGCCGGCCGCATCCGCTGTGCCGCTTGCGGATGTCGGACGGTCCTGGCCGGCGATGATCGACATGATCGTCGTCTTGCCGGCACCGTTACGACCGAGCAGGCCGAGAATCGACCCGTCGGCAACGGTGAAACTCAACCGGTCGATGGCTTTTGTACGCCCGAACGTGCGCGTTGCGGATTGCACAGAGATAGCGTTGCTCATGCGCGGTCCTTCACTTTCTCAGAGATCAGGTGCTGCAGTGTTTCCGTGTCGATGCCGAGCACCCTGGCTTCGGTCAGCAACGGTTCAACGTATTTGTCCTGAAACTCGTTCAGGCGGCGCCGGCGCAGGGTGTCGCGGGCGCCCGGTGCGACGAACATTCCGATACCCCGCTTCTTGTACAGCACACCCAGGTCGACGAGCAGGTTGATACCCTTGCTCACGGTCGCCGGGTTCATCTGGAAGAGCACGGCGAAGATGGACTAACTTTCCTTTTTTCCGTGGCCTTCTCCGACGAATGCCATGCGCCATCCTGTGCGGCATGCGCCAGTTGAACTGGCGCACCGCGCACGAACCTGCGCACAGAGGGAGCATACTGGCCGCGGCGCGGCATCCGTCACGTCAGGATGGACCCGTCCCTGCAATGCTCCCGGTCAGCGGCTCGCCACCGGAGCGATTCACAAAACAGAAGTACGAGCGCTGGCCGCTTTGCCATTGCTCAGAGGTCGCAGGATATGCAGCCTGGATCTGCGCATCGCTGAACCCCGCTGCCGCACTCAGATTCAGGATACCGGGCCGAGAACACAGCACGTTGATCTGCGAGGCCAACTGGTCGACGCCCGGGTATGCCGCGGCGGGATCGGTCGAAAAGACCCCCGTGTACACGAGCTGTGCGGCATGCGGGGTCGCGCAATCGACGACGGTGAAGGTCAGGGCCCACGGTGTGGTGAACGGCTGCAGGCATTCGCCGCCGCGCAGGGTGTCCCAGGCGTGCGTCCCCGGGCTCTGCGGCCCGGTCGCAACGACTGTCGGAGTCGGCTTGGGCGTCGATGTCGCCGTCTTCTTGGGGGTCGACGTCGGTGTCGGCGCGCCCTGCAGCATTGCGGGTAGCCGGGTGCCCAGCACGAACAGTCCGATCAGGACCAACACGAGCACCAGCGCGCCGGCCACCCAGACCAGCACACGCGTCGACCGGCGACCGGATGCGTCGCGCGGTCCGCGCGGACCTCTTGCCTGACGGGATGCACTCGCCACTGCAGTCGGCGCTGCGGCGGCGCGGCCCGCGAAGGCGGGGCCCGCGACAGGAGAGCTCGCGGGAGGCGGGCTCATGACGGCGGGGCTCGCAAGGACGGGGCCGAAAGCCTCATCGAGTGCGGTGATATCGTCCGCGCGGCGCCGTGCTGAACGCGTGGCGGGCGGCTCGATGGGCAGCTGCGCAGTCTCCTGCCGTGGCAGCACGACTGTCTCGGGTGATGCAGACTCAGGCTGCAATGCAGACGCACGAAGCGGCGCAGTCTCCGGCAGCGCAGGCGTTTCCGGCAATGGCACAGTCTCGGGCACCGCAGCCGCCTCCGGCAACACAGCTGCTTCCGGCAACACAGCTGCTTCCGGCACCGACTCGGTCTCCGGCAGTTGCATAGTTTCAGACGACGACGATGCCGTCCCTTGTGGATGAACCAACGGATCGACGTCGTCGTTGGGCGTCAGGCCCCACACGAAGCCAGCAGGCTCCTCGTCCGCTGTAGTGGCAGCGGGCATGGCCGGTGCGACCGTTTCCGTTCGTGGTGGTAACCCGACGGCGAAGCGCGGCGGCTCCCCTCGAACCGGGGTTTCAACCGGAGTCGGGGTTTCAACCGGAGTCGGGGTTTCAACCGGAGTCGGAGTTTCAACCGGAGTCGGAGTTTCAACCGGAGTCGGTGTTTCGACCGGAGCCGGCGTTTCAACCCGAGCCGCGGGCTCGAGCGCGGCCGCGGCTTCGGACGACGCGTCGGGGTCAGGCGATGCAACCGGTTCGGCAGGCGGGATCGGCTCCACCGATTCAGTCGCCCATGACCAACGCAGTTTCAGCGGCGCATCCGCGGGTCGTGCGGGTTCGGTCGCGGGCGACGGAGGCACGACGTATGGTTCCGGCATCACTGCAGCACCCGGCGCCTCACCAGCCACCACAGCAGGCTCTGCCACCGCCCCCGGCACCACCGTCTGCTGCGGAATATCCGGCTGCGGCACAGGCCGGTCCGTCATGTGCCGCTCCGGCATGGGCGACTCCGGTGCGGGCGGCTCTGCCGCACGCGGCTCTGGCGTACGGCCGCCGCTCAGTTGCTCGAGGAGCCAATCGGTGCCGCCGAGTGCGCCCGTGGGGTCGTCACCCGCGGCATCCGCTACGTCCGATTCAGCAACGTCGTCACCAGCAACGTCGTCATCCGAGTGATCTGCCGGGCCAGTCGGATCTGCCGGGCCCCCGCCGCCGTGTGCCGCCACAGCCTAGGCAAGCCCCAGGTCGGCGAGCCCGATGGCTGCAAAGTAGGGGTAGCCGGCTCGCTCGATCACCTCTTTCGCACCGGTTGCGCGATCGACGACGACGGCGACACCGGCGATGACGGCGCCGACCTTCTTCAGCGCCTCGATCGCCTGCAGCGGAGAGCCGCCGGTTGTCGAGGTATCTTCCAACACGATCACGCGCTTGCCATCGAGGTCCGGCCCTTCGACCTGCTTACCGCGGCCGTGATCCTTCGGCTCCTTGCGCACGACGAACGCGTCGTAGGCCAACCCACGTGCCGCGCCCTGGTGCAGTACGGCTGCCGCGACCGGATCCGCTCCCATTGTCATGCCGCCCACGGCGAAGACATCCGGCACGTCAGCGATGAGGTCGATCATGACCTGCCCGATCAGCGGCGCCACGCGGTGGTCGAGGCTGACCTTGCGTAAGTCGACGTAGTACGTGGCCTTCTTGCCGCTGGTCAGCGTGAAGTCCCCATGGAACAGGGCCTCCGCCGAAATGTAGTCGATGAGCTGCTGTCGCGCGTCCGTCACGAAAATAACCTTACTGTCCACCACCCGTCAGACTCCTGATTCGGCGCACTCACGCTAGACCGGGGATTTGACGTCAGACCGGATCAGCAACCGGTTGCCAATCCGGTTTAGCGTCGAAAATCCTGGCCAGCGCGAAGCGCTCCGGGCGCGGTCAAGCGGAAAGGATTGGCCGCCGCACAACTCAGGTGTTCTGCGGGAAGCCCAGGTTGATGCCGCCGTGACTCGGGTCGAGCCAGCGACTGGTCACAGCCTTACCTCGCGTGAAGAAGCGCACACCCTCCGTACCGTATGCGGTCGTGTCGCCGAACATCGAGTCGTTCCAGCCGCCGAACGAGAAGTATGCGACCGGCACGGGGATCGGCACGTTGATACCGATCATGCCCACCCGCACCTCACGTTGGAAGCGCCGTGCGGCACCGCCATCGTTCGTGAAGATCGCCGTGCCATTGCCGTAGCGCACGTTGTTGATGATCTTCAGGCCCTCTTCATACCCCGACACCCGCACGACGGAGAGCACCGGGCCGAAGATCTCGTCCGTGTACACCTTCGAGCTCACCGGAACGCGGTCGATCAGGGTCGGCCCGAGCCAGAAGCCGTCGGGGTCGCCGTCTGCCTCGACGTCTCGGCCGTCCACCACGACGGATGCGCCGTCCTCGGTCGCGAGATCGATGTACGATGCGACCTTGTCGCGATGCACTCCGGTGATGAGCGGCCCCATGTCGCAGCCGCGGCGTCCGTCGCCGGTGGTGAGTCCCGCCATCCGTTCGGTGATCTTCGCGATGAGCTCGTCGGCGACAGAGTCGACGACCAGCAGCACACTGATGGCCATGCAGCGTTCGCCGGCCGAGCCGAAGCCGGCGTTGACCGCGGCGTCGGCCGTCACGTCGAGGTCGGCGTCCGGCAGCACCAGCATGTGGTTCTTCGCGCCGCCGAGCGCTTGCACACGCTTGCCGTTCTTCGATGCAGTTTCATAGATGTACTTCGCGATCGGGGTCGAGCCGACGAAGGAGATCGAGGCGACATCCGGATGCGTCAGCAACGCATCCACGGATTCCTTGTCGCCGTGCACCACATTCATCACGCCGTCCGGCAGCCCTGCTTCCTGCATGAGCTGGGCCAGCCACACCGATGACGATGGGTCCTTCTCGCTCGGCTTCAGCACGACGGTGTTGCCTGCCGCGATCGCGATCGGGAAGAACCACAGCGGCACCATCGCCGGAAAGTTGAACGGAGTGATGATGCCGACCACGCCGAGCGGCTGCCGCGTCGAGTAGACGTCGACGCCGGTCGACGCGTTCTCGGTGTACTCGCCCTTGGCCAGATGCGGAAGACCCAGCGCGAACTCGACGATCTCGAGGCCGCGTGTGATCTCACCGAACGCGTCGGAGAGCACCTTGCCGTGCTCGGATGTGAGGATTTCAGCGAGCTCCTGCCGCCGCGCGTTCAGCAGTTCGCGAAAGTTGAACATCACCTGCAGGCGTTTCGCCCAGGAGGTGTCACTCCACGCCGGAAAAGCCGCACGTGCGGCGGCGACGGCTGTGTCGACATCCGCTGCACTGCCGAGGCGCACCTCTTTCTCGGCGACACCCTTTGCAGGGTCGTAAACCGGTGCGGTGCGCGTCGAAATGCCCTCGACGAATGTGCCGTCGATCCAGTGGTTGATGAAGTCGGTCATGAGAGAGTCCCTTGTTGTGCGTACGATTCGTATGGCTACGATTCGCTTGTCTGCTATGCGCGTGCCTGTTATTCGATTGCGGTCAGGGCATCGTCGTACATCGCCATCGCTTCGGCGACCTCGTCGACGGTGACGATGCAGGGCGGCACGACGTGCACCCGGTTGTCCTGCACGAACGGCAGCAGGCCGCGCTCGAGCAGTCCGGACTTCAGCGCGCCCATCTTCGCGGCCGGCAACGGTTCGCGTGTGTCGCGATCGGCGACGAGTTCGACCGCCCAGAACACGCCCTCGCCGCGCACCTCACCGATCGACGGATGCTTCGCAGCCAGCTCCGCAAGCGCCGGCCCGATCGCCTCGGCCCCAACCCGTGCTGCGTTCTCGACGATGCCCTCTGCCTTCATTGCGTCGAGGGTTGCAACGATCGAACCCATCGCCAGCGGATGCCCGCTGTAGGTGAGTCCGCCGGGGAAGACGTTGGTGTCGAAATCGCGAGCGATCGCATCCGAAATGATGACACCGCCGACGGGCACATAGCCCGAGTTCACACCCTTGGCGAAGGTGATCAGGTCGGGTGTGACGTCGTAGCCCTGAAAGCTGAACCAGCGCCCGGAGCGGCCGAAGCCCGCCATGACCTCGTCGAGGATCAGCACCAGATCGTAGCGGTCGGCGAGTGCGCGCACACCGGCCAGGTAGCCGGGCGGCGGAATAAGAACGCCGGCCGTTCCCGGAATCGACTCAAGCAGGATGCCGGCGATCGACGACGGCCCCTCCGACTGGATCACGCGTTCCAGATGGCGTAGCGCCCGCTCGCTCTCCTGCTCCGGCGTGGTCGCCCAGAACTCGCTGCGGTACAGATAAGGGGTGAAAAAATGCGCATGTCCGCGCGCATACTCATTCTGCACGCGCCGCCAGTCACCGGTCGCGACGATCGCCGCACCGGTGTTGCCGTGATACGACCGGTAACCGGACAAGATGGTGTCCCGCCCCGTGTGCAGGCGAGCCAGTCGGATCGCGTTCTCGTTGGCATCCGCCCCGCCGTTGGTGAAGAAGACCTTGTTGAAGCCGTCGGGTGCAAGCTCGACGATGCGGTGTGCAGCCTCGCCGCGCGACAGATTCGCGGTCGCCGGAGCGATCGTCGCCAGCTGCTCGGCCTGGCACTTGATGCCCTCGATGACAGCCGGATGCTGGTGCCCGATATTCAGATTGACCAACTGACTCGAGAAGTCGAGATACTGCTTGCCGTCGAAGTCCCACGCGCGGCATCCGCTACCGCCCGCGATCACGAGCGGGTTGCGACCCGCCTGTGCAGACCAGGAGTGGAAGACGTGGGCGATGTCCAGATCGTGGGCACGCTGCCCGTCGGCCGGATCCAGGTCATTCATGACTGCTCCCTCATGTTCTCGTGGTCTGCATTGTCGTGTTTCATGACTTTGCCACCAGCTGCTGCGAGAGCGCCGGGATGACGGTTTCGCCGTAGACGCGCAACGTCTCTTCCTTGTTGTCGTGCTGCAGGTAGCCGGCGAACTGGTGCACACCGAGTTCCTTCAGCCTGGTCAGTTTCTCGATGTGCTCATCCGCGGTGCCGAGCACGCAGAATCGGTCGACGATCTCGTCGGGCACGAACTGTGTGTGCGTGTTGCCCGCGCGGCCGTGCTCGTTGTAGTCGTAGCCTTCGCGGCCGGCGATGTAGTCGGTGAGCGCCTGCGGCACGGCCCCGCCGGTGCCGTATTTCGCCACGATGTCGGCCACGTGGTTGCCGACCATGCCGCCGAACCAGCGGCATTCCTCCCGCATGTGCGCGCGCGATTCTTCCGTGGCGTCACCGATGTACATCGGGGCTGCAACGCAGAACTTCACAGACAGGGGGTCGCGACCGGCGTTGGACGCGGCATCCCGCACGGTCTGGATCATCCAGGCGGCGATGTCGACATCCGCCAGCTGGAGGATGAAGCCGTCGCCGACTTCGCCTGCCAGCTTGAGCGCCAGAGGGCCATACGCGGCGACCCACATCTCGAGCGACGAGCCGTGACTCCACGGGAATTGCAGCGTCGCACCGTTGTACTCAACCGACCGGGAGTTCGCCAGTTCGCGGATCACATGGATCGACTCGCGCAGCGTTTTCAGTGTCGTCGGAGCACCGTTGGTCACGCGCACGGCCGAGTCGCCTCGGCCGATACCGCACACCGTGCGGTTGCCGTACATCTCGTTGAGCGTCGCGTAGGTGGACGCCGTGACAGTCCAGTCGCGGGTCGCGGGGTTGGTGACCATGGGGCCGACGATGATGCGGTTGGTCTCGGCGAGGATCCGACTGTAGATCACATACGGCTCCTGCCAGAGCAGGTGCGAGTCGAACGTCCACGCGTGCGTGAACCCGTATTGTTCGGCGAGTTTCGCGAGGTATACCGTGCGCGAGGCCGGCGGGTTGGTTTGAAGTACGACTCCGAAATCCATGGACGGTTCCTTTAGGTGATTTAGGTGAGGTACTGGGTCAGGCCACGCTTGATGAAGGCGCCGTCGCCCGCACGCCCGAGGTATTGGTTGTCATCGATGATGACGCGGCCGCGCGAGAGCACCGTGTCGACGTGACCGTCGATCTCGAAGCCCTCCCACGCGCTGTAGTCCATGTTCATGTGATGGGTCTTGCCGACGCCGATGGACGTGTGACCGTTCGGATTGTAGATCACCACATCACCGTCGGCACCCGGCTGGATAACGCCCTTCTTGCCATACATGCCGAACATCCGTGCCGGTGTCGTCGAGGTGACTTCAACCCAGCGCGGCAGCGAGATGTTGCCCTCTACGACGCCCTGGTAGAGCAGGTCCATCCGGTGTTCGACCGAGCCGATGCCGTTCGGAATCTTCGAGAAGTCGCCGATTCCCATATCCTTCTGGCCCTTCATGCAGAACGGGCAGTGATCGGTCGAGACCATTTGCAGGTCGTTCTTGCGCAGCGCCTGCCACATGTGATGCTGATGGCCCTCTTCGCGGGAGCGCAGCGGAGTCGAGCACACCCACTTGGCGCCCTCGAAACTCCCCCACTCCTCGCTGGAGGCGCCGAGCTGTTCCTCGAGCGACAGGTAGAGATACTGGGGACAGGTTTCACCGAAGACATTCATGCCGCGGTCGCGTGCTGCTGCGATCTGTTCGACGGCCTGTTTCGCAGACACGTGCACCACATACAACGGTGCGCCCGTGATGTCGGCGATCATGATCGCCCGGTGCGTTGCCTCTTCTTCCGTCTGCCACGGCCGAGTGAGGCCGTGGTAGTACGGCGAGGTGTTGCCAGCTTCAAGCGCTTGCTTCACGAGAACGTCGATGATGGCGCCGTTCTCGGCATGCATCATCATCATCGCGCCGTTGGAAGCGCCCTTCTGGAATGCGCGCAGGATCTGCCCGTCGTCCGACAGGAACACGCCCTTGTATGCCATGAACAGCTTGAAGCTGGTGACGCCCTCTGCGACGAGCTCGTCCATCGCGGTGAGCGAGGAATCCTGCACATCGGAAAGGATCTGGTGAAAGCCGTAGTCGATTGCGCAGTTGCCCGCGGCCTTCTCGTGCCACAGGTTGTACTGGTCGACGACGTTCTGGTCGGGATACTGCACGATGAAGTCGACGATGCTCGTCGTGCCGCCCCACGCGGCCGCGCGAGTACCTGTCTCGAACGTGTCGGAGGCGTTTGTGCCTCCGAACGGCATCTCCATGTGCGTGTGCGCATCGATGCCTCCGGGGATCACGTACTTGCCGGCGGCGTCGATCACCGTGTCGACGTTGTGTTCGATGTCGAAACCGAGCAGCGTCGACCCCGGTGCGAGCACCGCGGCGATCGTCTCGCCGTCGATCAACACGTCAGCGGATGCCGTTCCGGTCGCATTCACGACTGTCCCGTTCTTGATCAGTGTCTTCATGAGGCTCCTGCGTTTTACGGTTGTGTGATGCGGGTGTAGGAGTCGGGGCGGCGGTCGCGGTAGAACTGCCAGTCATCCCGCACCGCCCGCACCATGTCCAAATCCAGGTCCCGGATCACAACCTCCTCAACCTCACCACTGCCGTACCCGCCGATGATGTTGCCCTGCGGATCCGCGAACTGACTATTGCCGTAAAACGTCACAGCCTCATCGCCGTACTCGTTATCCTCACGCCCCACCCGATTCGCCGCCGCCACAAAATACCCATTCGCCGCCGCAGCAGCCGGCTGCTCCAACTCCCACAACCGATTCGACAACCCCGGCTTGGTCGCATTCGGGTTGAACACAATCTGCGCCCCACCCAAACCCAACTCCCGCCACCCCTCCGGGAAATGCCGGTCATAACAGATGTACACACCGATCGGCCCGACCGCGGTGTTGAACACCGGGTACCCCAGGTTCCCGGGCCGGAAGTAGAACTTCTCCCAGAACTTCTCCAAATGCGGAATGTGATGCTTGCGATACTTGCCCAGGATGGTGCCGTCCGCATCGACCACCACCGCCGTGTTGTAGTACACCCCCGGCTGGTCCTCCTCGTAGATCGGCAGAATCGTCACCAGGTTCAGTTTCTTCGCCAGAGCGGCGAAACGCTGCACGATCGGCCCGTCCGCCGCCTCCGCATAGGCGTAATACTTCTTGTCCTGGGTAATCCCAAAATACGGGCCGTAAAACAGCTCCTGAAAACAAATCACCTGCGCACCGGCAGCCGCAGCATCCCGCGCGAACTGCTCATGCTTATCGAGCATGGACTCCTTGTCACCGGTCCAGGTCGTCTGCGTAATCGCCGCACGAACGATGTTCGATCCCTCTGATGACATAAGTTGGTTCCTCAATCCCCGTCGATTGGACTGGCCGGACTGGCGGCACCGAGAACTCGGCCCGACTCGTACGACACGCTTGTAACTCATCCTGACCGGCAATGCAGTGCATGGCAAGCCAGACCGGACGACCTGCGCATGTGAGCACGATGCTCCGCACAGAACGTCCGCCCGTTGGCTACGCTGAGCGGGCGCGCATCCGTCAGTTCGTCGCCGCGTTCGTGCTGGCCCTCGCGGCGCTGGGCACCGTTGAAAGACTGGTCGCAGACTTCCCGAACACCGACCAGAACCATGGGATCGAACGCAATATCCCGCTCACCTACGGCGAGGCTCAGCGCCGAGCTGACCGGCAAACAGGCCTGGGGCACTGTGGTTGCGCGTTTTCCGCTGGCGGGATGCCCCGGGCCGGCCCACAATCATTGCCGAGTACACGCCACCCAAGAATGTGCACCCCGCTTTGGCTGCTGAGCTGCTCGGCCGGCGCAGGACCGGCCTGTCTGCGCGGATCGTCAGCTTCACCGTCAGCGAGATTGTGCGCATCCGTGAGTTCGCATCAGAACCGAAGCAGCGACGCTATCAACTGGAATTGCTGAACGACGATGTGGGATCGCTGGCGGGGCCGGAATCGGTCATCCTGACAACCCTCTTCGGGGAGCTGACGACCGGGGCACCATCCGACTCGATCCTTCCGACCGCTGCCGCGTCTGTTTACAAGGAGATAGTCGAGTTCGAAGGATCGTTTTGGACAGAACAGCCGTCAAACTCGACTATCTCCTTCAAATCGGGCGCAGCCTGCCGCATGTCGGTCGCCTCCGCTACCGTGGAACCATGCGCGTCGCCACATGGAACGTCAACTCCATCAGAACTCGTGTCGGCCGGGTCGTCGACTGGCTCGTCCGCGAAGATGTCGACGTGCTCGGCATGCAGGAGATCAAGTGCAAGCCGGAGCAATTTCCGCGCGAGCCGTTCGAAGAGGCAGGCTACGACCTTCAGATCCACGGGCTCAACCAGTGGAACGGCGTCGCCTTCGCGAGCCGTCGGCCGATGACGGATGTCGAAACTGCGTTCCCGGGAATGCCCGGTTTCGCAAAAGGGCAGGACGGACCGGACCAGCCGCTCGAGGCGCGCGCACTTGGGGTCACGGTCGACGGCATCCGCCTGTGGAGCCTGTATGTGCCCAACGGGCGCGCGCTCGGCGACCCGCATCTGGACTACAAGCTCGACTGGCTGGCGACGTTGGCCGCCGACACGCGCGATTGGCTGGCCGCGAGCCCCGACCTGCCGCTTGCGCTGATGGGCGACTGGAACGTTGCGCCGCTCGATTCGGACATGGGCGACCCGAGCTTCGTGCCCGGCGAGTCAACCCACATTTCGCCGCCGGAACGCAGCGCGTTCAGCACCTTCGAAAAACTCGGGCTCACGGATGTCGTGCGCCCGCTCGTGCCCGACGGCTACACCTTCTGGGACTACAAGCAGCTGCGCTTCCCCCGCAATGAGGGCATCCGCATCGACTTCATCATGGGATCGCATGCGTTTGCGGAGCTGGTGAGCGGAGCATCCATTCATCGCAACGAGCGCAAGGGCGACAGCCCAAGCGATCACGTGCCCGTCGTGGTCGACCTGGATACCGACACCGGTGACGATGAGGACGACGACCGGCCGATGGTCTTCTGACCTGGTCGTTGCGAGTCGCTTGTCAGGCGACCGAGTCGCGCGTGATCTCCGCGCCCGTCACGGCCGCGCGTAAGCCGACTTCCTGCCATCCGGGGCCAGCCGGGAACGCCCAGCGCTCGCGCGACGCGGCCAGCATCTCCGATCCGATGCCCGGCAGCTCCGGTGCGGCGTAGCGTCCGTTAACAATGCGCACCGGCTCGGCGAAATGCTCGTGCAAATGGTCGACGTATTCGATCATGCGCCCGTCTTGGCTGCCGGCCACGGCCGCGTAGTCGAAGAACGAAAAGTGCTGCACGACTTCGCACAGCCCGACGCCGCCAGCGTGCGGGCAGACCGGAACCCCGAACTGGGCGGCAAGCAGCAGGATGGCCACGTTCTCGTTGACGCCGGCCACCCGGGTGGCGTCCAGTTGCAATACGTCGATTCCGCGCTCCTCAAGTAGTTGCTTGAAGATGATCCGGTTGGCGACGGCCTCGCCTGTGGCAACCTTGATCGGTGTGACCCCGGCGCGGATCCTGGCGAAGCCGAGGATGTCGTCGGTGCTGGTCGGCTCCTCGATCCAGTAGGGGTCGAACTCCGCCAGCCGGTTCACCCACGCGATCGCCTCGGAGACCTCCCAGCGCTGATTGGCGTCGATGCCCAGGGGAAGCGAGCCGACGGCTTGCCGGGCCAGCCGCATCCTCCGCCGGTCGTCGTCGATGTCGCCGCCAACCTTGAGCTTGACCATCGAGAAGCCGTCGGCCAGCGCCTGCTTACTCAGTCGTACTAGCTTCTCATCGCTGTAGCCGAGCCAGCCGGGCGACGTGGTGTATGCCGGGAAGCCGTCGGCCTTCAGCGAGGCGATCCGCTCGGCCTTCCCGACCTGGCCTCGCGTGAGGATGTCGCGTGCGGCATCCGGGCTGAGCGCGTCTTTAATGTGGGTGAAGTCGATGATGTCGACGAGCTCGTCGACCGGGAGTTCGCTCAGCAACAGCCAGAGCGGCTTGCCTTCGCGGCGGGCGCGGATGTCCCACAGTGCGTTGATGAGGGCACCGCACGCCATCTGCGTGACACCCTTCTCCGGGCCGAGCCAGCGCAGCTGCGAGTCGTGCACCAGGCGCTTGGATGCCGCGCCCATGTCGGCGAGTAGCTCGTCGACATCCGCTCCGACGAGCAGCCGGGCGAACGAGTCGATCGCCCCGGTGATGATCTCGTTGCCCCGGCCGCCGGTGAAGACGAACGCCTGGCCAGCCTCACCGGCGTCGGTGTGGATGGTGACGTACGCCGTCGAATAGTCGGGGTCGACGTTGACGGCGTCGGACCCATCGAGGTCAAGCGAGGTGGGAAAGCGGATATCCTCGGTGGCGACGGATGTGATGCGTGGCATGGTGGCTCTTTTCTCTTCGATCCCGGACATGCGGGCAGATGCGTACGAAAGCGTTGGGGTCCACTCGGCGTCACCGAGCCCGATCACAGCACGTGATGTCGATCCCAGACAGCGCGCAACGTCGCGCCGCCGCGCAGGTCGACCAGCACGGCAGACTCGGAGCTCGTCCGAGCGCGTGCGCGTTCGAGTACGTGCGCTTCGACGGTTTTGGGAATCACCACAACACCGTCATCGTCTGCGAGCACGAGGTCACCATGATCGATCGCGACCCCGCCGAGCTCGACGCGCTGGTGCGCGGCAACGATGCGCATCCGGGCACGGAAGTCGATCGGCCGGTGGGTCGCGGAGAAGCAGGCGAAGCCGAGTTGCATGATCTTGGGCGTGTCACGAATGGGGCCGTCCGTGATCATCCCGACCGCGCGACGGCCCAGAGCCGCGGCGCTGAACAGTTCACCCCAATATGCGGTTGAGTAGTTCGCCCCGGTCGCCAGCACTGCGACATCACCCTCGACGAGCGCGTCGATGAACGCAATCGCGTCTTCGTAAGGCCCTTCCGCCGGGTCAACGTCCGTGGGCTCGAACCGGGCGGTCGAGGCCCGCCCGAAAGCGCGCGAGCCGACACACAGTGCTGTGAGCGTCGTCTGCACAACTTGATGGCGCAAGCCGAGCGAGTCCAGCGAATCGCTGATCACCGCGGTCGACAACCGCTCGTCGCCAGGTGCCTGCCGGAAAATGCCACGCTCATCGGATGACATGGCCGCCTCCCGCCCGGAACGGATAGCGCTCCTCGGTTTCCTGATCCAGCCGCACTCCCAGCCCCGGCACGGTCGGCGCCTGAATGAAACCGGCGGTGACGGTGACCGGTTCGAGCAGGAGAGCCTCGCGCAATGGATTCGGCAGTGTGCAGTACTCGAACAGCTGGACGTGTTTATGTGCGAGCGCGCCGTGGAGGTTGGCTGCGAGCGTCACGCCGCTTCCCCACACGTGTGGGACGCATGCCACACCGGCGTCTTCGGCGAGATCGGCGACGCGCTGGAAGTTACGCGGGCCGCCGACGAATGACGTGTCCGGTTGCGCGAGGCCGACACCGTCCGTGCGAATGAGTTCCGCGAACTCCGCGACCGTACCGTTCGACTCGACGCCGGAGATCGTCACGCCGAGCGCTTTTCGCACGCGGGCGAAACCTTCCACGTCCGTCGCGAAGCAGGGCTCCTCATACCATCGTGCCCCCAGACGCTCGGCGACGGCACCCACACGGATAGCGTCCTCCACACTCCAGGGGTCCGACGCGCACCCCTGCACGGCATCGAGCACGAAGCGCGCGCCTGCAGGCAACCGGGGAACAACGTGCTCGAGCAGTTCGATCGTCGTCTCGGGGTCTCGCATCGCCCGGAACTTGACCGTCGTCAGCCCGGATTCGAACTGGCGGGCAGCCCACTCATCGATCTGTTCGAAAGTGGTTCCGAGCCCGCCGCTTGCATAGGCCGCGATCCGTTGCCGCTTCAGCCCTCCCAGCAGTTCGTACGCCGGAACACGCTCGCGGGTACCGACGGCGTCGAGAACGGCCATCTCGATCGCTCCGCAGACGCCGCTGAGGATTCCACCACGAGACCAGAACGCGGTGTAGGAGCGTAGGGCATCACCGACCTCAAGCGGATGTCCGAAGCTGCGTCCGAGGAGATACGGCCGATACGCCTCGACGATTCCGGGAACGGCCACTGCGGCCATGATGCCGGCTCCTGCCTCCCCGACCCCCGTGGAACCGTCGGACAGCGTGACCTCGACGAGAGCGGCATCCCACGATCGGATGGTCCCACCGACCCAGACGAGCTCTTCACCCGGTGGATACACGGCGGAAAGCAGAACGGCCCGCAGTGCGGTCACGGTCAGGCCGGTTCCCACGACTATCATCTCCCTACTCGTCCGCACGGCTGGCCGGCTGTCCTACTGCGCGCGCATTCGCAGGTTGTGTACGCCGCCGTCGACCTCGAGCGCCGATCCGGCAGTGGAAGCCGACTGCGGGCTCGCGAGGTAGGCGATGGCGGCCGCTACTTCTTCGGGCGACACCATGTGACCGGTCGCCTGACGGGCATCGAGAGCCGCGCGCTCCGCCACCGGATCGTCGAATTTGGCGAGCATCCGGTCGACGAAGGGCGTGCTCACGGTGCCGGGAGACACGCAGTTGACGCGGACCCCCTCGCGGATGTGATCGGTCGCCATGGCAAAGGTGAGCGCCAGCACTGCGCCCTTCGATGCTCCGTACACGGCACGCTGCGGCAACCCGTTGAGCGCTGCGATGGAACAGACGTTGACGACCGATGCCGCCGATGAGCGACGCAGCAGCGGGAGCGCGGCGGCAGTCATGCGCGCCATGCCGACGACGTTGATATCGAGCACGCGCGCCCATTCGTCATCGTCGTTCTCCTCCACGGTGCCGATCGCGCTGATGCCCGCGTTGTTGACGAGGATGTCCAGGCCGCCGAAACGCTGCTCGATCTCGGCCACAGCCGCCACCAGAGATGGTCGGTCGGCGACATCTGCCCGGATGCCGGCTAGCGGTTCGGGGAGTCCCTTCGTCGTGAGGTCGAGCACCACCACAGTGGCGCCGCGCTCGGCCAGCAACCTCGCAGTGGCGAGTCCAATGCCGGATGCCCCTCCGGTGACTGCTGCGGTCAGTCCGCTGAATTCTGCCATTTTCTGTCTCTCTCTTCTCGCTACGCGCCGACGACGGCCTGAGCGAATGTGCTGCGTGCACGTCCTAGCCCGTCGATCTCAAGTTCGACGACGTCGCCTGCTCGCAGGTACGGCTGCCCCGGCATGCCGAGTGCGACGCCGTCTGGAGTGCCGGTGTTGATCAGGTCTCCCGGCCGCAAGACCATCAACTGGCTCAGGTACCAGATGATGTGCTGCACACCAAAGATCATGTCGGAGGTCGTACCGTTTTGGCGCAATTCTCCGTTCACCCACAGGCGCAATCCGAGACCTTGCTGATCGGGCAGCTCGTCGCGGGGAACAAGCACCGGCCCGAGCGGGTTGAATGTTTCACAACTCTTGCCCTTGTCCCACTGGCCACCGCGTTCGAGCTGGAATTCCCGTTCGGAAACGTCGTGTGAGATCACGTAGCCGGCGATGCACGCATCCGCCTCATCCGGGGAGGACAGGTAGCGGGCGGTCCTGCCGATCACGACGCCGAGCTCGACCTCCCAGTCGGTCTTCACTGAACCGACGGGAATCAGCACCGTGTCGTGCGGGCCCACGATCGTCGAGGGGTCCTTCATGAAGACCACAGGTTCGCTGGGCACGGCCATGCCGCTCTCCGCCGCATGACTGGCGTAGTTCACGCCGATGCAGACGATTTTGCCCGGCGCGTCGATCGGCGCTCCGATGCGCAAGTAGGAGGAACCCGCGAGTTCGGGGAGGTAACCGGCCGCGAGCGCTGTGCGCGCTTTCTCGATGCCGCCACTGGCCAGGAAGGCCCCGTCGATGCGCTGTGTCTCCGAGCGCAAGTCGTAGCTCGCGCCGCCCACCTGGATGACGGGAATCTCGTTACCGGGTTCACCGAGACGTGCGAATGCCATATGTGTTCCTTTTCGTTAGGGGGCAGACGGGGCATAATCGGGCCGGGTGCCGGAATCCGCAGCGGATTGGTAGGCGGCTTCGACGACGGCCATGGTGTCGAGGACGTCGTCGACACTGGTCGGCAGCGTGTCCACCGATCCCTCGAGGAAACGCTGCAGCGCACCCATCGAGCCGATGAAGGCATCCGGAAACCACGATCCCTCGAACGGGATGGGGCGCCATCCCGTGTGGATGTCGTCATGCAGGATGTAGTCAAGCGCGTCCTCCCCGCCTGACGGGTAGTCGAGCAGGAGTCCGAGTTGCGCACGCACGGCGCCTTTCGTGCCCTCCCACTTCACGAAGCTCTCCTCGAACCGCGAGCCGTAGTCGTGGTCGTGATTCGTGGAGATCGTGACCCGGATCGGACGGTCGCCGTACCGAAATATGACGGTCGATCGCGTGCTGGCGAGCTCAGGCTTCAGTGGATGCCCGACCGTCACGGCATCCACACCGCTGGGGTTTCCAAGAAAAGATCGAACGAGGTCGAAGTAGTGCACGCTGTGCATTGTGAACTCAAGACGTTCCATGCCGAAGACGAATGGGAACATCTCCCATGGCGTTGTCACGGAGACCCGAACCTCGAGGTCGTACAGTTCGCCGATGGCCCCCGACGCGATGAGTGCTCTGGCGCCTGCGATCTGCGGTGCGAAGCGTAATTGGGTGTTCACTGCGGCGACGAGATTCTTACGGTGACAGATTTCGACCAGCGCCCTGGCTTCGTCGAGTGAATTTCCGAGCGGCTTTTGGATGAGCGCCGGGCTACCGTCGGGAAGAGCCGCCAGCGCCGTGGCGAATTGGTCGGGAACGAGTGCGACGTCGAAGATCGCGTCATCCGGCGCCGCAGCGACCGCGTGGGCGATCTCTGAATACACGCCCTCGATGCCGTATTCGTCAGCCAGCGTCTGTGCCCGGGCGACATTGCGGTCGCAGATCGCGGCCACCGGAAACCCTGCCTTTCGATATGCAGGCAGGTGCGCATCCCGAACAATGCCTCCCGCGCCCAGGATCACGATGGGTCGCGGATGCTGCGGCTTTACCAGCGTGTAGGCCTGCGCGGGTGAGAACTCGGGGAACACCATCATCAGCCTTTGACCGCACCAAGGGTCTGCCCGCGAATGAGGAAGCGTTGCGCGACGATGAAGACGATCAACATGGGGATGGTGCTGATCACCGTAGCCATCGCGAGCTCAGGCATATACAGCTTCACTGACAGGCCCGCCGCCGTGGTCGGGTTGAACAGCGGACTGGAACTGATCAAGCTCTGGATGCCGACGGAGATCGTCTGCTGACTGAAGCTCGAGGTCAGGAGAGCGAGGGGAAGAAAGAAGTTCACCCAGTTCGCGACGAAGGAGAAGAACGCGACCAACGCGACGGCCTGTTTCGAGACCGGTAACGCGATGCGTGCGAAGATGGCGATTTCGCCCAACCCGTCGACGCGTGCCGCCTCGATCAGCTCGAACGGCATCGCAGTGCGGAAGTGGATGTAGGAGAGATAAACCCCGAACGGGAAAAAGCCCATGATGACGGCCACCGGCCAGAGTTGTCCTACCGCGTTGACGGCGTTGACCTGGAGGAACAACGGGATGACGAACACCGTGTTCGGCATGACCATCGCAAGCAGGGTGATGATCAAGATGGGCTTCTTGCCACGAAAGCGAAGATGGGCCAGCGCATAGCCGGTCGGCAATGCCGCGAGAAGCGCCAGCACGCCGCCGACGACGGAGACGATGATGCTGTTGCCGATCCAGGTCAAATACACATGTGGAGCGTCGGCACCCCCATATCCGATGATCTGTTGCCAACTGTGCTGCATTGCCTCCCAGGAGATTCCACCCAGGCCGAGAAAACCTCCGGTGCCTGCGGCGACACCCGCGTCACTGCGGAGGGCGACGGTGAAGAACCCCACCAGCGGGTAAAGGAAGATGAGCGCGATCAACGTCATGAACGAGACGCGGGCGATGCGTCCGGCGTCCCAGCGGCGCGCAGGGCCGCCGCCGCTTGCTCGTTTCCGAGTCCGCACGGTTGTGGTTGTCATCGGTTGTCCTCCGTGCTGAATAGTCCGCTGCGGAACACGACGACGAATCCGATCGCGAGTGTGATGAGCACGATGATGATGCTCATGGCCGCAGCGGCCGGAAAGTTGTTGCCGACGAAGGCGAACCAGTACCCGAGTTGCGTGGGCGCATACTCAGAGGGCAGCGCGCCGGCGGCGACTTGGTTGAGTAAGTAGGGTTCCAGGAACAGCTGAAACCCGTAAGCCAGGTTGAGCAGCGCAGCGTATCCGATCCACTGCCGGATCATGGGGATCTTGATCCGCCACGCGAGCTGCCACGCGGTCGCGCCGTCCAGGCTCGCTGCCTCCAGTACATCATCCGGAAGGCTGTTCAAGCCGCCATTGACCGTCACGATCCACGCGCCAAGTCCTTGGAGCAGAAGCATCGCCGCAAGAATCACCGGCAAGTTGCCGTGCGTTGCGATCACCTGCTTGATGGTCGAGTAGCCCATCCCCTGGAGGAAGCCGGAAATCGGTGACTGCGTCGGGTTCAGCAGATACACCCACAGCATCAGGTTCGCGACACCGCCGAGCGCCCCGGGAATGTAGTAGATGAAGCGCATGATGCTTCCGAATCGCCCGGGGCTGGCATGCACCAAGAGCGCGAGGCCGACGATGGCAACGATCATGACCGGCATCCAGATGATCAGAACCGAGAAGATGTCTATGAAGGTCTGCCCGAACCGAAAGTCGCTGATGGCCGTGACGTATGCTTGCAAGCCGCCGAAACCGGTTTTGTTCGGTTCAAGAAGCGTTGGGCTCTGTTGGACGCTGATGTACAACGCATAAGCGATTGGGATGATGCCGCCGATCATCAGGAGCACAAGGTAGGGCAGCATCAGCGTCCAGGCGCCGACGCTCTCCTTACGACGCGTCGCGTTGTGCCGGTGAACGCGGCGCGGTACTTCCGGCGCTCGCGTTGCAGTACCGAGCGTGGTTGCCGCATTGATCGTCATGTCGAACTTCCTTGTGGGGCCAACGGCCTGGCCGTGAGACAGCGCCGCGAACTGAAATTTGTCGACCCGACAGAGATGCAAAGCCGCCCTTGGCAGAGGACGGCCTTGCACTCGTATTGGGATCGTGTCCGACTATTTGGAGGTGACCACGGTGTATCCAACGGCCTTCGCCTTGGCAACCAGATCCGTGCCGAAGTCCGCCCACGCCTTCTCGAACGTGGAACCGGCCGCGAGGTCCTTCGCCACGGTCGACGTCCACTCGCCACCGGTGTCGTACAACAGGTAGCTGTAGTCGGTGGGAACGGTGTCGATCGCGGGAGCGAACGTGGCCAGCGTCGAAGCGGTGTCGGCGTAGAAGTCGTCCGACGCCTGCTTCTTGAGCCACGGCTCCTGCTGTGCGGTGAAGGCCGGAAGCCCTGTCGACAACTCGACCTGCCATGCCGGGTCGCTCACGACGAACTTCATGAAGGTTTTGGCGTTGGCCAACTCCTTGCCCTTGATGTGCGATGACATGCCCCAGAGCCCGCCGCCCTCGTCACCCATCTGTACCTTCGACGAGCCTGGCCAGGTCAGACCGGTTGTTGCCTGCATCGTGCCCTTCGGCAGCTTCCAGGTCTGCTGAAACAGGTAGTCACCCCACCACACAGCGCCAGGGCTCATGACAAGCTTCTGTCCGACCGTCGCCGCGTCGGCATCGAAGATGCCGGCCGTCGAAAGCGCCTTGGCCGCTGTCAGGTTCGACAGCATGGCCGCCGCGCGGGTGCACTGCGGATCCTTGAGGTTGATCATGACCGTCGTCGGGTTCACCGCGACATTGGTTGGGCAGTTGGACGCCCACAGGTACCGGTTCGGCGCGTACGCATCACCGGTGAATCCACTGATGTATCCGGGGTGGTCCGTGGCGATCTTGACGGCAAGGCTCTCGTACTCTGCCCACGTCGTCGGGACGGTGTAGCCCCACTGCTTGAACAGCGAAGCGTTGTACCAGAACACGTCGGGTGCCGCGTCATTACGAAGGCACTGATACGTACCGTCGATCAAGCATGACGCGAGCGCTGTCTTCGTGTAGCCGGCAACGAGATCGGGGGTTTCCTTGCTCATGTTGGCCGTGTAGCCCGTCTTGGCGGCCCAGGCGACGTCGTCGTTCGACGGGAAGAAGATGGCATCCGGCCATCCCTTCTTGGCGGCGTCGAACTGCGCGAAGTGCTGCTGCGTCGTCGTGGCCCCGACCGTGCTGTCGATCTGCACGATGTTGATCGGGATTTCGGGGTGCGCCTTCTTGAAGGCGTCGGCCGCTGGAACACGCGGGGCGTCGACCCACACCGTGATCTTGCCACCTGTGTCGGTCTGGGGCACAGCATTGGCTGAACTTCCGCCGCCGCTGCTGCCACTGGAACAGCCAGACATCGCGATTGCCGTGAGGGCGACGGCCGCCATAGCCGTCGTCATCGACAACAACTTTTTGGTCTTCATTGACACTCCTTGTTTTCATCTGGCGCAAGGGACACGCCGTCGGGTATCTGCCGCGTGGTGAAGAAGGACAGCTGGCCCCGGCCCAAACGCTATTCTTCAACGAGTCCGAAGTCAAACGTTTGATCAAATTATCCGGGGTTTTTCTCCTCCGCCGCTGATCATATTATAGATCTGATGAATTGCTTGTCAACGGGCGAGAAACTCTCGGATGACTGCGGTTTGGTTTCAAATCGCGCCAAGAGATTAGATTATTCGGCCGGCCCGGCTTCGCTTGCTGCCAATCCTGCCGTATCGATCAGACCGTCGGAGATCCGATAGAATCGCGCCGCCGTTTCGCCCAGGATCGAATCACGCTCTGCGGGATCCAACGACGCGAACAATTCGCTGAGGCCGGCCCACAGTCGCTCGTATCCCCCGGCGAGCAGCGAGACCGGCCAGTCGCCCCCGTACATCAGACGCCCGGGCCCGAACACGTCCAGCGCGCGTTGGAAGAACGGCCGGATGGCCTCGGGGGTCCAGTCGGCGCTGTTCGCTGTTGCAGAGTACAGTCCGGAGACCTTCGCGAACACCTGGGGTGCCTGCGCTGCGCGCGCAATAAGCTCCCACCATGGTTCCCGGTCGGGCAGCCCGATCGGCGGCTTGGCCAGGTGATCGATCACGATCCTCAACCGCGGGTGCCGCTCCACGATGATCGGCACCAGTTCGAGGTGACGCGGGAGCACAGCGACCAGATCAAAGCTGACTTCGGCATCTTCCAGAACACCTAGCCCCTCGTCGACCTCAGGCCGGAGCAGCCAGTCAGGGTCGGGAATGTCATGGATCAGGTTGCGCACTCCGACGACAAGCAGATTGCGCCGCAGTTCCTCCAAACGCCGTGCTGCCTCTTCAGGGCGATCGAGTGGCACGTACGCCACCACCGCAACGACCTCGGGGTTGGCGGACGCGGTCTCCAGCATCAGTTCGGTGTCCTCGTCATTGTCGGCCGACTGTACGAGGACCGTGGCTTGAACTCCCGCCTGCCGTAGGGACGGCCGCAACTCGTCGAAGCCGATCGTCCGATTGATCGGCGCAAGATCTGCGGTCAACCAGTCATATCGTGCGCGGTTCGGATCCCAGACGTGCTGGTGCGCATCGATGATGGTCATGAGACGCCCCCCGCTTCGGCCGGCTCGGCCGGCAACGCCCAGACGAGCCCGATCCCGTGGTCGTCGCCCGAATAATCATCCGTGACTTCGAGAAGCGGCCCCATCCGAGCCTGCCAGGGAATGTTCGCCGGGTGATCCCGCAGGAACGCTCTCATCGCTGCGTAGTCATCGCACTCGACGAGGTGGAAAAGGTCCTGGCCCGAGCGCCAGATACGCCAGTTGCGCACACCGGCTTGGCGCAGTGCGGTATCAAGTTCAGGAGGCACCACGGTGTGAATGCGCTCGTAGTCGGCTTCGCGTCCGGGTGCAAGGCGAGTGTGCAGTGCAACGGTATCCATCTGATCGACTCCTCAGTGCGACTCGTGTTGTTCTCGTTGCATGACAACGACATCACTACGCCCGATCATAGAATGGTCTGATGAATAGTCAACCAGTTGGCGCGGGCGGTGGCACGGCACCGAGTGATGGTCGATCTCAGACCGATGTGGTGGTCGATGAGATCAAGCGGATGATCACCGGCGGTTCTCTGAAGGCTGGGTCGCGCCTTCCCATCGAGAAAGACCTCGCAGTCAACCTCGGCGTCTCACGGGGCTCGCTCCGCGAGGGCGTGCGCGCACTGTGCATCATGGGGGTGCTCGAAACGCGCCAGGGCGATGGCACATACGTGACCTCGCTCGAGCCGAGCCTGCTGCTGGCCCCGATGAGCTTCATGGTCGACCTGCATTCTCCCGACAATGGCTCCCAGCTGCAGTCGGTGCGTCGTGTGCTGGAAACCGAGGCGGCCGGGCTCGCTGCCCGACACATCAGCGCCCAGTCCATCGCCGATGCCGACGCGGTGTTGACGTCGATCGAACCGATGATCTTTCACGGTGACGACCTCGACTATGAGGCCATAATGGAGGCTGATATCGCCTTCCATCGCGTGGTTGCCCGTGCCTGCGGCAATCCCGCCCTTGAGGCCCTGATCGAGGCGCTCGCCAGCCGCACGGTCCGCACGCGCATGTGGCGTGCGATCAGCGAAGATGGTGCCGTGCAGTCGACGCATGCCGAGCACCGTGCGATTCTGCGTGCCTTGGCAGCGGGCGATCCGGATGCGGCCCGGCTACGCATGGGAACCCACCTCCTCGCAGTCGAGGAGTTCTCCCACGATCACGGCACCGAGGCCCAGTAACTGCCGTTCGGAAACACATACTCGCCCACCGAGGCCTCACGCATTTCCGCGCTGTAGCCGGGCCGGGTCGGCAGGACATACGCACCGTTCTTCACGATGCACGGATCAACGAAGTGCTCGTGAAGATGGTCGACATACTCGGTGACCCGACCCTCGAGCGTTCCCGACACTGCCACATAGTCGAAGATCGACAGGTGCTGCACAAGCTCGCACAAGCCCACCCCTCCGGCGTGCGGGCACACCGGCACACCGAACTTCTTGGCCATCAGATACACGGCCAGGATCTCGTTGATGCTGGCCAATCGCGCCGAGTCCAGCTGGCAGAAGTCGATCGCCTCCGCCTGGAACATCTGTTTGAACAACACCCTGTTCATGCCGTGCTCACCGGTGGCGACACCGATCGGTGACACGGCTCTGCGCACGGCCGCATGCCCGAGCACGTCATCCGGACTCGTCGGCTCCTCGATCCACAGCGGCTTGAACTCGGCAAGACGGTTGACCCACTCGATCGCCTCAGGGACATCCCACACCTGATTCGCATCGATCATCAAGTGGGCATCCCAGCCGATCACCTCGCGAGCGATCCCACAACGGCGGATGTCATCCTGGAGATTAGCGCCCACCTTGAGCTTGATATGGTGATAGCCCGCATCAACCGCTTCGAGGAGCAACCGGCGCAGCTTCTCGTCCGAGTACCCCAGCCAGCCCGCGCTCGTCGTGTAACACGGATACCCGGATGCCTCGAGCTCGGCGATGCGCGCGTCGCGCGTGGGCATGAGTTCGGTGAGCATCGCGACCGCCTCGTCGCGCGTGAGTGCGTCGCTCAGGTACTGCAGGTCTGCGACGTCGACGAGCTGCTCCGGCGACATGTCGGCCAGCAGCCGCCACAGCGGCTTGCCAGCCTTGCGCGCAGCCAGGTCCCAGAGCGCGTTCATCACGGCGCCCATTGCGAGATGTTCGACGCCTTTCTCCGGGCCAAGCCAGCGCAACTGCGAATCCGATTTGAGGTCGCGGTAGGTGCCGCCGAGATCGCTTACCGTCGCATCGACATCGCGTCCGATCAAGGGCTTGGCCCGCTCCTGGGCGGCCAATACGCAGATGTCGTTGCCACGCCCGATGGTGAAGGTGAATCCACAACCGCGCAGTTGCGGGTCGTCAGTGCGAAGCACGACATATGCGGCCGAGTAGTCGCCGTCCTTGTTCATCGCGTCGGACCCGTCCGCGCTCAGTGACGTGGGAAAGCGCACGTCGAACACATCGACGGCGGTGATCGTGGTCATTTAGGTCTCCTGCGGTTGTGCCGTGAGCGATGGGATGAGGCCCTCATCTTCGAGGTCCTTCCAGAGTGCATCCGGAACCGGCGTCGCAAATCGTTCGAGATTGCTGCGGACCTGATCACAGGTTCGTGCGCCGACGACGACAGATGCGACGGCCGGATGCCGACCCACGAAGGCCAGTGCCGCGGTCGGCAGGTCGACGCCGTGCCGCTGGCAGACGTCTGCGATCGCGCTCGCCTTTCGGATCAGTTCTGCCGGCGCATCGTCGTAGTTGTACTTGGCATGCGCATCCGGATGGGGGGTGGCGAGCAGACCCGAGTTGTAGACGCCCGCGATGACGACGCCGACTCCGCGCGTCTCTGCCAGCGGGAGCAGGTCGGCGAGCGCTCCCTGCTCAAGCAGAGTGAATCGGCCGGCCAACATGATCAGGTCAACGTCGGTTCGCCGGATGAATTCCGTCGGCAGTGCGGACTGGTTCATTCCGGCGCCGACGGCGCCGATCACGCCCTGCTCACGCAGTTCGATGAGCGCGGGGATGGCCTCGCTGATCGCCTGCTCGCCGAAGTCGTCTGGGTCATGCAGGTAGGCGATGTCGATGCGCCCCAGACCGAGGCGCTCCAGGCTGTCCTCAATGGATCGGCGGACGCCGTCGGCGCTGAAGTCCCATCGACGCACGTGGTCGTTCGACACGGCGAAGCCTTCGGTGTCCTGGCCAGAGCCCCCACCCGGATTGGGCACGATCAGCCGCCCCACCTTCGTCGACAGCACGAACTCATCGCGCGGCCGTCCGCGCAGAAGCACCCCGAGTCGTCGTTCGGAGAGCCCCAGGCCGTAGTGCGGTGCCGTATCGAAATAGCGGATGCCGCCGTCCCATGCCGCCTCCAAGGCTCCGGCGGCCTCCGCGTCGGTGGTTTCGCGATACAGATTGCCGAATTGGGCGGTCCCGAGACCGAGCGCGCTCAGCCGTACCCCACCCCGTAGCGTGCTCTCGCGCATGCAAACCTCCTCGTCTTCTCAGAGTATATACATATGATCTATCTGGTGAAAATGTCGAAACTGACTGCGAAAAGCTCGAATAATTCCTAATGACCTCGCGATTGATCAGGTGTATTGTCGCGTATTCTCAGGATGCACGCGCCACGCTCCAGGCGGACAAAGGGTGCGGGCCCAGTCCAGTCCGCCATACCGGTTCGCCATACGGTTTGCGAAGCCGGCACGACGAGCGTCAGCGCCGCCGTTCCGCCGTCGACTCGCGTGTGACGAGTTCGGGTGCCGGGTCGCTGACGACGATGTCGCCGAGCCCACCGCCATGCAGCCGCACGAACAGAGACTCGACGGCGCGACGGCCGAGTTGTCGCAGCGGCATCCTCACCGTGGTGAGCGGCGGCCAGGTGTTCTCGGCCGTCCAGGCATCGTGCATGGCCACGACGGAGAGCTGCTCGGGAATGCGAATCCGCAGGGCACGAGCTTCGGCGAGCGCGCCGATCGCCGCGTTCACGTTCGCGACCACGAGAGCGGTGGGCGGCTCGGGCAGAGCCATGAGGGCGCGCAGCGCCGCACGCCCGTCCGCAGGAAGGTAGCCGAACGACGTCACCTGGGCATCTGCGACCGGCAGGCTGGCATCCGTCATCGCCGCCCGAAACCCGCGCTCACGGCGTTGAGCCGTGAACGAGGCTGCTCTGCCGCCCGCCAGTCCGATGCGGGTATGGCCGAGTGCGATGAGGTGCTCGGTGGCGACCCGTGCGCCTGCTTCGTCATCCAGCGCAACGGCACCGACGTGTCCAGGCTCGATCGAGTTGATGAAGACAACGGGCGCCTTGCTGTCCAGAACGGCCTTGATGCCTGCCGGTGAGGCGTCGCTGCCGAGCTGCACGAGCATCCCATCGACCCGCCCCTCACCGATCAACCGCTCCATCACGTCGGCGTCGGGATGGAGGTCTTCGGTGTTTCCCAGCAGCACCATGTAGTCATGGCGGCGTGCGCCCTCCTGCACCCCGTGCATGAGTTCGGTGAAAACCGCGTTGGTGAGATCCGGCACGACCAGCGCGATCACGTTGGAGCGCGCGAGCTTGAGTGCGCGGCCGGCGAAATTGGGCCGGTATCCAAGCTCCCGGGCTGCGGCATGAATTCGCTCGCGGGTTTCGGGCCGCACCCGCGTTGCCGGAGCATCGCTCAGCACACGGGAGACGGCGGAGATGGAGACCCCGGCGAGGGCGGCGACGTCGCTCAGGGTGGCCATAGCCACAGTGTATTCATCGGCATCGTGTATTCGTCGGCGTTCTGCTCACACTCCGCGCTTGTCCGTCAGATACAGATGGGTGAGCACGAGTACGGTCTCCTGGTGCTGGTTGACGACGCTGACCAGCTCGTGCACGTATCCGCACGCCTTCGGCCGGCGAGCATGGTCGGCCTTTTTTGTGATCTCCGCTGTCACCGTGATGGTGTCGCCGATGAAGACGGGTTTGATGAAGCGCACGCGGTCGTAGCCATAGCTCATCGCGTGCGGGTTGATGTCGCCTGCCGTCATGCCGACCGCGACCGACATGATCAGTGTGCCGTGCGCGATGCGCGCGCCGATCGGCTGGGTCGCCGCCCATTCCGCGTCCATGTGGTGGGGAAAGAAGTCGCCCGTTTGACCGGCGTGCATGACGACATCCGTCTCGGTGATGGTGCGTCCCGTCGAGACACGTTTCTCACCGATCTCATAATCTTCGAACCAGCGTTCCGTTGTCTGCATGCTCATGCTCCCGCCAATAATTCGGACGCGGCGTCGTTCAGCCGCCGCACCAGGACGGCGTCCTGAATCTCGCCGCGCAGGGCAGCCGTCACCCAGGGCGAGACCCGATCCTGATATTCGATGTAGCCCACATATCGTGGGCGCAGGTAGGCGCCCTCGAGAGTTGCGCGGGTACCGCGGAAGAAGTCGAGCGTTTCGGCGTTGAGCCGGTCGTCGCTCCAGGCCACCGCGTTTCCGGGCTGACCTCCCCCGTCGAAGTACACTCCCCGCTGCGTCTGCGCCGATGCGACCCAGACGGCGAACGCCCGAGCCGCATCGAGATCGGATGTGCTCGCCGAAACCGCGATCCCCGCACCGCCCAGAAGCGACCCGGCCACCCCTTGTATCCCATAGGGAATGTCCGTGTACTTCAGTCGACCCGGCCGAAACCCGCGCCGCGCGTAGTTCGCGTAGCCGAAAGCGAGTGGCGCGTAGAACCAACGGTCACCTGTGCTCAGCGTCTCGGCCACCTCAATGGGATTCTGCTCGAGGTTATCGGCGGGCACATGGGCCGCGAGCTCATGCATGCGCTCCAGAACCGGCAGCGCGTGCTCCTCGGCAAGGAAGATGCCCGGCTCGGCCGCAGGCGGATGCCCATTGCCGGCCGCCATCGTGACCAGGCTTGAGAAGGCGTCGATGGGCTTGGCCGGCCAGAGTACGTGACCCTTCCGCGCCAGGGCGAGCACGGCATCCCAGTCGCGCGGCGGCTCGGCGATCAGATCCGGGCGGTAGACGGCGACCTGCGCGGCAGCATCGCTGGCCAGGGCGTACTGGTGCCCGTCATGCGCGTAACTCTCGTGTGAGCGGCCGACCGATTGCGCGGCCAGCACGGACAGCTCGTCGTCGAATCCGTGCCCGTCCAGCGGTGCGAGCGCACCGGATCGCGCGGCGAGCGGGATGTGCGGGTGGTCTATGACCAGCAGGTCGTAGTGTGTCGCCAGGTGCTCGATCGGCGCATCCGCAAACTGTTGCAGGGAGCGGAACTCCCACCGCACATCGACGTTTGGCACGACGCGGGCGTACTCGGCCGAGGAGGCGACCATGCAGTCATAGCCACGGGGATGCTCCCAGGTGATGCCACGCAGAACGGTCGTCATCGTGCGAATTCCGCAAACACGGCCTCGTTGTGCTGGCCGAGCTTCGGCGCAGGCACCGAGGAGGTGAGGGTGTGGCCGTCGATGCGAATGGGGCTGCGGGTCGTTGCGAGCGCGAGTTCGGCGCCGTCGCTCGTGAGGGCACCGTCGCGCACGACTTGCTGTGTCATGCCGATGGCCTTGAAACCATCGTGATCGACGAGTTGCTCCAGGGTGAGCACCGGCGCGCACCAGACATCCGCCGCGTCGAGAATGGCCAGCCAATGGTCGGTCGTCTCCAGCAGGAATCGCGCTGCGAGCAGTCGCTCGATCTCCTCCTGGCGTTGCCACCACGAATCCGGATCGACCAGTTCGACCAGTTCGACAAGATCCAGCAGCGCGCCGATCTTTGGGATCGGGTTCATCGCCAGCGCGATGTAGCCGTCGGCGGTCGGGTAGGTGCCGTACGGCGCGGAGAGGAAGGCATGCGCGGAATGCGCCCCGCCGCGCTTGACGGTGACGCTCGCATCGTTCAGGTGCGTGCTGAGCAGCTCGAACTGCAAATCGAGCATCGCCTCCAGCAAGCTGGTCTGCACGTGGCCACCCAGCCCCGTGCGCTCGCGCCGAAACAGCAACGCGGTGACACCCTGGGCGATATGGCAACTGGTCAGGTGGTCGGCGATCGACAACCCGATCGGGATCGGGCCGTCGTCATGTGATCCGCTCAACCAGGGGATGCCGGAGACCGACTGCGCCAGCAGGTCCTGGCCGGGTCGGTCCTTCCATGGGCCGTCGTCGCCGTAGCCGCTGGCGCTGGCGTAGACGATCCGCGGATTGATCGCCCGCGCCGACTCGTAGCCGAGCCCAATGCGTTCCATCACACCGGGCCGGAAGTTCTGGATGATCACGTCGGCTTGCGCGACGAGCACCTTGATGCGCTCAAGATCTGCAGGATCTTTGAGATCGGCGGTGATGCCCTCTTTATTGCGATTCATCGCGTGAAAGGAAATCGTGTCGCCGTCGGCGCTGCGCCCGGCGAACGCCAGCGTACGGCCGATGTCGCCGCCCCGAGGGCGTTCGACTTTGATCACGCGTGCGCCGAGGTCCGCCAGCCGCATGGCTGCGACGGGACCCGACAGGAACTGGCTGAAGTCGAGCACGAGGATTCCTTCGAGAGGTCTAACCAAATCGTCCGTCATGGCCCGTCCTATCCGTCATGGAGGTGGGCGAACCATACTGGATCGCACCGCCCCAAATTTCATTTCCATGTGTAAAGTGCTCTGAACAATCGTTTGATCATAACTCATGAGCGATCAAGACTGCTAGGAAACATATCGCATCCATCGAACTTAATCATCTGATCTATTTGCGGATTCGCGCTATGCTGTTGACATCGCGCTACTGCCGCCGGGGCACCGGATTGACGGTCGGGCGGTCCTGCGAGCGAACTAGAAGGCGAAGGAGTTTTCGTGCTGACCGCGAACTACGTCGGAAACCACACCATCGACATCCGCGAGGCAGCTCCGGTGGCGCCCGGCCCCGGGCAGGTGCAGATCGAGGTGGCGTACGTCGGTATCTGCGGCACCGACCTGCACGTGCTGCACGGCTCCATGGATGCCCGTGTCACCCAGCCGACCATCCTCGGCCACGAGATGTCCGGGCGCATCAGCGCCCTGGGCGAGCGCGTCACGGGTTGGTCCCTAGGCGACCCTGTCACGGTCATGCCGCTCGACTGGGACGGAACCTGCCCCGCTTGCCTCGCCGGCAACCAGCACATCTGCCAGAACCTCAACTTCATCGGCATCGACACCCCCGGCGCCCTCCAGGGCAGCTGGAACGTGCCGGCCGATGTGCTCGTCGCCCTGCCCGAGACCCTGCGGCTCGACCACGCGGCGCTCGTCGAGCCGGTCGCGGTGTCGGTACACGATGTGCGCCGCTCCGGTCTGGTCCCCGGAGAGAAGGCGGTGGTGATCGGTGGCGGTCCCATCGGCGTGCTGATCGCGACGACCGCGCGCGAATCTGGCGGCGACGTCGTCGTGATCGAGTTGGATGCCACCCGCCGCCAAGCCGTGGCCGACCTGGACTTCCAGGTGCTCGACCCGCAAGCCGTCGACCAGGTCGAGTGGGTGACCGAGTGGACTGGCGGCGCCGGCGCCGACGTGGTCTTCGAGGTGTCGGGTGCGGCATCGGCCGTGCTGGGGGCCACCGACCTGGCCAAGGTGAGGGGGCGCCTGGTGGTCGTGGCGATTCATCCGCAACCCCGCCCGATCAACCTGCAGCGCCTGTTCTGGCGTGAGTTGACCATCATCGGCGCCCGCGTCTACGAACGGGTCGACTTCGAAAAGGCCGTGCAGTTGCTCGACGCGGGCGTGATCCCGGCCGATCTGCTCATAACCCGAATCGAGCCGATCTCGGCCACCGCGGATGCCTTCACCGCGTTGGAGAGCGGCCAGGCGATGAAGATCCTCATCGACTGCCAGGCGGGTGCCCAGGCGTGAGAAATGCCTTCGACCTCACGGGCAGCCTGGCCGTGGTCAGCGGCGCCAAACGCGGTATCGGCTTCGCCATGGCCGAGGCACTCGCCGAGGCGGGCGCCGACATCGTCGGCGTGAGCGCCACACTCGAGCCGCACGGCAGTGCAATCGAGAAGCGCGTCACCGAGCTCGGCCGGCGATTCGTGGGTTTCGCTGTCGACTACGCCGACCGCCGCGCAGTGCTTGCGTTCGCGGACGAGCTGGACGCGCTGGACTGGCCCATCGACATCCTCGTCAACAACGCGGGAACGATCGAGCGGGCACCGGCGGCCGAGCACCCGCTCGAGCTGTTCGACCGCGTGCTCACGGTGAACCTGGCGAGCCAGTTCGCGCTCACTCAACGTGTCGCACGCGGCATGCTCGAACGCGGACGCGGCAGGGTGATCTTCACGGCGTCGCTGCTGTCGTTCCAGGGCGGAATCAACGTGCCGGGCTACACTGCCGCAAAATCGGGTATCGCAGGTCTCACGAAGGCGCTGGCCAACGAGTGGACCTCGCGAGGCGTCACCGTGAACGCAATCGCACCCGGGTACATCGCCACCGACAACACGCAGGCGTTGCAGAACGACCCGGATCGCTCACGAGCGATCCTCGATCGCATCCCCGCCGACCGCTGGGGCAAGGCATCCGATCTGGGCGGTGCCACCGTGTTCCTGGCGAGCTCCGCCTCGGACTACGTACGTTTCCGGCATCACGCTGCCCGTCGACGGAGGCTGGCTGGGGCGCTGACCGGATGCCGATGGTGTTCTAACCTGGTCGTTGCCTGCGTGCCGCCCGACGCTTAAGCTCGCCCTATGCCACACATCGACGTGCCGGGGGCGCGCCTCTACTACGAGACCGACGGTCACGCATCCGCACCTGCGATGCTGCTGCTCCACGCGAGCATCGCAAATCTGCGGATGTGGGACCCTCTGATCTCGACGCTTGCGCTCGATCATTACGTCGTTCGCTATGACGCCCGCGGCTTCGGAGGCAGCACAGCCGAGAACCTGCCGTACACCGACCGCGGGGACGCTCGGCACCTTCTCGACCATTTGGGCGTCGAACAGGCGGTCGTGATCGGCGCATCGCGCGGCGGTCGGATCGGGATCGATCTCGCGATCGAGTCGCCCGAGCGCGTCGCGGGGCTGATGACGATCGGCTCCGGTCCAAGTGGTTTTCCAGACATCGAACTCACCGATGAAGAGGATGCGTTCGTCGACCGCCTCGATGCCGCATTTCAGGCACAGGACTGGCCGGCACTGAACCGCCTCGACGTTGAACTGTGGTGCCTCGGTGTCAATCGATCGACCGCGGAGCTCGACCCGGACTTCGTGCGAACGGCGTATGAACTGAACCGGCCCAATCTCGCGCATTGCACCGAGGCGCCGATCGCGCGACCGCTCGACCCTCCCGCCTACGATCGCGTCGTCGACATTCAGGTTCCCGTCCTCGTCACCGTTGGCGAGTTCGACCTCTCCGAGGCCCTGACCAAGCAGGCGTACCTGCTCGACGCCATTCCGGATGCCGCCGGCTACATCTTCAGCGACACCGCGCACATTCCCAGCGTGGAGAACCCGACCGAATTCCTCGATGTGCTGACCGGCTGGCTGGAGTCGCACGACTTGTAGTCCCATGACTGGCTATTCAAGTGGTCCCATGACCCTGGCAGAAAACCGCGGACAACGGTCCCATCAACATGGCAAACGACACTGCTCACATCCGTCTCGCAATTCAGTCGTTGTCACTTTCATGAGACGGAGGCTCGGAATCGCCGGGTACTCCGTCGGACTTACGCCGAAGGAGGATCCCTCCGGCGATCGCAAGAAAGATGACGAAAGAAGCCAACAGATGGGGAATCGTGATGCCTAAGAACGCGAGCATGATCGCCGCACCGGCGAACAATCCCCCCAGCGCAAATACGAGATATGAAAGTCGCTTCATGAGCTGCCGTCGTCGCATAACTTGATCATGCTGGTTGCGCTGAGAAAAGGAGGAAGAAACCATTTCAGCGACACCGCCCACATTCCAAGCGTGAAGAACCCGACCGAGTTCCTCGAGGTGCTGACCGGCTGGCTGGAGTCGCACGACTTTTAGATCGCGCCTTACGCTGCCTCAGCATGGCGGCGGCGGGTGAAACCGCAGCACGAGGCTGCGTGTCGCGCCCGACACCGTCGCCGACCAACCTTTGACCTGCGCGTGCGCCTACGCCGGTGTTCGGGCGCCTCGACCTGTGCTCGTGGGCCTAGTCGTGTGCGCCTGAGCTTGTGTTCGGTTGGTGAGGTCTGCTTCATTGTGGCCATTGGTTGAGGATGGCGTGTTTGACTTTGGTGTCGAGTCGGTGGGCGAGGGTGGTGCGGGCTTTGCTGGCGGGTCGCCACCCGGCGTTGGGGTTGATCCAGGGTGGGGCCTTGATCTGGGGTGTCCCGTCGATGAAGCGGATTGTCCAGCCGGCGGTGTCGATGGTGCGGTGATGCCACCAACATAAGTAGACGCCGTTGTCGACTTGGGTGGGTCCGTCGTGCCGGTCGGGGATGACGTGGTGGACCTCGCTCCAGCTGGCGGGGATGTCACAGCCGGGGATGATGCAACAGCCGCCGTCGCGGGCGGCGATCGCTCGGCGTTGGGTCCGGTTGAAGCAGCGTTGCTCCGTGTACAGGGTCAGGATCCCACCGCCGTTGTTCAGGAGGATGGGTTGCCGGCCGCCGGTGCAGGCGAATTGTTTGATCGCCCGCATCGAGATCGGCACGTCTAACCCGTCGATGTATCCGCCGCCGTGCCCGGCAGCGAGGTCTTGGGCGCGGACGGTGACCAGGACGGTCGGGGCGGCCCCGGCGATGGTGGGGACCTGCCCGGACCGGGCGATCCCATCGATCAGGGCGGCGAACACGTCGTGGCGTTTCTGCCCGGCCGTGCGGGTATCGGATGCGGCAGCCGCTGCGGCCGCTTGCGCAGAGGCCGTTTCTGCCTGTTCCTGTTTCGCCGCGAACGCCGGGCCGGTGCGTGGGGATAGGCACGCATCCAGCAGGGTCGTCAGTTTGACGGCGATCTCGGGCAGTAGTCGGCCGTTGACGGGGACCAAACCATCCGTGACCCGGCCCAGGCGCAGGTCCCGTCGTGGCAGTGCACGCTCCTCGGCCAGGTCCGCGCCGTCCGGGTTCAACGCCAACTGCCACACCTGCGCTTGGATCCGGATCTCATCCGCACTGAACGGCACCGGGGAGGTGTCTCCGGTGCCGGTCGCGGCGGCGACGAGTTCTTCCTCGGCGACTTCGCGGGCGGGGATGGCGGTGTGGTCGAACACCGGCAACAGGCCGGTAATGATGGCCTGCGCCGCATCCACCCCTAACGCACCGGAGGACAGTGCGGCGGACACGCGCGGGAACAACGGTGGGGTGTCGAAACCGACCAGGGTCGGCCGAAACCGGGTGCGGGCACCTAACCGGATCCGTTTCTCCGCGGTGGCCGCGGAGACCCCGGTGAGGCGTTGCAACAATTCGTTGGCGTTGCGGGAGCCTTTCCGGGCGGCCAACCCGCCGGTGCCGAGTTCTTTCCGGGAGCGTTCTGCGGTCTCGGCTGCGCCGGCGACCCGGGCCGCGTCGATCATCCGGCCGAGTGCTTCGATCGCCTGAACCGTGACCAGCAGGTCGTCCTCATCCAGGACCCGCAACTGGGTGCCGGTGAGGTGACCGGTCAGGTCGCTGGTGACCTGGGTGAGGAGGTCCAACGGGTGGTTCATGCTTCTATCGTCTCAGTGACCACCGACATTCCGACCCCGGAAATAGGCCAGATCAGATAAAGTTTCTGAACTATTTTTGCTGTGGAAACCGGACCGGAAACACGACCTGTGGAGGAGGAGACCAGACACGCTCGAACCCGGTGCAGGGTGGCGCTTCGACTCCGCTCAGCGACCGAAACAGGTAACGCGCAGACTCCGCACGGCGACCGGTGCAGGGGCGCGCCGCTCATGCGCGCCGGCGGTCACCGACGGCGCGACCGCATTCAGGACAGGACGCCCAAAACAGCGATGTCGGCGTCTCCGAACCCCAACCTAACCTGAATGCGGTGCAGGGTGGCGCTTCGACTCCGCTCAGCGAACGGGCGGGGTGGCGCTACGTCTGCTCGCCGTGCTCACGGGCTACCCGACCGGCAAACAGGCCCAGACTGCCTTTCGAGACGGCCGCGCGCGACCTCCTCAACACGACTCGTCCGGCGGGTTGCTCGTCAACGGCCGGTGAAGTCATTCATGGTGTTGTAGATGCCCATGCGCTCGGCTACGGCGTCCCAGGCGCGCGTCGGCAAGACACCCTTGAGCAGCTTCGCGAGCGCGACAGATCCGGGCAGCATCAGCATCGGCTTGCCGGCGAGCATCGCCCGCCAGACCCTGTCGACGACGTACTCGGGGGTCATGATCGGAGCGAGCAGCGGCCCGCGTGCCCCGTCGAACATGCCGGTCGCGACGAACGTCGGAGCCACCGTCGTCACCTTGACGTTGCCGTGATCCTGCTGTTCGAGCTCGATCCGCAGAGACTCGCTCCAGCCGATCAACGCCCACTTGGACGCGGCATAGACGCTCATCCGCGGATTCGCGACGAGACCGGCCGCAGAGGCGACATTCACGATCCGCGCCGCGCGATACGGGTTGTCGATCATGCCGGGCAAGAATTCGCGCGTGATGTACATCGGCGCCAACGCATTGATCTGCATCGTCGCCCGCGTGTCATCTCCGCTGTCGTGCTCCCAGAAGAATGCGCTGCGAACGATGCCGGCATTGTTGATCAGCACGTCGGGGTTACCTGCGACCTTGCGCACCTTCTGTGCGGTCTGCGCGATTGCACCGAGTTCGGCGATGTCGACGGTGAAGGCGTGCACTGAGGTGCCCGGCGATGCGAGCGCAGTGAGCTCATCTGCGGCAGCGCCGAGTGCCCTGCCGTTCTTGTCCCAGAGAACGACGGCACGGGCGCCCTCGAGCACGGCGCGCTCGGCATAGAGGCGCCCCATGCCACTGGCGGCTCCTGTGATCAAGACGCGGGCTCCGCGTACGGTTCGGCTCATCCCTCAATCATCCCAACATTCGCTGGATGCCCCGTGCGGGCAAGTGGTCTCGAGACGGCCGCGAGCGGCCTCCTCGACCAACGAGTAGGCACCTCACCGGAGTGCGCGATACTCCGCCCGGACTGCGGCATCCAGGTGCTCGGTCGCATATGAGAGCATCGTGCGCGGCATCTGTGCTGCATGCGCGTCGAGAAAGTCGGTGAGCAGGGCCCGATCGACGCGTTTGCCGATTTCGCGGAGCATCCAGCCGACTGCCTTGTGCATCAGATCCTCGCGATCGTTCAGCAGTAGTGCGGCCAGCTCGAGCGTTGTGGATGCGTCACCGTGCTTGATGAACGCGAACGACGACAGCACGGCGGCGCGGCGCCACCACAGATTGTCGCTCTCGGCCAGCTCGATCAGGATCATGCGCGGCCGGTCGAGCAGGTACTCGCCGAGGATGAATTCGGCCGAGGCGTCGACGAGATCCCAGTTGTTGACCCGGCCGCGGCGCACCGCGGCAAGATAATAGGCGGCGAGGCGTTCGAGTTGACCCTCGTCCCGCCGCCGCGTCGCACTCGCGCGCGCGAACTCCGTGTTCAGGATGACCAGCGCGGCCAACCGGTGCTCGTGCACCTCGCTGTTGATCAACACGTCGATCTCTTCGAGGGGCAGGTCGGCGAGCTGCTTGACCACGGCACGGGTTTTCGGCACGCGCACCCCGATGAACACGTCGCCCTCGCCGTACTGACCGGGCCCGGCCTTGAAGAATCGTTGCAGGAAGACGGCGTCATCGGGGTCGGCGGCCTCGGCGAGCGCCGCCTTCACATCGTCTGCGGTTGCCATGCAGCGAGCCTATTGCTCCCAAACCTGCGGCACGCCGCCACCAAACCTGCGCCACGGAACTGCGTGGCAGTGCGTCGGCGCGCAACGGATCACCGCAGCGGGCAAGAAAACGCCCCGATCCGGCGGATAGGCTTGAAACAGCGCAGTTTCAGCGCCATACGTCCGCGTCCGCGGCCGGATCACGACGGGAGGTTCGCCATGTCTCAATTCGTCTCACAGTTCAGTGCAGACACCATTGTCGGAGAGCCCGAGGTTGTCGAAGACCGCCTGACGTCGCGTTCCCTTGAAGCGGATGTCGCCACTCATCCCGCCTGGCTCGCCCTGAAAGAAGCGGCGATCGCGCTTCAGGCCGATCAGATCAAGGACGGCTCGATTCCGGACGCGACGCGACACGCGGATGCGCGGGTTGCGGTTGAGACGATCGTCGCGTCGATCGCAGAGCTGGCTCCACTGTTCCCGTACGACGCCGCCTACTTGGACGCCGTGCGCGCGGACTTCACGCGCTGGGTCGACAGCGACTTCGCCGAACCGGACTTTCTCGACGCGCTGAATGCGTTCCAGCCTCAGCAGCACCGTGTGGACGGCCTGCGCCACCTGGTCGTGTTCCCGATGTACACGCAGAACGGGTCGACCAATCGACACGTCGAGGCCGTGCTGATCGAGGTGATCTGGCCGGAATTCATGGCTGCGCTGGAGGCCGGCGATTACGGCAACAAGCTGTTCATGCCGATCCGGTTCCTGGACTTCACCCCCGGCTACGACACCAACTCCGCCGTGCTGTTCCCGGAAACGGTGGCAATGCGCGAAATTCCGACGTTCACGTGGGGCGCAATCTTCCAGGATCGCGAAGCCGCACGGTATCGCCGGGTGGTGCGCGCGGCATCCGAGATCACCAAGCTCGAGTTGCCAGAAGGCGCCACCCGACTGCTGGACGACCAGACGCTGACGGAGGAGACCTTCGTCATGTGGGATCTCATCCACGACCGCACGCACATGCGCGGCGATCTGCCGTTCGACCCGTTCATGATCAAGCAGCGGATGCCGTTCTTCCTGTATTCGCTCGAAGAACTGCGCTGCGACCTCACGGCCTTCCGCGAGTCAGTGAAACTGGAGCGCGCCCTGTCGGTCCCTGAGCTGGTCGAAGGGCCGGAGGCCGAACTGACCGGGTCGGGCAAAGACATCCTCGAACACGCGAAGCTCGTGCAGTACACGATCCTGTTCGATCGGATCTTCCGCTTCCCGCTCACCGGCAGTCGGGTGCGCAACTACGACGGGCTGGGCGGGCAGCTGCTGTTCGCGTGGCTGCACCAGCACGACGTGTTGCATTGGACGGACACGCGGCTCGCCATCGACTGGGACGAGGTCGCCGACGTCGTCGTCGCCCTGAGCGACGCGATCAACGAGCTGTACTGGCGTTCGATCGACCGGCCGAAGACGGCGCACTGGCTTGCAGCCTACGAGCTGGTGTCTGGCGTGCTGTCGCCGAACCCGGCGTCGCTGTGGGCGCGCGGGCTGCCAGACGAGATCCTCGCCGGTCCGCCGAAGGGCTACACCGACGCAGTGCTGGACGACGAGTTCCCGCTCTCGATGTTCTATGAGGCACTCGCCAAGAAGATGGGCACCGTGATCGAGTCGACCGCAGGTATCACCGCAAATGGCTGACACCGACTCCGCTGGTCGAGTAGCGAGGAACGAGCGTACCGAGGCCGCGTCGCCGGGTCTCGATACACTCGCTGGCGCTCGCTACTCGACCAACAACGTCGCCGGACGCACCGTGCTCATCGCCGGTGCGTCCGGCGCGTCCGGCATCGCCATGGCACACGCGCTGTCCGTTGCGGGGGCGCGCGTGCTGGCGGTCGCGCGCAGCCAAGAACGTCTCGACGCGCTCGTCGAGCAGGTTCCGGATGCCGACACGCGCGTCTGCGATCTGACCAACGCCTCCGCTGTGGCGGAGTTGGCGATGCGCATCCACCTCAAGTTCGGACCAGTCGACGGTCTCATAAACCTCGTTGGTGGATGGCGCGGCGGCGGCGGTCTGACCGGCCAGAGTGACGAAGATTGGCGCTTTCTGGAAGGCTCGCTGACGTCATTGCGCAACATCAGTCGCACGTTCTACGACGATCTCGTTGCCTCCCCGGCCGGGCGCCTGGCCATCGTGTCATCCACGTCGGTTGAGCACCCAACGGCCGGCGGTGCTAACTATGTCGCTCTCAAAGCAGCAGCAGAGGCATGGACGCTGGCCATCGCGCAAGGGTTCCGGAAGGCGGCAAGCTCAGGGCCCAGTCAGGCAAGCTCTGGGACCGAGCCGACCGCAGCCGCGGTGATCTTCCGCGTGAAGGCGCTGGCCGGTCTCGAAGAGACGCTCGCGGCATCCGTTGTCGATCTCTGGTCGCAGGATGCGGCATCCGTCAATGGCCGCACGATCACGCTCGCCGAAAACCAGTAGGCGCGAACCGGGCGGCGTGTGGCCGATCAGTACCAGTTCATCGCCTGCGAGTGTGACCACGCCGAGCACGGCGTGCCATAACCGCGGGCGATGTATGCCAAACCCCACTTGATCTGAGTGGTGGCGTTGCTTGCCCAGTCGGCGCCGGCCGTCGCCATCTTGGATCCGGGCAGGGCTTGCGGGATGCCGGCGGCTCCGCTCGAGCCGTTCGATGCACTATAAGACCAACCGGATTCCTTCTGCCACAGGCTGCTGAGGCACTGGAACTGGTCTGCTCCCCACCCGTAGGTGCTCGCTGCGAGACTGGCCGCAGTCGCGCGGGCCCCTTCGGGAGTGTTCGCGGCTGCGAGCGCCGCAGCGGCCTGCGCGGCAGCCACCCGATCGTGCTCTGCGGCCGCGGCCGAGGTGGTCTGAATTGCGTTCTTCACAGCATCCGTTCGGCGAAGCACCGTGCCCTGTGCCAGGGAATCGTAGTCGCTCAGCGCGGTAATCGCGGTGGTGAGCGGAGCAAGATCCGTCTTGCCCTGAACCTGTTGGGCCACCGTCTTGCCCTGCGCCAACGCCTTCACTGCAGCATCATCGATGCGTTGCTGCACCTGGTCTGCGTAAACCTTCAATTGTTCGTGATGCAAGCCGGTCGATTCGCGCAGTTGCGTTGTCGCCTTCACCTGCGCGCTCTCTTGCTCTGCTTGTTGGGCGCTCTGCTGGATGGCAACCGGGAGCAAAAGGGCCCCGGTCATGAAGACACCGACGAAGGTGCCGATGATGTCACTGCGATTGGAAAAAAGACTGCTGCCGAAGAGGCGGATCGGGTTCAGGCGTGCGGGATTCAGGATCGAACGTAAGGTCACTAGGGTCCAATGTGTGCGGTTGCCCTGCGTGTCGCCGTCCGCCGGTGGTGCGCGGATGGAACAGGCTCGCGTTCGGGCGCGACCTGTGCAGGCTGGCTCCCTCGCCGACGCTGGGGCATAGGGCGGCTCACGGCACGCACGTGAGTGCGATTGATGAGTCGGCCGGTGCCGACACGAACAGGATCGAGGCCGCCGGGCGGTCTCGACGATCGAGGGCTTGCTGACAGTCGGTGTCGGATGCCGTCCCACAGGTGGGACGCACGGGCGAAAACGTGCGCGAACACGGCTTTGACCCCGCCATCCATGGCAAGGTTCGCCACGCTACCGGCGATTTCTGGACAAAAGGTGCGCGAAACCTGCGCTGAACCTGAGAGTGGTGGGGCTCAGCCCAGGTGTCGGAGCCGGGGCCAGAGCACGCTCCAGCTCAGTGTCGAGCCGGTGCAGACCGCGACCGGCTGGCCCTGCTCTTCGTTCTCCACGCCCACGCCGTTGTCGAGGTGACCTCGCACCGTACACGTGATGAAGAACCCTTTCACCGAGTCGTATTGCGCGCCGACGACCACGACGGTCCTCGTCGTCTCCGGAGGTGGCCCGAGGTTCCAGAGTGCGTTATGGGCGCTGTAGATCGGCGGTTGGCCGCGGCTCCCGTACCGGTCGAGGGCACCAGCTTCGCCATAGTTGCTGGCGAGCACGACAACCTCGCCTCGCACAGTCGAGCGGGCAACCGCATCGACTTGCTGCGCGTACCTGGGCCATCCCACTTGATCGCGCTGCGTTTGATTGAGAGCCGGGATCGGCGTCTGGCCTAACAGTGTGACGGGGACGAGCGGCAATGAGATCACCGCGACGACGGCCGCGTTGAGTGCAACCGCTACCACGACGCTTGTGGCTCGCACCCGGGAACGCCGGGCGAATTCTGCGGCAGGCACACAGCCGACGGCGAAGACGACCGACTCCAAGCCGAACGGGTAATAGAACTGGCTCCCCGCGATGAAGACCAGCAGCACGAGGACAGGGAACGCGATTCCGATAAAGCGGATGGCGCGCCAACCCGGCCGCCGGAACAGGGCCACAAGGCCGGCGATCCAGAACGGTACCAGGGTCGGACCCAACAGAAGCGCAAGGTATGGGACGAGGAGGGCACGCACGTTTCCACCATTGTCCGACGCCAGAGCTGCACCCACCGACAGTTGCGGCCAGCCATTAACCGCTTGATAGATCAGATTCGGCGATCCCACGACAAGCATCACCGCGACCGCGCCATACAACCAGGGCGACCGGAATAACGAGCGCGGCCCCACGGCGACAATGCCGACGAGCAATGCGACCAGCAGGAAGGCAATCAGGAGTTTGTTGTACATGCTGACACCGGCTATCGCCCCCGCGACCAACCACCAGATGGGTCTTCCCCGCAGTTGCGCACGGATGATCGCCAGCATTACCGCCGGCCACACCATCAAATCGAAGCTCGCCGTGAGCAAAACGTGGCCTCCGACCAGGGTCATCGCACCGAACGCGTACCCCCACGCGGCAAGCGCCTGCGCGCCTGCGCCTCCGCCTACCTCGCGTGCGATGAGTGCGACGATCACCGTTGACACCAGCGCGAAGATCAATGCCGGAATCCGCAGCGCCCACACCTGATCCGCGAGCGCCGACATCAGATGCGCAATGAATGGCGTCAGCGGAGGCTGATCTGTGTAGCCCCATTGCAGTGGCAGCATCCGAAAATACAACTCATCGCGGTGATAGCCGTACTGCCCGATCGTGAACGCCAACGCGCCACCCAGAGTGAGCAGGGCAGCACCTATGGGCAGCCAGGAGACCCGAGACAACCCACCACGCATGCGCAGACCTTGCCCTTTCGTGCCGCCTTCTGCGGTGTCGCAATCCAAGCGCACTACTCGCTATAAACACGATGTCCAGGTGCCGAACGTTCATACTCTACGCATCACCGACTCGGCGCTGCACCGGCAATCAGGCGGACGCTGACCCTTGTTGCGGTCGCGGGGCTCTGCTGTACCGGGCGTATGAAAAGCGTGGGGTTGCGCCGCACAGTCGTCGTGCTCCTCTGGGCGTACGCACTGCAATTCGTCTTCGGGCTGGATGTCGGCGTGCTCGTATTCGGCCTCATCCGCAAACGAATTCTGCTCGCACCATCCGTTGCCGACACCGCCGAGTCTTCGAACAGTATTTAGTGAGGCCGTTGCCCGGATGAGGATGATGCGAGCGGGCGCCTTCAGGAAGCGCGGGTCTCGAGCCAATCGGCGAAGCGGATGGTGCCACGCGCATCCGGATCGTCGGTGGTCAGCGCGCCATCGCGCAGGGCGCGACCCAGCTTGCCGGGCACCCGAAGCGGGAGAAAGATCGCGCGAGAGTGCGTCGCACTACGCCATGAGCTGGCGAGGTCGCGCGCGTCCATGATCTCCGGACCCGCGATCTGCACACGGGCGTGACGCGGGGAACCGGATGCGACCTCAGCCACGAACGCTGCAACGTCGCCGACGTCGACCGGTTGCACCATGGCCCGCACTTTCGGCGTGATCCCAGCCCGTGCTGCGCTCGCGAACATGGCCTGGAACAGGGTGTGGAACTGGGTCGCCCGCACAATGGTCCATGGCACGGCGCCAGCTTCGACGACTTGCTCCTGTCGCACTTTGATGCCGTAGTAGCTCATCGGTGCGAGGTCGCAGCCGACGATCGAAATAGCCACATGATGGCCGACACTCGCGGCCTCCTCCGCTGCCAGCAGCCGGCGCGATCCGTCGACCAGCGTCGATGCGGCGCCATTGCTCGCATCGACGACGGTATCGCAACCGTTCAATGCAGCAGCGAGACCGGCGCCGGACCGCAGATCGACCGGGTAGTCGGGCGACTTGCGGCTCAGGACGCGCACATCGATATTGCGCGCACGCAGGCTCTCGACGATCCCGCTCCCGATCGTTCCTGTTCCCCCGACAACGGCTACCGTCATGTACCTGCCTCCATAACCTTCACTCTCCATCCTGACACTGACTCGCCGGGGTGGTACGGCATGCGCGTGGCGATGGCCCGATTCGACAGTCGCCACAGCCTGCGGATAGCGAAACCCTGTGGATATTAGAAGCTTGTCCGTGACCCCCCAATGGGGGCAGTATGGGGAGCGTGCCGTCGCCTGATGATGCCATTCGCTTGCAGAGCCCCGTTGTGCTCGTGCTGATGGGTGTCTCCGGGTGCGGCAAGACCAGCGTGGGAACGCTGCTCGCCGACCGGCTCGGCTGGGCATTCGAAGAGGGCGACAGTCTCCACCCGGCGGCGAATATCGCGAAGATGGCATCCGGGCATCCGCTGAACGATGAAGACCGGTGGCCCTGGCTCGAAAAAGTCGCCGAGTGGTGCGAGCAGCTCCTTGCCGACGGCACGAATGGGGTGATCACCTGCTCCGCGTTGAAACGGTCGTATCGCGATCTCATCAACCGTGGGAGCAAAGGCATCGAGTTCGTCTATCTGCGGGGTGAGATGAAGCTGATCGCCGAACGTCTTGCCGCCCGGCACGGCCACTTCATGCCGCCTCGCCTGCTCGCCAGCCAATTCGCCGACCTTGAGGAACCCGGAGATGACGAGCCGAGCATCCGCGTGCACATCGGCCCCGGGCCAGAGGAAATTGCGAACACGATCATCGCGCGACTGCAGCTCGTGCGATGAACATCAAGAGGAACAGGAGTGATCGATGACAATCCTTCAACAGCTCGGAACAGCCGTTACATCCGTCAGCGCGGCCGCTGGATCGGACGCGGCGCATCAGCCGTGGACCGGACACGACACCCTGGTGCTCATCGTCGCGGCGATCGGCATCGCCATCGTCGTTGTGCTGATCGTGGCCGTGAAGATGCACGCGTTCCTCTCGTTGACGATCGCAGCACTGTTCGTCGGACTCGCTTCCGGGATCTCGGTCGACAAAGTGACAGCGTCGTATGAACTGGGTGTGGGCGGTGTTCTCGGCTATGTCGGCGTGTTGATCGCCCTCGGCGCCATGCTCGGCAAACTCCTCGCTGACTCCGGGGGAGCCGACCGCGTGGTCGACACGATCTTGCGCGGACGACCGGCAACTCTCCCCTGGAAGATGGCGCTGATCGCCGGAATCATCGGCATTCCGATGTTCTTCGAGATCGGTCTGGTTCTGCTGATCCCGGTCGTGATGCTCGCCGTGCACCGCTCGAAGGCCCCGGCGATGCGCCTCGGCATCCCCGCGCTGGCCGGACTATCCGTGCTGCACGGCTTCATTCCGCCGCACCCGGGGCCGCTTGCCGCGATCGGCATTCTCAAGGCGAACGTCGGCATCACGCTCGCGTTCGGTCTGTTGATCGCGATCCCCACCGTGATCGTGGCCGGGCCGCTGTTCGGCCGACTCGCTGCGCGTATGGTGCCGATCGGCGCCGCGGGTGCCGCGCTCGCACTGACCACGCCGAACGGAGCGACCTCAAGTGCCGAGGCGACACCGAGAAACGGGTCGGGCACCGGCAACGGGGCCGGGACTGCCGCCGCGCCGACCACTGTGGCGACCCGTGCGCAGGATCCTGATGCCAGACGCATGCCGACCTTCGCCTGGACGCTCATCACCATTCTGTCGCCGGTTGTTCTCATGCTGGCGAAGGCAGCAGCCGACATCTGGATGCCCGCAACCTCGCCGACCCGTCATGTGCTCGACTTCATCGGCGACCCCGTGACGGCACTGCTCATCGCTGTGCTGCTGGCGATGGTCACGTTCGGCACATCCGTCGGTTTCTCACTTGCCAAGCTCGGCACCAAGATCGGCCAGAGCCTGCTTCCGATCGTCGGCGTGATGCTGATCGTCGGTGCTGGCGGCGGGTTCAAGCAGGTGCTCGTCGACGGCGGAACCGGCACCACGATCGCCAAGATTGCCATTGCGGCGAACATCTCGATCGTTCTCTTGGGGTGGATCGTCGCCGTGCTCATCCGGTTGGCAACGGGTTCCGCGACCGTGGCGACGGTAACCGCGGCCGGCATCGTTGCACCGCTCGCGACAGGACTTTCGCCGGCGCAGTTGGCTCTTCTCGTGCTGTCGATCGGAGCGGGATCGCTGTTCTTCTCACACGTTAACGACGCGGGTTTCTGGCTGGTCAAGGAATATTTCGGGTTGACAGTCGGCCAGACGATCAAGACCTGGTCGATCATGGAGACGATCATCTCGGTCATGGGTGTCCTCCTGGTATTGCTGCTCTGGTTGGTCGTCTAGCGCGGCCGAATAGCATGATCTCCTTCGAGCAGGAGCCTGTCTGACTCCACAGCTCGAGGATGCGCTCGCTGCGCTATGCCCCTACCGTTGACCTAACGAAAGCGAGGCCCAGTGCTCGAACTCCATGACGTCAACCGATCATTCTCCGGCCGGAAGGTGCTCACAGACATCAGCTTCGACGTGCTGCCCGGGCGGATGACCGGGTTCGTCGGTGCAAACGGGGCTGGGAAGACGACGACGATGCGCATCATCCTCGGGGTGTTGGCCTCGGACAGCGGCACGGTGAGTCTGAACGGCATGCACATCGGTGCGTCAGACCGCCGCCGGTTCGGCTACATGCCGGAGGAGCGGGGACTGTACCCGAAGATGAAGGTCGGTGAGCAGATCGTCTATCTGGCTCGCCTGCACGGGCTCGGGCCCGCCACTGCGAAGCGCAATATGCAAACACTGCTCGAGCGGCTCGGCCTCGGCGAACGAGTCGGCGATCCTGTCGAGCGACTCTCGCTCGGCAACCAGCAGCGCGCTCAGATTGCCGCGGCACTCGTGCACGACCCCGAAGTGCTCGTGCTTGACGAACCGTTCTCCGGCCTGGATCCGATCGCGGTCGAGACCGTGCAGACCGTGCTCAAAGAGTATGCAGCACGCGGCATGCCTGTGCTGTTTTCGTCGCATCAGCTCGACATCGTCGAGCGGCTCTGCGACGACCTCGTGATCATCGCCAATGGGGCCATCCGGGCAGCCGGCTCACATGAGAAGCTACGCGCGGAGCACTCCGCGCCACGCTTCGAGGTGCAGCTGGCCGGCGACGCGGGCTGGCTCCGTGACGAGCCGGACATCACCGTCGTCGACTTCGACGGTGGGTACGCCCTCTTCGACGCGACCCCGGATGCCGCTCAACGCGTTCTCCACGAAGCCATCGGCCGCGGGCCGGTCACGAGTTTCTCGCCGCACAGCCCATCGCTCGCCCAGATCTTTCGGGAGGTCATCAAATGAGCACCACCTCGACAACCGCAGCGGCCGCTGCCGGCCGGGAATCGACATCCGGAGGTCGCAGCCCCGGTGCGGGCGGGCCGCGAGGCGCCCTGTGGCTGGTTGCAGAACGCGAGATCATGTCGCGACTACGCAGCAAGGCATTCCTGATCTCGACCGGGATCCTGCTGCTCGCGGTGCTCGCATCCGTGCTGGTCGGCGGGCTCGTCGGGGGCATCGACCAGTCGAGCAAGGTGGCCGTCGTGGGCAGCGCGGCTGCGATCGTCGACCACGCTCACGGCCTGAAAGCTGTGTCGGCCGACAGCGTCGCGGCCGCCGAAAAGCTGGTTCGCGACGGCTCCGTCAACGCGGCGATCGTGCCCGACTCCACGAACAAGGTCACCGGCATCAAAGTGATCGCGCTCGATTCGCCGCCAGCGGGCGTGATCCAGTCGCTCAGCGTCGCCCCGCCGGTGACGCTGCTGAAGACATCCGCCCAGAACCCACTCCTGGTGTACTTCGTTGCCCTCGCGTTCGGCCTCGTGTTCTTCATGTCGGCGATGACATTCGGGCAGACGATCGCGCAGAGCGTCGTCGAAGAGAAGCAGACGCGGGTTGTCGAAGTCTTGCTGTCGACGATCAGCGCACGCACGCTGATGGCGGGCAAGGTGCTGGGCAACAGCATCCTGGCATTCGCGCAGATCGCGATCATCGCGCTGCTCGCCAGCGGCGGGCTCCTCGCAACCGGGCAACACGTGCTGCTGGCCAGCGTCGGGCCCAGCGTGATCTGGTTCGTCGTGTTCTTCATCGTCGGTTTCGTGATGATCGCCTCGCTGTATTCCGGCACCGCCGCGCTCGTGTCACGGCAGGAGGACGTCGGCAGCGCCACCGCGCCGGTCATGATGATCGTGCTGTTGCCATACATTCTGGTGCTGGTGTTCAACAACAACCCGACGGTGCTCGCGGTAATGTCCTACGTGCCGTTCTCCGCTCCGGTCGGGATGCCGATGCGCCTGTTCCTGGGTACCGCGCAGTGGTGGGAGCCGATCGTTTCGCTGCTGATCCTGGCCGGTACGACCGCGCTGGCGATCCTCGTCGGCTCGCGCATCTACGAGAACTCGCTGCTGCGCACCGGTGCGAAGATCTCGATCAAGGAGGCGCTGAAGGGCTAGCTCCAGTGAACTTGCGCCGAGTGCGCCCGGGCGGTCGTTCCGAGGGCTTGGCGAGTAGCCGCAGCGACCACACGGGCGCACTCGACCTGATCGTGCGAGATCGTTAGGCATCCGGTGGAGCGGAGGACGACGGGTCGTGCCTGGCCAGGTAGCGTTCGGTTCTGCGATCGGGTACCAGCCAGATCAGCGCCACCACGCTGTATGAGACCAGTGCAAGCGCGGGAATGCCGAGCAGCGCGGCACCGATGCCGAGCAAGTAGATCACGGGCGAAAGTTTGCCCTTCCAATCGCGACCCAGGGCTTCGGCGAGCGCGCCGCTCTTGCCCTGCAGTCGAATCAGGGTGCGTTGGAGTATGAAGTAGGCGATTGCCGGGCACAGCAGATTGATGCCGTACACGACGACGGGCACCTGCGCATAACTCGTTTCATCCATCCACCGGGTGCTGAACGGCACGAGCGAGAGCCAGAACAACAGGTGCAGATTGGCCCAGAGCACCGCTCCGTTCACCGAACTGACCAGCTGCATCATGTGGTGATGGTTGTTCCAATAGATGCCGATGTAGACGAAGCTGAGCAGGTAGCTCAGGAGCGTTGGCAGGCTCTGCGACAGCGCCTGCCAGGTCGCTTCGTGTGGCGTGCGCAACTCCAAGACCATGATCGTGATGATGATGGCAAGCACGCCGTCGCTGAATGCTTCAAGCCGGTTCTTGGTCATGGTGCCCCGATCCGATCCGCACGCTGGTGCGAGAACGTAAGCAGCCTAGGGCGTTCAAGCGCCTGGGGTCCATGGCCAGGGGTTCGGGGCCGGGTGCGAGGCGCGAGCATCCGCGTTCACGAGCATCCGCAGTGCGCAAAGATAGACAGCGTGACCGAAACACTCCATGACATCGAATATCGCGGCTTCGCCTCGGACAACTACGCGGGTGCGCACCCAGAGATTCTGGCGGCGATCGCAGCTGCGAACGGCGGACATCAGATCGCATACGGCGAGGATGTCTACACGCAGCACCTGCAGCAGGTGTTCGCGCAGCACTTCGGCGAGGGCGTTCAGGCGTACCCGGTGTTCAACGGCACCGGCGCCAACGTGGTTGGCCTGCAGTCGATGCTGCCGCGCTGGGGCGCCGTCGTGTGTGCGTCCACGGCACACATCAACACGGATGAGAACGCCGCGCCCGAGCGGGTCGGCGGGCTCAAACTGCTCACGGTCGATGCCCCGGACGGCAAGCTCACTCCCGAGCTGATCGACCGGCAGGCCTGGGGCTGGGGCGATGAGCACCGTGCACAGCCGCTCGCCGTGTCGATCACGCAGACCACCGAGCTCGGCACGTGCTACACAGCAGACGAGATCCGCACGATCGCCGATCACGCCCACTCACTCGGCATGAAACTGCACGTCGACGGTTCGCGCATCGCCAATGCGGCCGCCACCCTGGGCGTTCCCCTGCGCGCGTTCACAACGGATGCCGGCGTCGACGTTCTCAGCTTCGGCGGTACCAAGAACGGGCTGCTCTTCGGCGAAGCGGTCGTCATTGTGAACCCGGATGCTGCGGTCGGCCTGCCCTATCTGCGCAAGCTCAACATGCAGCTGGCATCGAAAATGCGCTTCGTTTCTGCGCAACTGATCGCCCTGCTCGAGGGCGACCTGTGGTTGCGCAGCGCACAGCATGCGAACGCGATGGCAAGCCGCCTGAGAGGCGCGCTCGAGGCATCCGTCGCATCAGGATCGGTCGCCGGCCTCGGCTTCAGCCAGCCGACACAGGCCAACGGCGTCTTCGCCACCCTGCCGACCGGTGTCGCAGACACGCTGCGCGAGAGCTTCCGCTTCTACGACTGGGATGCCGCGCGAAACGAGGTGCGCTGGATGTGCTCCTGGGACACCACGGAGGCAGACATCGACGCGTTCGTCGCCGCAATTCAGCGCGAACTCAGCGTGTAGTCGGCGGCAGTGCCTACGGCATTGACGTGACTTTGTAGGCTGTGCGTATGGCTGCCATTACGTTCGTTCAGCATGACATCGTCGCCCGGGTGCCGGAGTTGACCAACCCGGAATCCACGATCGAGGTCCCGCTCACGGTGCGTGTGGATCCGCTCACCGGGCACACCTCTCGGATCATCACCGGCACAAAGCTTGCGCCGGAGTCACGTCCGGACCTGTCAGAACTGACCGCCAAGCCGGCGTTCTGCCCGTTCTGTAATGACAGGATCGAGACGGCAACCGGCAGGTTCGACCGGTCGATCACCGACGAAGGCAGGATCCGGCGTGGTTCGGCCGTGGTCGTCCCCAACGTGATGGCGTACTCGGAGTTTTCATCCGTCGGCCTCTACGACACGCAGTCGCACTTCCTCGATCTACCCGAACTGACGCCGCAGCGCGTCGGTGACCTGCTGGAAGCCTTCACGGTCTACACGAAGGGTGTGCACGGGCTGCGACCCATGTGGTCGTCGGTCAACGCAAACTATCTGCCGCCAGCCGGCAGCTCGTTGATCCACCCGCATGGTCAGTCGGCCCACGATGACGTCGGTACCACCACCCAGCGCAACCTGGTTCAGCTCTCCGAGGCGTGGAACGGCACCGAGTCGTACTGGGATTCCCTCCTCGCGCAAGAGGAAGGCAGCGATCGTTGGGTCGGTCGGCAAGGCAGAGTCTCGGTCTTGACGCCGTGGGCGCCCATCGGCTTCCACGAAGTCTGGGCTGTCGTCGACGGCGCCCACGACATCACCGATCTCACCATTGACGACTGCGCCGACCTCGGATTCGTGTTATCCCGCGTGTTCCAGACGTACTACACCTTGAACCTCACCGCGTTCAACTGGGCGATCTACGGCGGCGGACCCACACCGTCCGACCGCTACTCGTTGCTGTTGCGAGTCGTCAGCCGTTCCAACGCCGAACCCATGTATCGCAGCGACGTCACCTACTTCGAACGCCTCCACGCCGAAGCGATGATCGACCTGTCACCGGAAGACATGGCGGCGAGGGTGCGCGCCCACTTCGCCTGATGGCCGTTGCCTCTGCGCAAAACAACCCGAAAAGAGTTCCTGAGGTCGGAATACTTTCAACCTGCATGCGTTTGCATGTAGTGGCAATGGCGCCGCCCAGAAAGTTCCGACCCAACAAGGAGGCAGCGCATGTCGCTCGCTATCGCTCCGTCCACCCAGCTCACGGCCGCCCCGGCAAAGACCGCGCAGACCAGCACGCCCATCGATGAGGTGCTCGCCGAACGCTGGAGTCCACGCTCGTTCGACGCGTCAGCGCCGCTGGACGAGAAGAAGCTGCTGGCCGCGCTCGAGGCTGCCCGTTGGGCGCCTTCCGCGGGCAACTCGCAGCCGTCGCGCTTCATCGTCGCCCGCCGCGGCAGCAGTGCGTTCGACAGCATCGTCGCAAACCTGATGGGCTTCAACCAGGTGTGGACGACATCCGCCGGCGCCTTGATCGTCGGACTCGCCGAGGTGACGGATGCCGAGGGCAAGCCCCGCCCGTGGGCCAAGTACGACCTTGGCCAGGCGCTCGCACACCTGTCGGTGCAGGCGCACCACGACAGTCTGCACGTGCACCAGATGGGCGGCTTCAGCGCTGATGGCCTCCGCGAGGCGTTCTCGATCGATGAGCGCTTCGAACCGGTCTCGGTCGCAGCGATCGGTGTGCTGGCATCCGCAGACGCATTGCCGGAAGCGCTACGCGAGCGCGAGACGGCGCCGCGCACCCGCCTGCCGCTCTCGGAGCTCGTGCTACTGAGCGCGTAGTCCACGCGCGGCTGAGCACGCAAGTCCTCGCCGAGTGCGCCCATTCGATCGCTATGGCGGCAAAATCTGCGCCCCATGCAACCACATGGGCGCACTCGCCGGAAATGGAACAACAGGGAGCGTGCGCGGAGGTCTCGATACGGCAGCTCCGTCGTCGCGGCCTACTCGACCAGCAAGGGGTCAGGTGCGCGCAGCCTGGGCCGCCTCCACCACCGCGACGAGCGGTGCAAACAGCGGATGCTCCGCCTCCAGCGCCGTAACCTCGCTCACGAACCCTGCGGCTGGCTTTGTGCGCAGGAGCGCGCCGAGTTCTTGGCTCTGCGGGTCATCCGCCACGTCGAAGCGCAGCGCGCTGCCGATCGCTTCGAGCAGCGCGATCGGTGTCGAGCCGTGTTCCGAGAGTTCGGCGGCGGGCCCGATGAACCGGTCGTAGCGCCCAAGTTTGCGCAAGGGCTCGCGCCCGACGCGTTCGACGGCGTCGTGCAGATGCACGTTCTCGAAGCGAACGAGGATCTTCTCCCTGTATGCGGCCATCTCGGCGGAGTCGAGGCCGTGCTTGGTCACAAGGGCGAGCGAGGTTTCCTTGAGAACACGGGATGCGACATCCCGTACGCTGTCGATCGCCAGCGCGTCGGCGATCGTCAGCGCACCCGCCAGGAAGCCCGTGTACGCCACTGTCGCATGCCCGGTGTTCACCGTGTACAGCTTGCGCTCGACGTATGGCACGAGATCATCGACGAAGGTCACACCCTCGATGGCGGGCGGATGCCCGGCGAACGGCGTGCGGTCGACGACCCATTCGTAGAACTCCTCGACCATCACGTCGATGCCGCCGCCGGCCGGCTGGGCAGGCACGATCCGGTCGACGGCCGTGTTCGCGAACACGGCACGAGGGGCGATGGCCGCCCACTCGTCCGGTGTGCTCGCACTGCGCACGGCCGCCGCCAGCGTGTCGGTCGCGCCGACTGCGTTCTCGCAGGCCATTACGACCAGCGGTGGGGCATCCGCAGGGCGCCGCACGAGCGCAGCCGCGATCGCCGGGGCGACGAACGGCAGGATGCGCACGCCGACCGCCGTGGTCACAACATCGGCGGTCGCGATCTCCGCAACCAGCGCGTCGGCATCCGATTGGCTGTTGATCGCCCGGAAGTTCGTCACGACCTGCTCGCTGGTTCGTTCGCCGACCGAGCGCACCACATAGCTGTCTGCTGCCGCGAGCGTGTCGATGAGCTCGGCGTTCACATCGGCGAAGACGATCTCGTAGCCCGAGTCGTGCAATAGCAACCCGACGAACCCGCGACCGATATTGCCGGCGCCGAAGTGAACGGCCTTCATTCTGCGTTGACCTCCGAGAGTTGCCGATACAACGCGCCGGCGTCTGGCGCATCGATCAGTCGGGCCACGTCATCCTCGTCGGAGAACACGATCGCGATCTTCGACAGGATGTCCAGGTGCTCGTTGTTCAGCCCGGCGATGCCGACCGCGAACCGCACCTCTTCCCCGCCCCAGTCGATCGGGTTCTCGTACCGCACGAGCGACAGTGCCGAGCGGACGATGGAGTCCTTCGCGTCGTTCGTGCCGTGAGGGATCGCGAGGAAGTTGCCCATGTAGGTCGACACGGTGGCCTCGCGGGCCAGCATCGCATCGAGGTAGTCCGGGCGCACCGCCCCCGCGTCGACGAGCAACTGGCCCGCCTCGCGGATCGCGTCGTCCCGCGTGGTGGCGGACCCCGCCGCCACCACACTCGATTCACTCAGAATCTCAGTCATTGTTATCCCGCTGTCTCTTCCTCTTTTGCCGAGACGAGTTCGACGACCTCGTCGTAGCGCGGACTGTTCATGAAGTTGTCGACCGACACATGCTGCGCCGACGGCGTCTTCGCGCGGGCCCGATCCGTCAGCTCGCGCTGCGTGATGACCAGGTCGACGTTGTCTTCCAGATTAGCGATCGCCTTGTTGGTGACGGTCACACCCTCGACTCCGGCCTTCTTGATCTTGTTTCGAAGAACGGATGCGCCCATCGCGCTCGAACCCATCCCGGCATCGCAGGCGAACACGATGTTGCGGATCAGTCGCTTGGTGCCCGTGCCCTGTGCATCGCCCTCGCCGACCAGTCCCTCGTTCACGAGGCCGCCCAGTACTGAGCTGTTCTTGCCCTTGTTGGCTTCAGTTTGCGCCACCGCAGCAGCCAGATCGCCGGTCTCACCCTTAGCCAGATCGCGCTTGCGGGTAGCCCTCAAGATCACCGAACTGATGAGGCACGAAACGGTTGCAGCTCCGATCACCGACAGGATCACACCGATGTAACTGCCCGGGGCCGTCTGGATCAGAATCGCGATGATGCTTCCAGGCGAGGCCGGCGCACGCAGGCCGGTTGCGAATGCGGCGTTGATCGCGACACCGGTCATGCCGCCGCCGATCGCGGCCAGCACCAGGATCGGCTTCATCAGCACGAACGGGAAGTAGATCTCGTGGATGCCACCGAAGAACTCGATGATGATGGCGCCGGGTGCGCTCGCCTTGGCAATGCCGATGCCGAACAGCGAGTACGCGATCAGGATGCCGAGGCCGGGGCCGGGGTTCGCCTCGAGCAGGAACAGGATCGACTTTCCGGTCTGCTGCGCCTGTTCGACGCCGAGCGGGGTGAGCACGCCGTGGTTGATTGCGTTGTTCAGGAACAGCACCTTGCCCGGCTCGATCAGGATGCTGGCAAGCGGCAGCAGGTGCTGCGCGACAAGCCAGTTGACTGCGCCGCCGAGAAGGCTGCTGATCCACTCGACCAGTGGCGCGATCCCGAAGAACGCACCGACCGACAGGAGACCACCCAGAATACCCGCCGAGAAGTTGTCGATGAGCATCTCGAATCCGGGCCTGATCTTGCCGTCCCAGATACCGTCGACCTTCTTCATCAGCCATGCGCTCAGCGGGCCGAGGATCATCGCGCCGATGAACATCGGGATGTCGCTGCCGACGATCACGCCCATGGTCGCAATCGTGGCGACGACGCCACCGCGAACGCCGTAGATCATGCGGCCTCCGGTGTTGGCGATCAGCAGCGGCAGCAGGTAGGTGATCATCGGCCCGACCAGCCCGACGTACTGCGTGAACGTGTGGCCGTTGGCGTCCTGCGCCAAGACTGTGGCCGCACCGTGCCAGCCGATCTGGCTGACATCGCCGAAGCCGCCGAGAATGCCGCTTGGCAACCAGCCAGTGGCTATGAAGAACGCGGTGATCAACCCCCACGCAATGAATGCTGGGATGTTGGGCATGACCATGCCGCTGAGGAAGGTGCCGAACCGTTGAACACGGACGCGGGCACCTCCCGGCTGTTTCACGGTTGACGTCGTCGTCATGAGACTGCTCCATTCTGTGCTGTGTTGGGGGTGTGTGTTGTGATTGTTGTTGCGGTCTGTGTCGTGAGTTGAGTCGTGTATCGGTCCGCGAGGTCCTGAGCCGCAACTCGAGCCTCGGTGCCACCGTCGGCGGCAAGCGCCGCCGACGCCAGCGCTCGCGCGTCTTCGATGGTGAAATGCTTGAGTGAGGCGCGAACATCCGCCAACGCCGCCGGTGACATCGACAGTGTCTTCACACCGAGGCCGACGAGCACGACTGCCAGCAACGGGTCGGCCGCGGCCTCCCCGCACACGCCGACGGGCTTGCCGCTGGCTTCGCCGGCCGCCCCGACCTCGCTGATCAGGCGCAGGACCGCCGGATGCCAAGGGTCCTGATAGTGCGCCACCGAGCCGAGCAGGCGGTCGGCGGCGAGCGTGTACTGGGTGAGGTCGTTCGTGCCTATCGAGGCGAAGTCGGTGTGGGCGAGGATGCGATCTGCGATCAGGGCGGCGGAGGGCACCTCGATCATCACGCCGGCCGTCTTGATGCCGTATTCGCGGGCGAGTTCGGTGAAGTACGAGGCCTCGTCCACGGTTGCGACCATCGGAGCCATCACCCACAGGTCTGCGTCCGTCTCGGCATCTGCCGCCGCGAGCGCGGTCAGTTGCTCGCGCAGAATGTCTTCGTTGTCCCGCAGTGCCCGCAATCCGCGGACTCCGAGGGCAGGGTTCTCCTCGTGCGTGTCGTTCAGGAATTCGAGCGGTTTGTCCGCTCCCGCATCGAGCACCCGCACCACGACCTTCTTGCCTGCGAACGCGGCCAGCAGCTTGCGGTAATGCTCCTGCTGCTCTTCGACCGTCGGTGCAAGTCGCGCATCCAGGAAGAGAAACTCGGTGCGGAACAGGCCGACGCCCTCAGCGCCGGCCGCGACCGCAGCGTCGACGCTATTTGCCGAGCCGAGGTTGGCCAGCAGAGGAACAGGCGTGCCGTCGGCCAGCACGCCAGGGGCTGCAGGCGCGGCGAGCAGGGCTGCGCGCTGATCGATGCGGCGCTGCGCGTCGGCGAGCTGCGCGGCATCCGGAGCGATCGTAACAATGCCGGATGCGGCATCCACGATCAGTTGATCCCCGGTGCGGAGACGATCGGCTCCGGTCGCTGCGACGATGGCGACGATCGACTTCTCGCGGGCGAGGATGGCCGTGTGCGAGGTGGGCCCACCCTCAGTGGTGACCACCGCCAGCACCTTGCTGAGGTCGAGCAGTACGGTTTCCGCCGGGGCGAGGTCGCGAGCGACGAGCACGAACGGAGTGTCTGAGCTGGGCAGCCCTGGGGCGGCGACTCCGATGAGCTCAGCCACGACCCGTTGCGAAAGATCGTCGAGGTCGCCGGCACGCTCTGCCATGTAACCACCAAAGCCGGTGAGCGTCTCGCGGAATGCCGCGAAAGCCTCGAAGACTGCACGCTCGGCTGTTTTGCCGTCGCCGATGCGGGTGTCGACTTCACTCGCGAGCATCTCGTCTTCGACGATCATCGCCTGCGCCTCGAGCACATCGGTGGCGACGCCGGAGACCTGTGCGGCGCGCTCGTTCAGCGTCGCAGCCACCGCTGCGGTCGCGGCGAGCACCAGCGCGCGTTCCTCCTCGGGCGCACGGCTCGAGCGTTCGTCGTCGGGCTCGGGCAGCGGATCGGCAGCGCGCAGCACCTGGCCGATTGCAATGCCCTGCCCGATGCCGGAGCCGGTCAGCATGCGTGCTGTACGAGGCCGCTCAGCCGTACTGAGCTCAGACATTGTCGTGATCCGTGACGAGCACTTCCGTGAGGTCATCGAGCACGGAATCCGCTCCGTCGGCATCCGAACTCAGGGTGACGTAATCGCCGTGATCGATCCCGAGCGAGATGACCCCGAGAATGCTCGACGCGCTGACCGGTTTGCCCGAGCCCTTTGCGATCGTGACAGGGATGCCTGCTGCGGACACCGCCTGCACGAACAGCTTGGCCGGCCGGGCGTGCAAGCCGTGGCTGGATCCGATCCGGATGGTGCGTTCTGTCATGGTGTTCTCCTCAGTGGTCCGGTGCGAAGGTCGGTGGCTGGATGTCGATTGAAAGTCAGCAGATGGATGCGGTGGCTGTAGCGAGTGCGATGTCGAGCGCAGCGTCGCCGTCACGGGTTGTCACAACGTGTTCCGGCAGCAGAACCGCGACCGCGCCCGCCTGGCTGGTGCGGTACGCGAGGGCATCGAACTCGCCGGCAAGGTGCGGTCCGACCAACACGACGTCGGCATTCACCGCCCGCGTGTCCAGCTCGGCCGTGCTCGAAGCCGTCGCGGACGCTGAAACGCTGCGCGCTGCCGCGGCCCTGCGAACCCAGAGGGCAACGAAGGTGCTTGACGCGCCGGCCCCGCAGACAACAAGAATTCGCATGGTTCTACCTCCAACTGAATCCCGTCCGAGCCCGTTCTCGAGCGTTACTCGATGGTCGGCCACAATGCCTCGCGGCGCCAGCAGGCTTTCTTCCGCTCCCCCGGAAGACCCCCTGGAACCCCTGGCAGCTTCGCCAGATGGATGCTTGACTACAAGCGCGCACCATGGATGCGTTCGACCGACGATCATGGCTGCAAGGAGGCGGAAGTGATCCGGGGCAGGCAGGCGAAGATGCTCGATGTACTTGAGCACGCCCGCGACTGGACCACCGCAGCAGAATTGGCGGATCAGGTCGGTGTCACGCCGCGCAGCATCCGCAGCTATGTCGGCGAGTTGAAGGAGGCATCCGCCCCTCTGGAGATCATCGAGTCCTCCAGCAGCGGCTATCGCCTCCACCGAAACGCGTATGCGATATTTCTCGAACGAGAACGCGTCGCCGACGGTGGCGCGCTGACACCGGCGGAACGCTTGTCACAGTTGCTGCGCCGTCTACTGGACGAGCCGAAACGGCTCGACATCTACGCGGCTGCGGATGCGGCATTCCTCAGCGAATCGACGATCGAGTCCGATCTGACCAGGGCGCGCACGCGCCTGAGCGGCAGCGGGCTGACCATCGTGCGGCGCGGCAGTGAGATCTCGCTCGACGGAAGCGAACTGGACCGCCGCCGGCTACTGAGCCAGCTCTACCGGGAGGACGCGGAACGCGGCCT
>DATCDQ010000019.1:0-55037 GCA_036510655.1 Microbacteriaceae bacterium | reverse complement strand
TGACGGCCCGATTGCAAGAAGATCGCGTTGTCAGCGGAGAGCTTTCTATCGACGGAGGCCGAGTCGCTCGATCAACGAGCGGTAACGGCTGATGTCGATTTCCTGCAGGTAACCCAGCAGGCGGCGACGCTGGCCGACCAGCAGAAGCAGGCCACGACGTGAGTGGTGGTCGTGCTTGTGCTCTTTAAGGTGCTCGGTGAGATCCTTGATCCGCTTGGTCAGGATCGCTACCTGAACTTCGGGGGATCCGGTATCACCGGGGTGGGTCGCGTACTCTTCGATGATCGCCTTCTTGACATCTGCATCAAGTGCCATAAATGTGATCCCCTTTTCTCTCATTGCGCGGTGCCCGGGGCGGGACGCCTGGGCTCTCTTTATCCGCGGCCGTTCTACGGCAACCTCAAGAGTCTAACAGGGCAAAGTCATATGGTCATTTGAGGCAGCTCAGCGAGGTCGCGATACGCCTGCTCGTTACGCTCGCGGGCTACTCGACCAGCGATGGGGCCGATGCAGCGGCATCGCGGGCACGCTCGATCAGGTGCACGTGCAGGGCGAAGAAGCCGTAGGCATAGGCAAGCAGTAGCGATGCGCCGACGAAGAACCACGGCCACGCGAGACTGACCGGCCCGGATGCCGTCACCACGACTGCCGCCACGAACGTCACGACGACGAGCGCTCCGATTGCACCGCCGATCCATTTGCCGAGTTCGCCGCGCAACCCGACGACCGTCCCCTTATCGAGAGCTGCGAGGCGGCGCTGACTGCGAGATTCGACATACGCATCCGAACTGCGATAGCTGCGGTCGATGAAAGCGAAATACCCGATGGCCACAGCGATGATCACGATTGTCAGGCCGGCGGCCCAGCCGTACGGCGTCGCAATACCTCGACCGAGTCCCACCGCTGCCGCGACGAACCACGCCGCGAGCACACCCACGAAACCATAACCGAGTCCAGCCCATCGCATTGTGAGCCCCAGATCGGCGACGATCGCATCGTCACCGGCCAAGAGCGGATCGTTCTGCAGTTGGGTTGGCGTGAACACGGTGCGAGACTACTCGAACGAACTTTGAATCGGCTCCGGCCGCGCCACGATGCGCGAGATTCTTTGCTTGCGGAACATCATGCTGCCTTCTCCCGCGGGTCTTCTGCTGTGGCGGCCGCCTGCGCGCTGTCCGCTTTCGCCTCGGCAGGGTCCGCTTCCGCTTCCAGGCCCGAAGGCTGAATCAGCGAGAACACCGCACCTTGCGGGTCGGCCACCGCAGCCCACGATCCCACTCCCACCGCTGATGCGATCTCCGCCAACACCGCACCGCCCAACTCGCCCACCTGTTCGACGCACCTGGCAAGGTCCGCCACCTCGAAATACACGCGCCAGTGCGCGGGGAGGTCAGCGACATCCGACGCGCCGACGCCCGCGATCGTCACTCCGCCGAACTCAAGCATCGGATACCCGGCGTCCTCGCCCGAATCAACCAATCCCTCCGAGTCCTCCGAATCAACTGAATCAACCCATTCGACCGATTCGGCGGGGTTGCTTAGCTGTTCGGACTTCTCCGCGTCATCCGATTCGACCCGCGAAACGGACGCGCCGAGCACGCTCTGGTAGAACGGCAGCGACTCCTCCGCGTGCTCGGCCAGCAGCTCGAACCAGCTGACGGCACCCTCCTCGTCGCGCAACCACGACGCAGGCTGCCCCGCACCCTGCCACAGGCCGACGACGGCTCCGCTGGGATCCTCGACGATCGAAAGCCGCACTCCGTTTCCGAGCTCGCCTGGGGGAAGCAGCACGGTGCCGCCCGCTTCACCGACCGCAGCGGTCGCCGCATCCGCGTCGTCGACGGCGAGGTACGTCGTCCAGACCGGAACCGCGCCCTTCTGCGCCAGCGCCTCCGGCAACGAGCCGATCGCACAGACGGGGATGCCACCCCGATACGCGAGCCGATAGCCGCCGGCTTGTGCCGGTTCGTTCACTTCCCAACCGAGTAGGGCGGAGTAGAACTCCGCGGCTGCCGCGGAATCGGTGCTCTGCAGATCGACCCAGATGGGCGTTCCTTGGGGGAATCGAGTGACAGTCGGCATCGTGGTTCCTCTCACGCTGTAGGCGTGTGACGCGGCCCAGTCGGGTGTCACGCCTTCGTCCACGCTACGCCGCGCGTGCATCACGTGCCACCGCTCCGACGGCATTCCGCCGTGCGCCTAGGCTCAGATCGTGACCAGCACACAGCTCGAACCGCAGGCACTCGGCGCGCACGACGGGTTGCACGCCGCGTCGCATATCCCACCGCGCACACTGGCTCAAACCGTGCTGCATGCCACCGTCGACAGCGCCTTCCTCACCATCTGGCACGCCCAGGGTGCGCGGATGCGCCGCTCGCGGCCCCGCCTTCCGGTCACCTTCCAGCACGCACCGATTCTCGTTTTACCCGGTGTTTTCGAATCACCGACTTTCCTCGACCCTCTCGTGGCTGTGATCCGCACCACCGGCCGCCCGATCCACAGGATCGACGCCCTCGGGAGCAATCTGAAGCGCATTGACGAGTCCGCCGGCATCGTGCGCGAGTATCTCGCGTCGAATGCCCTGCAGAATGTGACAATCGTCGCGCACAGCAAAGGTGGACTGATCGGGAAGCAGCTCATGGTGTGGCCGGAATCAGCAGAACGCATCCGGTCAATGATTGCGATCGCAACGCCGTTCGGCGGATCCCGCTACGCGAGTCACGCACCGCTGCGCGCGCTGCGAGACTTCGCCCCAGCTGACGCGGTGCTACGGGGCCTGGCGGCCAACGACGACGCGAATGCCCGCATTCTGTCCGTCTTCGGAGCGTTCGACCCGGAGATCCCCGACGGCAGCAGGCTGCCTGGCGGGCGCAACGAACAACTGTCGACCGCCGGGCACTTCCGACCGCTCGGCGACCCGCAACTGCACCGACTGCTCTGCCGTGAACTCACGAGTGAACTCACGAGCGAACTCACGATCTCTACTGAAACGAGATGACTTCGTCACCCCAGGCGAGCCGGCGCTTGCGGCGAGGATCGCGAATAACATGATCGGCCTTATTGATCACCAGCGTGTTGCGATGAACGGCGTCGTAGCCCGGCCAGCTTTGCACTACACCGGGTGCGCTCGCGTTCGGGACCGAACCCGCAATCGCGAGCGCACCGGTCGTCGAGCCGGCCGGATTCGGGTCAAGCGTCCGTGCGAAGGTCAGCCAGCGCGCTTGCATGCGAGCGGCGACACCCGCCGCCGTTCTAGCTCCGCCGAGCGGCACGACCGCCAGCGGCGACGCGAAGGGATTGCCCCAGACATAGGGCAGCTCGGCGCCGTGCATCGCTCCGAACCCGATCGCCTTGACCAGTGGGCGAACGTAGTCGAATTCGTACAACCAGGTCGGCGCATATCTGCTGTGCGCAGTCGCTGCCCAGATCGTGGGCATGCGGAAGGCTGCATCCGTTGAAATGTGCAGCGCGCTCGCTCGGCTCGGGTAGCCGTCGTAGGCCGGAGGGATCATCCACCCTTTGGCGATGCCGAGGTTCGTCATCATCGCCTCGATGTCGGCAACGCTGGTCGGCAGGATCGACGAGCGCATCAGCTTGAATAGCAATGCCTCATTGCGGTTGGTACCGATGATCAACGGGATCGGAAGCGCCCTGCCTGCCTCGAACGCGGTCAGTGGATACTCCGGAACCAACTCGCCGTCGACGACCGGCGCCACCGCGATCGTGCCGGGGTCGACGCTGGGATTGCTCTGTACCAGGCGCTCGCACGCACGCGTCAGCTGGTCCACCGGCAGAAGGCGCAACCGGTCGATCTCGTTCTCAGGCAGCTCGACAAGTTCGAGGAATCTGGCGGCGAACCGATGTGCACGCTCGCGCGAATAGACACTGCCGACCGGTGAGCTTTCCGCAATGGCCGCACGGAACAGCCCCGCTGCGCTTGGCGTGGCCATGAGAGTGGTGATTGCCCCTGCCCCGGCGGATTCTCCGAAGACGGTCACCCGGTCCGGATCGCCGCCGAACGCGTCAATATTTCGTTGCACCCAGGCCAGGGCGGCCAACTGATCGCGCTGCCCCAGGTTGCTTTCGAACGGCTCGCTCGCGCCGGCAAATCCGCTGAAATCGAGATAGCCAAGCGCGCCGAGGCGGTAGTTGAACGTGACGACGACGACGTTGCCGTGGCTGGCGAGACCCGATCCATCGAAGAGAGGGTCTGCCGATGACCCGATATAGTACGCACCGCCATGGATCCACACCATCACCGGTAGCCCGGCGCCACCGAGCGCCGGGGTGAACACATTGATGGTGAGGCAGTCCTCGGTCGCGGCCGGTAGACGATTGCTCAGCCCGACCGGCGCTGGTTTCGGTGCGGACATCAGCCCCGGTTGCGGCGCAATGGCCCCGAACTGCGAGGCATCCAGTTCTCCGTCCCACACCTCGGGCGGTCGGGGTGCACGCCAGCGCAGCGGACCAATCGGGGCCGCCGCATATGGAATGCCCTTGAATGAGGAGATTTCCCCGCGCGTCACCCCACGCACGCGCCCGAATTCTGTGTCAATCACCGGTTCTTCGCGGCTCATCGCGACCGCGTCTGGCTCGCTCCTGCTCACACAGCCAGCTTAGAGCGCGGATGCGCGAGACTGCTCGGACGTGGGTGTAGCGTCGGTATGCCGTGAAGGAACCGATCGAAACCGACGAGACCACTCGGACGCCTGCGCGCGGTAGCTTGTTCGCCGACCTCGCCCCGCTGAGAGAAAGCCCGCCGTTCGCCCGACTGTGGCTCGGTGGGGCGATTTCCGGCATCGGCAGTCAGATGACGATCGTGGCGATCGGGCTACAGATCTATGACATCACGGCATCCACTCTTGCGGTGTCGCTCGTCGCGCTATTCGCGCTGGTACCCATGGTGGTGTTCGGCATCTACGGCGGCATGCTTGCCGACGTGTTCGACCGTCGAAAGATCGCCATGATCTCAGCGATCGTGGCTTGGACCTCCACCGCCACGATCGCCATCCTGGCATGGTTACAGGTCGACACCGTGTGGCCGCTCTACCTGCTCACGACCGTCAACGCGGTCGCCTCTACTGTGATCGGCAGCACGCAGATGGCGATTCTGCCGCGTCTGCTGCCGGTGCGACTGTTGCCGGCGGCATCCGCTCTCGCCGGCATCAGCACCGGGATCATGGTCACGGTCGGACCAGCTCTCGCCGGCGTGCTCGTGGCCGCAGTCGGGTTCGGCTGGACTTACAGCGTTGACGTCATCTTGTTCGTATTCGCCTTCATGGGCATCGCGGCACTACCGCGAATCGTGCCGGAATCGGGCGCGCAGCGGCCCGGATTCCACTCTCTGATGGAGGGACTGCACTTCCTTCGGCGAGCACCGAACATCCGCATGTCGTTCGTCGTCGACATCTTCGCCATGACATTCGGACAGCCGCGCGTCTTGTTCCCCGCGGTCGGTGCACTCGTGCTGGGCGGCAGTGCGGTGACGGTCGGCATCCTCACCGCGTCATACGCGGTCGGAGCGCTGCTGAGCAGCATCGTGTCCGGACCGCTCGGCCGCGTGCGCTACCAGGGGCGCGCCGTCGGCCGGGCGATCGTCACCTACGGCGGATTCATTGCCGCATTCGGCGTCGTGCTCGCCGTTATGTCGACCGGATGGTTCGGCCCGGTGACAGCGTCAATCGCTGGAGCCAATATCCCCGCTTTGGTCATCGCCGCGATCACCCTGGTCTGCGCGGGCGCCGCCGACAACATCAGTGCGATCTTCCGCATGACAATTCTGCAGTCAGCCGCGCCGGACGCGATGCGCGGACGCATCCAAGGTGTGTACACGGTCGTCGTGACGGGCGGTCCGCGCATCGGCGACCTTTATGCCGGCGTGCTGACCACCGTTGTCGCGCTCTGGTGGCCGCCTCTGCTCGGCGGGGTTGTGATCGTCGTGGCCGTCGGACTGCTCATGCGCATGCAACGCACGTTCCGCCGTTACGACGCGATCACCCCAGCGCCCTAGTCGAAAGGTCGCCGTTCAGGCAGGTGCTTCACCGACACCGAGCAGATCGATGACGAAGATGAGAGTCTTGCCCTGCAGCGGATGCCCTTTCGCCGTCGTCTCACCGTAGGCCAACCGCGACGGCACGACCAGTTTGCGACGCCCACCGACCTTCATGCCCGGGATGCCCTCACGCCATCCGTCGATCAATCCGACCAGCGGAAAAGTGGACGGCGCCCCCCGATCCCAGGACGCATCGAACTCCTCGCCGGAATCGTACTCGACGCCCACGTAGTGCACGGTGACCATTCCACCTGGAACGGCCTCGCCGCCATCACCGACGACGATGTCGTCGATCTCGAGAAGACCGGATGCCGGGCCTTCCGGCGCATCGATGTCGGGCTTTGAATTCAGGTCTACGGTCATGAGACCATCCAAGCGTGTCGAGCGGGCGCACGTCAAAACGTCTGTGGGGCATGCGGCCGAGCGAACTGATTGCGGTGTACTCTTGCGCTTTGCCTGCATCAGAGGCACTCTAGTAGTCAGATCAGGATCATCGATCAATGATCAACTTGTCGTCCGGGAGAGTTGCAGGCATCGCCGCACCGCCGGACGATGAGTCTGTTAACGGCCCGGCCGCTCTGCGTCCGATCGGTGTTGAGCGTCAGCGCAACGCGATGATCTCGTTGCGATCGGCGACCACCGCGGCCAGCAGCAGTTTTTCGTCCGTGAGAGCACGTTTCCGATCACGCCCGCTGACGATCCTCTGCCGGGTGTATGCCAGCCGTGTCGCATCCCGTATGAAGCGCTTCATCAGTACAGACGCCGACGGTTGCCGAGATTTCGCCCAGGCTCGCGCACCCCTGCGCCCGGTTGCGGTGCCCAACATGGTCACATCATGGCCGGTGAGCCAACCCGCGTTGGCATATTCGAGCAATCGTCGCCGAATCAGTCGGGCCTCACGCCGTCGAAGCCACAGCACGAGCACGATCGCGAGAGCGAACAGCGGTATCTGCACGAGCACGTAGTAGCCGATGAAATCTCCCGCAAGATAGGCTGCGCTGTTCCAGAGGGCGTGCAGCAACACCGCGGCGAGCAATCCGAGCACGAGCGCGATCGCAGTGCGCAGAACTCCCGGCTTCAGCGCGGCGATGCCTAACGCCAATCCGGTGCACGACGTGAACATCACGTGCGCGAACGGCGACATCAGCCCGCGCAGGAAGAACGTGCCCGCCAGTTCTCCCCCGCCGCCTTCCGCGAGCGCCGACCCGAAGTAGAGGATGTTCTCGACGAACGCAAAGCCTCCCGCGGTCAACGCGGCGTACACGACGCCGTCGACCGGGCCGTCGAAGGTACGCTTCAACACAAGGAACAGGATGAACACGCCGAGGCCTTTGGCGCTCTCCTCGACCAGCGGTGCCTGCACGATGGACTGGAAAAAATCACTCGGCGGCGGTGCTCCCTGCAGATACTGGACGATCTGCGACCCGAGGTCGACGAGTAATGCGATCGCCACAGCGGCCCCCGCACCCCACAGCAGGGCGAACCACTGGGCTGCGCTCGGTTCCGGTTCCCAGCGGTCGATCCACCGAGTCGCCAGCACCACCACCGCGAGCGGGATCAACGCGAGAATGCCGCAGCCGATCACGGCGGCGGCACCAAGCGCCACAGACAGGTAGACCAGGACGACCAGCAGCACGAGTGCCAGCACGCTGAGTCCGACAACCGTAAGCACGACGATGAGAACACTCGGCGCGACGGGTTCCGGTCGCGCCGCCGGGTGCCAGAGTGGCGCGGCCGGTTGCATGGCGGCCGGCGGTGCGGCGTGTGCCGGAGGCGGCCAGTTGCCGAGCTGGCCCGGACCGCCGGGCTGACCCGGGTTTACGGGCTGCCCAGAGTCTGAGGGCTGCCCGAATGACGGATCCCCCGAACTGAAAGTCATGAACTCACGTTAGAGGACACACGATCATTCCTCGAACATGACTCCGGGGTTCAAGATGCCGGCCGGATCGAAGACGGCCTTCAGCTGTCGTTGCAACTGGTACGAATCATCGCCCAACTCGTCACGGAGCCACCGCCTTTTCAGCACGCCGACGCCGTGCTCGCCGGTCAGCGTGCCGCCGAGTTTCAGCGCAGCGGTGAACAGCTCGCCGGCAGCATCCCACACGGTCGGGGGCACCTGCTCGCCCTCGAACACGAAGTTGGGGTGCAGATTGCCGTCACCGGCGTGGGCGACGGTAGGAATGGGGATCCCATAGCGCTTCGAGATCTCTTCGATCGCGCTGAACATCTCAGGAAGTCGCGATCGTGGAACAGCCACATCTTCGATCAGAACCTGCCCCTGGGCTGCGAGGGACGGGTGAAAGGCCCGGCGAATCGCCAGCAACCCGTCGCCCGTTTCCGGATCTGTGGATGCGCGTGCTCGACCGCCGGCATGCTCGATGCAGCGCACCGCCTCCGCGCTGACCGCCTCGGTTGCGCCCGCGTCGAACTGCACCAGGAGGTAGCTGCCGTCGCCGGTCGAGCCGATACTGGCACGCATGACGTCGTCGCCGACGTATGCCTGGATCGCGGCGAGCGACGGCGCATCCAACAACTCCATCACGGCGGGGCGAAGCCGGGTCGCGGTGATCGCTGCGGATGCGCGAGCGGCGGATGCGACATCCGGAAACACGGCGCCGATCGTGATCGTGTCGCCGAGCGGAATCGGCAAGGTACGCACGATGGCCTCGACGATGACGCCGAGGGTGCCCTCCGACCCGACGAACAGCGAGTTGAGGTCGTAGCCGGTAACACCTTTGACGGTGCGATGCCCCGTGTGCAGGATGCGGCCATCTGCCAGCACGACGCTCAAGCCGAGCACCGCCTCGCGGGTCACCCCGTATTTGGCGCACAGCAGTCCGCCCGCGTTGGTGGCAATGTTGCCGCCGATCGAGGAGATCGCTCTGCTCGCGGGATCCGGTGCGAACCAGAGGCCGTAATCGGCCAGCGCATCGTTCAGGTCACCGTTCAGCACGCCCGGCTGAACGACCGCGAGCTCGTCTTGCGGCACGATCGACAGGATCCGATTCATGCCGCCCACACTGAGCACGATGGAGTTCTTTGAGCTGTTCGCTCCGCCGGCCAAGCCTGTGCCGGCACCCCGGGTCACGACGGGCACGCCGAACTCTGTGGCAAGCCGCAGCGTTGTCTGCACGTCCGCGGTGTCGCGTGCATTCACCAGGGCGATTGAGCTGAACTCCGAGCGCCAGCCGGACCGATCGGTGCGCAGAGCGCCGAGTGCGTCTGGTCGCACGCTGACGGCATCGCCAAGTGCGGCGCGCAACTGGGTGAGGAATTCCGACACGGCTAGATGATCCCCTGAGCGAGCATGGCGTCGGCGACCCTGATGAATCCTGCGATGTTCGCTCCGAGAACATAGTTGCCCGGCTCGCCGTATTCGTCGGCGGTCGCCGCACAGGACTCGTGAATGCCGCGCACGATGTCAGCCAGCCGCTTTTCCGCGTAGTCGAACGACCACGAATCGCGTGACGCATTCTGTTGCATCTCAAGAGCCGAGGTGGCCACACCGCCCGCGTTCGCTGCCTTGCCTGGTGCGAACAGCACGCCGGCGTCGGCGAAGATGTGTACGGCATCCGGAGTCGAGGGCATGTTGGCGCCTTCCGCAACCGCGACAACTCCGCCATCGACCAGTGTTTTGGCATCAGCGGCGTGCAGTTCATTCTGCGTTGCGCACGGCAGCGCCACGTCGATGTGCGTTTCGGATGCGATGCTCCAGATATTTCCGAGCGCCCGATATTCGGATGCGCTGCCACGCTCGCTCGCGTATTCGCTGAGCCGGCCACGACGCACCTCTTTCAGGTCGTGGAGCAACTCGATGTCGACTCCGTCGACGTCGTACACGACGCCCGACGAATCGGAAACCGCGACAACCGTTCCGCCCAGCTGATGCACCTTCTCGACCGCGTACAACGCAACATTGCCCGATCCGGAGACCAGAACTCTGGCGCCGTCGAAACTCTCTCCGCGCGTAGCGAGCATCTGCTCGGTGAAGTAGACAGCGCCGTAGCCGGTGGCCTCCGTGCGCACGAGCGAGCCGCCCCAACCGATGCCCTTGCCTGTGAGCACTCCGGACTCATACTGGTTGGTGATGCGCTTGTATTGCCCGAAGAGGTAGCCGATCTCACGGCCGCCGACGCCGATGTCTCCCGCGGGCACGTCGCGGTATTCGCCGATGTGACGGTACAGCTCGGTCATGAAGGACTGGCAGAACCGCATCACCTCGGCCTCGGACTTGCCCTTGGGGTCGAAGTCGCTGCCGCCCTTGCCGCCACCAATGGGCATGCCGGTCAGAGCGTTCTTGAAGATCTGCTCGAAGCCGAGGAACTTGACCGTGCCGAGCGTGACGGACGGGTGAAACCGCAGCCCACCCTTGTACGGGCCGAGCGCCGAGTTGAACTGCACGCGGAAGCCGCGGTTGATGTGCACGCGTCCCGCATCATCGGTCCACGGCACACGGAAGATGATCTGCCGCTCGGGTTCGCACAACCGCTCCAGAATCGATGCCTGCGCGTACACCGGGTGCTTGACGATCACGCGGCCGAGCGATTCGAACACCTCGCGGGCGGCCTGGTGGAATTCGGCCTCCCCCGCGTTGCGCCGAAGAACCTCGTCATAGATTGGCTGAATTGCGGAATCAAGCTCAGTCATACCGTGTTCCTTCTGATGTGGGAGACGTCATCGAGCCTAGCGCGATCGCCAACGCCACCTCCGGGCGACGGTATCCGGGCGCGCGTAGGATCGGATGAGCGAGCGCGAGCGCGGATGCCGACCGCGCATCCGTTTCGCCGGGAGGTGTGCACGTTGACCTCGATCACTGTGGTGATTCCGGTTCTCGACGACAGTGCAATGCTGAAGAACGCGCTGGCCTGCCTGGGCGCTCAGTTACGACCCGCTGATGAGGTCATCGTCGTCGACAACGGCAGCACAGACGATTCCGCGTCCGTCGCGTCCGCAGCGGGCGCGCGGGTGATCAGCCAGCCGGCAACCGGGATCTGGCCGGCGGCCGCTGCAGGCTACGACGCTGCCCGCGGAGACATCATCGCGCGGATCGACGCGGATTCTCGCCCGCCGATCGACTGGCTGATGCACATCGAGGCCGAGTTCACTGATTCCCCGGAAATCGGGGCGCTCACCGGCCCCGGCGACTTCTATGACGGCAACGGCCTGGTGACGCTGCTGGGCCAGAATCTCTACATCGGCGGGTATTTCTGGGCGATATCGCTGTGGCTCGGCAACCCTCCCGTATTCGGCTCGAATTTCGCGATGCGCCGCGACGTATGGGTGGAAGTACGCGGCCGGGTACACAGCAGCATGCGCACGATCCACGACGATCTCGACCTCAGCATGCACCTGCCGCTGGATGCCGTCGTGCGGCTCGATGACACCCTGCGCGTCGGCATTTCCGCGCGTCCGTTCGCATCATGGAGCAGCCTCGGGCGCCGACTCGGCTGGGCTTATCTCACCCTCCGATTGCACTGGCCGGAGCAGGCACCCTGGCATCGTCGCGTCGAGCGCGCACGGCTGGCCGCCGAGGAAGAGGGCCTCAGGGGCGCAGCCTGAGCACGTTCAGTGCGCAGCCTTGAACAGTCGCAGCATGTCGGCTGCCAACTGGTGTGGAGCGGTTTCGCACGGGCTGTGCCCCGTGTCGTAGACCGAGATGCGAGCGCCGATGTGCCCAGCGAAGCGCCTGTGCAGCCGCTCCGGCCACAGGTCGTGGTTGCCGACTGCGACCAGCAACGGCACGGCGGCGGCGCGAAGAGCGGGCCGCACATCCGGAACGCGCATCATCAGCGCGATGATGTCGTTCACGCTCGAACGTTTCGTGGTCGCGAAACGGGCACGCACGAAGGCAAGCCGAGTCGGGCCTACCTTGTTCTTGTTCGTCACGATGCCCCAGATCATCAGGCCGGCGGCCGTGCGTCCACCGACGAAGCGGCTGAGCGGGCCGATCCATCGCACGCCGCGGAAGGATTCACCGGTCAGCGGCGGTGCCGTCAGAAGCGTCAGACTACGGATCAGTTCGGGCCGCGACGCGAGGACCAACTCGGCTACGACGCCCGCGAACGAATAGCCCAGCAGATGTGCGGGTGCTCCTGCTTCGAGGAACGCGATCATGTCGTCGACGAAGAGCGCGTAGTCGTAGCGTCCCTCACCGGGCCGTGGACCGGCATCCGCAGACTCATACTGGCCGGGCAAGTCATAGCTCTGCACGAAATACCCGGCCCCGGCAAGAAGCGGTGCCACGAGAACGAAGTCCTCTTTCGAGCCGGTCACCCCGGGCACGAGCACCACCCGCGGGTTCGTGGGGTCACCCAGTGAAAATACGGCAAGGCCGCCGCTCGGGGCGGCGAAAACGCTCCGCGTGGAGCCGTCGGGAAGGCGCGACCAGTCGATGTCCCCAATCCGATCGTCCAAGCTCGCTGCAACACGCGTGTCGCTATGCCAGCGAGAATCCTTCGCTGCGCCATCTGCTTGCGGGGGTGCATCGGAGGACACGGTTCCAATCTATCCGCAGGCGAGCGGCGGTACGCCGCCTCACGGTGCTGCCGGAGCTTGCTGGGCGCCTGTTGGCGCAACGACTAGCCTGAAGGAGTGAGATTTGCACACCTCAGCGCTGACGGTGAGACCCCGACCCGACTCGCGAGCGTCATCGACGACCGCGCCATTTTTCTCGATGACGTAATGCCGGATGCCCCGTGCGATCTCCAAGCGCTGCTCGACTCGGGACCTGAATCATTGGCGCGCGTGCGCGCGTGCGTGGACGAGGCCACCACATCCGGTGCCGGGTCCACCCCGGTTCGTGACCTGCGTCACGCGTCTGCGGTCCGCCGACCGCCGCTGATTATTGCGATCGGCGCGAACTACGCCGCACACGCCTCAGAGCTCGCCCTGAAAGTGGAGAAGGCTCCAACGATCTTCGCGCTGTGGCCGAGTTCGCTGACCGGCCACGAATCGACCATCACTTGGCGCGAGGACCTGACCAGCCAGGTCGACTATGAGGCAGAACTCGGTGTGATTATCGGCAGACCGGCGAAAGCTGTCAGCGAACGCGATGCCCTTGACTACGTCTTCGGATACACGGTCGTCAACGACGTGACCGCCCGGGATCTGCAATTCTCGGAAGCGCAGTGGTCACGCTGCAAGTCGTTCGACGGCTTCACGCCGACCGGGCCCGTTGTCGTCACCGCAGACGAGATCGGCGACCCTCAAGATCTCTGGCTCACCACCAACGTCGACGGCCGAGTGCTGCAGGATGCGTCGACCGGCGACATGGTGCGCACGGTCGCCCAATTGATCTCCTACCTTTCGCGCACCGCAACGCTGCAACCGGGAACCCTCATCTCGACGGGCAGCCCTGGGGGCGCCGGGTACTCCCGCACGCCTCCCGTGTTCCTGCGCGATCGCTCCGCTGTCACCGTCACGATCGAGAAGATCGGTTCGCTCACGACGTTCTGCCGCGTGATTTGAGCTGCCGCGCCGACCGTCAGGCGTTGGTCGGATCGATGATAGGGATGGCCATGGTGGTTGCCTCGAGTCCGCTCAGGCGTGCCGGTGAGAGCAGCCTGGTGACCTCGTCTCGGCTCATCAGTTTCGCTTCGACGACAAGGTCGGCGACGTTGTGGTTGGTCAGCAACGCAGTCTTGGCCAGCGCCGCGGCCGCGACATAGCCGATGTAGGGCGTCAACGCGGTGATGACGCCGACCGAGGAGCCCACCATGTTCTCCAGGCGTACTTCGTTCGCGGTGATGCCGTCGATACAGTTGACCCGCAACGTCATGAACGACTGCGACATCCAAGTGATCGACTGCAGCAGGGAGTGCGCGATCACCGGCTCGAACGCGTTCAACTGCAACTGCCCGCCCTCCGCCGCCATCGTCACCGTGACATCCGCCCCCGCGACGGAGAACGCGACCTGGTTGACGACCTCCGGAATAACCGGATTCACCTTGCCGGGCATGATGCTGGAACCGGCCTGCATCGGCGGCAGGTTGATCTCGCCGAAACCGGCCTGCGGCCCGCTGGACAGCAGACGCAAATCGTTGCAGATCTTGGACAGCTTGATCGCGCTGCGTTTGAGTGCGCCGCTGAACGACATGAACGCGCCCGCATCACTGGTCGATTCGATCAGGTCGGGGGCAGTCTCCAGATTCAGGCCGGTGATCTGATTCAACTGCTCGCACACCGTGGCCGCATAGTTCGGATCCGCCGTGATACCCGTGCCGATCGCCGTCGCCCCGAGGTTGATCTCCGACAGCAACCAGATGGTCTCCTTCAACCGGGCATGGTCCTCAGCCACCGTGGTGGCGAAGCCGTGGAACTCCTGACCCAACGTCATCGGCACCGCATCCTGCAACTGCGTACGCCCGACTTTCAACACGTGCGCGAACTCGACGGACTTGCGCTGGAACGACTCGTGCAACAACCACAACTGCTCCAGCATCCGGTTCAGTGAGAACGCCAAAGCGATCTTCAACGCCGTCGGATACGTGTCATTGGTGCTCTGGCTGCGGTTCACATCATCGATCGGATGCATGAACTGGTACTCACCCTTGGCATGCCCGCCCAGCTCCAACGCCCGGTTGGCGATCACCTCGTTCACGTTCATATTCGTCGACGTGCCCGCACCGCCCTGGATCACACCGACAACGAACTGATCGTGCAGCTTGCCATCGATGATCTCTTGACACGCCTGATCGATCAGATCGGCCTTGTGCTGCTCCAACACGCCGATCTTCGCATTCGCACGCGCGGCCGCCTGCTTCACGCTCGCATACGCGACGATGAACTCCGGATACACCGAGATCGGCCGCTTCGCGATCGGAAAGTTCTCCACGGCACGCGAGGTATGCACACCCCAATATGCCTCTGCGGGTATCTCTCGAGGCCCAAGAGAGTCAGTCTCAATACGTACGGATTCTGCGGTCGCCGCATCCGGAATGACCGGGTTGGTCGTCGTCGGAAGGACAGGATTTGGGGTATTCACTGGGTGGCTCCATTGCCTCGCGGGAAGCGCTTGTGGCTCTTCATTAACGCTACCGACTCTACCCTCGCACCGACTTGCGTCGACGCCATCGGTTCGTCCGAAAGTGCGGATGCGACACCACAGTCTGCCCGCCGGCGCCGCATTCAGCCAAGCTTGCGCAGCAGTCCGCGAATGAAGCGATCCTTCTTCTCGGTGTACGGCGGATATATCAAACGCATCGTGTCCGGGGCGAGCGGTTTGGACAGCACAGCTTTCTCATGGCTGAACGTCGCCACGGATCGCTCACCGTGGTACGCACCCATCCCGCTCGCACCGACGCCGCCGAAAGGGAGACCGGGCACGACCAGGTGAGCAGCCGGGATGCCGAACCCGATCGCGCCGGAACTGGTCTCGGTGATGAAACGCCTGCGCACGCGATCCGATGAGCTGAACGCGTAGAGCGACAGCGGCTTGTCGCCCGTGCGAATGTACGCCAGTGCCTCGTCGAGCCCGCCTACCGTGATGATGGGCAGAATCGGGCCAAAGATCTCCTGCTGCATCACGGCAGAGCCGCGCGGGACATCCGCCAGCACCGTCGGAGACAGATAGCGCGCGGCCGGATCGGATTCGCCGCCGACGACCAGACGACCCTCACCGAGCAATCCCTCGAGGCGGCTGAATTGGGTGTCATTGACGATGCGGCCGTAATCGTCGCTCGAGCGCGGATCGGCACCGTACAAGTCCGAAATGGCGGTCGCAAGCAGCGGTTCCAGCCGCGCCGCGACATCCGCTGTCGCCAGCAGGTAGTCGGGTGCAACGCAGGTCTGTCCCGCGTTCAGATATTTTCCCCAGGCGATGCGCGCCGCGGCAGCGGCCAGGTCGACGCTGTCGTCCACATAGACCGGCGATTTGCCGCCGAGCTCGAGCGTCACCGGCGTGAGATGCTGCGCGGCCGCGGTCATCACGATGCGTCCGACACGAGCGTTTCCGGTGTAGATAATGTGGTCGAAGCGCTCAGCGAGCAGCTGCGTTGTCTCATCAACGGCGCCTTCGACGACCGCGACCGCCGTGTCGAGATAGTCCGGCACCCACCGTGCAACCGCGGCGGATGTCGCAGGTGCCAGCTCACTCGGCTTCAACACGACCGCATTTCCCGCGGCGAGCGCGCCCACCACCGGCGTCAGCAACAGCTGCAGCGGATAGTTCCACGGCGCTATCACCAGGACAACACCGAGCGGCTCGCGCACGATCGATGCCCGCGCCGGTAGCACAGCACCGGGAACGCTGACCCGGCGCGGCCTCAACCACCTTCGCAGGTGCTTCAGAGTGTGATCGATCTCGCCGATCACGAACCCGATCTCCACGAGGAAGGACTCCGTCGCGTTCTTGCCGAGATCGGATGCGAGGGCACTTTCGAACTCGGCGCTGCGCGTCGTCAGCATCATGCGCATCGCCTTCAGTTGCCGAATCCGCCAGGCGATGGGCTTGGTCGCACCAGCATCGAAACGCTCGCGGAGGCTGGCCACGATGCCGGCGATATCATCCTGGGTCATGGCTGCAATCCTAGGCTGCGACAACTCCGGTCAGTGATGGAATGCCGGGATGATCAGGTAGATGCCGAACAGCACGGCCGCGACGCACAAGATGAAACAGGTATACGCACCGACGAGCGCGAGTCGCTGCTGCGTCACGCTCAGCGGATTGCGTTTCGCCGCCTTGCGGATGCGCTTGGCCTCGGCCGCCGCCTCGGCAGGCGTCACGATGGTGATGGCGTCTGTGAACTCCGCCGGAATTGCCAGCGGCGTCCTGCCCGCCGTGCTCAGCAAGCGCAGCCCCAGGGAATACAGCACCACGATGAGGCATGCGGAGGAGATGGCTGCGAGCGCAACGACGACGAGCGAGATCCAGTTGATCATGCCGCATCCCTCTTGTCACGCCGCTTCCCAGTGGGCTTCTTCGACGTGCCCTTGCTGATCCGCACAGCCCGCCCCGATTGTGCGACCTCGTTCACCCCACCGATCGCGTTCTTGCTGTCCACCCGGTTGCGATTTGCGACGATGAAGATCACGACGACGATACCAAGTCCGATCACGGCGTCGAGCGCGACGCCGAGCGGGCCGAGATGCGCGACGAACGCCGCGATCGCCCCGACGACCGCGGCACTCGGGAGCGTCATCAGCCAGCCCGTTCCGATCCGCCCCGCAGTGCCCCACCGCACAGACGACCCGCGGCGACCCAACCCCGACCCGATCACCGAGCCGGATGCCACCTGCGTGGTCGAGAGCGCGAACCCCAGGTGCGTCGACGCGAGAATTGTCGCAGCCGTGCTGGTTTCCGCGGCGAATCCCTGCGCCGGCTTGATGTCCGTCAAACCTGTGCCCAACGTGCGGATGATGCGCCAACCGCCCGTATACGTCCCGGCGGCGATCGCCACTGCGCAGGCCAAGATCACCCAGAACTGCGGGTCGGTGCCCTGTGCCTGAAGCCCGGCGGAGATCAGCACAAGGGTGATGACGCCCATGGTCTTCTGCGCATCATTGGTGCCGTGCGCGAGTGCGACCAGCGACGAGGAGAAGATTTGCGCATAGCGGAAACCGGCACGGCCATCCGGTCTGTTGTCGTAGCGGCGCGTGATCGCATAGGCGAGCTTCGTCGCCAGATAGGCCACGAATCCGGCGATCAGCGGAGCGAACAAGGCGGGCAGAATCACCTTGTCGATCAGCACCAGGTAGTTGACGGAACCGAAACCCGCGCCGACGATCGCGGCGCCGATCAAGCCGCCGAACAAGGCGTGTGAGGAACTGGACGGGAGGCCGAACAGCCAGGTCGCCATGTTCCAGATGACGGCGCCCACCAGACCCGCGAAGATCATCTCGGGGGTGATGCTGACACCGCCGGACCCCTCATTGATGATGCCGCCCGAAATCGTCTTCGCAACCGCGGTGGACAAGAATGCGCCGACCAGATTCAGGCACGCCGCCAAGGCAACGGCAACCTTCGGGCGCATGGCGCCGGTCGCGATCGGCGTGGCCATCGCGTTGGCCGTGTCGTGGAATCCGTTGGTGAAATCAAAGAACAGTGCCAGTGCGACCACCAGCACCACGATCAGGGTGAGATCCACCGGCGTCTTTCTGTGTGGGAGCGCACAGTCCACCCCGCGCCCCTCGACGCCGGAACGCGTCGAATTCATCGGGATTTCATGCAATTGAGGTGGCACCGCTTAGTAGCCACCTCGATACTCACACCTGAAACCCGCAAGGTCAACTTGATTGGGGTGTAGCGGGTCCTGACGTAGTGTTGCCACGTGAGTAACACGACGCTCAACGGTCGCACTTTCAAGGCCTGGATGCTCGACGGTTTGGTCGACCCGAGCGGAACCCACCAGGGGCCGCACGCGAGAGTGCCCGAGAAGACACACTCGTGGTGGCGAGTCATGTGTTTGACCGGTCTCGACTACTTCTCGACGCTCGGCTATCAGCCCGCGATCGCCGCGCTTGCCGCCGGATTGATTTCACCGTTCGCCACAATTGTGCTCGTGATCTTGACCCTGGGCGGGGCCCTGCCGGTCTACCTGCACGTATCCAAGGAGAGCTTCCGCGGCTCCGGCTCGATCGCAATGCTCGAGCGGTTGTTGCCCTGGTGGGCGGGCAAACTCTTCGTGCTGGTCCTTCTCGGCTTCGCGGCGACCGACTTCATGATCACGATCACACTTTCCGCAGCGGATGCGACGGCGCACGCGATCGAGAATCCGTTCGCCCCTGCCTGGTTCCACGGCGCTCAGGTGCCGCTCACTCTGATTCTCATCGCTCTGCTCGGCGCGGTCTTCCTCAAGGGATTCAAAGAGGCCATCGGAATCGCGGTCGTCCTGGTGGCGGTCTATCTCGTGCTCAACGTCGTCGTTGTCGCGGTCGCGTTCGGTCAGGTGGCCCAGCATCCGGTCGTCATCACGGATTGGTGGAGCGCCCTGACCGCACAGCACGGCAATCCGTTGCTCGTTGCCGGCATCGCCCTGATCGTCTTCCCGAAGCTCGCGCTCGGCCTGTCCGGATTCGAAACCGGCGTCGCCGTGATGCCGCAGATCACCGGCGCGCCCAGCGATACTCCGGATGCCCCGCGCGGGCGCATCCGCGGCACCGGCCACCTGCTGGCAACAGCTGCCATCATCATGAGCGCATTCCTGATCTCCTCGAGCATCGTAACGACACTGCTGATCCCACAGAAGGAATTCCTACCGGGCGGCGCCGCGAACGGACGCGCACTGGCATATCTCGCTCATGAATACCTCGGCCCGGCATTCGGGACGGTCTACGACCTGAGCACGATCTTCATCCTGTGGTTCGCTGGCGCGTCCGCGATGGCTGGGCTGCTCAACCTGGTCCCACGCTATCTGCCCCGTTACGGCATGGCGCCGCAGTGGGCGCGGGCCGTGCGACCGCTCGTGATCGTGTTCATCCTCGTCGCCTTCCTCATCACCGTGGTCTTCCGAGCGAATGTCGATGCCCAAGGTGGTGCGTACGCAACCGGTGTATTGGTGCTGATCACCTCCGCGGCCGTCGCCGTCGCGCTGTCGGCCCGGCGAAAACGCCAGAAGTGGCGCACGATCATGTTCGCCGTCATCGCCGTCGTCTTCGTGTACACGACGGTGGCCAACATCTTCGAACGACCAGACGGTGTGCGCATCGGCGGCCTGTTCATCCTGGGCATCATGGCCGTGTCGCTGGTTTCTCGCGTGCGTCGTTCGTTCCAATTGCGGGCTACCTCTGTGACGATCGACGAGGAGGCGGCGGGCTTCGTGCTCTCGGATGCCGAGGAGAATGACGCCATTCGGATCATCGCGCATGAACCGAACAAGCACAAAGACAAAGACGTAGGCATAAACACGGCCACGGACACAGCCAAGGAGTATCAGGACAAGAGCAGAGACGAGCGACACTTCAGCCACATCCCGCAGCGCTCCCCCATCATCTTCCTCGAGGTATTGCCCTCCGATTCCTCAGACTTCGAGGAGGATCTCGTTGTCCACGGCGTCACTCGGCACGGCTTCCGCGTGCTCGAAGTGCACAGCGGCAACGTGCCGAACACAATTGCGGCGATCCTGCTGGAGATCCGAGACCTGACCGGCGTCGTGCCAGAGGTCTACTTCGAATGGACAGAGGGAAACCCACTGTCGAACATGCTGCGCTTTCTCGTCGCAGGGGTCGGTGAGGTCGCACCGGTGACCCGCGAGGTGCTACGCGAGGCGGAGAAGAACCCTAAACGCCGCCCGTCAGTGCACGTCAGCTGACGCTCACATTGCGACGGATGCTGTCGCCGGCACGGCCGGGCTGGTCACGCTGCGCACAAACTGTTGTAGGCGGCGGTAGACCTCCTGCGATTCTGGATAGCGGTAGTTCTGCTGCCAGGTGTGCTCGGTGTTGCGCCGGGAGCCGTCGAACATGAGGGTCTCCACGCGAACACCGTGTCGGCGCAACGCCTCGACGAAGTTCAGATTCGCCCGATAGAAGAAATCGCGCTCGCTCGTCGTCACCAGCACAGGGGCGAACGATTCGTCGAGCCAGTCGATCGGCGACAGCCAACGCGCCGCACGCGAAAGCGTCAGGCCGCGACCTCGGCCGGGGAGCAGCATCCGCACGAATCCGAGACCCATGATGAAGCCGCGTTCGAACACCACCGAGAAGTCCAGGGCGCCGCAGTGCAGCACCAATCCGGTCAGACTGCCGCGGTCCAGCGCCGGCACCAGTTCGTAGTGCTCGGCCAATTCCGACCGGGTCGACATTGCGGCCAGGAGGGCGGCGATCTGACCACCGGCGGAGTCACCGGCAAGCACGAGGTTGTCTGGATCGCCACCGAATTCTGCGATGTGATCGCGTACCCAGGCGAGCGCGTCATTGCCGTCGTGCAGCAGGTGTTTCATGTCGAAACGGCCGGCCATGCGGTAGTTGGCGTTAACCACGACCATGCCGTCTGAGGCCTGGCTGGCGCAGTATTTCGTCAACGGCAGCTTGTCGCCGGCGATCCAACCGCCGCCGTGGAAGTAGACGTAGACGGGCAACGCAGCGCGATCATCGTGCGGTCGGAGCACGTCCAGCCGATGTGCCCTGATGCCGTCCCCGACGTAGTCGATGTCCAGCCGATAGTCGACCGCTTCGATCGGCTCGGTGTTGAAGTGCCGTGCTTCATAGCCGTGCAACTGCGCCATGAGGGCGCGCCACGCCCACACTGGAACACGACTGAGCGTCGGACGAGAGTATGCCACGAGCGTCACCATAGGCGTCGATTCCTCGCGAGCGCTGGGAGTGGGCTCAGGGCCGTCAGCGCCGCACTGCCCGTGTCAGACGAGCGGTGACGTCACATCGAGGATCAGCGCGAGCAGCGCCAACGCGTACGCCTGTGCCGGGTCACCCGCGTCGAAGGCGGCCTCCCGGCCTTCGTGCGCGGTCAAAACGCGGTAACGACCATCCGCCGATCGTGTCAAAGACACGAACCCGGCGCCGAGGCGCTCCCGAAGCTGCTCCTCGCGCGGCAGCCACAATGCACGTTCGATCGCGACGGAGTCCAGCGCCCATTCTGTGGTGCCGTTGAAGCCGAGAATGGTGCCGGTGTCGAACTCGTGTGCTTCGATGGTCATCTCGCTGACAGTGAAGACGTCGGAGTCGAACTCGGCCGAATCGATCCGGAACGCATCACCGGACACCGGATGCCAACGCAATCCGGCCTCGCGCAGCCTGCGAGCCAACTCCGTCGAGATCATGCCCCCATTATCCTGCCTGCGCGTGACGTGTCACATCTCCTCGTGCGTGTTCGGATCGCCGCCGAAAAGTCGGCCAGCCTCGCGCCCGAGCGCCGTGATCGCCGCCACTTCATCTGCGCTCAATTGAAAACCGAACACATCGATATTTTCCCGCTGACGCTGCGCACTCGCGGTCTTCGGGATGGGCAGGACGCCGCGCTCAACCTGCCAGCGCAGAATCACCTGAGCTTCGGTCACGCCGTGAGTTCGTGCGGCCTCAACGATGACCGACTCTTCGCGGATCGGTGCGCGCTTGCCGAGCGGGCTCCAGGCCTCTGTGCGGATGCCATGCTGCTCGTGGAATGCCAGAAGCTCGACCTGGGGGAAGAACGGATGCAGCTCGACCTGGTTCACCGCCGGCAGCACGCCGGTTTCGCCCTGCAGCCTGGACAGAAACTCTGGTGTGAAGTTCGAGACACCGATTGAGCGCACTTTGCCCTGCTCCTGCAGCTGGATCATCGCGCGCCAGCTGTCGACGAATTTGCCGACACTCGGGTTCGGCCAGTGGATCAGGTACAGGTCAAGATAGTCAACGCCGAGCGCCCTGCAGGAACGCTCGAACGACGCGAGCGTCTGGTCATAACCGTGGTCGCGCCCCGGCAGTTTGGTGGTGACCTGCACCTGCTCGCGCGGCAGTGCGGAGGCAGCAATTCCGCGTCCGACGGCATCCTCGTTCGCATAGTTCACAGCGGTGTCGATCAACCGGTATCCGGCGTCGATGGCGGAGGCGACTGCTCGCGCCCCTTCGTCCCCCTTCAACGGGTACGTTCCGAACCCGATCGCCGGCAGCGTGGTGCCGTCGGACAGGGCATAACGCGGAATCTCGCTCACAACTTGCTCCACTCTGGCTGGCTGATCGGCGACGAGTTACTCGGTGACCAGCACGATCTTGCCGCGCACATGGCCGGCCTCGAGTCTCTCATATGCTTCGCGCACACGCTCGAGCGGATAGATCGAGTCGATCGGCAATTCCAGATCGCCGTCTGCGATCAACTGAGCGACATGGGACAGGTCATCGGCCGTTGCGGCGGCTCCGCCGACGGACAGGACGCCGTCATAGCCGTGCGCCGCAATCGTGTTGATCCGATCAAGCGGAACGCCGAGCTCGATTGCCGTCTCGATCGTCGCCGGTCCATGGTTGTCGAGCACGGCAGTGATTCCCTCCGGTGAGACTTCGCGGATGCGCTCGGCCAGGCCGTCGCCGTAGCCGACCGGCACAACGCCGAGCGATCGGAGATAGTCATGATTTGCGCTGCTCGCGGTGCCGATGACAGATGCACCGGTCGCCCGCGCGAGCTGCGCTGCGAGCACGCCGACTCCGCCGGCGGCGGCACTGACCAGAACAGTGTCGGCTGAAGTCAGTTTCAGTGCATTGACGCTCGCCCACGCGGTGCGTCCTGCTACTGCAAGCGAGCCCGCGGCCTCAAACGACATCCCGGCTGGCTTGCGTGTCAGCACGCCGGCGTCGACAACCACGAAATCTGCTTCTGCGAAATTCCTGCTACCGCCCAGCACCTCTTCCCCGAGACTCCAGTCGGTGACGCCCTCCCCGAGTTCGTCGATCACACCGGAGAAGTCGTTGCCGACACCGGATGGTACGACGGCACCATAGGCCGCCGCAGCGGGCCCTCCGTGGTAGATCTTGAAATCGACCGGATTCAAACCGGCGGCGAACACCCGCACCCGCACCTGCCCCGCGCCGGGATGCGGTGGCTCGACCTCGACGATCTCGAGCACCTCAGGGCCGCCGAATTGCTGATATTGCACGAATCTCGACATGGTCGTCCTCTCGTTTGTCACCACAGCACCACGCTATCTCCGTGTGCAAAACCATCTGGGGCCGCAGAAGATTCCCACCAACCGAACGTGCGATCGAACGTCGCGGCCTTCACGGTCATATTCCGTACGGTTGCTGCCAGTACGGTGGACCCATGAAGCACTCGACCGCTCCCATTGCTCTGCGCGTTCCGCACGCGCGCACCCACCATGGCGACACCGTCATCGATCAGTACGAGTGGCTGCGAGAGAAGGACGATCCCCGGGTCATCGCGCACTTGACAGCGGAGAACGCATACGCCGCCGAGCAGACCGCACATCTCGAGGCCCTCCGCGAGAGCATCTTCGGCGAGATCAAGGCGCACACCCAAGAGACGGATCTATCTGTGCCGACTCGCCGCGGCGCCTGGTGGTACTACTCGCGCTCGTTCGAAGGCAAACAATATGCGGCGCACGCCCGAGCGCCGATCGCCGACGACGCGGATTGGACGCCGCCGGTCATCGCGGGCGCGCCAGCGGACGAACCGGCGCTACCGGGCGAACGCGTCCTGCTGGACGGCAACGTCGAGGCACAAGGGCACGACTTCTTCTCGCTCGGAAGTTTCGACGTCTCGGCAGACGGCACGTTATTGGCCTATGCAACGGACACGGTCGGCGACGAACGGTTCACGCTTCGCATCCGCGACCTGAGAACGGGCGTTGACCTCACGGACGAAGTGCCGAACACTTCACACGGGGCCGTGTTCTCCCCTGACGGCCGCTTCGTGTTCTACACGACGGTCGACGACGCGTGGCGCCCCGACACCGTCTGGCGCCATGAAGTCGGCACCGCCGCGAGCGCCGACACCACTGTGCTCTCCGAGCCGGATGAGCGCTTCTGGGCAGGCGTCGGCAGCACCCGGAGTCGCCGCTATCTGGTTGTCGAGCTCGGCTCGAACATCACGACCGAATACCTCTTGTTGGACGCCGCGGTTCCCACGGGCGATTTTCGCGTCGTCTGGCCGCGGCAGGATGGCGTCGAGTATTCCGTCGAGCACGTCGTCGTCGGAGGCGAGGACCGCTTGCTGATCCTGCACAATGACGGCGCACAGAACTTCGAACTGGTGGATGTCGCAGCGAACGACCCGACCGGCGAGCGCCGGGTTGTCCTCGCCCACGATCCAGAAATCCGGTTGGAGTCCGTCGACGCGTTCTCGGATCATCTGGTGGTGGAATACCGGCGCGACGCGTTGTCCCGGCTGGGGGTCATACCGATCACTGCGACGGGCTACGGACCACGTGAAGAACTGACCTTCGACGAACCCCTGTACACCGTCGGTGCCGGGAGTAACCCGGAGTGGACACAGCCGACGGTGCGTCTCGGCTACGGGTCGCTGGCGACACCATCGAGCGTGTTCGACTACGACGTCGCATCCGGCCAGCGGCGCTTGCTCAAGCAGCAAGCCGTGCTCGGCGACTACGATCCAACCCTGTACGCGCAACAGCGGGAGTGGGCGATCGCTTCGGATGGCACCCGCGTGCCGATCTCCCTCGTCTATCGCCGTGACCTCGTCACGCCGGGTGTACCTGCACGCCTGGAGTTGTACGGTTACGGATCGTATGAGTCAAGCATCGACCCCGCGTTCTCGATCGCCCGTCTGTCACTCCTGGATCGCGGTGCCGTCTATGCGATCGCACACGTGCGCGGTGGTGGCGAACTGGGTCGTGCCTGGTATGAATCCGGCAAAACATTGGCCAAGAAGAACACCTTCACCGATTTCGTCGCGGCGGCAGAGCAGTTGATCGCGGCGGGCTGGACGACGAGCGACCGTATGGTCGCAGAAGGCCGCAGTGCGGGAGGGTTGTTGATGGGCGCGGTTGCGAATCTTGCACCGCAGTCATTCGCCGGCATCCTCGCCGGAGTCCCATTCGTCGACGCACTCACTTCGATCCTCGACCCTTCTCTGCCGTTGACCGTGATCGAGTGGGATGAGTGGGGCGACCCGCTGCACGATCCCGACGTGTACGCATACATGAAGTCATACTCGCCGTACGAGAACGTGAGAGAGGATGCGCGCTATCCACGCATCCTTGCGATCACGAGTCTGAACGACACCCGTGTACTCTACGTCGAACCGGCCAAATGGGTAGCGCGCCTGCGCGAAGTCGACGCGGCCGTGCTGCTCAAAACCGAGATGAGCGCCGGCCACGGCGGCGTCAGCGGACGCTACGCGGCCTGGCGGGAACGCGCGTGGGAACTCGCCTGGATTCTGGACGTTCTCGAGCTCAGCGAGGCACCGGTGCGCTGACCACGTTCAGCCGAACAGCAGCGCAGCCTCGTCATAACGGTACTGCGGCACCATGTTGAGCCCGCCGGTCGCTTCGGCAATCGACACGTTGATGACATCGGTGCCCTTCAACGAGACCATGGTTCCCCATTGCTCATTGACGACGGCGTCGATCGCCGACATTCCCAGACGGGTCGCCAGCACCCGGTCGTATGCGCTCGGGACTCCACCGCGCTGGATGTGTCCGATCACCGTCGCTCGCGACTCGATGCCCGTCCGTTCCTCGATCATCGGGGCGAGCATTTCGCCGATCCCACCGAGTCTGGGGCGGTTGAAGGCGTCCAGGCCCTTGTGCGAGTGCGCCTCTTCCATGGTGTCGAGGTGGAACCCCTCCGACACGACGATAGTTGGTGCGCGACCGCGATCTCGCACGTGCTCGACCCATGCACAGATCTGATCGATCGACTGCGGCTGCTCGGGAATCAGGATGGCGTGGGCCCCGCCGGCCATGCCGGAGTGCAGCGCGATCCACCCGACGTGGCGGCCCATGACCTCGACGATCATGCAGCGCTGGTGCGACTCGGCCGTCGTGCGAAGCCGGTCGATCGCCTCTGTTGCGATCTCCACAGCGGTGTCGAACCCGAATGAGTAGTCGGTCGCTGCGAGGTCGTTGTCTATCGTCTTGGGCACGCCGACGATTTTGAGGCCCGCATCGGTCAGCCGACGGGCTGCCGTGAGTGTTCCCTCGCCGCCGATCGCGATGACAGCGTCGATGCCGTTGTCGTCCAGCATCCGCTGAATGTTTTCCGGGCCGGAGTTCTCACCCTCGAACGGATTGGTGCGGCTCGAGCCGAGAATGGTGCCGCCTTGACGCGAGAGGCCGCGCACACTGTGCCGGTCCAGCGGCATGATGTCACCGTTGACGACGCCACGCCAGCCATATCGAAAACCGGAGAATTCTGCGCCGTAGACGCGGTCACCTTTGAGCACCGCGCCCCTGATGACCGCGTTCAGGCCGGGACAGTCTCCGCCGCTGGTCAAGATTCCGATTTTCACCGATTCGCCTCCGTAGTCCCCGCATCGATCATGCCCGAGGTGGCGGCTTCACACCAAAACTTGCGTGATCCATAAAAGCGGCCTACGAGGTCGCGTCATCGACACCGAGGGCACGAGCCAGCTTAGACGAACTGGGCGAGACGACCGCACCAGAGGCCAGCAGGATGTCTTCAATGGCGCCCAGCAAGGCCGTGCGCTTCGCGCGGGTATCCGGCGCCGCCGCCAGCAATTCGACCTCCCACTCGCGCCATTCGCGCGTTGCGGCGGTGATGAGGTTCTCGGCATGAACGTGATCGTCGCTCAGCTCGGCCACGGGATAGCCGGCCGCATCGAGCAGTCTGCGATTTTCGCGCCGGTTCGTGATACGGGCAACGGGACGCAACGGATGCCCTGCCGTCAGCGCCTCGACTTCGGCTTGGAGCTCAGCCGGCACGGCATCGATCTGCACGGCCCCCACGGCCTGGTCGATGGGCCAGTGCAGCTCGGTGCGGCCCTCGGCCTCGGGCTGTTTGATTTTGATGTGCCAGCCTGCGTCACCGCCGCCTTCCCTGCGCCTCAGCGCGACACGATTCGCAGCAAGCTGAAATTCGTCTGTGTCGTAATAGACCGCATCCAGGTCGATGACCTCGACGGCCTCGACCACGGCAATGGTTCCAGCACCCACCAGATCGGGTACCTTGGTTGCCGTTGCCACGTCATACTTGCGCTCGATCTCCACCTGGCTGCTGCGACTCATACATCCTGTTTAGCGCAGGCCGCCCCACCACACCAATTTCAGCCGGGTTCGTTGTGCGAACGAGACTGCGCGCGATCGCTGACGGCGCTGACGCAATTTTTCAAGCCGAAACGCGTGCGCATCAGTAATCTGGCGGCATGAGCAATAACGAGATCATCACCGCTCGCTTCGACGTGACAGGCTGGGACCCGGCCGACCTACCCGGACTGGACGGCGATTGGGTCGGGGCCATCACGATGCACAAGACGTACACGCAAGGGCTCGTAGGCGAATCTGTCGCTCACTTCGTGTCGTCCGGTGACGAGGCCAGCCGCGGCTATCTTGCAGCAGAGCGCATCACCGGCACGCTCCACGACGGCCGCAGCGGGTCGTTCACCGTGCACCATGGCGCCTTACAACATCCGGATGACGCGTCCGCGTTCGGCTACATCATTCCGGGCACCGGCACGGGAGACTTCGCGAGCTTCGCCGGGCGAGCGCGAATCGTGCACGACGAAACCGGCCCATCCTTCGTCTTCACGCTCGAGTAGTGCATCAGCCGCAGCGACCACGAGATTCATGCCCGTTAGTTGCCCCACGAAGGGTCATTTGGCGCAAGTCACGAGAGGGACTGCGCCTCGCACATCGCGAGAGCAAATCCTTTCAGCTGGTCGCCCGTGACCGTCGGAGGCAGCGAGAGCGCAAGCGGGTCGGTGACAAGGTCGACAAGTGCGGGTCCTGAATGCGCGAACGCGGCGCGCCGTCCACACGTTGCACATCCCGGTGCCTGCCGTGAAGATCGCATCGTCGGCTGCGACATCGTCGAGAATGGATGCCGCATACTCCGGATGAATCGGCGTGAGCTGCTCGACGTTCTTGGTATACGCGCCGACGACCGAATCGAGCAGTTTGTTGTGACGCGTGAGCGTCTTCTCCAGAAAACGAGGATCGGACTTCCGCACCATTAACGGTGTGACCGCGGCAATCGTCGCGCGCACGTCCCCGCACACCGGAACATGCATCCTCGCACGACGGCCCAGCCTCTCCGGCCGCCTGTCGACCTGAGCGATCGTGACGTCGGCGGCATCCGGAAGGAATTGACTGTACGGAAAGTCGGTGCTGAGCGGGATCAGCAGGTCCGCATCGTGGATACCGTCATGCGCTGCACCGTACCCGAGCAGCCCCGTCATTCCGACGTCGAACGGGTTGTCATACTGAATCCACTCCTTGCCGCGCAGGCTGTGCCCGAGCGGCGCCGCGACGACGTGAGGTGCCTGTCGCGCCGTCGACACGAGTTCGCAATACGACGAGCACTCGATGAAGAGCCGATCTGGGTGTGTCTCTTGAAAGTACTCTGAGCCGATCTGAACCGTTGGTATCTGACTGGCAATCGCAACAACGGGAGCGCCGGAGCGATGTGCGTCATACAGGCCGTTGATCAGGTGCAGGTTATCGGGCCCGCAACTTCCGGCACAGACCGCCAGCTCGCCGGTCAATTGCGCTTCGGCGCTGGCTGCGAAGTTGTGCGATCAGTTGGTCTGCGACTGTGGTTACCATGCGGTCATTCAACTCGCTCAGCGCCGGACCGCCAAGCGGTTCTCCGATCGGATGCCGGATTGCACGACTTTTGATTGATGTCTGCCCGGCAACGCACTGGCTAGGCTGACCGCAATGGGTCAATCAGCCCCAATTCATTCAGCGCAAATTCATTCAGCCCCAATTCATTCAGCCCCAATTCATTCAGCGCTGACGCCGGTGTTCACCGCGCTGCGCGTGGGGCTGCACATCTTGTTCGTCGGGCTCACCCTGTTCGTCGTCGTGCACGCCATGCTCACCGGCGCTGCGGGCGGCGCTTCCAACACCGGCAGTGTGATCGTGCTCGGCTTCGCTCTGCTCGCCGTCTACAGCTCCGCATCGATCTTCCACCTGTCGCCGTCGAAACTGCTCTGGCCGGTTTGGCTCGCCGTGCTGATCGCACTGTGCCTGGCATTGATGGTGTTGACGGCGGATGCCGCATACCTCGTTTTCCCGCTTTTCTTCCTGTTGCTGCACCTGATCCGCCAACCGTGGAACGTGATCGCTGTCGCCGCGTTGACCGCGTGCGCGATCGTCGCCCTCGCCTGGCACACCGAGCTTTCCGTCGGCATCATCGTCGGGCCGATCATCGGTGCGGCGGTCGCGATCGCGATCGGGGTCGGCTATCAAGCGCTCTATCGCGAAGCCCACGAACGAGAGGCGCTCATCCGTGACCTCATCGCGACGCGCGAGCAACTCGCAGCCACCGAACGCGAGGCCGGAGTGCTCGCGGAACGCGCCAGGCTTGCACGCGAGATCCACGACACCGTTGCGCAAGGGTTGTCCAGCATCCAGTTGTTGCTGCACGCAGTCGAACGAGCCGACGAACACCACCCGGCGATCGATCACGTGCGCCTGGCACGAGAGACGGCGGCCGCCAACTTGGCAGAGACGCGGCGGTTCATTCGCGAACTGACCCCGCCGGCACTCGAAGAGCAGACGCTCGAGGGCGCGTTGCGGCGGCTGGCCGCCCGCACAGCGGAGACCACCGGTCTGCCGATCCATGTCACCGTCAGCGGCGACCCGATCCGCCTTCCGATGGGCATCGAGACAGCTCTTTTGCGGATCGCACAGGGATCGCTCGCGAACGTGAGCCAACACGCGGACGCCAGTCAGGTCGAACTCACGCTGAGTTATATGGACGACTCGGTGAGCATCGACATCGTCGATGATGGCCGCGGATTCGACCCGGGCGCGCCTCCTGCTCACCCGAACAGCAATCATGAATCATTCGGTCTGAGGGCAATTCGCGGTCGCGCTGAACAATTGGGTGGGTCTGTCGTGATCGAATCCCGGCCGGGGTCGGGTACCGCGGTCGCCGTATCCCTGCCGCTACCCGAGCACGACGACTCGACCACGCCTTCGGAGGAGCCATGATCCGCCTGCTACTCGCCGACGATCACCCGGTCGTGCGCGCTGGATTGCGTGCCGTGTTCGGCTTCGAACAGGACATGGTCGTGATCGGTGACGCCCCCACCGCCCGCGCCGCGGTGACGCTCGCAGGCAGCGAACACCCGGATGTCGTGTTGATGGACCTGCAGTTCGGCGGCGACCTCCAAGGCGCGGAGGCTACGCGCCTGATCCGAGCGGAGCCGGACGCGCCCCATGTGCTGGTCCTCACCAACTACGACACGGATGCCGACATTCTCGGCGCCGTGGAGGCGGGCGCCAGCGGTTATCTCCTCAAGGACGCTCCCCCCGAGGAACTTATCGCCGCCGTGCGCGCTGCGGCAGCCGGCGAGAGCGCGCTCGCTCCCGCGATTCAGAACCGTTTGGTCATGCGCGTGCAGACTCCGGAGGGCTGGCTCAGCCCGCGCGAGAGCGAGGTACTTGCCCTGGTCGCAGCGGGGGCATCCAATCGCGAGATCGGCGAGCAGCTGTTCCTGTCCGAAGCGACGGTGAAGTCGCATCTCGTGCACATTTTCACAAAACTGGGTGCCGCCTCCCGCACGTCCGCTGTGGCCAAGGCTCGCGAGCTGGGCCTGATCCGCAGCTAGGCACACCGCGTTTTCGTCGATATGAGCGACGGTCAGTGAGAATTCTCGACCACACGACGGCAGCGGCGTACCCTGGATTCATGAGTGATTCCGGAGTGGAGCGGGACCTTGACGACGACTTCATCAGCGCCCAAAGCGGCGACTATGAGCCGGAGATTGACCCGTTCGAAGATGAAGACGAGCGATCGATCAACGACGAATTCGACGACGATCTCGACGACAAATTCCCCGACGACGCGCGGGTGGTGTACCTCGACGATGACGACGATCTCGACGACGAGTTCGACGACGACTAACGCGGTGGAACTCGGCGGATCGCGAAGCGATTAGGCCGACGCGCCAAGTGCTTCGGTCAGCAGTGCGATCAGGGCATCCAGTTGTACGGAGTCCGCGGACCCGGGCTCGACATCCGCGCCGTCAAGCGCACGCGCGGCGAGGCCCTGCTTCGCATCGATGAGTTCTGCGATCTTCGAGTCGATGGTCTGCGCTGCGATGATTCGCCAGGCCGTGACCGGCTCTTCCTGGCCGATCCGGTGAACCCGGTCGATCGCCTGCGTCTGCTCTGCGGCGGTCCAACTCAACTCCGCGAGAACGACGTTCGACGCCGCCTGCAGATTGAGGCCGACGCCGGCCGCGGTGAGCGAGCACACGGCGACCGCCACAGACGGATCGTTGTTGAACGCGTCGATCTCCTTCTGCCGCGAGAGTGCGCTCTGGTCGCCGCGAATTGAGATCGACCGAAGCTCTCGGGCTGCGAACAGCTCTTCCGCGGCATTCATAACGTCAACGTGCTTGGCGAAAAACACAACCTTTCCAACCGAACGGGCCAACTGTGCTGCGTAGTCGGACGCGAGGAGCGCTTTTGCCTGACCAATCTTCCGCACCATGGTGAACACGTTCTCGCCGCTGGTTGCACCCTTCGACTCCTCCAATTCGGCGTGGGCGACCATGCGGATGAGATGGGCGCGGTGCGCGTCAGCGTCGCCTTCGAAGGCGCTGCCGACTCCCGCCGCGACCGCCCGACGGAACCGGGTCACCAGTCGCGTGGCCAGCTCGCGCTCAGCCTCGCGAATCGAACGGCCAAGATCATCGTCAAGTTCGACCGGCAAGTCGACGACCCTTCTGGAGGGCAGCTCCTTCGCCACATCGATCTTGCGACGGCGAACGATCCCCATGTCGATGACGGCCGCTCGCGCCTCCGGATAGAACCCTGCGTCTGCTGGCGTCAGACCGGTTTCTTCCAGCTTTTCCATCAGCGTCGCAGTGGGCTTGCTCCCGTCGATCCAGCCGAGGAATTGCCAGATCGCCCTGAAGTCGTCGATGTCATTGATCAGTGGGGTGCCGGTCAGAGCCATTAGCAAAGGGTTGCCGGCCGGGGCGGTGTGTCGAATGGCGTCGGCCAGACCGAGCACATACTTCGAGCGCTGCGAATGCAGGTTCTTGATGAAGTGCGCCTCATCGACGACCATTCCCTTGAAGCCGAGGCGGCTCAGCCAGGACAGGTGCCGGTCGAGCACTTCGTAGTTGACGATGACAACATCGGCGAAGGCGTCGAGGCCTTGCCCGTCACCGTGTATCACCGTGGCCCGACGCTGCGGCGTCCACAGTTCGACCTCTCGGGCCCAGTTCATCTTCACGACGTTCGGTACGACCGCGAGGAGCGGATAAGCGCCGGCCACGGATGCCGCGAGCACCGACTGGGCCGTCTTTCCGAGCCCAGGCTCGTCCGCGAGCAGGAAACTCCTGTGCCCGAGCCGCACGCTTTCGACGACCCGCGCCTGATGCTTCATCAGTTCCATGCCGCGTGGGGAATATCTGTCGATGGCCGGGGCGGAAGGCAGGTCCATGCTCGCCGCCTGACCGCCGGCTCCGCTTTCGAACGACTTGAACAATGGGCCGAGCAGCTCCCAGGAGTCCAGCCGTCTGCGTGGATGCGCGGCGGTGTCCGCGGCGTGTGAAAAATCGGGGGCGAGGAACGGGTTGGACATTACGCGGGCTCGCACGGACTGCGGGATCACCTGGCGTTCGGCGAGTTCCGGCGGCACCACGGTCTCTTGTTTGACCTTCGGCGCCTCCGTGGTGATGATCAGGTCGTCTGGACTCAGCTCGGTGCCGGATTCCAAGAGCCAGTCGCGCCGCATCTTCTGCGCGCTCGCGCTGGGCGACGCCGTGCTCTCCAGCAGCGCGATCAGCGAGGTGTCGCGCGCCGCTGTCTTGGCCAGGATGGTGGCAATACCGTCCAGCCGTTTGAGCTGTTCCAGACGGGCCGCGTCGGTGATGTCATGGTCGGCCTTTGCGCGGGCACGTTCTTCGCGCATGAGCAGCGCGATCACCTGGAACTTCGTGCGGTTGGTCGGGCCGAGCTTCTTGCCGTCTGCCGCCTTGGCCTCGACCTCGCGGACCCGACGCGCAAGCACCGGAATCAGTCCGTCGTTATTGGCGTGACGAGATCGACCGGATGCTCGTGATTGGGTCTGCGTACTGCGATCGCCGGAGCGAGGCATGATCCTCCTGTGAGAACGGGCAGAAGCTGTGCGCACCTGCGACGCGCAACCCCGGGCTCGGACACACCCCAACAATGGCCACGGACGGTGTCCGCGACGACGCTGTTGGCCGCATCCGCGGCTCATCAGGGCGAACCCCGTCATCATGACATCACCACGACGGGCTCGCGCGCACTAGTCAGTTTACGCAGGTGTCAACGTGTGTGCTACCGCGCATCGCCGAGGTAAGCCAAGAGCGCGACTGCTTGATTAGCTTGTTGATCGTGTGCGGAGTAAAGCAGGGACACCACGCCGTGTTCTGCGCCCCACGCACGCAGCGTCGCAACTGCCGCATTCTGATCGAGTTCCGCGCCGTAGCGGGCGCGGAATTCTGAATATTTCGACGGCTCATGCCCAAACCAGGTGCGCAACTCGTTGCTCGGCGCGATGTCTTTGAGCCATTCATCCAACTGCGCTCGCTCTTTGCTGAGCCCACGCGGCCACAGTCGATCAACGAGAACCCGAAAGCCGTCGGAGCTCGACGGGTTGTCGTAGACACGCTTAACCTGAAAGGACATATCCCCACTCTCCCACGCAACATGAGAAGTCGGGTAGTAGCACTGACGGTCAGCGGCCGGTCGGCTCGGGGACCTTGATCATCAGCCCAGCCGCGACGAACACCGCGGCTCCGACGATCTGTAGCAGGCTCAACACAAGATCCTCGAGTGTGATCGGCCAGACCGGGTTCCAGATGACGGCAAGCGGGATCAGCCCGATATACCACCAATACTGTTTGGCCTGCGTTGTGAACACACACATGATCAGCGCCAGGATGCTCGTCGCATACAGCACGCCGATGTACCAAGCACCGCCGATCAACGCGAGTCCGGCGAGAAGGATGATGGCGCCGAGCAGCCCGGGAACAAGAGCCATCCGCGTGTAAACGGGCTGTGCAGGTGGTCGTGGCATGTCGCAGTCGAGTCTACGATGCCGTGCGCGCCGTCGCCGCCACGAGCGCGAGAATGCGCTCCCGCGTCGGAATCGACGGGACTGCGCCGGCCTGCTGCACGGCGAGCGCGGCCGCCGCGCTCGCGAATGCGGCGGCATCGATCAAGTCGGCTCCGGTGTCGAGCTCCGCCACAAGCGCGCCGCAAAAGGTGTCGCCGGCACCTGTTGTATCGATCGGGGTGACGACGACGGCTGGAACATGCGCGGCGGGCGCGTCACCCATCTCGCGTGTCAGTATGACAGCCCCTGCGGCGCCGAGCGTGACGACGACCGCAGGCACCGCCGTCAGAAGAATGGCGAGGATGTCCCTCGCGCCGTCGATCGTCAGCGAGTGCGGCAGCATGCTGAGTGGTGCAAGCTGCGCGGCGTACAACATGGCCTCGTGCTCGTTCACGATCAGGATGTCCACGTTATCGGTCAGCTCGGCCGGCAGAGGTTGCATTGGGGCCGCGTTCAACACGACCGTCGTGCCGTGGTCGTGGGCGACGGCGGCCGCAGCGCCGACCGTGGACACCGGGATCTCGAGTTGCATCAGCAGGTAGACGGCGTCTGAAATCGCTGCGCGCTCGGTTGGGCTCAAATCGATGAGGCCCGCGTTGGCGCCCGGGTTGACAACGATGCTGTTCTCCCCCGCATCGTCGACAGTGATCAGCGCGGTTCCCGTCGGCTCATCGATCCGTCGTACGAGCTGATCTACGTGCGCAGCAGTCAGCGTCACCGCAAGCAAGTCACCGTGGCTGTCGTCTCCGATCGCCGCGATGAAGCGGGTGGAGGCTCCGGCTCGCGCCGCAGCGATCACCTGATTGTTGCCTTTGCCGCCGGGATGCTCCGAGTACGCGCGCGCAAGCACGGTCTCGCCGCCGCCGGGGATGCGTTCGACTCGATAAACAAGATCGAGGTTGGCACTTCCCACGACGGCAACGGTCACGCGTCTACGCTAGCAGTGCCCCTTTTGAAGGAGGAATGCGTTCGACGACGAATCGTCTCCTGCGACCACGGTGAGCACGGAATGCTCAGCGAAGCCGGCGAAGGCATCCCGGTCGAGGCATGACATCGTCACCCTGCGCAGTTCTGCGTCCGCGGCGATGCCGCGAACCGCGAACGCCACGTCGGGTAGCTCGCCTTCCTCAGCACCCACGTCAAGGAAGACAATTGGAGATTCTTCTCCCTTGCCGAGCGGCATGATACTCAAAATCGCAATTGCAGCGGCCTCCATTGTTGCTTTACTCACGTCAACGATGGCAGAATTCGATGTTGCGTCGGAGTATTCGCGGCCAGCTAGGGTTAGCCACTCTCCGGGTCTCATCGAATCTATCGTCGTTAAGAGCTCGCCAGACAACAGAGGGTTAATGTTCTTCAGCAAAGTCGGGCCTTTCCTGGATACTGAACGTTACTCAACCCCAGCGTGAGCCTATCGCGAGCTATCCGACCCTTTCTAGTCCCCCAAAGGGGAGTAGCGACGCACCCCGAGTCGCCTGCTAACGTGCCGCCATTGCCTTCCGTCTCAGTCGATCCAGCCGCGCCGTGACAGGATCTCCGGCGGCAGCGGTATCGAACTGCTCATTGGCGGATGGCTGCGCAACCGTTCCAATCCGGGGCGCAGCTCCGCGAGCCATGCGTCATAACCGGCGTCCTGGAGATGCAGACCGTCCTCTGAGTACGAAAGGTTCAGCGAACCGTCCTCGAGGGCGAACACCGGCCACAGGTCGAGATACTGCGCGCGCAGGCTCGGCGCGAACTGTCTGAGATGACGATTGATGTCTTTGATGACCGCCGCGTAGTCTCGCTCCCTCGGGAGCACGGATTCGATCAGCAGGTACGCATCCGGCAATCCCTGACGCAAGCGCGCAAGAATCGTCTCGAGATTGCGCACGATGTATTCACTCGAACGCCTCCAGGCGAGGTCATTCGTGCCGACCATGATGACCACGCAGGTCGGTGACGCCGCAACGATCTCGGGAATACGATCGATTACATCGTCGGTCGTGCTACCGCCGACGCCGAAGTTCAGCGTTGAATCGTCGGGGAACCAGTCTTCCCAACGCCCCCCAGCCGTGATGCTGTCGCCGACGAACGCCAGCAAGCTTGCTTCGGGCATCTGATCGATCCTCCTGTCGCGGGCTCAATCAATCATCACCCCGATCACGGACAGACGCCAGTCCCCGAGCACTGCGTTCGGCAGACCTACAGCATGCTCTTCGGGTGCCAGACCGTCTTGGTCTCGGTGAACGCGACGATCCGATCGATCGATGCGGCGGCGGTATCCGACCCCTGCTCGGGCGGAAGCACGCGTTTGAGCGTGTCTGCGGCTTGGATCTGAAGGTCGACCCAGTCCAGCTCGCCCGCACCGACGAGGTCCAGCGCGTTCACGTCGGCGTGCGACGCGAGCCACGGAGCGATTTCTGCCGCGGACCCCGTGAGAATGTTCACCACACCCGCTGGCACATCGCTGGTGGCCAGCACCTCCGACAGGCTGACGGCCGCCAACGGATGCCGCTCGCTCGCGATCACGACGACGGTGTTGCCTGCGACCAGCGCCGGCGCGATCGTGGCCGCAAGCCCCAACAACGATGGCGACTGCGGTGCCACAATGGCGACGACACCGGTCGGTTCAGGCACGGACAGGTTGAAGAACGGACCGGCAACAGGGTTGCCGCTGCCGACCACCTGAATGTATTTGTCGGCCCAGCCTGCGTACCAGACCCAGCGGTCGATCGCTTCGTCGACCTGAGCTGCTGCGTCGCGTCTACTCAGTCCCTCGGACTCGGCGACTTCGTCGATGAACTGCGCGCGGCGCCCCTCAAGGAGTTCCGCGATGCGGTAGAGCACCTGGCCCCGGTTGTAGGCGGTGGCGGATGCCCAACCGGCCAAAGCGCCACGGGCGGCACGCACGGCATCCCGGGCATCCTTGCGGGACGCCTTCGCGGCATTGGCGAGGAAGTGGCCCTCCGCGCTCACGATCTCGTAGGTGCGACCGGATTCACTGCGCGGGAAGGCGCCGCCGATATACAGCTTGTACGTCTTCGGAATGGCCAGGCGGCTCATTTCGCAGCCTCCTTCTTGGTCGTCTTGGATCGCGTCGTTGCCGATGATCGTCCTTCGACACGGCCGCCCTTCGGCAAGCTCACGGACCGGGCCCGGTCGGGAACTGGTCGCAGCGCCGGCTTCAGGTACGCAGCCAGCCCTTGGCGGCCGCCCTCGCGACCGTAGCCGGACTCCTTGTAGCCGCCGAACGGGCTGGACGGGTCGAAGCGGTTGAACGTGTTCGCCCAGACCACGCCGGCACGCAACTTGTCCGCGACGGCCAGAATGCGGCTGCCCTTATCGCTCCAGATCCCAGCAGACAGCCCGTAGGGGGTGTTGTTCGCCTTAGCGATCGCTTCAGCCGGCGTGCGGAACGTGAGCACCGACAACACCGGGCCGAAGATCTCCTCGCGAGCGATCCGGCTCGACGTCGACACATTCGTGAAGATGGTCGGCGCGAACCAGAATCCGGCATCCGGAATGGCGCAGTCAGAACTCCAACGCACAGCGCCCTCCTGCTCGCCGATGTCGGACAGCGTGCGAATACGCTCCAACTGCTCCGCGGAGTTGATCGCGCCAATGTCGGTGTTCTTGTCGAGCGGGTCTCCCAGCCGAAGGGTCTGCAACCGCGTCTTCAGACGGTCGACAATTTCGTCGTGCACATTTTCCTGCACGAGCAGTCTGCTGCCTGCGCAACAGACGTGGCCCTGGTTGAAGAAGATGCCGTTGACGATGCCCTCGATGGCCTGGTCGATCGGGGCGTCGTCGAACACGATGTTCGCCGCCTTTCCGCCGAGTTCGAGCGTGACCTTCTTCTGCGTGCCTGCGACGGCGCGCGCGATCTGCCTGCCCACGCCGGTGGAGCCGGTGAACGCGACCTTATCGACATCCGGATGCTCGACGAGCAGCTTGCCGGTATCACCGGCGCCCGTGATGATGTTGACCACACCGGCCGGGAGGTCCGCCTGCTGCAGGATCTCCGCGAACAGCAACGCGCTGAGCGAGGTGGTCTCCGCCGGCTTCAGCACGACAGTGTTGCCCGCGGCCAGGGCCGGTGCGATCTTCCACGCGAGCATCATCAGCGGGAAGTTCCACGGGATCACCTGTGCGGCCACACCGAGTGCCTGCGGAGCCGGCCCGAAGCCGGCATAGTCGAGCTTGTCCGCCCAGCCCGCGTAGTAGAAGAACCAGGCAGCGACGAGCGGAACGTCGACGTCGCGGCTCTCCTTGATCGGCTTGCCGTTGTCCAGGCTCTCGGCGACCGCGAGCTCTCGTGCGCGCTCCTGCACGAGCCGGGCGATGCGGAACAGGTACTTTCCGCGGTCCCGGCCAGACATGCGCGACCACACACGGTCGTACGCACCGCGAGCGGCCGCGACGGCTGCATCGACATCCGCCGCATCCGCGGTTGAAATGGTTGCGAGGTGTTCTTCGGTGGCCGGTGAGATCGTCGAGAAAGGCGAACCGTTGCCCGCAACGAATTCGCCGCCGATGAACAGGCCGTACTCACTACGCAGGTTCAGTATCGCGCGCGACTCAGGGGCCGGCGCGTAGTCGAGAAAACTCATGGGTCAGTCCACCGTCACATAGTCAGGGCCGGAATAGTGGCCGGTCTTGGTCTTCTGCCGCTGCAGCAGAACATCGTTCAACAGGCTGGATGCCCCGAACCGGAACAGGTGAGGCTGCAGCCATTCCTCCCCCGCGGTCTCAGCCACCGTGACGACATACTTGATCGCGTCCTTCGACGTGCGGATGCCGCCGGCCGGCTTCACGCCGATCTTTTCACCGGTGAGCTTGTACCAGTCGCGCACGACCTCCAGCATCAGCAGGGTCACGGGCAGGGTCGCGGCCGGCGAAATCTTGCCGGTCGAGGTCTTGATGAAGTCCGCCCCTGCGAGAATCGCCAACCAGGACGCCCTGCGGACGTTGTCGTAGGTGTTCAGCTCGCCGGTCTCCAGGATCACCTTGAGGTGTGCATCGGTGCCGTTCGTGCGGCGGCAGGCGTCTTTCACCGCCACGATCTGGTCGTATACCTCGCCGTAGCGGCCCGCCAGGAACGCGCCGCGGTCGATGACCATGTCGATTTCGTCCGCGCCCGCTGCGACGGCATCCGCCGTGTCGGCGAGCTTGACCGCCAACGAGGCGCGCCCGCTCGGGAACGCCGTTGCGACGGCCGCGACGCTGATGCGCCCGTCCGCGTCGGCGCCGTGCGCGGAGCCCAGAGCGGCGATCGCCGTCGGCACCATGTCGCCGTAGACGCAGACTGCGGCAACGCGCGGGCAGTTCGGATCCGACGGGTCCGGCATCATCGCCTTGGCCACCAGCGAGCGCACCTTTCCGGGTGTGTCAGCACCTTCGAGCGTGGTCAGGTCGATCAGCCCGATAATCGTGTCAAGCGCCCATACCTTCGACGTGGTCTTGATCGAGCGGGTGCCGAGAGCAGCAGCGCGCTGCTCCAGCCCGACGGCGTCCACACCGGGGACGCCGTGCAGGAAGCCGCGCAGGCTCGCTTCGGTCAATTCACCACCGACCACCTGTCTGGCCACCGTAGGCCGTTCCGTTGTTCGTGCGAGATCGAGTGTCATCGCGTCTCATTCCTCATTTGTAGTTATCACGTCGTCGTGCGCTGTCGGCGCGCTCGAGATGTTTTCGCCGGAATCGGCGTCCGATTCGGCGTCGGAGTTCGCCAGCAGATAGGCCGCCGTGCGGTCATCCGTGACCAGGATGGTGCAGATGCCGCTGGTGACGAGCGCTCGGGTGACCGCATGCTTGCCCTCACCCGAGACGACGGCGATGCTGGTCTCCGCGTTGCGCAGCGCCTCGATGTCCAAGCCGACGGTGCGCGCGTCCAGGCTGGCATCCACGGGGTAGCCGTCTGCGCCGATGAAGCGCCCGACCACGTCGCCGACGGCACCCTTGCCGACGAGCATCTCGACGTCTTCTGGCGCAAGGTAGCCGCTGACGACCAGCGCGGAATTGTGCGTCGCCTCGCCGGCGCTGAACAGATAAGCCGATGCGTGCGCCGCGCGATCCAGCACCCCGGCGACCGCACGATCGCGTTCGATGCCGTGCTTGGTCTCGACGTGCTCCAGAATGGCGGGGATCGGCAGCACATGGGCCGACCCTGCGGCCTTCTGCGCGATGGTCATGGCGGTTGCCGCTGCCGGGCTGCCGCTCGGCGTCAGGCTCAGACCGCCGTTGATCTGCACAACGCCGACCCCGCGCGCCCAGCCGACCGGGAGGCACGCCGCGACGTCGCTCATCGTACGACCCCAACTGACGCCGAGTGTCGGGGGAACGGGCCGCAATGCGGTGAGGAAGTCGGCGGCAGCCTGTGCAACACGTCGTTGAAGCTCGGCATCACCCGCAACGCCGGCCGACGAAACGACGACGACGTCGCGCAACCCGAATCGCTGGCGCAGGTCGCGCTCGATCAGCACGCGGCGAGCACGCGGGTGAACGATCTCGATGCGCACAATGCCCTGAGCGCGCGCTTGAGCGAGCAGCCGGCCGACCTTCCAGCGCGTCAGATGAAGCGCGGTGCCGATCTCGTCCTGTGTGAGGTTCTCGTCGTAGTACATCTCGGCAGCGCGCACGGAGAGCAGCTCGTCGGTGTCGGTCACTGCCATCCTCATTCCTGCCTTCGGCTACTCCCTCCCAGAATAGGCGTGAATTGGGCCATCAGCTACATCCGTTGCCGTCTTTGCTCATCTGCGCACGCGGCCTCTGCCGCCGTCCCGAGCCTGCTCCCACCCGTCCCACCCGCCGAGTGCGCCCAAACGGTCGCTCAGAGGCGCCGCCGCAACCTCATGCCGACCACTTGGGCGCACTCGGCAGCAGTCTGGGGCGGGCGTCAGCGAATGAGGGTGCGACCCATGATGGCGGCGGCGAGCGCTTCGATCGGCTCCTTCGCCGCGAGCGGATTTGACAGCAGTGTGAAGTCGACCTCGCCGACCTCGGGCAGCCCGAGGCGATTCGTCACCTTGCGCAGATCCTCCGGAATCAGCGTGCGGGGAAATACGGCGACGCCCAAACCCGCACGCACGGCCGCCAGCACGCCGTTGACCTCACGGGTGTTGCAGGTGATCTTCCACGTGCGCCCGGCGCCCTCTAAGGCATCGATCGCCATCTGCCTGCTGATGCTCGGGTCCTGATACGAAATCAACGGCACGGGCTCCCCTTCGTCGATCTCTGTCTTCTCCAGCCCGATCCACACCATCGCGTCCGTGCTCACCCTGCGGCCCTCGGTTGATCCCGGCGTCTGCTTAATGAAGATCAGGTCGAGCTGGCCGGCCTTCAGCCTGCGATACAGCGGACCGCTCTGGCTCACCGTCAACTCCATGTTGATGTTCGGATGCAGCTGGCGAAAGTCCCGCAGGATGCGCGGCAACTGCGTGATCGCGAGGTCGTCCGCCGCGCCGAAGCGCAGCCGCCCGCGCATCGCGGAGCCGGTGAAATAGCTTTCAGCAGCAGCATGAGCGGCCAGGATGCTGCGGGCAAAGCCGGCCATCGCATCCCCGTTGTCGGTGAGGCGAACGTCGCGTGTGTCGCGGGCGATCAGCGTCCGGCCTGCTGCCTGCTCGAGTCTGCGGACGTGCTGGCTCACGGTCGGCTGGCTCAGCTGCAGACGGGCCGCGGCCTTGGTGAAACTCCGTGTCTCTGCGACGGCAAGAAACGTCGTCAACAGTGCAGGGTCGAACATCCGCGCTCCTATTCGATAATCCAATAGTAGTTATAGATCCAATTTACCCGCGGAATAATCGTGCTGCCTATAGCGTCGTAGTAGACGCATTCGAAATCACTACGATACTTGACGCTGGATTCCATACGTGACCTCTGCTACGCACACTTTTCTTCCGACCGAGCCGATCCCGGTCATCGCGAATCGCCCACCGTGGCGCGAGACGTTCTCTTCACTTCGTGTGCCGAACTTCCGGCTGTACGTCAGCGGTCAGGTGATCGCCACCACGGCTCTCGGCATGCAGCGGGTGACGCAGGACTGGCTCGTGCTGCAGCTGTCCGGGTCCGTTGCCGCCGTCGGAATCACGGTCGCGATGCAGTTCGCTCCGATGCTCTTCTTCGGCCTGATGGGCGGCGTGATCGCAGACCGCTACTCGAAGCGACGTCTCCTGATCATCACGCAGAGCACCGCGGCAACCATCGCAGCGACGCTTGCCGTGCTGGTTCTGACCGGCGGGATTCAGGTGTGGCACATCTGGGCGCTCGCGTTCTGTCTCGGTCTAGTCACCGTGATCGACAACCCGGCCCGCCAAGTCTTCGTCAATGAAATTGTCGGACCACGCAACATCCGCAACGCGATCAGCGTCAACTCCTCCACGTTTCAGCTCGGCAGCCTGATCGGGCCGGCTGTGGGCGGCATCGCCATCACGGCGGTGGGAAGCGGCTGGGCCTTTGCCATCAATGCCGTCGCGTGCCTTGTCGTCGTCTCGACGATCGTCGCCATGAATTCCGCCAGGCTGTTGCGGGTACCGCCGATGCTGCGCAGCAAGGGACAGCTGGCCGAGGGTTTGCGCTACGCCGCAGAGAAACCGGCGATCCTGTGGACGCTGATCGTTCTGGGCTCCGTCGCACTGTTCGCCTTCAACATGCCGGTGCTGCTCGCCGCATACGCCGACAATGTGTTCAAGGTCGGGGCCAGCGGTTACGGCCTGTTCAATGCGATGGTCGCCGCCGGGGCGCTCGCCGGGGCGATCGCGTCGGCCAGACGCGTGCGTGTCGGATTGCGAACCACGATCCTCGGGGCCGCTGTGCTCGGCCTGCTGCAAGCATCCGCGGGGTTGATGCCCATGATCGCTCCGTTCACAATCATGATCGTCGCAGCGGGTGCGTCCAGCCTGTTGTTCCTGACCGCGGCCAACACGCTGGTGCAGACATCATCGAATCTCAGCATCCGCGGCCGGGTCATGGCGCTGTACATCCTGGTGCAATTGGGCGGCCAGGCGATCGGCGGCCCCATTATGGGCTGGATCGTCGAGGCGCTTGGCCCGAACGCCGGCATGATCATCTCCGGACTGGTACCGCTGCTCGTCGCGTGCGTCGCCGGCACGATCCTTGCACGCAAGAAGCGGCTGACCCTCCGCCTTCGAACCGCAAAACGGATGCCGCGGCTCGCGATCGTGCCACGGCGCGTCGCGCACGCGCAGCGCTGAGCACCGCGTTGCGCTGCGCTGATCAGCGAGCAGCGGGGCACTCAGCCGCGGCGCACGAACTCCAGCGCCTCAATGGCGAGCAGCGTCCAGGAGCGCGTCGAGTCGACATTGAGCATCAGCCACTGCTTCATCGGAACACCCTTACCGCCGTCATACCTGCTGCCGGCGCCGTCCGCGAACAGTTCGTCCACTCGCGCCGTCGGCAATTTGAGCACGAGCTGTGCGCGCACCAACATCGCAAAGATCTTGCCGTTGACCCGTAACGCCGACGAACCGAAACCGTCCCCAACACCGGGCGGAACCACTCCGGGCTGGGACGCGAAATACTCCACAAGGTCGCCGTACCGCGTCTCAGGTGGGCGCCCCAGGGCATCCGCTCCGATTGCAGCATCGTTGTCAGAACCCGTGCCAGCAGTCATCGGCCCCTCCTCCGGAAGTCCCGAATTCACGATGTGTCCAGTCAAGCAGGTCCGCGGTTGTCAGAGAACCCCAGAAATCGCACTCGTTTTAGCGAGCCGCATCGACACGAACTATTCGAGTATCCAATAGCAGTTGTAGGTTCAATTTGACTTCAAAATGCGCGGCGCACGCATAGCCTCGAAGTGCACCATACGAAACTCGTCCAAGAATTCTGCCACTTCAGCGCCACACGTGACTTCCTCCTCCGACTCTCTCGTGCCAACCGAGCCGCTCACCGGCAGCGTCACAGCCGTGGGCGTCACTGTCGCGATGCGGTTCGCGCCAACACTGTTCTTCGGCCTGCACTGCGGCATCATCGCGGACCGATACCGCAAACGGCCGCTGCTGATCGCCACCCAGAGTCTGGGGCGGTCATCGCCGCAACACTCGCGCTGCTGATCCTGACCGACAGCATCCAGGTCTGGCAGATCTGGGCACTCGCGTTTATTCTCGGGCTCGACACCGTTATCGACAACCCGGCCAGACAGGTGTTCGTCAACGAGATCGTCGGACCGCGAAACCTCAGCAACGCGATCAGCTTGAACTCCTCTGATTCGCATGCCGAAGGTCCCCCACAGCACGGGACAACTCGTCGAGGGCCTGCGTTACGCAGTCAAGAAACCATCGATCCTGTACACGCGTCGACGGTGGGGTCCTGATCGCCCGCAAACAGCGGCTGACCCTCGCCTTCAGCTGGAGGAGCGTGCTGCCTGGGCTCGCGATCGTACCCATGCATCGGCTGCATAGGGATCAGCTGCACGCCCACGGGTGAGTGCGCATCGCTATCTGTTGCGGACGCGCAGCCGGTCCTCGAGCATGTGTGGCCGCGCAACGACCACACCCGCGACCGCCGCTGCGAGTGCCGTGCAGAGCAGGAAGACCATCGAAACTGTCCAGCCGCCACTGAACTGGTGAAACACACCGAAGAGCAGAGGACCCGTTGCTGCGATCAGGTAACCGACGCCCTGAACGAAGCCGCTGAGCGCCACGGAACCCTCATGGGTGCGAGTGCGCACGTTGATCAAGGCCAGTGCCAAGGGGAACGTCAGCGGCCCGAGGCCGGCCAGTGAGACCCACAGCCACGTTGCGGTGCCCGGAATGAAGATCAAGCCGAGGTAGCCGACGACATAGAACGCGACAGCAAGATACACCAGCAGGGCGACGTTCTTCATCCGGGTGGCAAGCATCGGAACGAAAATCGCGGAGACGAGCCCCATCGCCGCATACAACGACAACAGGATCCCCGCCTCCGCCGGACTGGCACCCACCGTTTGCGTCAGCACCGCCGGCAACCAGGCGAACAGCGCATACACGTTAATCGACGAGACCGTGAAGATCACCATGATGGACCACGCGATCGATGAGCGCCACAGCCCGGTGACGGCAGCGCCGGTCGGCAACTCGATCGCCTCGACCCCGTTCGCGCGCGCGATCCGCGCTTGCCGCCGCATGCCGACGAACGGCACGAACGCGATCACCACCACAAGTGCCCAGACGCCGATCGAGATCCGCCACCCGGCGGCATCCGCAACCGGCACCGCGACCAGCGGCGGCACGAACGTGCTGATCGAGATGACGATGACATACAGCGAGGTCATCAGGCCGATGCGGTCGGGGAAATAGCGCTTCACCAATGGAGGCAGCAGAACATTGCCGACACCCATGCCGGCGAACACGGCGACGGATCCGACCACAAGAAGCAAGAACGAGCCTGCCGCTGCGCGCACCAGATCGCCGACGAGCATTGCGACGAGCGCGAGCACGGAGGTCGCCTCAAGACTCAGCCGCCTGGTCACGAACGGAGCGGCAAAGCCGAACACGGCGAAACAGATCGGTGGCAGCATGCCCAGCACACCGACATCCACGCTGTTCAGCGGAATGTCGACGTTGACGTGGGCAATGATCGGCGACAACGCCGCAACCGCAGATCGCAGATTCAATGCGATCAGCAGAATAGCCAGCAGTGCGAGGGTCCGGCCGTGCCAGAGCGGCAGTCTTCCCGAACCTGGCATTACCCCATCGTATCGGCCGCCAGCCCTACGCCAGAATGCGGCGGGCCTGCTCCACATCGGCCCTGATCTGGTCGATCAACGCGTCGACGCCGGTGAAAGCGACCATGCCCCTGATGCGGTCCATGAACGACACCGCGACGACGCGATCGTAGAGATCAAGTTCGCGGTCGATCACGTACGCCTCGACCTGTCGCTGCGCCACGCCTTCGAAAGTCGGATTGTTGCCGACAGAGATGGCAGCGGCATAGCGTTCGCCCCCCGCCTCGAGCCAGCCCGCATAGACACCGTCGGCCGGAATCAGGCCCTCCAGCTGAGGCGACAGATTCGCGGTCGGAAAACCGAGCGCACGGCCGCGTTTCGCACCGTGCACGACGATGCCGCGCACGGAATGCGGGTGCCCGAGCAGCCGTGCGGCCTGCGCGACGTCACCGGCAGCAAGCAACGTTCGGATGCCCGTTGACGACACCCGCTCGCCCCCCGCCGGTCGCACATCATCGATCAGGTCGACAGCGAAGCCGTACTTCTCGCCGAGGTCACGCAGAACCGAGACGTTGCCGGCGCCACCCGCCCCGAATCGGAAATCGCTGCCGACCATCACGGTGGCTGCGCCCAATCCGTCGACCAGGATGTCTTTGACGAATTGCTCTGCGCTGCGCTGCGAAAGCGCACGGTCGAACGTCAACATGAGCGTCGCATCCAGCCCGCTGTCGCCGAGGAGGTCGAGCTTCTGCGGAACACTTACCAACGACTCAGGACACTTCTCGGGTGCCAGCACTTCGAGCGGGTTGCGATCGAACGTCACAACGGCGGATGCGAGGCCTTGCGCGGTCGCAAACCGCTCCAGTTCAGCAATCACGGCACGATGCCCGGTGTGAACGCCGTCGAACTTGCCAACCGTCACCGCGCTCGGCCCGAAACCCGCAGGCACTTCGTCTGGCGACCGAAAAACCCTCATGCGGTGTCGGTCCTCCGGCGATGCGTGGCCAGCCACGTGATTCCGAGCATTGGCAACACGAGCGGAATGAACAGGTACCCCATGCCGAACACGGACCACACGGTCGAATCGCGGCCGAACGCATCCGCGGTTGCGGCACCGAGCACGTCTGGTGCAAACACGCTCAGCGCGCCGACCACCAGCACGCCCACCAATTCGAAACTGATCGTCGCCCAGGCGACCCGGTACCACACACGACCTGGCGCGATGAGCGCAATCGTCGCAACGATATAGACGACCGCGGACAGCGCCGACAGCGTGAACGCCACCGGCGCCTCACCGAACCGGTCGATGATCTGGAACACGCTCCGGCCGGTCGCGGCGAGCGCCAGTACGCCGTATACGAGCACGAGAACGCGGCCCCAGCCGCTGATCCGTCGGGTAGGTCGCTCGCGTTTGGAGATCCGCTGTGTCAGTTGTTGAATCATGGCGCCTCAATTATCGCAGGCGGCGCGGTGCTCACATTCCCTGCACGAACCAGATCTGACCCATTCGGTACAGCATCACGGCAAGCGCGAGCCCGATCAGGCCGAGGATGACCGTGCTCCAGCGCGAGCGCTCGATCAGCGCCCAGAAGCCGCCGGCCACCGGCAGGATGAGCGCCGAGATCAGGTACACGTAGAACTCGGCGAGGTTGCCGCGCGGTTCATTCCCGACAAGCGGCGAAACGATCGTCACCACAAGCTGCGCAATCAGCAGCACTGTTACCAGGGCGATCGAACCGAGGCTGAGGTCGCTCGGCACGCGTCCGGCGAAGCCGAGTCCCAGGCAGAGCAGCCCGGCCAGGAGGGCAACGCCGACCTGCACTGCGGTGTACCACTCGATCACGCGTCGTCCTCCAGCTTGTCAGTGCCCAGCGGCGAGGTATCGTCATCCTGCGGAAAGTTTACGAGCGAGCGCCCGGATGACCCGTGGAATTCGACTAAGCCGACGAGGCGACCGTCCGGCGCGATTGCCGCCAACGGCATGCCCTGCTGCTGCTCGGAGGCCGCGGCGAGCTTCTTGCCGTGCCCGAGGTCGATCGACTGTTCCTTCGTCAAACTGTAACGGCCGAACAGGGTCGTCGCGGCATCGGCAGGTGCGATCAGCGCGCTCGCAACATCCACACTTTCCAGAACGGATGCCGCCGCCACCGCGAACGGTCCGACGCGCGTGCGACGCAGTGCCGTCAGATGCCCGCCGACGCCGAGGTCTGCGCCGAGATCGCGCGCCAACGCTCGCACGTAGGTGCCGGAAGAGCACTCGATACGCACGGTGAGATCGAGCGCATCCGCGCCGTCGTCGGCGGCCCGCACCGCCGCCTGGTCGAGTAGCTCGAAGGTCGACACTGTGACAGGGCGGGCCGGCAGCACGACGTCTTCTCCCCCGCGCACGCGTGCGTACGCCCGCTTGCCATCGACCTTGATGGCGCTGACGGAGCTCGGAACCTGCAGGATGTCCCCCGTGAGCCGCGCGGTGGCGGCACCAACCGCATCCGCCGTGACCTCGGCGAGCGCGCCCGCCGACGCGACGTCCGTGAACTCACCCTCCGCGTCATCCGTGGTGGTCGATGCCCCGAGCCGGATCGTGGCCGTGTATTCCTTGTCGGCACCGACCAGATAGGTCAGCAGTCGGGTCGAGGAGCCGATGCCGAGAATCAGCAGACCGGTTGCCATCGGGTCGAGCGTGCCAGCATGGCCGACCTTGCGGGTGGCTGCGAGGCGTCGCACCCGGGCGACCACGTCGTGGCTCGTCCACTCTTGCGGTTTGTCGACGAGAAGAATGCCGCTGCGCACGCTGTTCGCGGCGCTCACGCCGTTTTCACCGTCGACACGCGTGCCGACGTCGCGGCGCTCGCCTGCGCGACAACACCCAGAACAAGGTCGAGTTTCGTTCTGAAGGTACAGTCGATCAGTTCGTCAACCCGTTCGTCCGCACCGTAAGCATCCGTCATCTTCATCGCGATCAACGTGTTGAAGAGCATGCCGTGTGCCAAGAAATCCACGACGTCATCCGGCTCCAAGCCTGCTTCGTCGCGCAAAATACCGTAGATCGTGAGAAAACCGGTGCGAGCGTGCTCGCCGATCACTGGGTCGTGCCCCATGATGAAGCCTTGCATCAGCGAGAGCAGAATGCCACGATCCGAAATCAGATCGGCGTAGGCCGCGCCGATGCGGGCGCCTCGCGCCTCGACGTCCTCGCCGGCCGCCTTGCTATCGGCGATCGAAGCGCGGAACGCGAGCACGAGCTTGTCAAGTGCGCGCTCAAGTACTTCGACGAACAAGTTCTCTTTGCTGCCGAACATGCGCACGACGTACGGCTGGCTGATGCCCGCCGCTTGGGCCACCTGGTCGGTCGTCGCACCCACATAGCCACGTTCGCCGAAAACTCGACTAGCGGCCGCGAGGATCTGCTCACGACGCTCGCCCGCGGGAATACGCTCAGCGCTCGCCGGATTCTTCTCTGCCGAATCTTCACTCGCGAATGTCGAACTCATACTTGACATGTTATCAGTCGATAACTAATGTTTCCTCTTGTAATCATTCGATTACCACAAATTTAATGATTGGAGTGAACATGCCCTCGTCTCGCATCCGCCGCGTGCCCGTCTGGCTGGCCATCGTGACGGCATCCCTGCCGATGTTCATGGCCACGCTCGACAACCTCGTCGTCACCAACGCCCTCCCGGTGATCAGCCATGATCTTTCGGCGAACATCCAAGAACTGCAGTGGGTGATCAACGCCTACGCCCTCAGCTTTGCGACATTCATGCTCCTGGCCGTCGCCCTTGGCGATCGCTTCGGCCGCCGCACCGTATTCGTGATCGGAATCGCTGTCTTCACCGGGGCATCCGCTCTGAGTGCGCTCAGCACAGAACCGTGGATGCTGATCGCGTCGCGCGCCATCCAGGGAGTCGGCGCAGCTGCACTCATGCCCCTGTCGCTTACGCTGCTAGCGGGATCCGTCAGTGAGAAACTGCGCCCGGCCGCGATCGGCATCTGGGGCGGAATCTCCGGGCTGGGCGTTGCTCTCGGCCCCCTCATCGGCGGCGCTGTTGTGCAGGGTTGGAACTGGCAAGCCATCTTCTGGCTGAACGTACCGCTCGGCATCATCGCTGTGCCGCTCATCTTCCTGGTCTTGCCGAACAGCTTCGGCGAGCGCGTTCGGGCGGATGTCGTCGGCGTCGCCTTAGCCGGCCTCGGCGTGTTCGGGCTGGTGTACGGCATCGTGCGCGGCAATGACGCGGGCTGGGACAGCTTCGAAGTGCTCGTGACTCTGATCGGCGGCAGCGTGTTGTTGCTGGCGTTCATCTGGTGGGAGGGTCGCACGGCCTCCCCGCTGCTGCCGCTGCGGCTGTTCCGTGACCGCAGCTTCACCGTCGCCAACCTGGTGGGCATCGCATTCAGCTTCGGCATCTTCGGCGCCGTCTTCATCCTGATCCAATACCTGCAGATCGTGCAGGGCCACACTCCGCTGGAGGCGGGCGTGATGACCATGCCGTGGACGATGGCCCCGATGATCGTTGCACCGCTGGCCGGGCTGCTTGCACCGCGCATCGGCACCCGGCTGCCGATCGTGGTCGGGCTCGCGCTCTTGGCCGGCGCGCTGACGTGGATCGCGATGACCATGACCCGCACCACGCCGTATGACGAACTGTTCCCCGCGTTTGCCCTTGCCGGCATCGGCATGGGGCTCGTCTTCGCCCCGAGCGCGACCGCAGTGCTCGCCAACATGCCGCCAGAAGATCACGGCAAGGCCTCCGGCACCAACTCGACTTTGCGCGAGATCGGAACGGCACTGGGCGTCGCCGTGCTGACGGCCGTCTTCACCGGAGCGGGCGGACAGCTGACGCCGACCGGCTACGTGGATGCCGCCATCCCGGCCGTGTACGTCGGCGCCGCTGTGCTCGCGGCCGCCGCTGTGATTGCCCTCGCCCTGCCAAATGGTCGCCACCCACGTGTCGTGGCGCCCCAGGGCGCCGGCGACACGGTCGAAGACGAGCTGGTCGCCCTCGGCGAGCCCCGGTAAGGCCGCCCCGGTGGTCGAGTAGCCCGCGAGCGCACCACATAGGCTGAATCCATGCGAATCGGAGTCATCGGAGCCGGAGCGATCGGCGGCACGATCGCCGCACTGCTCGACCGGGCCGGCCACGAGGTCGAAGTGACCGCGCGAGGAAACGGGCTGGAGACCATCCGCTCGAATGGTTTGCAGGTAACCGGTGCGTGGGGCGACCACCTCGCACACGTCGATGCGAACGAGTCGCTCACCGCCGTGCCCGAGCTCGCGTTCGTCTGCACCAAGGCGCAGGATGCGGTGGCAGCGATCGACGCGAACGCGTCGCGGTTGGCGGGGATCCCGGTGGTGATCGTGCAGAACGGTCTCGAGGGGCTGCAGACCGCTGCTTCGCATCTGCCGAACTCGACCTGCATCGGGGGGCTCGCGCTCTATGCAGCGAACTACACGCAGCCGGGTATCGTCGCGGTGACCGCGACCGGCAACACGTATCTCGGTGCTGGCACGGCAGAACCGACCGCGGCGATCCGCGCGGTGGCAGCCGTGCTGAACGCAGCGATGCCGACGCACGCGACCGCGAACTTCGTCGGTTGCCAGTGGACCAAGCTGATCATCAACGAGGTGAATGCGATGCCTGCCATCACCGGGCTGAGCGTGCAACAGACGATCGCCGATCGCCGCCTGCGCCGTATCATCACGGCCGCGATGCGCGAGGCGGTACGGCTCGGGGTGGGCACCGGCATCCGTTTCGGGTCGTTGCAAGGTCTGAACGACGTGATGCTGCGAACCTTCGCCCGGCTGCCGTTATCGACCGGACAGGTGCTGCCCTTGCTGATGGCCCGACGGATGGGTGCGACCCCGAACCTCGGATCGACCCTGCAGAGCCTCAAGCGCGGTCAAGTCACCGAGATCGACTACCTGAGTGGCGCGGTGGTCGCTGCTGCCGAGGCGCACGGCCGACAGGCGCCGGTGAACGCGGCGCTGGTCGCGCTCGTGCATGAGGTCGAGCGCACACGTCGGTTCGCGTCAGTCGACGAGGTCATCGCGGCAGCGGGAGCATAACCGTAATGGTGCGCCACGCTCAGGCGCCGCCGCTTGTTCGTTCGCCTATCCGGTTTCGTCGAGTTCGGGTAGCCCGTAGCGTGCTTTGCCGCCGAGGCGGGGTGTCTGGTCGGGGTCGACATGCGGTGGCGGGGTGAACCACACTTGCCCGTTCTCGGTGACCCGGATAATCCACCCGTCGTTGTGCATCCGGGTGTGACACGGTGGACACAACAGCACCCCGTTGATCAGGTCGGTGGGTCCGGTGTCTCGTTCCCACCAGCGAATGTGGTGGGCTTGGGTATAGGCGACACCCAGGCCACAACACGCGCAGCCGCCGTCGCGTTCGGCCAGGGCGATGCGTTGCGCGGGGGTGAACAGGCGGGCGGCTCGGCCTTCATCCAACGGGACACTGTCTGTCCCCATCACCAGCGGGATGATCCCGGCACCGGCGGCGAGTTTACGGATCGTACCGGCCGAGACGGGTTGGTCGATGCCGTCGATCTGACCGAAACCGACACCGTCCATCAGCGTTTTCAGGCTGGCACGGATCACCAGGGTCGTTGAGTGTGCGGCGGGTACCCGGTTGCAGCCAATCGCGTGGGTGGCGATCATCGCCAACGCGTCGGCCTGCAACTGCGGGATCGTACGGGTGTCCTCAAACAACAGACCGTCCGTGTCACCGTCAGTGCTCCCAGCCTGAGTAATGTCAGCATCTTGGCGGCGGCGTTCGGCGTCACGCTTTGCCCGGAGTGTGTGGGTGACGACGGCTTCGATCGCCGCCTTGATCGGTGCGGCCGATTCCGGGTCCAACGCGGCCCGCAGATGCGTCATGCCGTGCTGGTCGGTCCGGAAGTGCAGAAACCGGTCCGCCCGCAACTCGTCTTCCCGCGGTTGCACCCCGTCTTGGTCCAGGCGGGCCTCGGCTTCGCGGATCACTCGCAGGAGGTTCTCCAAGGGAATATCCGCCGCCTTCTCAGCGAGGACCTGTTCGTAGGCGTCTGTCTGGGCGGGGTCGGCCCGCCGGGCCACCCGATCCAACATGGCGGTGATCGCCGAGGCGGCCTCCACACTGATCGCCCCGACCGCCAACGCGGCAGCCACGTGCGGGTGCGCGGGCGGAAGTTGCTCACCGGTCAATGATTGCCGGGCCGCCGTTGCCGTGCCGACCGAGACCAGTCGGGTCGCCTCCGACACGCTCCCACCGGTCGCGGCTGCCACCAGCCGAGGCGGGTTCAGGAACCCCTGCCGTTTCGCAAACCCCTCCCGACCCGCCTCGACCGGGGAACGCCTTGCGACCTCGGCCGCGCCGCGCGCCAACAAACCGTTGACCTCACGGGCCAGACGCCCCAGCGCATCGATCGTGGCCACCAGACCCGCCTCGCTCATCGACTCCAGATCGGTTTGCACCGCGGTCGCCTGCTCGCCGCAACTCGACGAACTACCGCGCGCGGCGCCGAACGCGGGCAACGCGCCATCCCAGGTTGCAGCCAACGACGCGAGGTCGTTCTGTAAGGGTTGCAACGGTTGGTTCATGCTCCTAATCTGCCACTCACCACCGACATTCCCAGCCCGAAAACCCGCGTAAACACGCGGATTTCCCCCATTCCCAGGACCGTTATGCAACCGTGATATTGTCGAAAACCGCGGCCCGCCGACACCGCTCAGGAAACGGTAGAGAGTGCCCTTCGGCTGCGCTCAGGGAAGGATCTAACACGCCCGTCGATTTCGCTCAGGCCCCGCCACAACCGTTGTCGGGGAAAATGCGAAGCGGATGCGCCGGGTCCGTGTTGTCGACGACGGCTGAGGCCGCGAACAAAGGGGCCGCCTCAGCCAGGTACAACTCCCGACCGCCGATGTAGCGTGCGTTGGCAGGCGAAGCCGGATCCGGGTCCCGGCTGTCCCGCTTGGCAAGACGCTCGTAGGCGAGGGCAGGCGGCACGTCGATCGCGATCGCGTAGTTCCACGTTCCGATCAGCTCGGGGCGTAGCAGAAAGACACCGTCGATGATCAGGATGCCGTCGGCATCGGCCGTCTGCCAGCTCGTCACCACAGGCGCGTCGCGTCGCACGTCGAATGCAGACGTCTGAAAGCCGGTGCTTCCGGCCATCCGGAACGGGTCGATCAGCACGCGACGCAGCGTGCGATAGTCGTAGGAATCCTGGTAGTACCCCTCAGGCGAGGTGTGACCCGCCTGGTAGCGCTCAGCACGCGACCGATGGAAATCCTCCATGGACGCCCGGAAAGTTTCTCGCCCGGTCTCCGTATACACGCGGGCCAGTTCATCGGCAAAGTCGCCGGCACCGGATCCGGCCATGCCATCGACGGCGACCATCACACGACCGTGGCCATAGTTGTGGTCGATCTCGGTGCGAAGTCCACGGAGAAAGTCGACGAGAGGTGTAGAAACCAGCTGCTGCATACTCTGAGCCTATTCTGCCAGGGCCGTACCCGGGTGCGATGCGCCGATGTAACCGGCTTACGCTTGCTGTGTGCCTGCCACCATGCCGCCTGTAATCATCGAGTGGTTCCGCGAAAACGCACGTGACCTGCCGTGGCGCCGCCCCGGTTTCGGCGCGTGGGGCACGCTGGTCAGCGAGTTCATGCTGCAGCAGACGCCGGTCAACCGGGTGATCCCCCACCTCACGGAGTGGCTCGAACGC
>DATCDQ010000018.1:0-31590 GCA_036510655.1 Microbacteriaceae bacterium | reverse complement strand
CTCCGGGGCACTGCAGCACCTCTTCGACGGGTTCGCGACGGTGTTCACCTACGATGACGAACTCCGAGAGCGCATCTCCGACTTCTGGCCATGGGCGCTACAGGCTGCTCTCGACGCGATTGGCGACGGGCGCGAATTGCGCGGCCAACACCATTGGTTCGACTACATGACCGCGGCGTTGCTTCCGACACCGAACCCGAGGTCATCGGACCCGGACATAGACGGCACGCTGGCTCGCTGCCGAGCGAACTGGCTGCAGCCCAACGCACTAGATGGAATCGCCGACCGCTGGCTCGACCTCGCGCGCTGGGAACCCAAGGCAGCAGACGCCGTGATCAAATTCGCAAAAGGCGTCCCCCTGGACTGGCAGACCAGCATCGCCCTTACCTGGATCGAAACGATCATCGGCGGTCGTTACGACCTGATCGCGAACCACCTTTGGTACCTCGAGGACTGGATGACCCAAGTTCGCCAGAGCGAAGCAGTACGTGGCGAAGCTAAGCCTCAGTACCACCGAATCATCGATGGGCTGGCCGCGGCTGGCGACCGCGTGGCAGTCCGCTTGCAGCAACTTGACGAGTAGCGTCACAGGGACACTTGTGGCGAGAAAGCCCAATCCTGACTGTTATGTATCAGGTGTTACGTTAGCCCCCGGTTTGCCGACAACCGCAGAGGTCGCAACGGGTCTCGATGTGATTTCCGGGTCGGGATTTCACTGATATTTCACTGAAATCGAGCTAACACCGGCTCAGGTCATGCCAGAAATTAGAATTCACATCCCACTGTCTCCGCCCAGTGATCGCCACCTGGAATGCAGTGCGCCGCTCTACACTTGACGCATGACTCCGAAGCTGGCGGACTACATTGAGGCGGGCAAGGCCCTCGATGCTGATGAGCGCCTTGAAGCGGCTCACCAGCTTCTGCTCAGTGTGGACCGGGATGCTGATGAAGATCAGGCGGACATTGACGCAGCGTGGGACGAGGCCATTGGCCGGCGTGTCAAGGAGATCGTCAGTGGCCAGGCACCGCTCGTCGATGGGCGTGAGGCGCACTCTCAAGTACGCGCTGAGATCGCCGCGTTTCGCAAGTGACCTTAGCTTGGCGCGAGCACGCCGAAGCGCTTGATGAATACCGTGCAGCTGCAGGCTGGTACGAGATGAACCGTCCCGGTTGGGTGATGTTTTCATGGACGCTGTCGATGCAGCGATCGAGAGCATCCTTGATCCCTCGATAAGTTGGGGCTTCTACCGGGATCGCCGCCGAACGCCGCAGGTTTACTCACGGAGCGTCCCGGGTTTCCCGTTCGACATCGTCTACCTTCGGATCGAAAGTGAGGTTTACGTCGTCGCCTATGCTCACGAGCGGCGTCGCCCCGGCTATTGGGAGGATCGCGTCAGCGGCTGACCGCGGGCTTGGAGTCGAGGGTCCTGTGGGGGTCCTAGCGTGCGCGAACAACACCGAATCCAGCGTGTTTCACGCGCAAGATCGCGCGATTTCTGCACCATCTGCATACGTCACTCGCTCTGCTAAGGTGGAGAACCCGTAAGGGTTCCGAGGGTTCAAATCCCTCCGTCTCCGCCCTACATGCTGATCAACAATGGTTTATGTTGCTTGCCGTGCGCGGGTTACAAGTTGGCTATTGGGCGTCAGTTTTGCTGAAGAGCCCTCAGAACTTCCCCGAGCCGGATGCTTCCGCGCAGGATGATCCGCCCAGTTCCTGCTAACGTGGCGCGGCTCATGTACGTGCGGCCCCGCTTGAATTGATCCGGTCCATTCCAGAATTTCATGGACCGCGCGTCAGTCCTCGCGGTCAGGGCCGGACGCGCCGACCTGCTCTCCGTCGTTGGAAAGTTTGGATTGGAAAGTTTGGATTGGAAAGTTTGGAAAATTGCGCAGGCAATGACCAACATCCAATAACGGTGGGACGCATTGGGGATGGGTCCAAACGAAATCCTTCAACTCGGCCTCAACTGGAGTCGTCGACGGTCGAGTTCAAGTTGGAACATGGGTGTGACCAGTTCAGCGACCACAAACTTGCCAGGTTGTTGTATGTCTCGCCGATGGCGACGTTGGCGGGCACCCGGCGATCGCGGTAACGATCCCCGCCAGCGCGAGTGCCCCCGTCACCGGTACCTCCTGAGGCCTCTACGTCAGGCGAGGATTGCGAGCGGATGGCCAGCCAGATTGTATGCCTTTTCCGGCGCACGAAATGCTGGCCGACCGGATCGAACGCGGCGAGATCGACTATGCCAGTATTGCTGAGTCGCTCGCGGCATTCAATGATCTGGACTCGCGTGAGTTCGATCGGATGCGTCGTCTCGTCGGTCTCAATTCCGGTGAGGCCACGGCGCTTGCCACGCTGAGCGACTTCGACCTCGGGACGAGCTTTGGGTGTCATCGACGGCCGAGAGGATGCGCCCGTCGTCCGCCGCGGCGCACTGCTGCTGTTCGGCAAGCCAGAAAGTGCTCAGCGGTTCGTTCCGACCCACGAGATCGCATTCCAAGTCATCGACGGTACCGCGGTCGAGTGGATGCTGCGCTTGGAGAACTCGAGATGGTCCACGCACTCCTCTATGATCCGCGACTAACGGTCGGCGAGCTCGCGCGGATTACCCAAGCATCTGAGATCACCACTCGAAGCACTCTCACCGGGCTCGTTGAAGGCCGCGTCTCCGAGGACGACGCGGATCGGACTGCGGTCCCTGTCGGCATGCGCACTCACTCAAACAGGCCCAGCTCGTTCTGCAGCTGAGAAAGCTCTTCCATCGCCACACGCCTGCGCGCCCGCTCCTGCTCGCGGAACGCGTGAAGTGATTCGACTGTGATCCGATGGTGGGTACCCACCTTGCGGAACTCGAGCTTGCCCCCATCCATGAGTTTTCGAACCTGCGGCCTGGAGATGCCGAGCAGAGCGGCGGCCTCAGCTGGTGTCACCTCACCGCTGCCGCGCGTGACGACGACTTCTTGACCGCGAGTGCGAGCATCCACGATGCGCGCAAGCCACTCAGCGGTCTCCCGCGACAGGCTGAGCTTCACCTCGTCGCCTTTGCTGTCGAGGGCGCGGCGCAGAGCGTCGGCATCACGGTTCAGTACGTCGGTCATTTTCCACCTCCGAGCCTTTTTCCCAAGTGCAATAACTGTAACAGATCGAAGCGATCATCGTTCTCACAAATGTTCACCAGCTGTCCCGGAGCCTCCTGAGGATGTTGATTCTCCCCGCTCTTGGAGTGCATCGAATGCGTGACGCGGTTCCGTGTGATGGGCCAGAATCGCCTGGAAATGCATGCAACTGGCGGGGAGCGGCCGACCGCCCGCAAAACGTTACTGAGCCAGCGCGACGACCGCGAGACACACCTCAGCTGCTTGGCGCGGGTCGGACAAGCTGCGGAGAGTGAGGGTTTCCAAGCGCCTCAATCGGTTGCGAACGGTGTTCGGGTGGACGAACATCCTTCGCGCTGTTTCAGTTGTGGATCCTGCGGCATCGAACCACGTGCGAGCGGTTGTGAGGATGAGCTGGCGTTCGGCATCCGGCAGTTCGAGCACTTGGTTGAGAACGATCGACGTGAGTTGCGCTGCAACTTCGGGTGCCCCGGCGGCCATCGTGCCCACCGCGGAGTCTGCAAAGAGGTAAACCTGGCCCTTCGGCGCGGCCGCCAAGGCCGTCCGTGCGAGCCGAACCGTTTGGGGCATATCACCGAAGTTCGAGAAGATCGGACTGATGCCGGCGCGTACGCCATAGTGTTCGAGGGCCCGTTGCACGGCCGGGACGTGGCCTTGGTCTGTGGATACGATCCCGAGCTCCACGTCCGAACGCAGCAGCCATGCAGATTCCATCGCGTCTTTCCTGGGCGAGTGATCGATGCGCGGCATTGGGATCCGCGGCGACTCCCCATGCTCGACGGCCGCGACGACGAACCCGTGGTCCCGCGGGAGGCCGATTCGGTCGATCGCCTCCCACAGGGTCGCGTTGGGTTGATCGTGACCGCTGAGTACCGTTTGGATGAGCGCGTAGCGCTCACGCTGGCCCTCAATGATCCGCAACTCCTGTTGTTCGTGGTACCCAGCGCTGAGGAGTGTCGCGAACGAGTCGGACATCGCCCATACTTCTCCCGCAACCCTGACCAGGTCGACCTGCGCGAGGTCTGGCGTGGATCGAGCGAACTGGACGATTCTGTTCCAGATGAATTCGGAGCCCACCCGCACGGCATCGAGAACATCGGAGAGAGACACTTCGGCCTCCGCACTCCCGACTCCCGATCGAGCACCGCATACTCCGGCTCCTGGGGTGCGTAGATTGCAAAGTCGATTGCGTCCTCAGCGTCCTCTGCAGCCGTGTTCGCATCGCCATCCCTGCGCGGGACTGTCCGCTTCGCGAGCTTGTCGGACAGTACGGTGGTGAGGTCGTCAAAGCTGGCGGAGAGCGCCTGCAGCAGGAAAACCCAAGACGCGCTGAACTCGTCCGCGTCGGCTGCCTGTTGTCCGTCGGATCGGATGTTCGCAGCCTCTCTGGCTTGCTTCAGCTTCGCTCGGCGTGCCTCGATCTTCGCCTTGGTGCCCAGGTTGAGTGCGGTGACGGAGTCCTCGAAAGACCTCGCTTGAGTCGAGAGCGCTTCCAAGCTTTCGGAGATGGTCATTGTGTTTCCCTTTCGATTGGCCGCGCTGATCAGGCGACAGCCTCGGTGAGGTGCCGAATGCTGACGGCGGCCGCGATCTCGGCGACACCGCGGAAAATTGCCAGAACACTCACGCTGATGACGAGCACGATGACGCTGGCGGACAGCGAAGAGGAGGCGATAAAGCCAAGCACGAGCTCTGCGATCCCGCACAGAAGCTCCAACCACCAGATCGGGCTACGGGCCATCTCGACGCGTTGACCTGACCCGGTGCGCGACCGAGTCCCCTGCCCGAACGCTCGACCTTCCGGCTGCTCAGAGCGTCGAGGATCTCACAGCGCTGCTGACCTCGGCAGGGCGCAGAGGTCGAGTCAGTTACCGCTCGTAGACGTCCTCATGTCGTCGAGAGACGCGACAACCAGGCCGACCAGTCGCCATCCGGGTCGGTCGTCTGTCCTACCTCGATCAGATGGTTGTCGGGATCGCGGATGTAGCATCGGATCTCGAACTCATGCTGTTTCGGCGGCGTCAGGAAGTGTGCACCCCGGGCGCTCCATTCCGCGTAGACGGCGTGGATATCTTCGACGCGAATGTTGAGGAAGCTGCTCACGCGGTTAGGATCGATGGGCGCCTCCAGGGTGACGGTGGGCTTGTCGTCCGTTGGGCCGCCGCCGACATTGATGATGATGAAGCTGTTGGCCAACGCAACATAGGTCACCCATCGTCGAAGACCACCCTGCCACCGAGCACCTCGGTGTAGAAGCGCTTGGACCGTTCGACGTCGTTCGACACGATGAAGTGGGCGAGCACTATTCCGGTTTTGGGTTCTGTGATTTCGGCCAACTGGCACCTCCAGTGTTGTGCAGCTCCGCGCCCGCACCAGTGGTCGCGTCGTAGCAACGCAACGATCTTCTACCTTGGCGCCATCGGCGTCAACAGCAGCTGATCCTCATGCTCTCGCCGCGATCCAGGGTCTTTGACGCGACACTTGTTTTTGTAAGTGTAAGGTTCGTCCAGATACCGGACCCACGCGAGGGAGACCGTCATGACCGCCTCCCGACTCTCGCCGAGAAACTTGACACAACCAATCCTGAACGATATATCGTAGTATGTCGTCGAGACTTAGTGGAGCATCGAGATCGGAGAGGTCATTATGAGCAGTTCAAACACGGGTGGGGGCTTCGGCTCCCGCGGTTTCGGGAGCGGGCGTCCCGCCGTCGGCCCGCACTTGGCGGAAGCTGTCGATCAGTTGCGTGCGATGTTCGAGCAGCGCGTCGGCCCGCGGATGGCGCGCGGCGACGTGCGCGCCGCCATCCTCACGCTTTTGGCCGAGGAGCCGATGCACGGTTACGAGATCATTGCGGAGATCAAGGAGCGCAGTGGCGGCGCATGGAAGCCGAGCGCGGGCTCGGTGTATCCCACGCTGCAGCTCCTAGCCGATGAGGGTGTCGTCAGCGCCGAAGTGTCGGATGGCCGAAAGACGTACTCGCTGACCGAGGCGGGGCGAGCTGAAGCGGACACCGCAGCAGGCAAGGCTGCGCCGTGGGAGGCGTCCGGTCACGGCGATCTCCTCGGTATGGGCGCTCTGCCCAAATCGGGCGTCGCACTGGCGCAGGCCGCGGCGCAGGTCAAGCGCACGGGTACTCCCGAGCAGGTGGAACAGGCTGTGGCCGTGCTCGACGAGGCCCGCCGCAAGCTCTACACGATCCTCGCCCAGGACTGACGGATGCCGGTGGCACCCACCCGTCGAGAACGCGCGACGTACGACACCGGAGCTGAGCGCGCCCGGTACCGCCGCATACTCCGGTTCGCGTTGCGCGCCCTCACGCAGACCTGGTGGTTCGAAATCCTGCTGCCGCGCATCGGGCTCGAGCGTATTGCGGAACGCGGGCGAGCGGCGCGGATGACGCACGTCGCGCAGCGCTTCCACGCGCTCGCCATCGAGCTCGGCGGACTGATGATCAAGGTCGGACAGTTCCTGTCGTCCAGACTCGATGTGCTGCCGCCGGAGATCACCACAGAGCTCGCCGGGCTCCAGGACGAGGTACCGCCGGCATCCTTCGCCTCGATCCGGGAGCTTGCCGAGGCGGAGCTGGGTGTGCCGCTCGAACGCGCTTACGCATCGTTCGACGATGTACCGGTGGCGGCGGCATCCCTCGGTCAGGCGCACCGTGCCCGCCTGGCAGCGACGGATGCCGCCGAGAGCGGCTTCGAACAGGTCATCGTGAAGGTGCAGCGGCCGCGGATTCAGGCCATCGTCGACGTCGATCTCGCCGCGCTGCGTCGAGTCGCAGGATGGCTCAGCCGGTTGCGAGTCGTGTCCGACCATGTCGACCCGCACGCCCTGGTCGCGGAGTTCGCGACGACGAGCCTCGAGGAGATCGACTACCTCCACGAAGCGACCGGTGCCGAACGATTCAGCGAAATGTTCGCAGGAGACCCCCGCGTGACCGTGCCCGAAGTCGTCTGGGAGCGCACGTCTCGGCGGGCGCTCACGCTGTCGGATGTTACGGCCATCAAGATCAACGATGTCGACGATCTGCGCGCGGCGGGCATCAATCCGTCCGAGGTCGCTGCGGTCTTCGCCGAGGTGATGTTCGAGCAGCTTTTCGGCCACGGCTACTTTCACGCCGATCCGCACCCCGGCAACATTTTCGTGACGCCTGTCGCGGCGGCTCCCAGCGGTGATGTCGCAGACCCCGCCTGGCGGCTCACGTTCGTCGACTTCGGCATGATGGGCGAGGTCACCGACGAGCTGCGCGACGGCCTGCGCAGGCTGCTCATCGCGGTCGCCGCGCGCGATGGACGTAGGCTCGTGGACAGCATCCAGGATGTCGGTATCCTGCTGCCCACGACCGATACGGCTGACCTCGAACACGCCATGACGCAGCTTTTCGACCGTTTCGGGGGCATGGGATTCGCGCAGCTGCGCAACATCGATCAACGTGAGTTCCGCGACTTCGGCCGGGAGTTCGGCGCCGTCGTTCGCTCATTGCCGCTCCAACTGCCCGAGAACTTTCTGCTCGTCATCCGTGCGATGTCGTTGACGTCGGGCGTGTGCAGCGCCCTCGATCCCGAGTTCAATGTCTGGGGCGCAATCGAGCCGTATGCGTCGCGGCTGCTGCGTGAGGAGGGCGGCAACGTTGTCGCGTCGGTCGCGAAAGAGGCGGTTGCGGCTGCAGGCATTGCCGTGCGCCTGCCTGGGCGCATCGATGCACTTATCACGCGCATCAACGAAGGCACGGTGACGGTTGCGACGCCCTCGATCGATCGCCGCCTGAGCCGCCTCGAGCGGCTCGTTCATCGCGCGGTCGGCGCGGTGCTGTTCGGCGGATTCCTGATCGGTGGCATCCTGCTGATTCCGGATGCTGCGCCGCTCGGCATCGTGCTGATGTGCGTTTCCGCCCTTCCGCTGATCTACGCCGTGTTCGGCGGCGCGGGCAGAGGCCGCGGGCACTAAAGGCGGATGCCGCCTGGCTCAGTCGCGCAGCTCAAGGTACTTCGCGATGAGCGCCCGGGTCGATGAGTCTTGGGACTTAAGTGCCTCCGCATCACCGTCGACAGCTGGAGCGATCTGAAGTGCGAGCTGTTTGCCGAGCTCGACGCCCCACTGATCGAACGAATCGACACCCCAGATGGTGCCTTCGGTGAACACGATGTGCTCGTAGAGCGCAATGAGCTGGCCGAGGACGCTCGGCGTGAGAGCTGGTGCGAGGATCGAGGTGGTCGGCCGGTTGCCGCTGAACTCACGCGCCGGCACGACAGACTCCTTGGTTCCTTCGGCGCGCACCTCGTCGGCCGTCTTACCAAACGCCAGCGCCTTGGTCTGAGCGAAGAAGTTAGCCATGAAAAGCGCGTGGACATCCTGGCCGGGCTGCACTGTTGCGCCGTCGCCCGTCTCGTCCTTGAGAGGATGCGCCGGATTCGCGACCGCGATGAAGTCGGCCGGTATCAGACGTGTGCCTTGGTGGATGAGCTGGTAGAACGCGTGCTGACCGTTCGTACCCGGTTCACCCCAGAAGATCTCACCGGTATCCGTGGTGACAGGGGAGCCGTCCCAGCGGACACTTTTTCCGTTGGATTCCATGGTGAGCTGCTGGAGGTAGGCGGGAAATCGGTGGAGGTACTGCGCGTAGGGCAGAACTGCATGGCTCTGCGCCTTGAGAAAATTGGTGTACCAAACGTTGAGCAGACCCATCAGGACCGGCACGTTCCGTTCGAGCGGAGCGGTTCGCATGTGCTCGTCGATGGCATGGAAGCCCGAAAGGAATTCGCGCCAGTTATCCCTGCCGACGGCGATGACAACGGAGGTGCCGATTGCCGAATCGACTGAGTAGCGACCACCCACCCAGTCCCAGAACCCGAAGGCGTTCGCGGGGTCGATCCCGAAGGCCGCGACTTTATCGAGGGCGGTCGACACGGCGACGAAGTGCTTGGCAACGGCATCCTTGCGGGCGGCGTCGCTGTCGGTGATGGCGCCGGAGGCGCCGAGTTGATCCCACAGCCAATGGCGCGCCAGTCGGGCGTTTGTGAGTGTCTCAAGGGTGCCGAAAGTTTTCGACGCGACGATGAACAGCGTGGTCTCCGGGTCGAGGTCTGCCGTCTTCTCGTACACGTCACTGGGGTCGATGTTGGAGACGAAGCGGCACTCAAGGCCGGCTTGCACATACGGCTTCAGCGCTTCGTAGACCATGACGGGGCCGAGATCGGAACCACCGATGCCGATGTTGACGACGCTCGCAATGCGCTTGCCCGTCACGCCGGTCCAGGTGCCGGACCGTACTGATTCGGCAAAGGCGTAGACCTTGTCCAGTGCGGCGTGGACTTCGGCGTCGACATCTTCACCATCGACGACGAAACCCTTCGGCGGTACGAGGTCTGCGCCATCCTTCGGGCGACGCAGGGCGGTGTGGAGAACGGCGCGGTCTTCGGTCACGTTGATGTGCTCGCCAGCGATCATGGCCCGGTATCGACCGGAGATGTCGGCCTCCTTCGCCAGCCGTAGGAGGTGGGTCAGGATTTCTTCGGTGAGGAGTCCCTTCGAGAGGTCGACGGTGAGGTCGGCCGCCTGGAAGGTGTATCGATCGGCTCGTGCGGGGTCGGCATCGAACCACCCGCGAAGATCAGGCGAGAAGCGTTCGGCGATGCGAGTGAGCTGCTGCCAAGCGTGTGACGAATTCGGATCGAGCGGTGCGGATTCGGTCAATGGGTTCTCCTGAATTCCGGAACAGAACGCAGCCCGCCACGACCGCGGGGATGCGGTGCGGACCGTCTTCAACTCTATTGCTGCCAGCCCGCGGTATGCCAGACGTCGGTCGCAGGGCTAGCGCTCCCGCGAGAATTTGCTACTCTCGAAACCGTATGCCACCCGAATCTGCCAACCCGACTCACGGCCGCCGCTCTGCGGGCCGCCCTGTCGTGTCCCCTACGGCGGATCCGAACGCCGGCAGTGCAGAACCGCACGTCACGGCGACGCAACACAAACTGACAACGCCGCGTGCGCCTGCTGTACGACAGAAGGCACCACGACAGAAGGCATCGCTGCAGGTCACGGTCGCCGTCGGCGCTGTCGCACTCGCTTTGGTCGCCGGTCTGTCCATTGCGCCGACGCAGCACGCGCAGGCCGCGCAGCCGTCCGCTGATGTTTCCATGCCCTCACAGCGCGTGTTGCTCGTCGACAGCAACGTCGCCGCACCGGTGCTCAGCCGGGCCGTGTATACGACGACGGCGGGCGTGAAGACGCTGGCCAACGGCGGTACCAACGAGGACTGGGCCAAGCTCGTGCTGCTCGACGGTGGCTGGCCGCAGACGGCGGCGAACGTCACCGTCATGCTGCGCTGGATGCGCCAGGAGAATGGCCCACCCGACTGGTGGAACCGCAATAACCCGCTGAACAACGGGTACGGCTCCGGAGGCGGCTCCGGATTCGGGAGCTACGCCACCCTCGAAGACGCCGCCATGTACTGCGCGCTCAACCTGCAGCGCGGCTATCCCGGAATCGTCGCCGGACTGGCGGCCGGCACGTCGGCGGATGCCACAGCCCAAGCGATCTGGGCCTCACCCTGGGCGGCCAGCCACTATGGCAACGGCTCGCATTGGAGCACAGCGCCGGTCGAGATCATGCAAGCACCGGCATCCGCCTGGTAGCAGAGCCTCCGAAAGCCACTCGTCGCGGTGGACGACCCCGGAGTCGACCTGTTAGAGGCGTGGCTGCCCTCGGGCGGCGCGTGCTCAGCGACCGGCGGCGTAGCCCTGATTGCCGCGCGAATTTGCCGCAGCCTTCAGCCAGCCGCCATCGCGGGCGACAACGCTGAGCCGACCCTCTGACCACGGCGGCCCGACCACCACACGGTGACCGCGGCGCCGCAGGTCGTCGATGACATCTGCGCCCATACGGCTTTCGACAACGAGTTGCCCGGGGTGGGAGGCGCGCGGAGCGAACGAATCCGGTGCGTGATCGGAATGGAAGCCGGGCGCATCGATCGTCTCCTGCAGATTGCGACCGCCATGCACCTGGCTGAGAAAGAACTGCAGCGACCACTGGTCCTGACTGTCGCCGCCCGGCGTCCCGAACGCGATGAACGGCTCGCCGTCGCGGAGCGCGAACGACGGCGATAGGGTCGTGCGCGGTCGTGCGCCAGGCCGCAGCGAGTTCGGCAGACCGTCCTGCAGCCAGAACATCTGCCCGCGCGTGCCGAGGCAGAAGCCCAGAGCCGGGATCGTCGGCGAAGACTGCAGCCAACCCCCGCTCGGCGTCGCGGAGATCATCATTCCGGCAGCGTCGACCACGTCGATGTGGCACGTGTCGCCGCGTGTGACGCCGTCGTGCGCCACGGTCGGTTCGCCGAGCCCCGCGACGGTGTGGTCGCCGGCGCGGGGCCCGGTACGAACGTCGTCAGCGACCGCGACGGATACCGTCAGTGGCGGCATCCGCACCGCCCGCCCGCCGGGGGACCCCGGTCGCAACTTGAGCGAGGCATCCGCTGTGATCAGCGCACGGCGCTGCTGGTTGTATTCGGGCGACAGCAGGTCGCCGAGCGGCACGTCGGTGAACCGTGGGTCGCCGTACCATGCCTCGCGGTCGGCGAAGGCCAGTTTGCCCGCCTCGACGAGGGTATGGATCCAGTCGGCGGAACCCGGCTCTGCGGCGTCGAGCTCTCCGCTTTCCAGCAGTGCGAGTTGCTGGAGGAAGACAGGCCCCTGCCCCCACGGGCCCGTTTTGAACACCGTGTACCGACCGTAGTCGAACGACGTCGGCGCCTCGACGGTGGCCTGCCACGACGTCAGGTCGTCGCCGGTGAGCAGGCCGCGGTGCCGGCTTCCGGACGCGTCCATCACCTCGGTCTGCGCCACGAAGCCATCGATCGCCTCTGCAACGAAACCCTGGTACCAGGCGCGCCTGGCTGCGTCGATCTGCGCCTCTCGGCCGCTACCTGCGCTCTCCGCCTCGGCCAGCACTCGGCGATACGTCGTCGCCAGCACCCGGTTGCGCGCGCGAGAGCCCGGCGTCGGCACCCGCCCACCGGGCAGCCACCGTTCAGCGGATGTCGTCCACTCGTCTCGGAACAGGGCCTCGACCCGCGCGATCGTTGCAGCCGCGTTCGGCAGCAGCGGATGCCCGTCGTCGGCAAAGTGGATGGCAGGCTCGAGCACCTCGCGCAGCGTCATCGTGCCATAACGTTCGAGCAGCGTCAGCCATGCGTCGAATGCGCCGGGCACAACGGCGGGGAGCATCCCGGTGCCGGGGATCGCGTCGATGCCGAGTGCGAGCATCCGATCGATGGTTGCCGCGGCCGGGGCGACCCCCTGACCGCAGATCACGGATACGGCCCGGTCCGTTTCCGACCAGACGAGGATCGGCACATCGCCGCCCGGGCCGTTCAGGTGCGGTTCGACGATCTGCAGCACGAATCCGCCCGCGACGGTGGCATCGGCGGCGTTGCCGCCCCGCTCGAGAATGCTCATGGCCGTCGCCGATGCAAGCCAGTGCGTCGACGCGGCCATGCCGAAGGATCCGATGAGTTCTGGACGGGTGGTCACGTAAGATCACGTTACCCGGCGACCACGGGCATTAGTGTGTGAGCGCAGGCACCGGCACGAACGCTGACGCCGGCACAGCGGTGGTCAGGCAGCGACGACCGGGGGGAGCAACGATGACGGCTGAACTCGCGCAGGCCGGCGAGCGCCGCGCTGCCGACTGGTATGAGCTGTTCTTCGACCTCGTCTTCGTCGTCGTCATTGCGATTTCAGCGGACCAGATCGAGGTCGATCCAAGCCTCGGGTCCGTGCTGGTGTTCGTGCTGCTCTTCTTTCCGCTCTGGTGGGCCTGGGTCAATCTGATGGTGACCAACAATCTCTACGGCGTGCGGTTCCCCGCGATCGGTGCACTCGTGATCGCCGCGATGCCGGGCGCGGCGGCGATGGCGATTGCCGTGTCGGGCGGCATCCAGAACGACGGATGGCTGTACGCATCCGGTGCTGCGTGGATTCGCGTGGTGCTCCTGGCGATGTGGCTGATCGCCTATGCGAAGAAGGCCATCGTCGTGCCACTTTGGCGGCCTCTTACCTATAACCTCGGCACCGCCGCAGTCTGGCTCGGCTCGATCGCGGTGCCGACGCCGTACCGCTACGTGCTGTGGGCGATCGCGGTTGCTGTCGAAGTGCTGCTGCTTGTGGTGCGCCGCGGCGGGTTCTCCGACGCGGTCTACTTGGATGCCTCGATTTCACATCTGCTGGAGCGTGTCGGTCTGTTCGTCGTCATCGTGATCGGCGAGGCGGTTTACCTCTCCGTCACCGAACTCGCACGCAATCCGACGCTTGGAGGTGGTGCCGCCGGCATTGCCGGGTTGCTGATCTGTGCACTGCTCGCCCGCGCGTTCTTCCGCTGGGGCGTGCCGACGACCGAGGCCGGGCTGGCCTCGGCCACGCGCGCCCGCTCGTACGGCGCCATGCGCGACGTGGTCATGTATCTGCCGTTCTTCCTGGTCACTGCGCTAACCCTGATTGCCGCAGCCATCGGCCTCGCGGTGGCGGATGCGGTCGCTCCGCTTTCCATCGCGGGTCGCGTCTTGCTCGCCTGTGGAATCGGTGGCTTCTACCTGGTGAACGCCGCGGTGGGCATTCGGCTCGGTCGACCGCTGCGCGGTATCGCCCTGTTGGCGATCCCGGGCGTGCTGCTGCCCGCGATCGCCTGCCTGCTCAGCGGCGCGCTTGCCGCCTGGGCGACCGTCGCGCTTGCCGCGCTGGCGCTCGTGTTGCTCGACCTGCTGAGCAACGTGCTCGGTGCACACCACCACGCGCACGGCGACACGATCAGTACTTGACCACGCGGTAATAGCGACGCAGTGTGAGATCGCGCTCGCGCTCATTCTGCAAATGCAGGCTGATTCGCCGCGTGGCCGCACCGATCACGGCCGAGGACAACAGAGGGCGGAAACGTTCACTGATACCGGTCAGCGCATAGTCTTTGCTGTCCAGCACCGTGACGTCGTTCGAGTACTCCTGTGCAAACCGGATGGCGCGATCGGTGATCGGCCGCGAGAAGTCTTCGCCTTGAAGGATCAGCAACGGTGTGTCCCGCTCGATCAGCTCCAGCGAGCCATGAAAGAACTCGGCGCCGGTGACCCTAGTGGTTCTGATCCAGAGCATTTCCTCCAACACGCACATGGAATAGATGTACGTGAAGCCCCACAGATTGCCCGATCCTACGAGGAACATGTAGTCGCTATCTCGGTGTGCCCGAGCGAACGCCTGGGCGATCGGGTCGGCTCGCCGAGCGGCGTCCAACAACGCGTCAGGAAGCGACGCCAATTCCTGTGCGAGTTCGTCGTATCCGTCGAACTCGCCGCGAGCGGACAGCAGTCGCGTCGTCAGGAGGAGCAGGTAGATGTCCCAGCCGCGCCAGTCCTTTTCGGTCTGGATATACGAGTCCACGGCCAACGCGATCGGGCTGTCGGCGACCGGTACGAAACCGACAGTGTGTACCCCCTGTGACCGGCAGTAGTCGATCGCAGCACGCACGTCTTCCGTTGTTCCGCTGTCCGAGGTGAAGACAGCGACGGATGTCGATGTCAGGAGCGGGTCGCCCGACTCCACGACTTCGGCAGCGACCAACACGCGAACGGGGAGCGTCGAACTCAGCCGCGCAAGTTGTTCAAACTGAAATGCGTTGGCGTAGGTGCCACCCGAGCCGATGAACACCAATGACGTGACGCCCCGCTCGCTCAACTCATCTGCGACGTGCTCGATCTGCTTACGCCGCGCAACGGCGTTCGCACCTGCCTTCACGAATGCCTCCTCGTCGATGGCCAAGGCTGCCGCGTAGTCTGTCGTCGTCGTCATCAGTTCCTGTCTTCCAGATTTGTGATACCGGTCTCAGTTCTGCCAACATCGTTGCACGCCCACCGATCGTGGTCAAGAGTCAACTGTGGTCAGGAGGCACCGGCCGCCGCGAAGACAGAGGGCTTGCGTTCGTGAGTGAGACCGGTGATACTTCTTGTCTGAGGACTAGCTCAGTCATCAGACAACACCTACACGCGCCGACACTTCACGTTGTGCCGGCACCCGCAGAAAGGCACTGCCCATGCTGAACTTCGACGAGAACCGCTTTGTTCGCATCCAATCCGATGCCCTCGCACTGGCCGGTCCGATCCATGAGACCGTCGGTGCGCTCGTCTTACAGGGGGCGAAGAATCTCTACTTTCTGGGCGCCGGAGGAGTCGGTGTGCTGATGCAACCGGCCGCCCAGTTGCTGCAGCGCAGCACCAGCTTTCCCGTGTTCCTCACGCAGGCCGCTGAACTGCAGCTGACCGACTCGGTCAATCTCGGTGCGCAGTCGATCGTCGTGATCCCCTCGGTGTCGGGAACCACGAAGGAAGCCGTCGAGATCCTCGAGTTCAGCCAGGCGAAGGGAGCGACGGTCATCACCTTGACCGGTCATGCCGACACGCCGTTGGCGCTGCAGGCCGATCACAACTTCACCACATTCACAGCTGACGACACCTCGTCTGAATCGTTCTACCTTCAGTCTCTGATGCTGGCGCTGTCACTGTTGTGCCACGTCGGTGAATGCACCGAGGCAGACTATCGAGTGATCATCGCGCAGCTGTCCACCCTGCCCACCTCGCTCGTCGAGGTCAAACGGAGCTTTGAAGCCGATGCCGCTTTACTCGCCGCGGAGATCAAGAACGATGAATACCACATCATCACCGGCGCAGGTTCGACCTGGCCGGAGGCCTGGTATTACAGCACGTGCATCCTCGAAGAGATGCAGTGGATCCGCACGCGGCCGGTGCACGCATCCGACTTCTTCCATGGCACGCTGGAACTTCTTGAGGAGGGCGTGAGCCTGCTGGTCTTCAAGGGGGAGGACTCGACACGAGCGCTAGTGGAGCGAATCGAAGCCTGGGCGCCGACGGTCAGTAGCCGAGTGCGAGTCATCGATGCAGCGGAATTCGACCTGCCTGGTGTGTCCGACGAGGTGCGCGGGCTCATCTCGCACGTGCTGATCGCCACGGTGCTCGAGCGACTCAGCGCCCATCTTGAGGTGCTTCGCGATCACCCGCTCACGACCCGCCGCTACTACAAGCGCGTGTCCTACTGAACAGGGAACGTGCGCTGTGAACGAGCAAGCCGCTGGGTTGTGGGATGAGCGTCACCCTCCATTGGTCGCCGTGGTGGGCGACAATACGATCGATCGGTACCTGGGCGCTGAGCAAGCGGAGTTCGTCGGGGGAAACGCGCTCAACGTGGCGGCGCAACTGGGATTGGCGGCCGAACGCGTTGCGTACTTCGGTGCCGTCGGCACCGACCCGGAAGCCGCACTGATCGCCCGTGGCCTGGCCGAGACCGGCGTGAGTTCTTCCGGTTTGGTCGCGATGCCGGGCGCGACGGCCCTGACGCAAATCAGGCTCACTGCCGACGGCGATCGAGTGTTCGAGCGCGAGGACTTCGGGGTGACGGCAGAGTACTACCCTGCTGCAGTTGCCCTGGATGAGATCGCCGCCGCGGACTGGGTGCACATCGGCATGCTGCCTCGAGCGGGGGAGCTCAGAAAGGCGCTCTTTGCTCGCAATCCTGCCGTGACGATCAGTCAGGATTGCGCGGTCTCGAGCGGTCACGACGGCCTTGCCGTCGCATTCGAGTCGGTCGGCGAAGAAGCATCGAACGCAGAACAACGCGCGGGTGCGGCGCTGGAAGCCGGCGCGCGACTCGTCGTCATCACTCGTGGGGCACTCGGTGCCGTTGCCTATGACGGCCACACCTGGTGGCATCAGGATGCCGTGCCGACAGACGTGCTCGATACGACCGGAGCCGGCGACAGCTTCATCGCGGGGTTCATCGCGAGCAGTTGCCGAGGCGCGTCTGTGCAGCAGGCACTGCTACAGGGCTCGGGATGGGCGGCAGCGACCTGCCGGCATCGCGGGGGGTACCCGCAGGCCGCGGCACGATAGCGCTTCGGCCCGATAGCATTTCAGGCATGCGCGCGGGTGCGCATGCCGGGGGACGACCTCCGAGAGAGTGATTTTGATGAAGATCGTGGACCAGGTGCGACGTGACATTCGCAAACTCGTCGAGGATCGCAATCTGCGCCCCGGTGATCGGCTTCCGACCGAGGCCGAAATCGCGCAGATCTACGGTGTCGCACGTTCAACGGTGCGAGAGGCACTGAAGCGCCTGGAACACGAGGGTCTGTTTCACGCAGTGCAGGGGAACGGGCGCTTTCTCTCTGCCATCGGCTCGCTGAGCGTCGAGCGGCCGATCACCAAGTACGAGAGCATCACCTCGATGCTCGAGGAACTCGGCTACACGGTATCAAACGCGGTGCTCGAGGTTGGAGAAGTGTCCTCTACGGACGCGGAATCCGCGGCCCTCGGAATCGAATCCGGCAATCCAGTCATCCGTTTGACCAGACTGCGCTACGGCAACGAGCGGCCGATGGTGTTCAGCGTCAACACCATCCTGCGCGAGGCGCTGCCTGGCCCCGTCGTGCACCGGGATTGGACCGGATCTGTTACGGCCGCGCTGGATGCCCAGGGTCGTTCGATCGTTTCTTCTGCAGCCCAGATCAGTGCGGTGACGCTCCCGCACGAGGCCGAATCGCGGTATCACCTCAGTGGTCTCGGCGCCTGGCTGTTGGTCACCGAGACGTGTCTGACGGCGGACGGCACGCGCGTGTTATTCGCTCAGGATTATCATCGCGGCAGCGACATCGCGTTCAACGTGCTGCGTCGCCGCTAGCATTCGTACCCCCTGCGGTAACGCAGATTGGGCTTTGACGCACGCAGGATTTTGTGTCACTATTGGGGACTGATACCGGTATCAAAATGCGAACTGCGACGATCGATACCGCAGGAAAGGTGCGCGGAATGCTCAAATTCAATGAAGAAGAGTTCGTTTCCCAACTTATGAGCGCGGTCGCGCTGAGGCCCGAGATCGAGGCGCTGGTCGACAACGTACAGAAGCGCGGGCTGAAGAACCTGTTTTTGATCGGGGCAGGCGGCACGTACGCCACGATGATGCCATACGAGTTACTGATGCGCCGCAACTCGAGCTTTCCGACGCGCGCTGTCATCGCCGCCGAGCTGGTGCTCTCGGGTGACGCCACGTTCGGACCGCAGTCGCTTGCAGTCTTCGCCTCGGCATCCGGTACGACGCAAGACGTGCTGAACGCGATCGAGTACTCCAAGGCGCAGGGCGCGTACACGGTGGCACTCACCGGAGCGGCGGACAGTCCTATCGCGCAGGCCGTCGACCAGGTGCTTCTCACCGTGCCCGACACCTGGTTCGATGTGCAACTGCTGCTGCTGGCGACCCGTCTGATGGCAACTCGCGGAGAATTCGACGGCTACGAGAAGTTGGCCGGAGAGCTCGCCACGATTCCGCAGGCGCTGGTCGATGTCGCGGTGCGGGCGGACCCCGCCGCTGCGGAGTTTGCACGCGCCCACAAGGACAGCACCTACCTCTTTGTGGTGGGTGCGGGAAATCTTTGGGGCTTCGCATACCTGTATTCGATGTGTCTGCTCGAGGAGTGCCAGTGGCTGCACACGACGCGTGTACACGGGGCAGAGTTCTTCCATGGATCGCTCGAACTGATCGAGAAGGACACCTCCGTGCTCCTGTTCCTCGGCGAAGATGAGACTCGTCCGTTAATGGAGCGAGTTCAGAGATTTGCTGAGCGCTACTCCGACGACGTGACCGCCCTGGACACTGCGGCCTACCCGGTGGACGGGATCAGCCCGGAATTCCGAGGGTTGCTCAGTCCGCTGATCATGGACACCGTTGCAGGTCGGGTGAGCAAGCATCTCGAGGCCGAACGTAATCACGACCTCTCACTGCGGCGCTATTACCGTGTCGTCGAATACTAGAACTGGTGGCCGGCAACAGATGCTGAAGATTGCGGGCTTCGGCGACAACGTGATGGATCGCTTCCTCGATAGAGGAATCGACTATCCGGGCGGCAATTGCGTAAACTTCTCGGTCTTCGCCCATCAACGGGGTGCATCCGCGGCCTATCTGGGTGCCTTCGGCTCCGATAGCCCGGGCGACCACATCCGCGGTGTGCTTGAGGAGATGGGCGTCGACCTGTCGCGGTCGGTGGTCCGCACTGGTGAGAGTGGGTATGCCGAGGTCGAAGTCATTGACGGCGAGCGGCATTTTCGCGGTGGCAACCTCGGCGGTGTCACCACGGCCGAGCCGCTTGTTCTCGGGGCGGCGGACCTCGACTATCTCGCGGATTTCGATCTCGTGCACTCCAGCGTCTACTCCAATTCGGAATCGGAGCTTGTAAAGCTCAGGAGCCTGAGGGCTTTGGTGTCGTATGACCTTTCGAGCGAAAGCGAATTCCGTTCCGCCGACTATCTGCGGCGCGTCGCGCCATTCGTCGATCTTGCACTTCTGTCGTGCTCGAACCTGACACAGGAGGCTACCGAGCGTGACCTTGCGCTGGTTGTGGGCAGTGGCGTGCGCTTCGCCCTGGGTACGCGCGGCACGGATGGCGCGATCTTGTTCGACGGCACGACATTCCACCGCACACCTGCTGTTCCGATTCCCGACCCGTCGCTGGTCGTCGACACGATGGGCTGCGGTGACGCGTTCGTCGCTGCCTTCGTAGTCGAACTGATGTCGGCAGGCTGGAACCGGCACGCCGTGGCCGGGTCCGACGCCGTGTCGCACGCATTGGCGCAGGCGGCGGACTTCGCCATGCGACAATGCCTCGTTGCCGGCGCCTTCGGCTACGGTCGCGCGCACGTGCCGGTCGTCGACGAGTTCGGTGTAAGTTGAGGCGCGAAGCAGGCTAGCGAAGTCAAGGAGGACGTTCCATTGCCCCCCGAACACCCGAGGCATAACCCTCCGGCGACGATCGACGAGGTCGCGGCGGCAGCTGGAGTCGGTAGGGCGACGGCCGCCCGAACCCTCGGCAACTACGGATCGGTCAGTCCGGCCGTGCGTGCTCGGGTGATCGCAGCGGCGGAGAAACTGCGCTATCGACCGAACAGTTTGGCGCGCAGCATGACCACCCGAAAGACGCAGACTCTTGGGGTGCTCGTGGCAGACATCAGCAACCCCTTCTTCGCCGGGGTGATGAGAGGCATCGACGACACTTGTCACATCGGTGGTTACGCTGCGATCGTGATCAGCACGGACGAGAATCTCGAGCACGAGCGAGCGGCGATCGGCGTGCTCATGGACAAGCAGGTCGACGGGATCATCATCGCATCGGCCGCTACGCGAACCGATGACGTGTCGCACATTCAGGACGCCCTCGACCGTGACATTCCGGTGGTATTACTCGACCGCAAGATCGACGCATTCGAGCTCGACACGGTTGTGATCAACAACCGTGAAGTTTCGCGGGCCGCGGTCGACGAGTTCATCGCCGAAGGGCATCGCCGAATCGCGTTCGTCTGGGGGCCGACAACACGCGTGCCGGCGGACTCCACTGACAGCTTGCTCGAACTGGCCGGCCTCACGATCTTCAGCGAAGCGGAGCGACTCCGCGGCTATCTCGAGGCGCACGAGGCAGCCGGAATCGCATTCGACCCGGAACTGGTGACACATGGCCCGCGTACAGAGGTCGGCACTGCATTGGCCGTCGGCCGGATGCTGGAACTTCCTGCACCGCCGACGGCGCTGATCGCGACAGAGACGGATGCTCTTGTCGGTGCCTTGCGCGCGATTCGGCACAAGCGGCTGGCCTACCCCAGGGACATTTCACTAGTTGGCTTCGACGACAGTTCGTGGGCACGTGTCATCGACCCGCCGCTGACCATGATCGAACAGCCGATGGCCCAACTGGGGGTAACGGCGGCCGAACAGCTGTTGAGGCGCATCGAGGGCAACGCCGGTGCCGCTCGCGTGCACACACTTCAGGCGCGGATCATCCAGCGCGACTCGATCGCGAGACCGCCGCAGTAGCGGATGCGGCCGAGGGGACGCGATCGGTAACGATCTGTGATTTACTATTGATACCGGTATCACATCGTGGTTATACTCGGGCAACGCCACCAGGCGCGATGCACGTTACAGAGAGGTAAGTGTGAAAGATGATGGCCAAGAAATCGGTCGTGAAGGTGGGCGCCGGCGTCGTCGCGGCGCTCTTGCTGTTGAGCGGTTGCTCGGCTCAGACTTCCGGTACCGCGAAGGTTGACCTGAATAAGGTCGATTACAGCGGCACGATCACGATGGTGAACAAGTTCGCAGACCCCACGACATCCGCGTTCTTCCCTGCCATGGCGAAGGCATACGAAAAGCTGCATCCCAACGTGAAGGTCACGATCCAGCAGGAGTCCGATCAGGGTTATAAGGACAAGATCAAGGTCTTGACCACGACCCACAATCTGCCCGATATCTACTTCTCCTGGGCGGGCGACTATGCAAAGCAGTTTGTGAATGCGGGGTTCGCGTTGGACCTTAGTTCGCAGATCGGTGCGGACACGACTTGGGGCAAGACCCTGGCGCCCTCCGCCGTGGCCGCATTCGAGTACAGCGGCAAGAACTATGGTGTTCCGCTCGACCTCGACGCCAAGTTCATGCTGTACAACAAGAAGATCTTCTCCAGCGCCGGGCTCGCTGCTCCGAAGACCCTCGATGATCTCCTCAATTCGTGCAAGACGCTCAAAGCGTCGGGCATCGATCCGATCGCGTTCGGAAACAAGAACGGCTGGCCAGCGATCCACTACATTACCCAGTTGAATGCCTACAACGTTCCTGCTGCCACGCTGGCGGCGGACTACAATCCGAAGGTTGGCAAGTTCACCGACGCCGGTTATGTCAAGGCGTTGACGCAGTTCAAGCAGCTCCTGGACGACTGCACGAGCAGCGGGGCGAAATCCATCGGTATCGACCACAACGATGCCGCGGTCTCCTTCTATGCCGGCAAGCAGGCCATGATGTACCAGGAGTGGGTGGAATTCGGTGCGGTCGACGGAACACAGTTGGCCAAGGACGACTGGAGCTTCTTCCAGCTGCCTGCGCCTGCTGGAGCCGCGGGAGCAACCGATGTCATCACCGGCGCTCCTGACGGGTTTCTGATCAACCCGAAGGCGAAGAATGCGGCGCTTGCTGTGGACTTCATGAAGTTCGTCGTGAGCAAGGACAACGCCAAGATCATGCAGAAGCTGATGATCGGCTACCCGAGCCCCGTGCTTGGTTCGCTCACTCCGGACAACGCCAGCCCGCAGTCCGTTGACGCGCTTGATGTCGTCAACAAGGCGTCCGGATTCGCGATCTGGCTGGACACCGTGACCGCACCGCCCGTGGCACAGGCCTATCTGGCCGACGTTGAGGGACTCATTTCCGGCAGTGTCACGCCGGAAGACGTCATGAAGTCCGTGCAGACGGCCGCAGCTGGCGTGCGGTAGCAGCAGGTCGCCTCGGAGCTGATGGTGGACAATCGCATGATGGATGCGCCCGGTGTGACAAGCACCGGGCGCACCCGCCGCGTGCCCGACGGAGGGTACAAGGAGGGCGCGCGCAAGCGGAGCGGACTCGGTGGCTGGCGATCGCTCATTTGGATCCTGCCTGGGCTGGCGTTGATCGCAGTCTTCGTCTACTTTCCACTGGTTCAGAACATCGTCCTCAGCTTCTTTCACTGGACGGTGTTCGACCCGGATCAGAAGTTCGTTGGCGGCGCCAACTATGTCAAGGCCGCGGGCGACCCCGTCTTCTGGCGATCTCTGTTCAACAACGTTGCATACGCGGTGGTCTCACTCGTGTTCCAGGTCGGCGGCGCACTGGTTCTGGCCGCGATCATCGAGGACTTCGTTCGCAAGGGATTCCGCGGAGCACTTCGGGCGATCTACTTCATTCCGTCCGCGGTGTCGATCACGGTTGCGGCACTGCTGTTCTACTTCATCTACCAGCCCCAGACCGGTCTTTTGAACGTCGCGCTGGACACCATCGGTCTCGGGCAGTTCGCGCAGACGTGGCTCGGTCAGGAGAACACGGCGATCTGGGCCATCATCGTGATGAGTCAGTGGCAGAGTTTCGGATATACCACCCTGCTGTACTCGGTGGCGATCCAGCGGATCCCCCACGACCTGTACGACGCCGCCGACATCGATGGCATCGGGCCGCTGCGTCGGATCACACAGATCACGATGCCGTTGGTTCGCGAGATGAGCACGCTGTTGATCATCGTGACGATCTCCGGGGCGTTCCAAGTGTTCAACGAAGTCATGGTGATGACCGGAGGTGGACCGAACAATTCCAGTCAGGTTCTCGGAACCTGGCTGTACAACAGCGGCTTGATCAACAATGACTTCGGCTACGCTGCGGCGATCGCGACCGTGATCTTCGTGATCACGTTCGGGCTGGCAATGGGGCAACTCTGGTTCGCGCGCAAAAGGAGAGTCGAATGGTAACGAAACTCGGCTTCTCGGGTATTGTGCTCCGGCTACTGGTCTGGGGCCTGTTGATCGTATTGGCCATCCTGGTGCTGTATCCACTGTTGTGGATGGTGCTGGGCAGCGTGAAGGACAATCAAGACTTTCTTTCGAGCCCGTTCGGGCTTCCGACATCCATCCACTTTGAAAACTATGCCGTGGCTTGGGACCGCGGCATCGGTCAGTATCTGCTCAACAGCTTGATCGTCACGGTATTCTCAGTGGTTGCGACGACGCTGATCAGCGCGTGGGCGGCCTTCGGGCTGACCAAGCTGGCGATGCCGTTCACCAAGACCGTGCTGTTTCTGATCGTCGGCGGCCTGATGCTCGCGCCGACGGTTGCTCTGGTGCCGCTTCTGCAGCTGCTGCAGAACCTTGGCATCTATGACACGCTCTTCGGGCTGATCATCCTGTACACGGCGTTTCGGATTCCCTTCATCACCTTCTTGATCCGGTCGTACATGATCGACCTGCCATACGAGGTGGACGAAGCGGCACGGCTGGACGGCTGCAGCCGAGCCCAGACGTTCTGGCGGCTGACGTTTCCGATGTCGATGCCGATCATCGTGTCGAGCATCATCCTTCAGTGCCTCTTTGCTTGGAACGAGTATCTGTTTGCATTCATCTTCGTCAGCAGCGATGCGGTGAAGACGCTTCCCGTCGGTCTCGCCGATTTGTCGTCGCGGCTGTCGACGAACTATCCGATGGTCTTGGCAGGCATGACCTTGGCTGCACTGCCCATGATCGTGATGTTCTTCGCCGGGCAACGGTACTTCGTTCGCGGCCTGTCGGACGGCATTGGAAAGTGAGGACGGACAACGTGAATGCTCCCAAGCGAGTCGCCGTGATCGGTGCCGGAATCATCGGGGTCTCAACGGCCGTGTCGCTCGCACGGGCCGGGGCGGATGTCGTGCTCGTCGACGAGAAGGGCCTCGCGACAGGGGCGTCCGGCAGATCGCTGTCATGGCTGAATTCATCGGGCGCATATTCCGCCGAATACCATCTGCTTCGCGCACTCGGCATTGATCGGTATCGAACCCGTGCTGCCTCAGCCGCGAGCGCGAGCTACCTGAAGTTCGAGGGCGGCCTGCGCTGGATGGCCGCGGATGCGTCGTCGGCCTTGCGGGACTTGTTCGAACATGAGATTCGCCTCGGATACGACTCGTATTGGCTCGCCCCCGAGCAAATTTCGGCGGCAACGCCCGGAGTGGATTCGGCGGCCGTTCGGTCAACCGGCGCAATCTTCAACCCAGGCGAGGGCTGGGTCGATTTGGTGCCGCTCGTGCACGATCTCGCCGAGGACTTCCTCGCGCTCGGCGGCAGACTCCTTCCACAAGCGGGGCCGACGGTGGTGACAACCTCCGGATCTCGTGTGACGGGTGTGCTGACGGCCGACGGTTGTCGGATTCAGGCGGACGCTGTTCTTGTGGCAACCGGTGCGAATGTGCCGGAGATGACGCGAGCTGTGGGCGTTGCGCTGCCCGCGCAGACGACCAACGCGCTTTTGGTACGAGCGAAGAATTTCGAGGGCAGTCTGCGGGCTGTGCTGAACACCCCGCGAGTGTCGCTGCGCCCTGCTCCCGGACACACGCTGGTGATGGATTCCGGATGGTCCCAGCGTGCGGTCGTCGAGCGTGCCGGCGGCTGGGACGTGCCAGATGGCATCGTCGAAGAACTGCTGGCCGAAGCGTCGCAGGTGCTTGAGGGAAATCCGCGCCTGGAGCTTGACCGCTATTTCGTGGGAAAGAAGCCTATTCCCGGCGGCGGCGAACCGGTGCTGGGCGCGCTCGACTCTGTGGGCGGTTATTACGTTGCGTTCACGCACAGTGGCGCGACGATCGGCCTCATCGCGGGCGAGCTTCTGGCCAATACGATCATGCGCGGGGTAATGCATCCACTGCTTGCCGCATTCCAGCCTTCTCGATTCAGATGATCGATCTGGTCATCTTCGACTGCGACGGTGTACTGGTTGACAGTGAGGGCATCTCAGCGATAACCAGCCAGGCAGTACTTGCAGACTTGGGCTGGCAACTCAGCATCGACGAGATTGTCCGACGCTTTGTCGGGTCGGCAGCGGGCAGTATGGAGGCTCAAATTGAAGAGCACCTGGGTCGCCCACTCGAACCAGATTGGAGCAAACAGTATGCCCGTTGGTACCGGGATGCGTTCGAACGAGACCTCAAACCGATAGCCGGCGTCGAGCCGGTACTGGCTGAGTTGACGTTGCCCTTCTGCGTCGCCTCGAACAGCAGTCATACGAGGATTCGCCACATGCTGGAGCTCGTCGATCTGTTCGGATATTTCGAGGGTGCCGTCTTCAGTGCAGATGACGTCGAGCGCGGAAAGCCCGCACCCGACGTGTTTCTGCACGCCGCAAAGGTGATCGGTGCGGATCCGTCGCGCTGCCTCGTCATTGAAGACAGCCGGTTCGGCGCGACTGCGGCGAGACGCGCAGGAATGGAAGTGTTGGGTTATGCGGGCGGTCTGACCCCTGCCGAATGGTTGCACGGCCCCAACACGACGGTCTTCGACTCCATGGATGAACTACCGGGTTTGATCGCCCGTCGGCTGTGACCCCTGTCGCCGACGGGTGAAAATGCGTTCCGTGAAGCGGCCTATTTCGAGACCGCAAACATGCCGGATGCGCCGCGCTCGGCATCCGACATCGCGTGCGTCACGAACGGGTAATGTCCCGCTTCGGGGAAGGTCAGTTCGACGAATCCACCCTGCGCCGGAAACAGGCCCAGCACTTGGGAGCCGCCGGTGCCGGTACTTCCACCATTTTTGAGCAGGTAGTCACCCTCAGAATAGACGGTGTCGAATTGCGCACCGACTACGTGGAACGCGCTAACCAGGTTGGGGCCTGCATCCAGCACCCAGATGCGCACTTTCTCGCCCGCCTTCGCCGTCAACGGACGATAGGCGTATTGGTCGGCATAGCCGTTGAAGACGACCAGGTCGGGCTTCTCGGTAGCGGCCTTGGCAGCATCGACTTCACCCTTCTGCGGCCCCAGGTAGTACTCGGACTGCACGAGCACGTATTCGGCGGAGACGGCATCCAGCCCCGGCGGGTCGATGATGACAGCACCGAACATGCCGTTGGCGATGTGTGCCGACATCGGCATGGTCGAGCAGTGGTACAGCCAGATGCCGGAGCGCGTTGCGGTGAACGTGTAGTGCAGACTTTGGCCGGGCTGGATCGTGCGCATCGGCTTGTCCGGAGCCAACGATCCCGCGTGGAAGTCGATCGAGTGCCCCATCGACGCGTCGTTGACGAGGGTGATCTCGAACGTGTCGCCGACGTGCCCGCGCAGGGTCGGCCCTGGGGCGGTGCCGTTGTAGGTCCACAGGGTTTGGAAGACGCCGGGCGCTACCTGCGTGAGCGTGTCGCGCACGGTCAGCGTCAGTCTGTGCACCGTGCCGGTCGGTGTCGTCGGGGCAAGGGCCGGCTTCAGCGCGGCGTCATAAGGCACGAACGATGCTGGCGGCTTCTTTGCGAGGTCGATGTCCTTCGCCGCGGACGGGCCGGTCGCTTCTCCCATGTCCATGCCGTTTGTGCTCATGCCATCGCCAACACCGGACGCACTCGTCGAACCGGATGCCGCCGGCGCGCCCACCGCGACGATGTTCATCACCATGCCCAGCTGGCGGTGGCCGGTGATCGAACACCAGCCGGCGATGTCAGCGGCGATCACGCCGACATCGACCTTCGCGGATGCCCCGCCCACCATCCGCCCGGACGTCACCCCGCTCGCCAACGTCAGATCGTGCACCATGTCGTCCGCATTCGTCAGATCGATGATCAGGCGGTTGCCGGCCGGCACCTTCACGGTGCTGGGCGAGAACCGCATGTTCTTCATCGTCATCTTGACTGTGGTCGTCTGACCTGTCGCCACAACCGACGCGCTGCCCGGAGCCGTGCCGCTGCCGGCGACGCTGCCCCCACCGCCGCCTGCTGCTCCGGCCGGCCCGAGCCCGCCGGAGGGGCTGAGCGCGACGCCGACGGCGACCGCGAGCACGAGCGTGCCGACCGCCGCCATCATGGTGCCGCTGCGCGCGTGCAGCGTGGGCTTTGCGCTCTTCGGCGATGTGACCGGCCAATCTTCGGGCCGCGCGTGACGGGAGACGACGGCACCCCGGATGGCGAGCGGGATCACCGAAAGAAGCGCCGCGACGGTGCTCGCAATGAGCGTGACCTCGACAGGAATCGGCAGTGGCAGCAGGCCGAGCAGCAGGGCGCCATTCACGACGATCACGCGGAAAATGCCGAATCGATCGAGTTCGTAATTCATGCAGCGCGTCGCCGCCGGCCCTCCGCCGATGACGACAGGGATCAGGTAGCTGAGCGCTGCAAACACCAGCTGTGCGACGAAGCCGACCACCAGGGGAATCAGCAGTGCGGCGAGGCCGGCCGCAGCATCCGCCCAGTTCGGCGCCGCGGCGACGAACACCGCAAAGGTGAGTACGGAGCCGAAGAACCACACGAGGGCCGCACCCATGCTCCAGCCGGCATATGTCGTCGGTGGCGATTTGACCGCCTGCCGTGCCGCCTCGATCAGCACGAGTGCGAGGCCGGCAAGATACAGCGCCAAGCCCGCGACAACACCCCAGCGGAGCCCGATCAGGCAGCCGAGGCCGATGATCAGCACGCCGAATGCGAGCATCGGAAGGGCGCGCCGGGCGGCGGCATCCGCTGTGGGCAGAATGCGCGCGTGCAGCACGGTCGGCCAGAGCAGCACGATCGTGCCCACGACGGTGAGGCCGACCCAGCCGGCCAGGTTGAAGCCGATGTGCGCGAGGTAGAGGCGATCATGACCCTCGCCGGTGGCGCCCGATGCGCCAGTTCTCTCTGTTTGCGCCATCAGCACGCCGAGCGCGACGCCGATCACCAGCATGAGCGCGGCCACGATGTAGTACCGCACGAGCGTGCCGAAACGCGACGGCAGGGCAGCGCGCACCTGCAGGGTCAGGCTGGTCGCCTGCGCGATCGCCGCACCGAGGACGAGCACTCCGCCGACCACCACCGCCGGCCAGGCCGCAGCGACGATGCCGACGACGACCGCGATCGCGCCCGCCGTGTGCACCCCGAGGCGGACGGTCAGGCCGACCCGCCCGGCGCCCGAGCCGCGACGCAGCAGGGTGTCTGCGAAGTGCTGGCTCCAAATGATGATCGCGGTGCTGGCGGCGCCGAGCAGCGTGAGATGCACGGTCAGCCAGTCGGCGGCAGGAATACCGCGCTGTGCGATTATGACCACAACGGCAGCCACCATCCATGCCGCGACAAGCGAATTGGTGACCCCGTACCAAAGCTTGCGGTGCACGCCGCGTGCGCCGGGCGGGCGCTGCCCGCCGGCTGGCGCGTGCCCGATCGCCGGGCTCACGGTGCGTCGTCCGAGTCGAGTGTCGGCTCGTGATCAGCCGGGCCGGCGTGCTCGTGTTCCTCGGCCGGTTCGGGTCGCGCGGACCGCTCGCGCTCGGCTGCAGACATCCGGATGCGCCGCGCGGCCGCCGCCGCTGCGGCCTGCTTCTTCGGCACCCCACGCAGCACCGATGCGATGGCCAGGATCACGAACAGCAGCACGGCGATGATGTTCAGCACTCCGCCCCACTGCACGAGCACCGGAATGTCACGCAGGTCACCGGCCAGGATGCGCAGCGCCAACGACAGGTGTAGTAACACGACGGGCAGATAGAAGATCGGGCGGTACGGCAATGGCTTGCGCAGCACGGCCGGCAGGATCACCGGGGCGTGCGCCATGATCATCGCGAGAGTGAAGCCGAGGAAGACGGAGTGCACGGTCGCGTCATACAACGGGCCCGACGTAACGGGCCCGTTGAGCAGCCAGATCAGGCCGGCGACGACGAGCCAGAAATAGCCGGCGAGCAGGCAGGCGGCAATGTAGCGGGGGAGTCCTTTCGACTTGACCAGTCGGGTGGCCACGTCGAAGACCACCAACCAGAGTACGACGGCGATCAAAGCGGCGCCGAAGATCGGGTAGCCGACCGCCGGCCACAACATCGCCGCGAGAACCCCGAGGGCGAGCGCGACGCACACGGCGAACGCCGCGCGCTCCGTGGAGCGGCTGAGGGCGATCATCCGGGCGAGTTCGACGCGTTCGCCGGCGATGGTCAGCACCATGAAGCCGGCCATGCCGGGCACCAAAGCGGATGCGTCCAGCCCGCCGATCCACAGCACCGCCGATGCCAGCCCAAGGAACGCGCCCAGAGCCTGAATCGCCGACGCGAGCATCGCTTGGCGACGCCAGATCGCCAGGTAGATGAACAACAGCGCGATCGAGCCGACCGCCAGCATCCCTGCGCCAACGGCCAGCGGCAGCGGCGAGAGCATCAGGAAGCCGGCGAGGCCGAACGCGGCCGGTGAGCCGAACGCCCACCACTTTCGGATCGCCACGGCACGTTCGAGGGCGATCACGGTTCCGATGAAGCCGAACACCAGCAGCGGGCCGTGCACGATCGGCAAGCGTGCGAATGTCAGGGGCGCGGGCAGTCCGAGGAGCAGCAGTGCAGCATCCAGACCGGCGAGCAGTGCGATGCCGCCGGGGATCAGGAACGCGAGGCGTGTGCCGGTGCGGCTGAGCACGGGCCTGGTGCGCACGGGCCTGGTGCGCACGGGCCTGGTGTGCACGGACCCGCCGGGTGCGTCGTGGATGTCGTCCTCGTTTCGCGGGCATCATGTTGAGCGAGCAGGGTGTTGAGTAAGCGGGGTGAAGCTGGTTTACGATGATTTTATTACTTTTAATTGTCCTGGGCATCTGGGCTGCAGGATGACAACCGAAAGGACCACCATGGCTGAGCGCCCCGTGCTCGATGTTCGCACAGAGATCCCGCAGCGTCGGCACGAGCTGATCTTCGAGCACTACAACGCTCTCACACCGGGTGAGGGCTACATCCTGGTCAACGACCACGACCCGAAGCCGCTGTACTACCAGTTCGAGGCCGAGCACGCGGGCAACTTCACCTGGGAGTACCTGGAGCAAGGTCCAGAAGTGTGGCGCGTCGAGATCGCACGGCCGGTGGCCGCGGTCTGACTCGCTGACGTCTGACAGTTGATGAGCACGGGCGTTTCATGAGCGCGAACCTTCCGGCGTCGGTCGGGGGCGCGCTGCTCGGCCTGTTGATTGTTTCCTCCGCCGTCTGGTTGGGCGGATGGGTGGCGTTGGTCGTCGTCGCGCGCAGCACGACGGCCACGCTGTCCCGCCACGATCGCGTGGCATTCTTCCGTCACTTCGGCCCGCGGTTCGGCATCGTTGCGACGGTGGCACTGCTTGTGGCGTACGTCTCGGGCATCATTCTGCTGGCGGCCGCGCCGTGGACGGTGGTATCGACACTGTTGGTTGTGATCGCCGTCGTGATTCTGGTCGTGCTCGGCGTCGGCATCCTTCAGGCCCGGCGGATGACTCGCCTGCGTCGAGCGGTCGTCGTGGCTCCCGACGATGGCCTGCTCTCCACCCGCGTGCGCCGCGGCGCGCGGAGGGCGCTCGTGTTGCGCGCCGGGCTCGGGGTGCTGAGCCTGGCGATGGTGATTCTGGTGGTGATTCGGGCCGGGTGAGCGGCGGTACAACAAGCGGGCGCTATCGGCGAAGATGACACAGTGACCGGATCGTGGCATTCTCGGTGATTGTGACGCATGCGCCCGCCGGCTGGTATCCCAACCCGCACAACCCCAAGGAGGAGTTGTATTGGGGCGGCGAGACCTGGGTCGGTCCCTCCCGTACGCGTTCAGCAGCGCGCAGCACGGCGACGCGCCCGCAACGACCGCGCGAGGTTGTGTACGCGCATACTGCGCAGGAGCACACGATCCAGTACACGATGGAGCCGACCATGGAGCAGACCATGGAGCACACGATCGAGCACACGATGGAGCACACGACGGAACCGCTGCAGCCTGCGGCGTCACCCCAACCCTATCCGCCAGGCGTGCCCGAGCCGACGGGGTCTGTCAAATTAACGGTGTAACTGGGTTGTTGTTGGGTTAGTTGCTGTGGGCGGACAGGCGCCCGTTGAAGGTGATGTCGAACGCGTTCAGGGCGCCTTTCCAGCGCTGCGTCCACCGGGCCCGGCCCTGACCGGTG
>DATCDQ010000017.1:0-15075 GCA_036510655.1 Microbacteriaceae bacterium | reverse complement strand
AAATGTCCCGCGAGAGCTTCGACATCCAAAAGTTGACGTCGACCATCATCACGACCCTGCATGAAACAAGTCTTAACCAGACCTGCGAATCCGGTCGAAGACGCGCCTTAAACCGCAGAATTGTTCAGCAGCGTCCTAGGCATGACCCCGCTCGTCTCCGGCCTGGCAAACCTGCCAATGACGATCGTCACCTTCATCTGCACACCGCTCGTCGCCAAGTTCCTCGGCCGGTTCGGGCCCCGCCCACTGATGATCGCCGGACCCCTGCTCTCAGCCGTGGGCCTATTCCTCCTGCTCGGGATCACCCCAGACGGCAACTTCTGGCTACAAGTGCTACCCGGACTAATCATCCTGGGCATCGGCCTCACCACGTTCTTCGTCCCCAGCCAAAGCCTCGCACTCGCACACGTCGCCCCAGAGGACGCCGGTGTGGCATCCGCAGCAGGCAACGGGATGCTCAACATCGGCGGCGCCCTCGGACTCGCCGTCTTCACCGTCATCTACACCAGCACGTCTGGCGCGGCACTGGCCGGCGGCGCCGCGCAATCGGATGCATTCACCACCGGTTACAGAGCAACCTTCCTCGCTGCAGGCATCGCAATGATCGCCGCCGCACTCGTCGGATACTTCCTCATCCGCGGACGCAAGGAAGACCTCCTGCCCGCCTTGGACGAGAGCGATAGCCAAGGGAGCCGCACGCACTAAACCAAACGCGCCCCGGCGGGCTTTGGTGCAAAATGCACACCCTCTTCGCGGCGGGCGTGTCTCATGGCAGCCGGGACGGGCCGGCAACGTCCGTCCGGCCGGAGTCGTTTCGCGAGCTCGCGCGAGCGCAGCGAGTTGCGTACATCGCAACGAAAAGGTTTCACCTGCCCGGGTTTCGCGTGTTCTGCTTGGGCGGTTCCGAAACGGTCGCAGAGCGACCTCCTCAACCAGCAGAAGCCGCGAGCTCGCGCCGCAGTGCAGCCAGGTAGCGACGCCGCGGTGCGTGCCGAAGGCGCGCGGGCAACCTCGGAAACACCACGGCAGTCACACGCAACCAGCGTTGAAACCGCCTCTCATGGTGTGGCTCCCAGCCCAGGCGGAACTCTTCGCGCAGCTCCGGTGGCAGCAACCCGACCGTCATCAGCCGAGCCAGCGGCATCACGGCCCTGAGCCAGAGCGGGCCGGCGCGGGGGTGCAGCAGGTCCCGCGCGACGCGACGTGTCGCATCCGTTGCGTGCAGCTTCGGCAGCATTGCGTCCCAATACGCGCGAAAGGCTGCACGATCGGTCGGCCACGCATCATTCGGCACCTGCAGGACGGTGCCGAGCGCGCCGTATTCTCGGTACACGCGCTCTGCCGTCTCGTCGTCGAGTGCGCCGAAGACGCGCTCGTACAGGCTGATCGCGCTGTCATACAGGGTGGCGGCGACCCACAACTGCAGGTCCGGGTCGTATGCGTCGTAAGCAGGGCCCGCGGCATCCGCTGTGCCGTTGACGGATGCGTGCGCTCGGTTCACGCGCCGTCGCACCGCCGCGATCTCCGCGTCGGTGCCGTAGACGACCGCATACGCGTAGGTCAGGGTGGCGTGCAGGCGCTCCAGCGGGCGCGAGGCGAAGTCGCTGTGCTCGGCAACGCCGCGGCCGACACCCGGATACGCGATCTGCAACAGGATCGCGCGACCGCCGCCTGCGATGAGCACGCCGTCGTCGGCCAGATCCCGGATGCCGCGCACCGCCTTGCCACGCCCCATGCGGCAACTGTACCGGCGGCCCGTGTGCGCGAGAGTGTCCTTTTCGGACGATCGCGCCTTCCGCGGCGGGCACGCTCGTCCGAAATGGACACTCTTAGCCTGCACACTGCGTCAGTGCTGCGCTAGCGGGCCGCTGTGACCGCGTTCAGCGGGACAGGATAGAGTTTCGGTTGGAAAAATATCTCTCGGTGTCGAGTTATCTCGCGGGTGATCGACCGGCCGAGTCAGTCGAGCGGAATGGGAAGCAGTGGATCTTTACGAGTACCAGGCCAGAGACCTGTTTGAGAAGTACGAGGTCCCGGTACTCCCGGGCATCATCGCGGACACTCCTGAGGAGGTGCGCGCGGCTGCCGAAAAGCTCGGCGGCGTTGTCGTCGTCAAGGCGCAGGTGAAGGTCGGTGGTCGCGGCAAGGCCGGCGGCGTGAAGGTCGCCAAAGATCCGGATGCCGCTGAGCAAGCCGCGCGCGACATCCTGGGCCTGGACATCAAGGGCCACACCGTGCACCGCGTCATGGTCGCCGGTGGCGCCCGCATCGCGCGCGAGTTCTACTTCTCGGTGCTGCTGGACCGGGCCAACCGCTCCTACCTTTCGCTCGCCAGTGTCGAGGGCGGTGTAGAGATCGAGATCCTCGCTGTCGAGAGGCCCGAGGCACTCGCCCGTGTCGAGGTCGACCCTCTGGTCGGCATCGATGAGGCGAAGGCGGCCGAGATCGCCAAGGCCGGCGGATTCCCCGACGACCTCGTCGCCAAGGTTGCTCCCGTGATCGCGAAACTCTACAACGTCTACAAGGGGGAGGACGCGACGCTCGTCGAGGTCAACCCGCTCGTGCTCACAGAAGAGGGCGACATCATCGCCCTCGATGGCAAGGTCACAATCGACGAGAACGCCGGCTTCCGCCACCCGGACCACGCCGCACTCGAGGATGCCGCCGCCGCTGACCCGCTCGAGGCCAAGGCCAAGGCGTCCCACCTCAACTACGTCAAGCTCGACGGTCAGGTCGGCGTGATCGGCAACGGCGCAGGGCTCGTCATGAGCACCCTGGATGTCGTCTCGTACGCGGGCGAAAACCATGGCGGCGTCAAGCCGGCGAACTTCCTTGATATCGGGGGCGGCGCATCCGCTTCTGTAATGGCGGCCGGGCTCGATGTCATCCTCGGCGACCCGCAGGTCAAGAGCGTGTTCGTCAACGTCTTCGGCGGCATCACCGCGTGCGATGCCGTCGCGAACGGCATCGTGAAAGCGCTGGAGATTCTTGGGGACGAGGCGAACAAGCCACTGGTCGTGCGCCTAGACGGCAACAAAGTCGACGAGGGCCGGCGCATCCTACGCGAGGCGGCGCATCCGCTGGTCACTCTCGCGGACACCATGGACGAGGGCGCCGAGAAGGCCGCCGAACTGGCTTCGAAGTAAGGGACGAGCAGAAAATGTCAATCTTCCTCAACAAGGATTCCAAGGTCATCGTCCAGGGCATCACCGGCGGCGAAGGCACCAAGCACACCGCACTGATGCTCAAGGCCGGCACCCAGGTCGTCGGCGGCGTGAACGCGCGCAAGGCCGGTACGACCGTCAACCACACGGCGACGGACGGCTCAGCCCTCGAGTTGCCCGTGTTCGGCACGGTCGTCGAGGCCATCGAGAAGACCGGGGCGGATGTCTCGATCGTCTTCGTCCCACCGGCATTCGCGAAGGATGCGGTGCTCGAGGCGATCGAGGCGGAGATTCCGCTCGTCGTGGTCATCACCGAGGGCATCCCCGTGCAGGACTCTGCCGAGTTCTGGGCGACGGCGAAGGCCAAAGGCGGCATCACTCGGATCATTGGGCCGAACTGCCCCGGTATCATCACGCCCGGTGAGTCGCTGGTCGGCATCACGCCGGCCACGATCACGGGCAAGGGCCACGTCGGACTCGTCTCCAAGTCGGGCACGCTCACGTACCAGATGATGTACGAGCTGCGCGACCTGGGCTTCTCCACCGCGATCGGCATCGGCGGTGACCCGATCATCGGCACGACGCACATCGATGCGCTCGCCGCGTTCGAGGCCGACCCGGAGACGAAGGCGATCGTGATGATCGGCGAGATCGGCGGAGATGCCGAGGAGCGTGCTGCTGACTACATCAAGGCGCACGTGACGAAGCCGGTCATCGGCTACGTCGCCGGCTTCACCGCGCCGGAGGGCAAGACCATGGGTCACGCCGGCGCGATCGTCTCCGGTTCGGCCGGCACTGCGCAGGCGAAGAAGGAAGCACTCGAGGCTGCCGGCGTCAAGGTCGGCAAGACGCCGAGCGAGACGGCTTCGCTGCTGCGCGAGGTGTACGCGACGCTGTAGGGCGCACCCGCTCAGCGAAGACGAGAGTGTCCGTTTCGGACGAGAGTTGCCGGTCGACGGTACACACTCGTCCGAAACGGACACTCTCGTCATTTGAGGGCTCCACCCGGAACACAGCGCGCCGATAGGATCAGCACAGCGAAGGCTTTTGGGGGAGTCTGTATGGACACTGTTGTGCAACCACTCGAGCGCGCTGCGTACGCGCTTGACCCGGCCGAACTTGTCGAGCAGCTCGAAACGGATGCGACGCGAGGACTCACCGAGGCGGAGGCATCCGCTCGTCTGGTTCGCTTCGGCGAGAACCGCATCGCGGCGCAGAAGCCGCCATCGGTGCTGCGCGTCCTCGTGAAGAACCTGCGGGATCCGATGAACATCATGCTGCTGCTCGTTGCGGCAGCCGGCATTCTGATCGGCCAGTGGCCGTTGTCTATCACAGTGTGCGTGCTCGTGCTCGTGAACGTCGGGCTGGGCACGCAGCAGGCTGTCAAGGCGCGCGGCGCGGTCGACGCGCTCGCCGGGCAGCAGGTTGCACACGTGCGCGTCATCCGTGACGGGGTGCTCGCCAGTGTGGATGCCGCGCTGCTGGTGCCGGGTGACATCGTCCAGGCCGAGGCGGGCGACCTGATCGCCGCAGATGGGCGCATCCTCGTCGCCGCGAACCTGCAGACGCAGGAGTCGGCGCTGACCGGTGAGAGCGCACCCGTCGACAAGAGCGCGGACACGCGGACCGACGCCGTTGAGGGCCTGGCCGGTGACACCGCCGACAGCGCGCTGGCAGCCGTTGCGCCCGTCGACGCCGCGCTCGGCGACCAGAGCAATATGGTCTTCCAGGGCACGACGCTCGTGCGAGGCACGACGACCGTCGTCGTCACGGCGACGGGCATGGCGACCGAGATCGGTCGAATTGCGACGATGCTGGCGGATGTCGACCATATCGACTCCCCGCTGCAGCGCGAACTCGGCGCCCTGACGAAGAAGCTCGGCTTCGTAGCCTGGGGCGCCGTCGTGGTCATGGTGGGGATCGGCATGCTGCGCGGGCTACCCTTCGACCAACTGTTGCTGCTCGGCATCTCCGTGGCGGTGTCCGCAATTCCGACCGGGATGCCCACGTTCGTGCAGTCTCTGCTTGCCTACGGCGCACGCATTCTGGCTGAGCATCGCGCGGTGGTCAAGAGCCTCGCCGATGTCGAAACGCTCGGGGCAACCACAGCGATTGCGACGGACAAGACCGGCACGCTCACCTTGAACGAGATGGCGGTCGTCGAGCTGTACGCGAACGCGTCCTGGTATCGCGTGGAGGGCAACGGATACGCGAAGACCGGCCGGATTCTGGGCGCGGCCGGCAGCGCTGCGGCATCAGCAAGCACCGCGGCACCGAGCGGCACCGCGGCGCGAACCGCGACCGGAACCGCGGCATCCGGAACCGCGGCATCCGGATTCGAGCAGCTGGCGTACGCGCTGTGCCTCGTTTCGGATGCGACGGTATCTGACTCCGGCGTCGTGGTCGGCGACCCGACAGAGGCCGCGATGGTCGTGTTGGCCGCAAAACTCGGCATCGACGAGGTGCTCACGCGGCAGGCGTATCCGCGGCTGGCCGAGGTGCCGTTCGACTCGGAGTACAAGTTCATGGCGACCTGGCATCGTGTTCCGTTCGACGGTGCCGAACGCCTGGTCGGTCTGGTCAAAGGCGCGCCGGATGTCGTCGTCGAGTACTGCACGTCGGCCTACGGCCCCAACGGAACGATCCTGCCCATCGAGCGGGCGCGCTCCCGCATCGAACAGGCGAACCACGACCTGGCCGCACGCGGGCTGCGGGTGCTGGCCTTGGCGATGCGCGTTCATCCGGATGCTGCGCTCGAGCAGGTGCAAGCCGATCCGTTCGCCTCCGTCGGCGAGTTGACCTTCGTCGGACTCCTCGGCCTCATCGACCCGTTGCGTCCGGCTGCGATCACCGCCGTCGCGCAGGCGCGAGCCGCGGGAATCTCGGTACGCATGATCACCGGTGATCACATCGTCACGGCATCCGCGATCGGCGCACAGTTGGGCCTCGGGCCCGGAGCGGCGACCGGGGCGGAGTTCCGCGCGATGACCGACGAACAGGTGATCGCGCGGCTGCCCGGGTTACACGTGCTCGGCCGGGTCGCCCCCGAAGACAAACTGCGCCTGGTGCGGTTGCTGATGGCGCGCGGCGAGGTCGTGGCGATGACCGGAGATGCCATCAACGACGCTGCCGGCATCAAAGCGGCGAGCATAGGTGTGGCCATGGGCAGCGGCAGTGAGGTGACCAAACAGGCGGCGCGCATGGTGCTCACCGACGACAACTTCGGCACCCTCGTCGAGGCCATCCGGCTCGGCCGGAGCATGTACGACAAGATCGTCGCCTATGTGCGCTACCAGCTGTCGAATCTGATCGCGCTGGTGCTGTTGTTCCTGACGGCCAGCGTCGTCGGGATTGCGGACGGAGTGCCGCTGACACCGGCGATGGTCTTGTTCCTGAGCTTCTTCTTCTCCACACCACCACTGCTGATGATCATGTTCGACACACCGGGGGAGGACGTCATGCTGCGCCCGCCGCGCGCGGTCGGTACGACACTGTCCAGCCCACGAGCTCTCGTACAGTGGGGAACATATGCTGTGGTGATTCTGGTCGTCGTGCTCGTGCCCCTGCTCTTCGGTCCGGATACGCCGCGGGCCGGTGTCGCCACTGTTTCTGCGACGATGGCGTTCGTCGTCATGGGCTTGACGAACTCATTCAGTGGAATCGTGTTGCGTCGCGATCCGACCACCGGGCTCGCCGCCCCGTTGCTGATGCCCGTGCTGCTTCTGGGCGCTCCACTTCTGCTGCTCCTACTGGGGACGTCAGTTCCGGTGCTGCAATCTGTGCTGTCCACTGTGCCGCTGACAGGCGATCAGTGGTTCGCCTGCATCGGGCTGGCCGTTGTACTGCCGGTCGTCGTCGAACTGGATAAGCTGGCACGGCGTGCGCGCGCGAAAAATCGACTGAGGCAGGCGATCGTATGAGCGATGCGGACAGCCGCGAACAGCTCGCCACGACGCACTACTTTCCCGGTGTCGTGTCACCGCAGGCGGTCTACGGCACGGTGATCGTCGCGGCAATCGTGGCCGCCAGCTCAACGGACGACTCGGCCTGGGACATCTGTCTGACAACGATCGGATCGGTGGTTGTGCTGTGGGCTGCTCACGTTTACGCGGAGGCTGTGGCCTCGCACGGGCGGCAGGGCACGAAAACGACCGGCGTTCGGGAAGCCCTCCGGCTCGGTGTGCGGCAATCCTCAGGAATCCTCTTCTCCGCCGCGATCCCGGTGGTTCTGTTGCTGCTCGGCGCGCTCGGAACTGCGGCCTTCGGAGCTGTGATCATTCTGTTGAAAACACTGGCACACTGACAGGCGATTGGGCTGACCATGGCGCGCATGACGAATCAGCAGTTGCAGGACACGATCGCTCGTTTGACGGCGGAGAACGACGCGCTGCGCGCCGAACGGGAAGCGGCGGCGCCAGAGCGAACGCCAACCGGCGCAGGCCAACAGACGCCCCCGGCGCATCCAATTCGGCGAGGTCGCGGTTGGGGCTGGACCTTGCTGGCCACCGTATTGATCGTGATCGGGTCGATCTTGGCACCGGTCGCGGTCATAACGACCTGGGCGAAAGCCGAACTCGCCAACACGGATACGTTCGTGGCGACGTTCGCGCCGCTGGCCAAGGACCCGGGGGTGCGAGCTTTCGTGACGGATGAGGTCGTCTCTGTGATCAACCAGCGGGTCGACATTCCCAGCCTGACGTCCGACGTGTTCGACAGCATTGCCGGCCTCGGGCTCGGCCCGGTCGCGACCCGAACGCTGGACGCACTCAAGGCGCCGGCGGCCGCGGGCATTCAGAACCTGATGCGTAGCTCTGTGTCGAACTTCGTCTCGTCGGAGCAGTTCGCGACGATCTGGGAGCAGACGTTGCGCACCACGCATGATCAACTCATCGCCACGATGCAGAACGACGCGAACGCGGCAGTCTCGATCGGGAGGAACGGTGAGATCGGCATCCAGTTGGGACCGATCATCAGCCAGGTCAAGAAACTTCTGGTGAACCAGGGCATGACGTTCGCGTCGGCAATTCCAGTGATCAACAAGACGATCGTGATCGCACAATCGGATGCGATCGGTCAGCTTCAGGTCGCCTACGCGTTGACGATCGGTCTGGGCGCGTGGCTGCCGTGGATCGCGCTGGTTTTCCTGGCCCTGGGCGTCGCCGTGGCACGGCGCCGATCACGCGCACTGATCTGGGCCGCGGTCGGGCTCGGCCTGGGAATGATCGTGCTCGCAGTCGGGCTCGGCATCGGGCGAGTCGTCTTCGTGGGCACGATGTCGCAGGCTGTCATGTCGCCGAAGGTTGCGACCACATTGTTCGACCAGGTGATCGCGTTCATGCAGAGCACGGCTGTCGCGGTCGCTGTGCTCGCTGTGACGGTTGCACTGGTCGGCTGGCTGGCCGGACCGTTCCGGTTGCCGCGAAGACTACGCACGGCGGGGGCATCCGGGGCAGCATCGCTGCGCTCCTTCGGAGAACGGCACCGCCTGTCCACTGGCCGCGCCGGCGAATGGATCTACCGGCAACGACTTCTACTGCGTGTGCTGATCGCATTGATCGGCGCAGCCATCATTCTCTTCGTTCGTCCGTTGACGCCCGGCCTCATCATTTGGACTGCCGTGCTCTGCGTGATCGTCATCGGCGTTCTCGCCGTGCTCGGGTGGCCGGAGTCGGCTGCGGATGCCGCGGGTGTGGCAGCTGCGGACCCGGCGGAGGAGCCCGACCCGGCGGAGGAGCCCGTTGACGCCGCTGGCTGAGCGAAGTCGCAGGACGAAGTGCCGCATCTCGGCGTGCGGACGCTCCTGTGGCGGCGCAGCCCGATAGGCTCCGTGGCGATGAACCGCTTGACCGTTGTCCTTCTCGCTGCGCTTGACGCGCTCATCGTCGTCGCTATCGGCATCGGAATCGTTCTGGTGCCGTTGACGGTGTTGTGGGCTACACAGTTCCAGCTCGCGATCGACTGGACCGCGTTCTGGAAGGCTGCCGCAGACATCTGGTTGCTCGGGCACGGCGTCAATCTCACCTTCGCACTCGGTCCGGCGACTGCGGGGTCGCTCGGCCTTCCAGAGGCAGGTGTCCCGTTCCAGGTGACGATTGCCGTTCTCGGCTTCGCCCTCCTTGCGGTCCTGATGGGCGCGCGAACCGGAGCACGAGCGGCGCAGACGCACGCTCCATGGACGGGCGCGATCGCATCCGTCGTCTCGTACGGCATCCTTGGAACGGTCATCGCGCTGACCGCAGGCAGTGCGCTGGTGACGGTGTCGCTGTGGCAGAGCATTGTTCTGCCCGCGTTCGTGTTCGCGCTCGGTGTTGCCGTCGGATTGGGTGTTGGGATCGCGCGTGTGCGACGCGGGGCCGATTCGGACGAGCGCGGAGTAGCCGCATCCGTCGACGGTTGGCGACCACCGATCGTCGCCTGGGTGGAGCGCAACATCAGTGCCGGATTCCGCTCGGGGCTGGCGGCGGCGCTACGGGCGGGCACGGCGGCATCCGCTCTGGTGATCGCGGCATCCGCGGTGCTGGTCACCGTGTTGCTGTTCGGCCATTTCGGCGTCGTTGTCGGTCTGTACGAGCAGGCGCAGGCCGGGTTCCTCGGCGCGACCGCGCTGACGATTGCGCAACTCGCCCTGCTGCCGAATGCGGTCATCTGGGCTGCGTCCTGGCTTCTCGGCCCAGGGTTCGCGATCGGCACCGGGTCGTCGATCGGGCCGGTCGGAACGCAGGTTGGACCGCTGCCCAGCCTGCCGCTGCTCGGCATCCTGCCGCAGGGCTCTGTCGCGCTCGGCTTCGCTGGGCTGCTCGTGCCCGTGCTCGCCGGCTTCCTCGGCGCAACCCTGCTTCGCCGACGGATGGCGCACCTCCCCGGGGCGGTGCTGACCTCCGGGCACCTCGTCATGATCGCGCTCGGCGCCGGAGTGGTCGCGGGCGTGCAACTCGGCCTGCTTGCTTGGTGGTCCTCCGGTGCGATCGGTCCCGGCCGCTTGCACGATGCGGGCCCGAACGGCTTGGTTGTCGGAGGCTGCGCGGCGGCAGCGATCGCGGTCGGGGCGCTGGTCGGGATCCTCACGGCTGGGCGACGCGCACGGTAGGCGCGCACGGTAGGCGCGCACAGTAGGCGCGCACAGTAGGCTAAGACCGTGCTTTCGCTCGTGGTTCTCATCTCCGGAGGGGGATCGAACCTACGCACACTGCTCGATACATCCGAGGATGCAGAGTTCCCCGCACGGGTCGTCGCCGTCGGTGCTGACCGCGACGCTGAGGGGCTCGCACACGCGGAGGAATTCGGCATCCCCTCGTTCACGGTGTCGTACTCGTCGTTCGCCAGCCGCGACGAGTGGGGGGACGCGCTTCTCGCGCAGATCCGCCAATGGAAACCCGACCTGGTCGTGCTCTCCGGCTTCATGCGACTGCTGCCGCCGCACGTCGTCGACGAGCTCTCGCCGAACCTGATCAACACGCATCCGGCCTATTTGCCTGAGTTTCCAGGAGCGCACGGTGTGCGCGACGCACTGGCCGCGGGGGTGCAGCAGACCGGCGCCAGTCTCATCGTCGTCGACAACGGCGTGGACTCCGGCCCGATCATCGCCCAGGAACGCATCCCTGTGCTGCCGGACGACACCGAGAGTGCGCTGCACGATCGCATCAAACCCGTCGAACGCAGACTGCTCGTGCAGGCCGTGCTCGACATCGCCAATGGACACGTCGACCTGAAGGAGCTTGCCCGAGCATGAGCGCATCGACCCACGACACAGACACCCATGATGCAGCCTTCTACCGCGAGCGCGATCTCGTCACGGTGCGCAGGGCATTGATCTCGGTCTACGACAAGACCGGGTTGCACGAATTGGCCACTGCACTGGTCGGCGCTGGGGTCGAGATCGTGTCGACCGGCTCGACCGCGGCGACCATCCGCGCAGCTGGGTTCCCCGTGACAGACGTGACGACGGTGACCGGGTTCCCTGAGATGCTCGACGGGCGCGTCAAGACGTTGCATCCTGCCGTGCACTCCGGCCTGCTGGCCGACCTGCGCCTGGAGGACCACGAGGCGCAGCTGGCCGCCGCCGGCATCGAACCGTTCGAACTCGTCGTGTCGAACCTGTATCCGTTCGCGGCGACCGTTGCCTCCGGTGCCGCGGCGAACGACGTCGTCGAGCAGATCGACATCGGCGGGCCGTCGATGGTGCGTGCGTCGGCGAAGAACTTCGCGAACGTGGCCATCGTCGTGTCGCCGCATAACTACGACGAGATCGTGGACGCGATCCAGACACGCGGAGGCACGACGCTTTCCGAGCGGCGCGCCCTCGCAAAGCAGGCCTTCGAGCACACCGCGGAGTATGACGCGGCAGTCTCAGCCTGGTTCTCGAGCGCCGATGCCGTGAACTTCGGCCACACCTACGACGACAAGAAGATCACCGAGGCCGGCGGTCTGGTCGAGTCGCGTGACAACGAGTGGATGACGACGTTCACGGTCAGTGTGGCCCTCGCGGAGCCGCTGCGCTACGGCGAGAACGCGCACCAGCGCGCGGCGCTCTATGTTCAGCGCAACGGTTGCGGGATCGCGCAGGCCGAGCAACTCGGCGGCAAGGAGATGTCGTACAACAACTACGTCGACGCGGATGCCGCACTGCGCAGCGCCTACGATTTCGCCGAACCCGCTGTGGCGATCGTCAAGCACGCAAACCCGTGCGGAATCGCCGTGGCGACCGACATTGCGGATGCGCATGCCCGCGCACACGCGTGCGACCCCGTTTCTGCATACGGCGGAGTTATCGCCGCGAACCGTCCGGTCACCCTGGCGATGGCTGAGACGGTGAAGGGCATCTTCACCGAGGTGCTGATCGCGCCCGCGTTCGAGCCGGAGGCGCTCGAACTGCTGCAGACCAAGAAGAACCTGCGTATCCTTCAGCTGCCGGACGACTACCGCCGAGCCGCCACAGAGCTTCGGCAGATCTCCGGGGGCGCGCTGATGCAGACCGCCGACCGTTTCGACCTGTCGCCGGAAGCGCCGCGCGTCTCCGCTGGCTGGACGCTCGTGGCGGGTGAGGCCGCCGACGAGGCGACGCTGGCGGACCTCGAGTTCGCGTGGAAGGCGTGCCGAGGCGTCAAGTCGAACGCGATCCTGCTGGCTTCGGGCGGGGCATCCGTCGGGGTCGGCATGGGCCAGGTCAACCGGGTCGACTCGTGCGAGCTCGCGGTGAAACGCGCCGGGGAGCGCGCGGCCGGGTCGGTCGCGGCATCCGACGCGTACTTTCCGTTCGCGGACGGACTGCAAATCCTGCTGGATGCGGGCGTTGTGGCCGTCGCCCAGCCGGGCGGCTCGATTCGTGACGATGAGGTCATCGCGGCGGCCGCGGCGGCCGGCGTCACCATGTATCTGACGGGCGAGCGGCACTTCTACCACTGAGCGGGTGCGCTGGCCGGCGCACGCTGGTCGAGTAGTGAGCGCCAGCGAGCCTATCGGGGGTCGTACGCCGGTTTGTGTGCGGTGCGGTCGCGTGGCGGACCGAATTCAGGTTGAAGCGGTGACCAAAGACGCGGGCCGGGGTGATTTTGGCCGTCCAACCTGAATTAGGTACGCGATCAGGTGGAAATAGGGTACGCCGGTCAGGTGGAAACGTGGTTCCGACAGTGGGGCGCAAAGCGCACCGCGCGCGGCGGGCAGCGCGCGGAGGGCGGCGCACGCCAAGGGCGCGCTACGAGTCCTCGGCGAGGAGCGGCGTCGTGCGGAACGGGATCAGGTCGCGCAGGATGAGCGACGTTGCGGTGTGGCGGATGCCCGGGCACGCGAGAATCTGCTGGCCGACGCGATACAGGTGGTCGGGATCGCGCGCGACGACCTGCAGGAACAGGTCGCTGCCGCCGGAAATCGCCGCGCACTCCAGCACCTCTGGGATGCTGCCGAGCGCGTTCATCGACGCATTGAATTCACGCTGGTCGAGTTCGGCGGTGACGATGGCACGGATCGGGCGGCCCAGAGCGGTCGGCGCCACCCGCACGCTGTGCGGCAGCAGCACGCCGCGCGCTGTGAGGCGTTCCAGCCGGGCCTGCACTGTGCCGCGAGCGAGTCCGAGCCGCGCGGCGAGCAGTACGACAGGCAGGCGGGGATCGTCTTCGAGTTCGAGCAGGATGCGCCGGTCAGTGGCGTCGAGAGTGGTCATGCTGATCATTATGCGCGCCGTGAGCATCGAATGAGAGCACAGAATGCGTATGCGCTGCCGATGAGGTTGTGCAGATCGCCGCAATTTGATCGAATAGACGCATACGGCGACGCGTTCACGAGACGCGTCGCGGCAAGGCGCGCACGCGCCGAACGATGGGCGCCACGAAGCGCCAGAAGGAGACGACGATGTCGACCGCAACCACAGATTTGATCGCCACGGATGCGGAGACAGCCAATCAGCCATCTGCGCAGGCATCCGTTGAAGCCGCGACGGAGGCATCCGCGGAAGCCGCGATGCAAGCATCCGCTCCGACTCCGGCGGAGCCGAAAACGTCCGAGACGACGGGCGTCGATCTCACGGAGCTGACTGGTCCGAACCTGCCGCACGAGCGCCTCGTGGTCGTCAAGGGGGAGCGCAGCGGCCTGACGATCAGCATCGCGGCGCATTCGACGCGTCTGGGCCAAGCGCTCGGCGGCTGCCGGCTCTGGACCTACGACAACTGGGTCGAGGCTATGCACGACTCGCTGCGCCTTGCCGAAGGCATGACGCTGAAGAATGCCGCGGCGGGCCTGAACCGAGGGGGCGGCAAGGCCGTGATCTTCCTGCCGCGCGGAACCGTTCTGGATGCCGCGCGCCGTCGCTCGGTCATGCTCGATCTCGGTGACGCGATCGAGAGCCTGAACGGCGCATACATGACCGCCGAGGATGTCGGCACCAGCGCGGAGGACATGGCCGTCGTCGCCGAGCGCACGAAGCACGTGTGCGGTTTGCCGTCCGAGCGCGGCGGCGTCGGCGAACCGAGCGATGCGACGGCCGCCGGTGTCTATTCGGCATTGCTCGCGACCGTGGAAGAGACGTTTGGCAGCCGCGACGTCTCGGGCCGCCGCGTCACCGTACTGGGGCTCGGGCACGTCGGCTCGCTCATCGCTACGAGACTGGCCGGTGACGGCGCGCAGCTGACCGTGACCGATGTGAACCCGGCCAAACGCGAACTGGCGGATGCGCTCGGCGCCCGCTGGGTGCATCCGGAAGACGCCCACCGCGTCGAGGGCGATCTGTTCGTTCCGGCGGGCGTCGGCGGCACTCTGACAAGCCAGGTCATCGACGAGTTGCGGGTGCGCGCCGTCGTCGGCCCCGCGAACAATCAGCTCGCCGAACGCAGCGGCGCCGAACGGATGCGCGGTCGCGGCATCATCTGGGCTCCCGACTTCGTGGTGAACGCCGGCGGCGTGATCTTCCTCGACACGCTGACCCAGCCGGGCGCATCCGCAGAGGCAACAGCGGCGCGGGTCGAGTCGATCGGCGACACCGTCACGCAGATCTTTGCGGATGCCCGCTCCCGCGGCATCACAACGCTCGCCGCCGCCGAGGAACTGGCGGCCGCGCGCCTCGGCTGATGTGTTGACGGTCGGGTAGGCCGCTCCGGGTGGTCGAGTAGGGAGCGTATCTCCGGTGGTCGAGTAGCGAGCGCTTGTCCCTGAGCTTGTCCAAGGGCGAGCGTATCGAGACCTCGTGACGGGCGTGTTGGGGTCTCGATACGCCTGCTCGCCCTTCGACTTCGCTCAGGGAACGAAAGCTCGCGCGCTACTCGACGATCGGTGCCGTATTCAGGCTGGAACAACGGATATGACGACCGCCGCGTCTTTGGGTGTCGGCGTAGCCTGAATTGTGGCACAGAGCTGCTCGGCCGTTACTTGCCAAGACGGGTGTGTTGGGGTCTCGATACGCTCGTTCCTCGCTACTCGACCAGCG
>DATCDQ010000016.1:0-10161 GCA_036510655.1 Microbacteriaceae bacterium | reverse complement strand
AAATGTCCCGCGAGAGCTTCGACATCCAAAAGTTGACGTCGACCATCATCACGACCCTGCATGAAACAAGTCTTAACCAGACCTGCGAATCCGGTCGAAGACGCGCCTTAAACCGCAGAATTGTTCAGCAGCGTCCTAGGCCTTCGCCACCAGGGTGAGCACGTCGTAGGTCGCGACGATCTCGTTGTTCTGGTTGGTCAGCACGGCATCCCAGCGCACCTCGCCGTAGTCATCCGTTTCGCGCGGGGTGATCTGCTTAGCCGTCAACACCACCCGGATGCTGTCCCCCGGCGACACCGGCGTCACGAACCGCAAATTCTCCAGCCCGTAGTTCGCCAGCACCGGCCCCGGTGCCGGGTCGACGAACAGCCCGGCCGCGAACGAGACGAGCAGATAGCCGTGTGCGACACGCCCGGGGAAAAACGGATTCGCCGCAGCTGCCGCCTCATCCATGTGCGCATAGAACGTGTCACCCGTGAACTGCGCAAAGTGCTCGATGTCTTCCAGTGTCACGACCCGCGACTCCGAGACAACCTGATCGCCGAGCCGCAACTCAGCGAGGGATTTGCGGAACGGATGCGGGCCATCCGCCTGCACCTTCGCGCCAGCGTGCCACACGCCGGTGATCGCGGTGAGCAGCTCGGGTGTGCCCTGGATCGCCGTGCGCTGCATGTAGTGCAACACCGCACGGATGCCGCCGAGCTCTTCCCCGCCGCCGGCCCGCCCCGGGCCACCGTGCACGAGATGCGGCACCGGGGAGCCGTGCCCGGTCGAGGTGCGGGCGTCATCCCGGTCGAGCATGAGCACACGTCCGTTGTACGCGGCGATGCCGCTCATCAGTTCGGTCGCGATCCTCGGGTCGCGGGTGGCGATGCTCGTCACCAGGGAACCGCCGCCGCGGGCGACGAGTGCGACCGCTTCAGAAGTCGAGTCGTACGCGATCACACTCGAGACGGGGCCGAACGCCTCAATCTGGTGCACGGCGGGGGAGGAACCGTCCGCGAAGTAGAGCAGTAGCGGGTCGATGAACGCACCCTCGGTCGCTGAGCTTGCCGAAGTGCCGGTCCCTGAGCTTGCCGAGCCGACAACCACCTGACCGCCTCCCTCGATCAACTCCTGTATCCGCCGCCGCACCTCGTCGCGCTGCTCGAGTGACACGAGCGGGCCCATGGTCACGCCCTCCTCGCGCGGGTCGCCGACAACGACGCGATCCGCGATCCGCACCGCAACCGCGTCGATCACCGGCTTGACGGATGCTCGCGGCACGATCGCACGCCGAATTGCCGTGCACTTCTGGCCGGCTTTCACCGTCATCTCGGTGACGAGCTGTCTCACGAACGCGTCGAATTCGGGGGTGCCCTCAACGGCATCCGCGCCGAGTACAGATGCGTTGATCGAGTCGGTCTCGCTGGTGAACCGTACGCCGCCGGTCTGGACCGAATCGTGGGCGCGCAGCCGTTCCGCGGTCGACGCCGAGCCGGTGAACGAGACGAGGTCGCCGAGTCGCAGGTCGTCGAACAGGGTCGGCACGGCGCCGGACACCAACTGGAGCGCACCGTCGGGCAACAGTCCGGAGTCGACGAGGATACGCACAAACGCCTCGGCGAGGTAGCCACTCGGTGTCGCGGGTTTGATCAGCGTCGGCACCCCGGCGAGGAACGCGGGCGCGAACTTCTCGAGCGCGCCCCAGACCGGAAAGTTGAACGCGTTAATCTGCACGGCGACTCCGGGCAGCCGTGTGTAGATATGCCGCCCGAGGAATGAGCCGTCCTTCGACAGGGACTCGACCGGCCCGTCAAGGTAGACCTGCGCATTCGGCAGTTCGCGACGGCCCTTTGACGAGTAGGTGAACAGCACGCCGATGCCACCATCGATGTCGACCCAGGAGTCCGACTTGGTAGCGCCGGTGCGGCTGGAAAGTGTGTACAGCTCGGCCTTGTGCTCGGTCAACACCTGGGCCATTTGCTTGAGCAGCACGGCGCGCTGGTGGAAGGTCAGCGTGCCGAGCGATGCCTGTCCGACCGTGCGCGCATAGTCGAGCGCCGCGCCCAGGTCGAGACCGTTCGTGCTGACCCGCGTCACGGGCTCGCCGGTGGAGGCGTCGAGCACGTCGATCGCGTCGGCCGTCGTGGCCGTTGTCGACCAGGCGCCGCAGACGTAGCTGGGCAGGATGTCGATCATGATGATGCCTTTCGTTGTGCGGCGATGACGGTGCGAGCCGAGAGTGTCTGTTTCGGACGAGCGCGTCCGGCGCCGCGGGCACTCTCGTCCGAAACGGACACTCTCACGACGGTGATCGCGTTCACGACTCGTCCCAGCGGTAGAAGCCCTCGCCGGTCTTGCGGCCGAGCTTGCCCTCCGCGACGAGCGCGCGAAGCAGGGCAGGCGGTTCGAACCGGTCGCCGAGCTCGCCGTGCAGATACTCGGCGATGCCGAGCCGCACGTCCAGCCCGACTACGTCGGTCAGCCGCAACGGCCCGATCGGATGCTTGTAGCCGAGCACCATCGCCGTGTCAATATCCTCTGCGGATGCCACGCCCTCCTCGAGCATGCGAATCGCCTCCAGCCCGAGCGCAAGCCCCAACCGTGACGAGGCGAAGCCGGGCGAATCCTGCACCGTCACCGGGGTCTTGCCGAGAGCGGCGACCCAATCCTGCGCATCCGACACGAGTGCCGGCGTGGTCGCAGAACCGACGACGATCTCGACCAGGCCGGAGGCCGGAACAGGATTGAAGAAATGCAGTCCGATGAACCGTTGCGGCAGCTCGAGCGATGCCGCAAGCGTGTCGATCGAGATCGACGACGTGTTCGTCGCGAGAGCGGCATCCGCCATCAGCACCGCCTCGACGCGACGCAACGCGTCGGTTTTGAGGGCGTGGTCCTCGGGCACGGCCTCAATCACGAGCCGCCGGTCAGCAAACCGCCCGACGGCGGTGCCGACATCAAGCTGCGCCAGGAGCGCACCGCGGGTCAGTGCAGTCCCGGTCGGGCTGGTCGCCCCGCGCTCGATGCTCGCATCGAGGGCGTGTTCGACGCGACCGCGCGCGGCATCCGCTTCGCTGCTGTTGCGCTCGACCACCACAACGGATGCGCCGGCCAGCAGAAACGCGTGCGCAATACCTGCGCCCATCCGCCCGCCGCCCAGCACGCCGACCGGGAACGCGCTGAGGCCGGACTCCGGAGCGCTACGCGAGCCGTCGACGTCCGCGGCGCGGCTCATCGCTGCTCCTCGTCATCACCATTGTGCGCGGTGCCGGCACGCGGGGTGGCGCCGCGCGCACCGCGCGTGCGCTTCCGCTCTAAGAACTCGGTCATCCGCCGCACCTTCTCCTCGGATTCGAACAGCACGGCCTGCGCCTGCGCGTCGATCAGCGGATGCTGCGAGCGCGCAGCCCGGAACACCTCTTTCGTGTAGCGGGTGGCGAGCGCATCATTGGCGTCGATGCGTTCGGCAATCGCAACGGCGGCGTCCAAGAGCGCATTCGACGGATGCAATGCGTTGACCAGCCGTGCCGTGAGCGCCTCGTGCGCGTCGAGGATGCGCCCGGTGAGCAGCATCTCCAGTGCGAGGGGTTCACCGACGAGCTCCTTCAGACGCCAGGTCGCGCCCGCAGCGGCGATGATGCCGAGCCCGGTCTCCGGGTTGCCGATCTTCATGGTGGGCGAGCCGATCCGCAGGTCCGCGGCGTAGGCGAGTTCCGCCCCGCCGCCGAGCGCGTAACCGTCGATCGCGGCGATCACCGGCATCGGCAGCGCGGCGACCCGCTCGAAGACTGTCGCGTTGATGGCGGCATGCGCATCCGCTGCTCGTCGTCCGCGCAGTTCGGCGATGTCCGCACCGGAGGCGAACACGCCGTTAGATCCCGTGATGATCAGGATGCGCGGCGTTGTCTCGAGCTCGGCGCAGAGCTCGTGCAGCGCGTCGACGAGCTCCTGGTTGATGGCGTTGCGCACCTCGGGTCGGTTCAGCCGCGCGATCACCGCGTGTGCGCCGCGCTCAACTTCGAGTACGCTCACGAGACGCGCTCCACGATCAGCGCCGTGCCCTGGCCGACGCCGACGCACATCGTCGCGAGCCCGTAGCGGGAGCCCTCGCGGTCCATCCGGTTCAGCAGGGTGACGACGAGTCGCGAGCCGCTGGAGCCGAGCGGATGCCCGAGCGCAATCGCTCCGCCATCGACGTTGACGATCGCGTCGTCCAGGCCGAGTCGGCGGATGCACGCGATCGACTGCGTCGCGAATGCTTCGTTGAGTTCGATCGACCCGATCTCATCCAGGCGGATGCCGCTGCGCGCCAGTGCTTTTCGGGTCGCCGGAACCGGGCCGAGCCCCATGATCTCGGGTGCGATCCCGGCGCTAGTGCCGACCACAATTCGGGCACGCGGGGTGAGTCCGTAGCGCTCGAGCGCCGCCGCGCTGGCGACGACGATCGCGGATGCACCGTCGTTCAGCGGGCTCGCGTTGCCCGCCGTGACAACAGTCCCGCCGGCCACGACAGGTCGCAGAGCTGCGAGCTTCTCCAGCGACGTGTCACGACGGGGACCCTCGTCGATGAGCACATCGCCGTGCGCGGTCGGAACGGCGACGGTCTCGGCGTCGAAGCGACCGGCATCCGCCGCAGCGGTCGCGCGCTGATGGCTGCGCAGGGCGAACGCATCCGCTTCTTCGCGGGTGATGCCGTCGATGCGGGCAACCTCCTCAGCGGTTTCGGACATCGAAAATGTGGCCTTGTCTCGGGCCAGCAGCACGGGGTTGGGAAAGCGCCAGCCGATCGAGGTGTCGTACTGCGCACCCGGCTTTGCGAACGCCTTCTGCGGCTTGGCCTGCACCCACGGTGCGCGGGTCATCGACTCGACGCCGCCCGCGACGATCAGGTCGGCATCGCCGGCCCGCACCGCCTGCGCAGCCATGTTGATCGCCGACATTCCGGATGCGCACAGCCGGTTCACCGTGATCCCCGGCACCTCGTCGGGCAGGCCGGCCAGCAATACGGCCATCCTTGCGACGTTGCGGTTGTCCTCACCCGCCTGATTGGCTGCGCCGAAGATGACGTCGTCGAGGGCATCCGGTTCGAGGGTGTGCGGGTCGAGACCGGCGCGGCGCAACGCTTCTGTAATGACTAACGCGGCTAGATCGTCGGGGCGCACACTGGAAAGCACTCCGCCGTAACGTCCGACGGGCGTGCGCACGCCGCCTACCAAATAGGCCTCAGCCATGCTTGCTCCCGACCGCGTCGTCTGCCGAACGTTCGGTTCGGTGTGCCGAATCGGCTGCCGCGATATTTACCGACCGTTCGGATAGTAATCCTTGCAGATTGCGGGCTGCACGGCAATTGCGCGACTGCACCACCCTGTGCACATCACGCGTGAGTCACGTCGCGCGCCAGCGCATGCGACGCCTTCACAAGGCGCGCGTCGTTGGTCCAGAGCGCGTCGCATCCGCTTAGTTGCGCCGCCGCAAGGTGGAGCGCATCCAGGGTGCGGATGCCGTGCCGAGCACGCAACTCGGCGGCTCGCCGATGGGTATCGGTGCTCAGTTCGAGCACGTGAAATTGCGTGAAAGCCCGTTCGTAGTGATCGCGAAGCACCAGATTGTCGTCGCGCAGCGGCCCGACGAGGCATTCGAGCATTACGAGCGGGCTGATTGCCACGACCGCATCGCCCGCTTCAACGAGGCGTCGACGAACGGACGCGCCGCGCGGGCCGACATCTTCGGTCGCGTAGATGACGATGCAAGAATCGAGGTAGATCACTCCCAACCCTCACGTTCACGCTCGATCTGCGCATCGAGGGCCGCCGCGCCCCGTCGACCAACATCGGGCGCTCGGTTGTCGCTCAACCAACGGGCGAACCCACCCGCAGTGTGCGGTGTCTGCTTTTCGACAGCAGTGAGGCGCGCGATCGGAACACCACGCTTTGCGATGACGGTGTCGGAGCCTCGCGCGGCCGCCGCGACAAGCTTCGATAGCTGGTTGCGCGCATCCAGGATGTTGATGGGTTCGGTCATCTCATTCTCCTAGCCATCTAGTCTAGCCATGTCTTATTCCGAATGTCATGCTCTCACGCCTGAACCCTGCGCTTTGCGGTTGGCAATGAATCCTGACAAGATCTCCCAACCCGGTATCACGGGTACCCGATGGGGGTATACGCTATACCCATAGAGGGTATAGCTGAAGGAGTCACCATGGTCGGTTACGTTGCACACAAAGAAGATCTGCTGAAACGCCTGCGGCGCGCAGAAGGGCAGGTGCGCGGCATCGCCCGCATGGTCGAAGAAGACACCTACTGCATCGACATCCTCACCCAGGTTTCGGCAGCAACCAGCGCCTTGGAGACCGTTGCACTGTCTCTGCTCGAGGACCACCTCAGCCACTGCGTCGCCGAAGCAAGCAGGCAGGGTGGTGCGGTGGCCGAGGAAAAGGTGCGCGAAGCATCCGCTGCGATCGCCCGGCTGGTGCGCTCATGAGTGAACTGACGCAGGACTATTTCGTCGACGGCATGACCTGCTCGCACTGTGTGGCGAGCGTGAGCGAGGAACTTTCCGAGCTCGACGGCGTCGCATCCGTCGCGGTTGAGCTCAAGCCGGGCAGCAGCTCGCGCGTTTCGGTCGCCAGCGCCACGCCGCTCGATGAGGATGCCGTGCGCGCCGCCATCGAAGAAGCCGGCTACGAATTGTCGGCCGCTCCACGATGAGCGCGCCGAGTTCATCGCATGCAGCGCACACCCCGCGGCGGTCAGGTGCGCAGGGTGCTGCATCCGCAACAGTCGGCACCGAGCTGGAGCTCGATATCGGCGGCATGACGTGTGCCTCCTGCGCGAACAGGATCGAGCGCAAGCTCAATAAGGTGCCGGGCGTGGCGGCTACCGTGAACTATGCCACGGAAAAGGCTCGCATCCACGCCAGCACAGCGCTCGAGGCGCGCGACCTGATCGCGGTCGTCGAGGCGACGGGTTACACCGCATCCGTTCCCGCACCACCGCAAACGGATGCCGCGGCAAACGGGGCCGCATCCGGCGGCGTCGCGACTGAATCGGCAGACGCTGCGGCCGCGAGTCTGCTGCGCCGGCTGATCATCTCGGCATCGCTCGCGCTGCCGGTTGTTGTGCTGTCGATGGTGCCCGCGTTCCAGTTCGCGAACTGGCAATGGCTGGCGCTCACACTCGCTGCGCCGGTCGCGGTCTGGGGCGCCTGGCCGTTCCACCGTGCCGCTTTCATCAACGCCCGCCACGGCGCCGCGACGATGGACACGCTGATCAGTGTCGGCGTGATCGCCGCCTTTGCTTGGTCGTTGTACGCCCTCTTTTTCGGCACAGCAGGCTTGCCCGGCATGCACATGAACTTCACTTTCTTCGCCGATCCGCACGCCGGCGCTCAGGAGCTCTATCTCGAAGTCGCCGCCGCTGTGACCGTGTTCATCCTCGCCGGTCGCTATGCGGAGGCTCGCGCGAAGCGTGAATCCGGAGCCGCTCTGCGCGCGCTCCTCGCCCTCGGTGCGAAGGATGCCGTGCTGCTGCGCGACGGGCGCGAGTCGCGCGTTCCTGTCGGCAGCCTCGTTCCCGGCGACGTGTTCGTTGTGCGGCCGGGCGAGAAAATCGCGACGGACGGCATGGTCGTCGAGGGCGCATCCGCTGTGGACCGCAGCATTCTGACCGGCGAATCCGTTCCCGTCGAGGTCGGTCCCGGCGATCGCGTGATCGGCGCGACCGTCAACGTCGGCGGCCGGTTGGTCGTCGAGGTGACGCGGGTCGGCGCAGACACGGAACTCGCGCGGATGGGCCGACTGGTCGAAGAGGCGCAAAACGGCAAAGCGAAGGTGCAACGCCTCGCTGATCGGATTTCCGGCATTTTCGTTCCGATCGTCATCGGGCTCGCGATCCTGACCTTCATCGGATGGCTCGTGTTCGGTGGCGCGGTGCAACTCGCGTTCACCGCGGCCGTCGCCACACTCATCATCGCGTGCCCGTGCGCTCTCGGGCTGGCAACTCCGACCGCGTTGCTGGTCGGCACCGGACGCGGCTCGCAGCTCGGAGTCTTGATCCGGGGGCCCCAGGTGCTGGAGCAGACGCGCCGCATTGACACGGTGCTGCTCGACAAGACCGGAACGATCACGACCGGGCGGATGGCATTGACCGGAATCGCCGCCGTCGGCGCTGTTGCGATGACCGGCGCAGCCCGTGATGCGGCGACACGCGACAATGAGCGCGGCGCCGAGTCGCACGCCGAGGCCGAGTTGCTCCGACTGGCGGCCGCAGCCGAGCATGGTTCTGAGCATCCGGTCGGGCGAGCGATCGTTGCTGCGGCCGCGACACGGGGGCTGCCGATCGACGATGCGGAGTCGTTCGCGTCCCACCAGGGGCAGGGCGTGCAGGCAATCGTCGACGGCCACCTGGTGCTGGCGGGGCGAGCGAGCTGGCTGGAAGCCGCGTGGGGCATCCGCATTCCGGAGCGGTTGGAAACAGCGCTCGAAGCCACGGAAGAGCAGGGCAACACCGCAATCGCTGTCGCGTGGGATGGTGCCGCGCGCGGCATGCTCGCCGTCGGCGACACAGTGAAGGCGACCAGTGCGGATGCGATCGCGCACTTCCGCAAACTCGGCCTCACCCCGCTGTTGCTGACCGGCGACAACGCGGGAGCTGCGCATTCAGTCGCTGCACTGGTGGGCATCGAACATGCGCGGGCGGGCGTGACGCCGCAGGGCAAACTGGATGCGATTCGCGAGCTGCAGGCGGAGGGGCACGTCGTGGCGATGATCGGCGACGGCGTCAACGACGCGGCGGCTTTGGCCGCGGCGGATCTCGGCATCGCCATGGGCGCCGGGACGGATGCCGCGATCGCGGCTGCAGACATCACCATCATGAGCGGTGACCTGGTTGCTGCGGTCGACGCTGTGCGGCTTTCACGCCGCACTCTCGGCATCATCAAAGGCAACCTGTTCTGGGCGTTCGCGTACAACGTGGCGGCAATACCGATCGCCATGCTCGGACTGCTCAACCCTGTGCTGGCCGGGGCCGCAATGGCACTCTCGTCGGTGTTCGTGGTCACCAACAGTCTGCGGTTGCGCGGCTTTCGGGCGACGCCGCAGCAGCTCGCTCGCTGAGCGGAGTCGCCGCCGCAGCGTTGGTTGCCGCAGCGCTGGTTGCTGCAGCGCTCAGGCCGGCGATAGGGTCGTCAGAATGAGCCGGGTGATTTTCATGTGCGGGCCGGCTGGGTCCGGGAAGTCCACCGTTGCGCGCCGCCTGGAGGGCGTCGGAATGGTGCGGCTCTCTTTCGACCAGGAAGCGTGGAAGCGAGGCATCCGGTCTATGCCGCTGCCGCCGGATGTGCACGGCACGATCGAGGCCGAGCTCCGCGCCCGTCTACTGGCCCTTGTGGCCGCGGGTAAGGACGTCGTTCTGGACTTCTCCTTCTGGTCCCGTCGCGCACGAATGGAGTACCGGGACCTGCTGCGGCCGCTCGGAGTCGAACCGGAGACCATCTATCTCGGAACGGCGCGCGAGGTCGTGCTCGAGCGCGTGCGAGCCCGCCGGCTCGAGCACGGAGACGACTTTGCGCTGACCGAAGACCTGGCCGCCGACTACTTCGACCACTTCGAGCCGCCGACCGAAGACGAGGGCCCACTGACCGTGCTCCAAGCGCCCCCTTTGTCCCAGTGCGGTTCCCCCGTCAGCTGCGGAGTTCCGCAGGGCCGTTTCTCCTAATATGTGGTCGGATAGGAGTGGCAGACTCATGGGGTGGCGGGATTTCATCATGTCGAGTTATGGGTCTCAGATCTAGAGGAATCGCAGGCAGAATGGGGCTGGCTCCTCACACGATTGGGATTCTCTCTGCACAGTGAGTGGTCAGGCGGACAGTCGTGGAGCGCGGGTGGCGCATATCTGACGCTGACGACGCCACCGACCCTGGCCAACCCGGTGCATGATCGCCGCCGCGTGGGGCTCAATCACCTTGCGTTTAAGGCCGGCGAGCAGAAAGTGGTCGACGCGATCATGGCCGACGCACCTGGCCACGGGTGGCGCCCCCTTTATCAGGAACGCTTTCCGCACGCTGGTGGGGAGGATCACTACGCAGGCTGGCTGGAGAACTCCGCTGGATTCAAAGCCGAGGTCGTCGCCGACGCCCCGTGAGCTCAGGCACCATCCTCACGGAGTAGTCCCTTTCAAC
>DATCDQ010000015.1:0-7232 GCA_036510655.1 Microbacteriaceae bacterium | reverse complement strand
AACGGCGTCTATCTGTGTTGGTGGCATCACAGAACCATCGACACCGCCGGCTGGCAAATCCGCTTCATCGACGGGACACCCCAAATCAAGGCCCCACCCTGGATCAACCCCAACGCCCGGTGGCGACCCGCCAGCAAAGCCCGCACCACCCTCGCCCACCGACTCGACACCAAAGTCAAACACGCCATCCGAAACCAATGGCCACAATGACACCGCGAAGCAGGAATCACGGTGCGGAGGCAGCGCTCCACGCTCCGCATCCGACAGATCGGCCACCGACGCATACGCCACAATGCGAGCATGACCGCGCTGCTCGATGCTTATCAGGTCAGCGCATCAGTCGATGGTGAAGTTCTGCTGGCACCCGTGACCGCGAAGGTCAGCGCCGGCACGGCGCTCGCCGTGCTCGGACAGAACGGATCCGGCAAGACCACGTTGTTGCGCATCTTCGCCGGGCTGCTGCGCCCAACCTTTGGCACGGTTTCGCTCGGCGGCAGCCACCTCGACGAACGGTGCCGCGACACGCGCCGAGCCATCTCCCCGCCGATCGGGTCGCACGCATACGCAACGGACTTGACGGTCCGCGAACAGTTGCGGTTCATCGCGACGAGCTGGGGCATCATCGGCACGGCCGCAGACGATCGCGCCGACAGCGCACTCGAGCAGTGGGGGATCCCCGCGCTGTCACGACGCTTCGCGCACGAACTCTCCTCGGGTCAGACGCAGTTGTTCGCTCTGGCGACCGCGTTTAACCGGCCTTTCGACGTGGTGATTCTGGACGAACCCGAGCAGCGACTTGACCGCGGCCGCCTCGCCCTGGTCACGGGGATTCTCGCGGTCTGTGGCGCGGCCCCGAACCCCACTGCCTCAAACGTCACCACCGCAGACGTCGCGGCTCCGGCCGCTATCGCTACAAACGCAACCCCGTGGGGTTGGCTTGCGCTGTCGTTTCAGGCTGTCACGACATCCGCACCGGCCGTTTGGTCGACCATGACATTGGTGATTGCCCTGGTCACCATGAGCGCCATTCCGTTACTGCTCGACAATGTGTCCGCACCTGTGGCGCTCGCCCAATCGCGCCGTTGGCAGACAACCGGAATGCTTCTCACCACCGGAGATGCTGCGGCAGCGGTTGGCGGATTCCGGGAGCCGCCTCGACGCGGGCGACGGGTTGCGCGACTCGAGCGCGAACGCGACCGGTGCATCCCTCTACGGCCGGGCCATCGGCCCGCGCACCATCTCGCACGCGCTCGCCCCGGCGGCCACAGCGATCGTTTTCGGAGGCGTCGGCGCCGGGCTGGCCCGTCTGGCCGGCGCGGAGCGGACCGGCAGCGCAGCATCCGTCGCCTGGTGGATTCTGCTCGCCGCATTCATCGTGATCGTGCGCGTGTACGACTCGGCAAAGGGCCCGTTGCCCGTGTTCCTGCTGACACCCGTCGTCACGCCGGCCGGCGACCTCTCGGTGCTGAACGTGCTGCTCTGGCAGTCGGATGCCGTCCTCCTCACCCTCGCACTCGGCGGCGGCCTCACCGTGGCGTTCTACTCCGGTGCTGCAGGAGTCGTGGTGGCGGTGATCTGGCTCGTGCTGGGGGGCGGAGTCATCGCACTGCTCGCCCGGCGGCGCCTCCGCGTGATGAGCCGCGCGGCGTGAGCAATCCGCGCCTGGCCTGCGCGCCGGGCACCGCGTGCCGCGCGTGGCCGGCACACCAGGCACCGCGTGCCACGCCTCCCTCACGCCTGCGCGCGCCACTGATTCACCGTATAAATGAGACGTGCGAGTTGTCCCTGCTTCTCGACGCTCGTGAGCGTCAGCCGCTGCGAATCGACTAACCGCGGCAACAGCGGCGCTCCAGATTTCAGCGCAACAGGGGCGACGGATAGCGCGATCTCGTCCAGCTCGCCCACATCGAAGAACTGGCCTGCCAGGTCACCGCCACCGACGACCCAGATGTCTTTGTCCACGGCGGCTTGGCGGATTGCGGGCATCGCATCCCGGACAGCTCCTCGCACGAAGCGCACGTCAGCACCGGCTGGGCGTGGAAGCTCTCGGGACGTGAAGACGTATGTCGGGCGCGCACCATAAAAGTCCTGCCACTTCTGCGGTTCGTCGAGCAATTTCGTCTCTCGTAACACCCACTCGTACGTCGTCGAGCCTTCGACGAGCACGCCGACACCGTCCATGAAGACTTCGGGTGCCTCCGCTCCGTCTTCGTCAACGGCGAACAGCCAGTCAAGAGAGTTCGCCGCATCCGCGATGTAGCCGTTGAACGAGGTCGCTGTGTTGTATATCACGCGTGTCATGGTGCCTCAATGTAACGGATGCCGCCGACACGGAATACGCTCGAACAGGCGCGCGCGAGCCGAGCCGATCGCTCCCGGCCACGCCGGATCACAACCGGCTTCACAGCGCCGCAAGCTCTCTCGCGGTGCCGTTGGCAAACTCGTGGCGCGCAAAGTGCTGTCGGCATCGACGGTGACCGCAGTTCGCGCACCACTTCTGAGACCGGGGCGCCACGACACGGTGCCTCGGCGAGGTCGAGGTCCAGCGGTATGCGGCGCCTCGACACGCTCAGCGACCGGATTGCGCCATGCCGCCTGCACGCTGCATCCCGAGCTCGCAGATGTGCTCGCACAGCGCGCCGAACTCGATGCCGACCGCGGCGGCAGATTGTGGCAGCAAACTTGTCGCGGTCAGCCCGGGGAGCGTGTTGACCTCGAGCAGCCACAGTCGGCCCTCGGCATCAAGTCGGAAGTCAGAGCGGCTATAGCCGTCGAGTTTGAGCACACGGTGCGCGTGCGCAGCGACATCCTGTGCGTGGCGGGCGAGAGGTTCCGGGACGTCGGCGGGAAACCGCTCGACGACCGCGCCCACCTGATATTTGTCGGCGTATCCGAAGACCGAATCGGCGGGGATCGCGACCTCACCGACCGCCAGAGCAACGCCGTCGAGCACGCCGACCGTGACCTCACGACCCGGCACGAATCGCTCGAACAGAACCTCACCGAATTCGGATGCTACGGCCACCGCCGCATCCACGTCGGCTTCGGCACGCACCAGGGACAGCCCGACGGTAGACCCCTGCGCGTTCGGCTTCACGACAACCGGGAGGCCCAGCCGCTGCACGATCTCGCCCGCGGATGCCGCACCGGTCAACCAATCAGGCGTGTCGATTCCTGCCGCCCGGAACAGTCGCTTCGCCACGTCCTTATCCATCGCCAGCGCACTGCCGAGCGGCCCGGCTCCGGTGTATGGAATGGCGGCCAGTTCGAGCAGAGACTGGATGCGCCCGTCCTCACCGCTGCCGCCATGCAGTGCCAGGAACACGACGTCGATGTCGTTGTCGGCCAGCTCGGCGGGGAGGACGAGTGCGGTGCTTGAGGTGGACATCCGCTCGAGTTCCGCCTCGCTCGGTGGGCGGCGCCCCACCGGTGCGTCGAGAACGGCACGCTCATCCGTCGACGAAAGCGCACCATGTGCTGTATCGACGGCGAGCACGTGGTGCCCGCGCTCGCGCAGCGCGCAGATGACCTCGCGCGCGCTGGCAATCGACACGTCACGCTCTTCACTCGTCCCGCCGAACAGCACGGCCACACGCAGGTGTTTCCTCACCGATCTACGGTATCGCGCCACAACAGCTCCCGTGAGTTGCCTCACGAAGGGTCATTTGAGGCAATTCAGTGGAGGTGTGCCCATTAGTGAGACTTTAGTGTTGATGTCACAGTACTGTGCGTGATACAGTACTTTACATGACACCGAACACCCGCGATGCGACGCCGGCTGCGACGCCGACCGAAGCGCCGGCTGCGGCAGCCGCACCGGCGCGATCCGAGCCGTTCGCGTCAGACCTGCTCCGCGGTCACACCGAAACGATCGTGCTCGGTGTGCTCCGCGCCTCCGACCAATACGGCTACGAGATCTACAAGACGATCCGGGATGCCACCGGCGGCGACTACGAGATCAAGGAAGCCACGCTGTACGCGACATTCCGCCGCCTCGCCAAAGACGGACTCGTCGAGGCCTACTGGGGCGATGAGACCCAAGGCGGCCGCCGCAAGTACTACCGAATAACGGATGCCGGCCGCGCGGTCTACGCGCAGAACGTGCGCGACTGGACCGCCACCCAGCGCATCATCAACTCCCTTCTGAACCTGAAAGGCAACCTCGGATGAGCACCGCCGACAACACGAACATCCACCGGTACCTCGACGAGGTCTTCGGCACGGTCACCATGACACCCGAGCTTCAAGACCTCAAGGAAGAACTCCGCAGCAACCTCACTGCACGCGTCAACGAGTTGATCGCCGGCGGAGTGGATGCGAACACCGCAGCAACGCGAGCGATCGACGAACTCGGCGACATCCGTGAGTTGGTCTCCGAGCTCGATGGCACCGATCGGCCGCAGGCCGGTGAGCCGGTCATCGGCATCAAGCGAAGTGCCGCTGTTGCTCGTTCCGCGACAACCATCAACGACGCCTATCGCGTGTACCGCGTGCGCCCAAAGCCCGCGTTCGTGATCCGCACCGTGATCCTGGCCGGGATCGCAGCAGCTTCTGCTGTGCTGATCGCACTCAGCTCCCTGCACGTCATTGCGTGGTCGAGCACCGTGCTGGCGCTCATTGCCGTGATCGCCCTGGCGCTACCTGGCGGCATCATCACCGCAGACAGTCTGCGTCAGGAGACGAGCACCCACTACGCGTCGCCCGTGCCGAGTCCGCGTTCTACGGCGCGTGCACCGCGCTCATGCTGATCGGACTCGCCCAGCTCGTCCTCTTCCTGGGCGACGTGTCGCAGCTCGATCTCCTGATCACCGCGGTCGTGATCGTGGTGGCCGCCATCATCGGATTCATCTGGCTCGGCACCACTCAGACCAACCGGACGAAGCCGTGGGCGCGCGATGTCGCCAGAGCGCAGCAGATCGACGACCGGTTCTCCCAGGACCCTGCCGCCGCGGCACGTTTCGGCATCTACGCGGGCATCATCATGTTGCTCTCGCTCGCCGCGTTCGTGGTGCTGACCATCACGATCGGATTCGTCTGGTCGTGGCTTGCGCTGCTGATCGGAATCGTCGTGCTCATGTTCGTGCTCGCCCGGATGCTGTTCCCGGCGGACAAGGGCGGCGATCCGGCACAAGCGAAGACAGAGAAGAAGGGCCGTTGACCATGGCCGCCTGACTTCACCACAACCGACACAACACCAGAAATGGTGGTCCGGATGCTGGAACATCCGGACCACCGCAAACCCTGAAGTCTCCCGCATGCGGGAACTGCGTCAACAGCTGACTCGAGGCCCATCGTCAGTTTATCGTTGCGCATGTTTCGCCGAACGGAGGCTCCGACAACAGAAGGAGCCGCTCGTGGCATCCGCAACAGCAACATCGAACACCTCAAAGTCGGCGCTCATCGCCGACTCCCTCGTGAAAACCTATCCAGGCGCTCGCGGCAAACCGCAGCTCCGCGCGCTCGACGGTCTCAGCTTCGAAGCCGAGCCAGGCACGATCTTCGGAATGCTCGGCCCGAACGGTGCCGGCAAGTCGACGACCGTGAAGATCCTCTCGACGCTGTCGCGCGCCGACTCGGGCAGCGCCATCGTCGCGGGGATCGACGTGGCGCGACACCCGGATCGGGTGCGCCGCACGATCGGATTCGTCGCCCAGAAGTCCGTCTCCGACCCCATGGCCAGCGGGGCGGAGAACCTCGTGCTCGCCGGGCGCCTGCAGGGCATGCCGGCGCGCGCGGCGCGAGCACGGGCATCCGAATTGCTTGATCGTTTCTCGCTGACGGATGCCAGTAGTCGCCTGGTCAAAACCTACTCGGGCGGCATGGCGCGCAAGCTCGATGTCGCCATCGGGCTGATGCACCGGCCACAGGTGCTGTTCCTCGACGAGCCGACCACCGGGCTCGACCCGGAGGCGCGCACGGAGATGTGGATCGAGCTCGAGGCGATGGCGCGGATCGAACAGATGACCGTGCTGCTCACCACGCACTATCTGGATGAGGCCGATCGGCTGGCAAGCAGCCTCGCAATCGTCGATCACGGGCGCGTGGTCGCACATAGCACGCCGAACGAACTGAAAGACGGGCTGCACGGTGACGCCGTCATCGTGGAGCTGGCCCCGGATGCGCTCACCGAGCGGGCCCTGCCAGCACTGTCACGCGTCGCCGGCCTCCGTGAGTTGACGGCGGACGGCCACACCGTGCGTGCCCGCGCGGATGTCGGAGCTGCAGCGCTCCCGCGCATGCTTGCCGCACTCGAAGATGCTGCGGTGCCCGTCGCATCCGCCACCGTCGCCAGGCCGAGCCTCGACGACGTCTACCTGAAGCACACCGGTCGCGCATTCACGGCCGGATCGTCACACAATTCTGAGGAGGATGCGGCATGAGCACCGTGATCGCACCATCGCAACTGTCCACCTCGAGCGCGCAGGCGGCACAGCCCGGCGCCCTGATCATCCACACGGCGATCCTGACAGGACGTCACCTCCGCGCATTCATGCGGATGCCGGTCTACCTGGTCATGAATCTCGTGCAGCCGATCATCTGGCTGCTGCTGTTCGGGCAGCTGTTCAAATCGGTGATCAACATCCCAGGATTCGCCAGCGCTGGTGTCAACCGTGCCGGCAGCTATCTCGAGTATCTGACGCCCGGCATCGTGATGATGATGGCGCTGTTCGGAGCAGCCTGGGCGGGCACAACGTATATCGACGACATGAACCGCGGCGTGATGGATCGCTTTCTCACGTCCCCAACGAGTCGCGTCGGTCTGGTGATCTCCACAATGCTCTACCAGGCGGTGCTCACCATTCTGCAGACGCTGATCGTGCTCGGGGTGGCGTGGTGGGCCGGAGCGCGGTTCGACGGCGGGGTCGGCGGCATCCTGATTCTGCTTGTTTCGGCTGTGCTGCTGACCTTCGTGTTCTCTGCGTTCTCGAATGCGATCGCGTTACTCGCCAGAACGCAGACTGCACTGATCGGCATCTCACAGCTGATCTCATTGCCGCTGATGTTCCTGTCGTCCGCGATCATGAACACGAAGCTGTCGCCAGCGTGGGTCGGGAACGTTGCGCACTACAACCCGTTCGAGTGGGCCGTCGTCGCAGGACGGCAGGCCTTGCAGAGCGCGCCGGATTTGGGCGCGATCTGGGCCAATCTCGGCTTGCTCGCCGCCCTCGTCGTTGTGATGACCTGGCTGGCAACGCTGGCCTTCCGCAGCTACCAGCGCTCCGCGTAGCGCG
>DATCDQ010000014.1:0-5287 GCA_036510655.1 Microbacteriaceae bacterium | reverse complement strand
CTGGCCGCCCATGCGCCCAGCTTCACCCGCTTGCTGACGCACCCGCAGACCGAAGCGGTGCTGTCCGTGGGGCGTGATTCGTATCGGGTTCCGGCAGACCTGCGGCAATGGTTGCGCATCCGTGACGGGTTGTGTCGCTTCAGGCGAACCCAACAGCGACCCCGGCCCTCCCGACAAATCCGACTCGACGCCTAATTATCTGGATAAGCCGCCGTTCTGAATCTCATAGTCGAGTGCGAGCTCGTGCGGTTCCTTGCCTTTGCCGAGCGTGTTGATATTGAAGTCTCCGCGCGCCGGTCGTGTTTCGGCAGTTCGTCAGGCCCGCGGCGCGGGCAGGTCGAGGTTCCAGTGGCGTACCACGGTCAGAATCCACTCGTCGGCGTGGCCGATCTCGGCGGCACCGCGTGCGATGTAAAAGCGGGAGATGATGCGCTGGGCCCCCTCCGTATCGCCATACAGCACGTCAACCCACGTGCTGTTGTGGGCCTCCAGCCGTGACGTCAGGCGAACCGCAGATTCTGAAGTGAGGTCACGCATTGCGATCTGACAGAACCCTGCATCGTCAGTCGGTACATAGATATCACGGGTCAGACGCTGGAAGTCCTCGGGGGCAGCATGTTCCGCGTCGCGGGCGACTGGCATGTGCCAGCCGTGCAAGACCGCCACACCTCGCCCTGCGTTGCGTACCGACAGCACCATGTAAACAACCTGTGGAGTTACCTCGATTGCGACCCTGCCACCCGCGACCACAACCCATTTCCCGTCTGCGAAGCCAATCTTTTGAGGCGGATCCGACCAACGAGACGGGAACAAGATCGGACGTAAGCCTTCCATCAGTGCTCGTTCGGCCGTACGGGCAGCGCGATTGGCCGACCGAGTCGACGAGAACGTGGCAACGGCGAGCAAGGTTGTGCCGATCGCGGTACCGAGATCGGCAAATAGGACCCAATCGAACACGTTCTCTCCCGCCCTCAAGCCGACTCAGGAAATGTCTCGGGTAAATCAGTGTCGAGCGCTCACGCGGACCGACTGCGGACGCCTTACCAGGGCGAGGTGACGGCCGCGTGCAGGTCGAGCAGTGGCGCTGTGCGCTCGCTTGGCCCGCGCCCGAAGCCGCACTCTGTGGCGACGCCGAAGCGGTTTTGCACGCGACGAGCTGCGCGTTGCCGACGCAGCGCACCTTCGACACCGTCTTCGTGGTGCACGAGCACGAGGTACAACTCGGTTTCGTCGGGGATGCTCACCTCGGCCAACGGCGCGAAGTAGGCGTCATCATCGCGCTCGATCGGCACGGGCAGATGGAACCAGTTGATCGGGCGAGGGCTTCTTGCCAGTACGCCTGTGATGAATGCGGCGAGATGGCCGGCGTCCTGAGGTTGCACGAAGTGCGTCTCTTCTACGTCTCCATAGCAAAGGTGATAGCCGACTTCGATGTCTTCTGGCACAGCGGATGCCTGTCGTGCCGCCCGCTCGAGAACGCCGCCGAGCACGTCGTCGAACCAGGGCGTTAGCGGATAGCCGGCCGGTAGTCGTGCGCTCTCCAAAAGGCCGAACTCGACGGCCGTGTCCCACTGGATGGCGAGATCCTCGTGCGGGATCTCTTCGAGGATGCGGGCGAGTTCAGAGAAGATGGCCTGCGCATACACCGGCTCGAGCGCTGCGCGGTTGTCTGGAACGATGAACGACGCAATCACCGCTGCCGGGGTCGGCAAGGAGACCTGAAAGCGGGTTCCTGGTGCGATCACGCCGGCTTCTCGCAGTGCCGCGAACGTTGTATACGACGCGATCGCGGCATCCGCGTAGCCGAGCGAACCAAATGTGAGCGTAGCTGCGTCCACGCCTGGATCGAGCATCAACGGTCGCGCATCGAACTGTCCGCGTACGTACACTGGCTCGCCGGGGATGCGGCTGAGACCGTTCGTCGCAGCCAAGCGATCACGCTGGAACTGGATCCAGTAGTAGCGTTCGCCGACCTCGCCGTCTGGCATCCGCCGCAGTCGGTCGCCCAGGTGGGCGCTCACGGTGCGGAATACGCTCTCGGCATCCGGCAGATTGATGCTGCCGACGAGGTGTGCGCCCTGCGGCTCGGATGGACTGTTCATCGACATCGTCGCCCTCTGCTTTTTAAGTCGAGTGCTAATTGGGGTGAGTAACGGGGCTTGAACCCGCGACCTCCTGGACCACAACCAGGCGCTCTACCAGCTGAGCTATACCCACCATGTGCTGCTCGCGATCGTGAGATCGATTCAGGCAACGCAGATGATTCTATTACATTTGGGGAGCCCAGTTTTCCACGACGGCTGCCGAGATGGCTGCGGCCTCGTCAGACGTCGGCCCCGGCTGCGACACGAACACTGCGCCGCGGTAGTAGTCGAGTTCTCGAATCGACTCGAGAATGTCCGCGAGCGCACGATGCCCACCGTTTTTCTCTGGTGCTTTGAAGTACACGCGGGGGTACCAGCGGCGGGCCAACTCCTTGATCGAAGACACGTCGACGTTGCGGTAGTGCAGGTGCGCGTCGAGCCTGGGCATGAACTTGGCGATGAACATGCGGTCGGTGCCGATGGTGTTGCCGGCCAATGGCGCCTTCTGCTCACCGGGTACGAACCTGAGGATGTATTCCATCACGTCGTATTCGGCTTGGGCCAAACTGACGCCGTTCGGGATCTCGTCGATCAAGCCGGAGGTGGTGTGCATTTTGCGCACGAAGTCGCCCATCTGATCCAGAGCGGATGCGTCTGGCTTGATGATGATGTCGATCCCCGGATCGAGCAGGTTGAGTTCGAAATCGGTGATGACGACCGCGATTTCGACGAGCTCGTCGACCTCGAGGTCGAGTCCCGTCATTTCGCAGTCGATCCAGACGAGGCGATCCGAGGATGTTGGCATGATGGAAAGTCTAATCGGGGGCACCGACACGTAGAATTGCGGCATGGAACTCCTGCTGTTCACATCGGCGTTCTGTGAGCCCTGCATGCAGACCCGGTCGGTAATGGCCGAGGTAACGCGAATCGCTCCAGTCGTGCAGGTCACCGAGTTCGACATCGTCCGGGACGAAGAGCGGGCGATGGCCGAAGGCATCCGTTCGACACCGACCGTGATCGTCCACAACGCCGAGGGCGCTGAGGTGTTCCGCGCCGAGGGTGTTCCGACCATCCAGCAGGTGCTCGTCGCGGCGGCGAAAGGCCTGTAGCCCGGGCGCGCTACGGTATCGTGTAAACGCGTTTGCCCCCGTAGCTCAGCGGATAGAGCAGGAGCCTTCTAATCTCTTGGTCGCAGGTTCGATTCCTGCCGGGGGCACCAGATAGGCACAGCGCTGGGCGACTCTAGCCACGCGACCGTTCACGGCCGATAATGTCTCAGCAGATTATGTCGATCAGTCCATCGCCCGTTCGTCATCCGGTTGTACCGCAATTCGAGCGGCACACGAATAACTGCAATCAGAAAGGGATTCGAACGATGCGTTACACACTATTGCTGCACTACCCGGAGGCCACCGAGGAATCACTCGGCAAAGAAGCGATTGAAGAAGGCATGCGGGCGTTCGCCAGCTACGCCGGCGCACTCCAGCAGGCGGGCGTGCTGATCTCCGCCGAGGTGCTGCAGCCGTCAGCAAGCACGACGACGCTGTCCGCCGCCGATGGAACGCTGCGCGTGCAGGACGGCCCCTTCGCCGACACGAAAGAGCAACTCGGCGGCACGTTCGTCATCGATGTGCCCCATCTGGATGCCGCACTCGACTGGGCGAAGCAGGCGCCGTCGATCGCTTGGGGCGCGGTCGAGGTGCGCCCGGGCGCAACCCACACGGTCGACGGTGTGTGGACGCCAAACGCATGAACGACCAGGTGGCGCGGATGACGGCGGAACGCGTCGCCCGCACCTCCTACGGCCGCCTCGTCGCGATTCTCGCGGCGGTCACCGGCGATCTCGAATCGGCGGAGGATGCCCTCGCCGTCGCGTTCGAGCGGGCGTTGACATCCTGGCCGGATGCCGGCATCCCTGACAACCCGGAAGGGTGGCTGGTCATCGTGGCGCGTAACCATCAGCGTGACGTCTGGAAGTCGTCAGCGCATCGCACCGCAGCGTCGTTCGATGAACAACGCGCGCAGGCTCCCGAAGCCGCGGTGTTCATTACGGCAGCGGCGATGAAGGATCTCGATCCGGATGCGATTCCAGACAAACGCTTGGAACTCCTGTTCGTCTGTGCGCACCCAGCGATCGACCCGGCGATTCGCACGCCGCTGATGCTGCAGGCTGTGCTCGGGTTCGACGCCGAGCAGATTGCCCGGGCATTCGCGACGCCGCGTACAGCGATGGCGCAACGTTTGGTGCGTGCGAAGAAGCGCATCAAGAACGCGCACATCCCGTTTCTGGTGCCGGATCGCGCGGCAATGTCGGAACGTATCGTGCCGGTGCTCGAAGCGATCTACGGCTGCTACGCAATCGCGGGGCCCGCCGGTGCAGGTGCCGCCACGGATTCGTCACTTGAGCCATCTCGGTCGGCTGCCGCGACGCGACCCGACTCGCTCGCAGGCGAAGCGCAGTATCTCGCCGTCACGCTCGCTGCCCTGCTGACGTCGAATGCGGAGGCGTGGGCGCTTGCGGCGCTGATTACGCTCTCACTTGCTCGCGCGTCCGCGCACAGTGAGCGGTTCGTGCCGTTGGACGAACACGACGTTCGAGAGTGGGACGCTGGCATGATCGCGGAGGGCGAAACGTATCTGCGGCGCGCGACCGGGCAGGGGAAACCGGGGCGATTCCAACTGGAAGCGGCGATCCAAGCAGTGCACTGCGATCGCGCTCGCACCCGTCTAACCGATTGGGCCGCGCTGGAGACGCTGTATGCGGCGCTACTGCTGGTTGCCCCGAGCGTGGGTGCGCAGGTAGCACACGCAACGGTCGTCGGGCGCGTTGCGGGAGCATCCGCCGGGCTTGCGCTGTTGGATGAGCTTGGCGGCGCAGCGGCCGGCTTCCAGCCCTATCACGCCGCGCGTGCAGAACTATTGTCGCGTGCCGGGCTCACCGCCGAAGCCTCGCAATCGTATGCGTCAGCTATCGAACTCGCCGACGACCAGGCGGTTCGGGAGTACCTGGAGGCGCAGAGGCGCTCCCTGCAGCACGGTTGACGGCGCGGGTCACTTGCATCTCTCAGGCGGGAGGATAAAGCTGGAAAGCACAGGGCGCGCAAACAGTGTCGCCCGGGAAAGAAGTGCAGTTTTATGTCGAACGTGCAGCGTTTGTCCATTCACGATGTCGATCCCAACGCATACCAATCGATGTATGCGAT
>DATCDQ010000013.1:0-3202 GCA_036510655.1 Microbacteriaceae bacterium | reverse complement strand
ACCGGCGGAGCACGCCGATGGCCGCTTTCCAGACGCTGCTCGGCCTCGGCAGCCAGCAAGCACCGACCACCTACCAGCAGATCATCCAGCACGGTCCACGGTCACGCAGCGAAGCTACCTGAGCTAACCGGCCACGCACTGAACGCGTTATGGACGTGACGGATGCCGCGTGCCGATCCCGTGGGAGGCCACCGGAGCGACCTATGGCTTCAACGACGCAACAGCGAGCTGGCTACCCCAGCCGAAGCAGTGGGCACGATTCGCACGGTCGGCCGAGCGCGAGGATCCTGAGTCGACGTTGTGGTTGTACCGGCGGCTGCTGGCCGAACGGCGCCGCCATGCGCTCGGCGCAGGGACGCTGGAATGGCTGCATGATTTCGGCGATGACGTCGTCGCGTATCGCAACGGTGCCGTCACGGTCATTGCGAACGCCGGAACCGAGGCGGTGACGTTGCCCGAAGGCGAGCTCCTGCTGTCGAGCGAGCCGATCGTCGACCGGGTACTGCCGCAGGATACGACCGTCTGGCTGGTTTGATCAGGCGACTCTTGGTTATGCAAACTGGACAGCGTGAATCAGCGGTCGACAACGCCCAGTTCGTCCAGAACGGGCTCGAGCTGGTCGAACAATCCGGGCTCGGCCGCAATCGTGAGTGCACGGCTGGCGGGAACGCCGTGCAACCCGGCAACTCGCGCGCCGGCCTCGGAGGCGACAAGTGCGCCCGCAGCGTGATCCCACGGCTTGAGGCCCTTTTCGTAATACGCGTCAAGCCGCCCGGATGCAACATCGCACAGGTCAAGCGCGGCCGACCCGATCCGGCGGATGTCGCGCACCCGGCTGATCAGGTGACTGACAGCATCCGCTTGCTTGGTTCGGCGAGCCGAATCGTAGGAGAATCCGGTGCCGACGAGCGCCAGCGACAGTGTCTTTCCGGTCGAGACGGTCAGTCGCCGAGAACCGAGGTAGGCGCCGGCGCCGGCGCTCGCCGTGTACAGCTCGTCGGCGGCCGGGTTGAAGACGGCGCCGGCGAGCGCGCTCCAGGTGGTCGGGTCGGGTTCGCCCTCGACCACGGCGATCGAGACCGCGTATGCGGGGATGCCATACAGGTAATTGACCGTTCCGTCGATCGGGTCGACGACCCAGGTGAGCCCGCTTGAGCCGCCCGTCGCGGCGCTCTCTTCACCGAAGAAGCCGTCGTTCGGGCGAGCCTTCGCGAGAAGTGAGCGAATCAACTCCTCGGATTCCCGATCTGCGAAGGTGACGATGTCCTCCGGCGCGGTCTTGCTCGCGGCGACTTCGACGCCTTCCTGACGCCGTTTCAGGATCAACGCGCCTGCGGTGAGGGCCGTTTCCCGTGCGAGGTCGAGCAGTTCGGCAGGGGTGGTGGAAGTCATGCCTCGATCCTACGGGCGCCGGCGAGCGAGGCTATCGGATAGTACGATGTCAGCTTCCACGTCGACCCGGATCCGTGCGTGTTCGGCCTCGCGGCCGACCCGCGCGACCCTGGCGAGACTGGTGACCGGATGCTCGTCGGAGCGTAAGCGACGGGCATCCGACGCTCGTGCCCGGATTTTGGCGTGTCGCGCAAAGCGCATCTATCCTCGTTGTAATTCGAATATTCATTCGAGTCTTGTGGAGGATTCAGATGAGCATTACACACACGGCCGAGGCCGTTGCAATCTGGTTGGACTCACAGGGCGCCCCCACGCGCATGGTGTGGGCGGGCATCCGCTATCGAGTGACGGATACCCCGACCCGGCTCGGGCCAGATCCCGATCTGCTGCTGAGTCCTGCGCTCACGCACCTGCCCGTACTTGCAATCGGTTGGCGTTTTCAGGGCACCGCCGACGACGGTGGATCTCACATCTTCGATGTGCGTGCGGCGGATGCGCGTGGAACTTGGGAGCTCATCCGCGTGATCGACTGAGCGCGGTTGCTCGGCTGCGCGGTTGCGCGGTTGCGCGGTTGCTCGATTGCGCGGCTGCTCGGCTTGTCGGCTGTTCGGCTGTTCGGTGAGCGTGGTTGTCGGCTGAGCGCCGTAGTCGGCTTCGATGACGAGCCGTGCGTCACTCGCCGACGGCGCCGTCTATTGCTTCTCGGAGCAGGTCGGCGTGGCCTGCGTGGCGAGCGGTTTCTTCGATCAGATGCAACAGGACCCAGCGCAGTGTCCAGTCGTCGCCGTTGCGTAATTTCTGGGCCGCCAGGTCGTCGAGACTGCGTTCGGCAATGAGGTTGTCATTTCGTGCGCACGCATCGGCGTATTGTGCGCGCAGCCAGTCCGGGTCGTCGTTGAGGGCGCTGTGCATCTCCCAATCGGGGTCGTCGTCGAACGGTGCGCTGTTCCAGGGTTCGAGTTCGGGCAGTCCGAGGAATCGCTCGGTGATCCACGAGTCTTCGACCAGCCAGAGGTGTTTGAGCAGTCCGGATAGCGTCAGCTCGGATGGTGCGTGCGTGCGGCCGAGTTGTTCCATGGTGAGATCGGCGGTTTTCAGCAGGATCGTCGCGCGCTGATAGTTCAGGTATTGGAGCAGCGAGTTGCGTTCATCGGCCTGCGGGTTCGGATCGATTCGTTCCATGCCGCCAGCATGCCATGGCTTTGACTTAGAACGGCGGGTCGTCAGAAACAGGGGGACAACCTGCAGCAGCCCGATCACCTGGAAACGCTGGAGACTCTGAACCGTCTGCCAAGCTTGACGCAGTCGCCGGATCTGAAACAGGCGCCGGATCTGAACCAGCCGCCGGATCTGAACCAGCCGCCGGGCCGGACGCAGCTAGCGAGTCGGAATCGCGGGGAGGGCCGGGGTCGCTGTTGGGTTCGCCGGGTGGTTTCACCGTTGGGGTGGGCAGCTCGGTTTGCGGTTCGGTCAGGTAGGTGCGTCCGGCCGGTGAGGTCCATTCCAAAACCCCGCGATCGCGTTGGGTCAACCGCCACACGGTTTGATCTTTCAAATGGTGGTGTTTGGCACACAAACAGGCGAGATTGTCATACTGGGTCAACCCGTCGCCCTGCCATTGCGCGGTGTGGTCGATTTCCGTGTGAACGGCCCGGCGCGTACATCCCGGGAAGCGACACAACCCGTCACGGATGCGCAACCATTGCCGCAGGTCTGCCGGAACCCGATACGAATCACGCCCCACGGACAGCACCGCTTCGGTCTGCGGGTGCGTCAGCAAGCGGGTGAAGCTGGGCGCATGGGCGGCCAG
>DATCDQ010000012.1:0-15420 GCA_036510655.1 Microbacteriaceae bacterium | reverse complement strand
GTTGCCGGGAAATCAGCAATCCGACGAGCCACGCCACAACCAGGCCGATTGCGAACACCGCTGCGCGCAACAGAAGGCCGAGTGCCTCCGACATAACGGCGGGTGCGCCAACGGTGTTCGGCAGAGCCGGAAGCCCCGTCTCGAAGCCCGGCATGCCGATCAGCCCGCCCATCATCACAGCGGATGCCAGCGCCAACCAGCGAACGACCGCGCCGCCATGCGCCGTCACTCCGAGGACGATCGCCATCAGCCCGACGTAGCCCGGCCACGCCAACGCTGCCGGGAGGGAGGAGACGCCGGCTCGTTCCCACGCCAGCGCCAACCAAGCAATACCGAGTGCGGTCGCGGGCGCCGCACGGGACAACGCCAACGCGGCGCAGACAAGCACGAGTACCAGCAGGACATCCGGTTGGATCGGCAGGGCTAAGGCGACCCAGACGCCGAACAACACGACGGCGACGAGCGGTTCGAGCACCCAGCGATAGGCAGACAGCGTCACACGCACGCTTCCACCGTAGGGCGCTGCGGCCGCGCTCGACGCCGATTCGCTCGAAATCATCCGCTCGATGTATGTCGGATCAGAAACCGAGCCGACCGAGCTGCTTGGGATCGCGTTGCCAGTCTTTTGCAACCTTGACTCGGATTGACAGGAACACCTGCTTGCCGATCAACGGCTCGATCTGGGCCCGGGCGGTCGCGCCGATCTCGCGCAGACGAGCACCGGACTTGCCGATCACGATGGCTTTCTGGCTGTCCCGTTCGACGAACAGGTTCGCGTAGATCTCGACCAGTTGCTTGTCGTCGCGTTCGATGATGTCGTCGATCGTCACGGCGAGAGAGTGGGGCAACTCCTCGCGGGCGCCTTCGAGCACCGCCTCCCTGATGTACTCGGCGACACGATCTACCAGGGCCTCATCGGTGATCGCATCGTCTGGGTACAGCGGCGGCGACTCCGGCAGGAGCTTCATGAGCTCGGCCGTCAGAATGTCCAATTGGATGCCGCTGGTCGCCGAGATCGGAACGATCGCTTCCCACTCACGCAGCAGCGACACCGCGAGCAGTTGCTCCGCGACCTGCGTCTTGCCCACGGCATCGATCTTCGTGACGATGGCCACCTTCTTGGCTCGCGGGAACGCCTCGAGCTGCTCGTTGATGTAGCGATCCCCCGGTCCGACCTTCTCGTTGGCCGGAATGCACAGGCCTATCACATCGACGTCACCGAGCGTCGACTGCACGAGTGAGTTCAATCGCTCCCCCAGCAACGTGCGCGGACGGTGCATTCCGGGGGTGTCCACGAGGATGAGCTGCCCGTTCTTCTGATGGACGATTCCGCGAATCGCCCTGCGGGTCGTCTGTGGCTTCGAACTGGTGATTGCCACTTTCTCTCCGACGAGAGCGTTGGTCAACGTGGACTTGCCCACGTTCGGCCGCCCCACGAACGACACGAATCCGGCTCGATAACTGGTCATTCCTTCACTCCTTTTGAGTCGTGCGAGGCGTCATGGGTGCATCGTTCGTCGAGTCGATCAACGCCGTGTCCCGTTCGACGAGTACCGTGCTGATGCGTTTGCGTCTGCCCTCGGTCCGTTCCGCGGTCAAACGCAACCCGCCCGTCGAGGCCGTCGCACCGGAGACCGGTAGTCGGCCGAGCGCCTTGCCGAGCAGCCCGCCGACCGAATCCACGTCGTCATCGTCCAGTTCGATGTCGAACAGCTCGCCGAGCTCGTCGACGGGCAGCCGCGCGCTCACCCGGTAGCGTTCCGGGCCGAGGCTTTCGACCAACGCTACGTCGTGATCGTACTCGTCGGAGATGTCGCCGACGAGCTCTTCGATCAGGTCTTCCAGCGTGACCAGTCCCGCAATTCCGCCGTATTCGTCGACGACCATCGCAAGGTGGTTGGCTTCGAGCTGCATTTGTCGCAACAACGAATCCGCCTTCTGCGACTCAGGAACGAACAGCGCAGGCCGGCCCAGGTCGCCGACGGTCACGTTCTCCACGTCCAACGGTCGCTCGAACGTCAACCGTGCGACGTCCCGCAGGTACAGCACACCCGTCACATCATCGACATCGTCGGCGACCACAGGAATACGAGACACGCCCTTGCTCAGGAACAGTGCCATCGCCGCGCCGAGCGAGGCCGACGCATCCACCGTCACCATGTCGGTGCGCGGAATCATCACCTCACGCACGACGGTCTCGTTGAACTCGAAGATCGAGTGGATGAGCTCGCGATCGTCCTCCTCGAGCACCTCGAGCTCGGTGGCTTCATCGACGATGCTGAGCAGTTGTTCCTCCGAGCCGACGGCGGCGGAGCGCCCTCGCGTCGGCGTGACCCTGTTGCCCAGAGCAACCAGCCCACGTGCGATCGGGCCAAGCAACACGCGCACGAATCGTACGAGAGGCGCAGTCAGGAGCAGCATGGTCTTCGCGTGCGCACGACCGACGCTGCGCGGGCTGGTTCCCACCAGCACGAACGAGACTCCTGTCATGATCGCGGCAGCCAACAGCAGCGACAGCCACCACTGTTCGAACACCATCTCAAAGGCAAGAGTGACCAGCACGGCGGCCGTCGTTTCGGAAATGATCCGCATGAAACTCACGGCGTTCAGGTGCGCGCCGGGGTCTGAAGCGATCGCCAGCAGCGACCGCCGCGACCGGGAGTCCTCCGACAATTCCGTGATGTCAGCGCGGGACTGCACGCTGATCGCGGCGTCCACTGCGGCCATCAAACCGCCGAACGCCACAAGGATCAGGGCGACGATCAGGAAGACGGCGACGAGCATCGCGACCCTATCGTCGACGTTCGGCCAGCGCGAACCCGACGAGGATGTCGCGCTGAATGCCGAACATCTCTCGCTCTTCGTCCGGCTCGGCGTGGTCGAATCCGAGCAAGTGCAGAATGCCGTGCGCCGTCAGCAGGAACAACTCTTCCATCAGCGAATGCCGGGCCGTCTCCGCTTGCCCCTGGGCGACCTGCGGGCAGAGCACGACGTCGCCGAGTAGCCCGGGCGGGGTCTGGAGATCCTCCGTGCCGGGGCGCAGTTCGTCCATCGGAAAACTCAGCACATCGGTGGGGCCGGGTTCGTCCATCCACTGCACGTGCAACTGCTCCATTGCGGCCTCGTCCACGAGCACGATCGCAAGTTCAGCCTCGGGGTGCACATGCATCACCTCGAGCGCATACGCGGCAAGGCGTTGCAGCGCCGATTCATCGATCGCGATCGCCGATTCGTTGTTGACTTCGATGCTCACGGCGATCCCTATCGTCTTTTGGGCAAATGGTCGCGTGGTTCAGCCGATCGCCGCTCGGCGCGATTGGCGAATTCGCGCGCCTGTTCACGCTCGTAGTGGTCGGCCTGCCTCTGCGCATCGTATTCCGTGTACGCGTCGACGATTCGCCCGACCAGGTTGTGCCGCACGACATCTGCACTGGTCAGCCGACAGAACTCAATGTCGTCGATATTGTTCAACACGCGAGTGACCAGACGCAGCCCGCTCGATGCGCTCGGCAGATCGATCTGGGTGATGTCGCCGGTGACGACCATCTGCGAGCCGAACCCGAGCCGGGTCAGGAACATCTTCATCTGCTCGGGCGTCGTGTTCTGTGCCTCGTCGAGCACGATGAACGAGTCGTTCAGCGTGCGACCGCGCATGTAGGCAAGCGGCGCGACCTCGATCGTGCCCGCTGCGAGCAACTTGGGCACCAACTCGGGGTCCAACATCTCGTTCAGTGCGTCGTAAAGCGGCCGCAGGTACGGGTCGATCTTGTCTGTCAACGTGCCAGGAAGGTAGCCGAGGCGTTCTCCGGCCTCGATCGCGGGCCGCGACAGGATGATCCGGGTGACTTCCTTGCGTTGCAGAGCCTGCACGGCCTTCGCCATAGCGAGGTAGGTCTTGCCTGTGCCTGCTGGACCGATGCCGAACACGATCGTGTTCTGGTCGATCGCATCGACGTATTGCTTCTGGCCAAGCGTTTTCGGTCGAATGCTCTTGCCCCTGGCCGTCAGGATCGCCTGGCTGAGCACGTCTGCGGGGCTCGCCGTCGCGTCGGAGTCGATCATCCGCGCCGAGCTACGCACCTCGATCGGGCTCAGGTCTTGGCCGTTGCGCACCATTACCAGCAGCTCATCGACCAGATGCCGTGCCGCCTCGACCTGTGTTGCGCTCCCGGTCAGGCTGATCTCGTTGCCACGCACGTGCACGCTGACCTCGGGATACTGCGTCTCGATCGTTCTCAGCAATCGATCCTGTGGACCGAGCAGTCGCACCATCGCAATGCCGTCAACGTGCATGAGCGCCTCGGCTTGAGACACCGAAGCTTCGCCTCCGATATCGGAATGGCCGGTTTCGTCACTGACTGCCAAGACTGCCTTCCGTTAGTCTGCCGCTGAGCACTGCGTTCGTCATGGTCTTATTCTAGGCAGCGCCGCAGACCCAGGCACCGTGTTGCGCTGTGAGCGAGCGGATGCGCTCACCAGCGCCCCAGCATCGCATTCAGCACCGCAATCGCGGCCGGCCCTGCGGTGGAGGTACGCAGAACGGTGTCGCCCAGCCGCACGAACTGCGCTCCGGCTGCCTGGAGTCGCTCGAGCTCGTGGTCAGCGATGCCGCCCTCCGGGCCGACGACGAGTTCAAGATCGCGAGCACCCCGCTGCCCGATGCTGGTCGGCAGGAGTGCCGCCGGCGCCAGTGCGCTCAGCGCGAGCTCGGCGCTCGGCTCGAGCACGAGCATCCGTCGCTCGCCTGCATGACGCTCAAGGTCGGACGTCGTCGCGAGCGCCTCCACCGTGGGAAGCCACGCTCGGATCGACTGTTTCGTGGCTTCTCGCACGATGGTCGCCCACCGTTCGCGCCCCTTGAGCGCCTTCTGCCCTTCCCAGCGGGAGACCGAGCGCGCTGCACTCCACGGAACGACGACGTCAACTCCGAGCTCGGTCGCCGCTTGAACAGCGAGTTCGTCACGCCCTCCTTTGGCCAAGGCCTGGACGAGGATGAGCCGAGGTGCGGCCGGCGGGGTCGTCGAGGACGCATCGACATGCAACACGACGGCGGTCGGCGCGGCAGAGAGCACAGTGCAGCGCGCCGTCAGGCCGCGACCGTTTCCCACGACCAGTTGCTCGCCGACCCTGGTGCGTGCGACGGTCACGGCGTGACGCGATTCGGCCGGCCCGAGAGTCACCTCGTCGTCCACTGACGCGGCAACGAGTTCTTCGGCCAGATAGAAGTTCGCCACTATGCGGCCACCACGCGCATCGCCGCTAGACGCCCATGAACCGGTCACGCAGTTTTGCGAACAGTCCCTGCTGGAAGTGCGTGAGCGTGGGAGCCTCCTGCTTGCGCACACCTGCGAACTTCTCGATCAAATCGCGCTCCTTGCGGTCCAGCTTCGACGGCGTTGTCACCTGCACACCGATGCGCAGATCGCCGCGTCCGCTGCCGCGCAGCCTGGTGATGCCGCGACCCTTGATGGTGAGCACTTCAGCGCTCTGCGTGCCCGGCCTCAGTTCGACATCGATGTCGCCGTCGAGTGCCTTGACGATGGCATGCGTGCCGAGAATCGCATCCGTCATCGCCACGACCAGGGTGCAGAGCAGGTCGTCGCCGTCCCGACTGAAAACCTCGTGATGCTTGACCTTGATCTCGAGGTACAGGTCGCCGTTCGGGCCGCCGGCAGGTCCGGCCTCGCCGCTTCCGGGCATCTGCAGACGCAGGCCGGTGTCGACCCCGGCTGGGATGTCGACGGGAACCGTGCGGCGGGCGCGCACACGCCCCTGACCCTGGCAGGTGACGCACGGCGTGGCGATGACCGTGCCGTAGCCGCGGCAGGTGCCGCACGGGGTCGAGGTCATCACGTTACCGAGCAGCGAGCGCACCGCGCGCTGCAGCTGACCCGTGCCGTGACAGATGTCACAGGTGACCGGTGCTGTGCCCGGCTGGCAACACGAGCCGCCGCAGGTCTCGCAGAGCACTGCGGTGTCGACCTCGAGGTCGCGATGCGTTCCAAAGATCACCTCGTCCAGATCGACCTCGACGCGTAAGAGGGCGTCCTGTCCGCGCTCGCGCCGCGACTTCGGCCCCCGCACACCACCGCCACCGCCGAAGAACGTCTCGAAGATGTCGCCGAAACCACCGAAACCCGACCCGCTGAATGCGCCCTGCTGCGGGCCGAGATCGTATTGCTCACGCTGGTGCGGATCGCTCAGCACGTCGTAGGCGTGCGTGACCGACTTGAACCGTTCGGATGCCTCGGGGCTCGGATTCACATCCGGATGCAACTCACGTGCGAGTCTGCGATATGCCTTCTTGATTTCGTCCGGTGTCGCGTTGCGATCGACACCGAGCACTTCATAATGGTCGGCCACGTAAAAAGTATTTCCTAACTCGTTCTCGTTGCCGGTTCAGTCATCGCCGAGGCGACGGGACAGATACCGGGCGACGGCGCGAACCGCCGCCATGTTATTCGAATAGTCCATGCGGATCGGCCCGAGCACGCCGACATGTGCCAGTGCGCCGCCACCACCCGCATATCCGCTCGCTAGTATGGATGTCTCTGGGAGCCCGAACGGCGCATTCTCGCGTCCGATGCTGACGGATACCCCGTGCTGGTCTGTCGCCATTTCGCCGAAAAGCTTCAGCAACTCGACCTGCTGCTCGATCGCCTCGAGCACCGGGTAGATGCTGCCGGTGAAGTCGTGCTCCGTGCGCACCAGATTGGCCGTACCGGCCATGACGAGCTTCTCCTGGCGCGCACTCTCGATCTGATCGATCAACGCCGTGATGATCGCGGATGCCGCGCGACGGTGCCGCTCGCCGAACTGGTCCTCGATCTCCCGAAGCCGCTGCCCGGCATCCGCAAGTTTGCAACCGGCGATCGCCGCATTGGCGCGCGCGCGCAACTCGCTGATGAGCTCCTCGTCGACCTCGTTCGACAACTCGGCCACACGCTGCTGGATGGCACCGGTGTCCGCGATCAGCACACACAGCACCTGCTGCGGTGCAACGGGCACAAATTCGATGTGCCGGATGCGAGCGCCGGACACGGACGGGTACTGCACGAGGGCCACCTGATGCGTCAGTTGCGAAAGCAAGCGCACTGTGCGCGCCAGCACGTCGTCGACATCCACCGATTGACCTAAAAAGACCTCGATCGCCTGGCGTTGCACGCTCGTCAGTGGCTTCAAGTCTGCAAGCTGATCGACGAACACCCGATACCCCTTGTCTGTGGGTACCCGACCCGAAGACGTGTGCGGGGCAGCAATCAACTCTTCCTCTTCAAGCGCGGCCATGTCATTGCGAATGGTCGCGGCAGACACCCCGAACGAGTGCCTCTCGACAATGCTCTTCGAACCGACCGGCTCGCGCGACGCGACGTAGTCCTGCACGATCACACGAAGAACCTCGAGGCTGCGTTCTGACACCATCCGGGCTGACGCCTCCTCTTGCACCTCGGGTGATTAGCACTCAATATCTCTGAGTGCTAATCCTATCGCCTGGCCCCACAACTCGGTGATTGCGGGACCCGTGGGCCCAGGGTACTTTAGGGTTGTGCTCGCAGTGCTGCCTGCTCCGGATGTTGCGGTACAGACGCAGCGGCGAGCGGTTGACAACAACCACTTACCGAAGGGGACGATCATGACAGACCCGAATGTGCAGCCACCTGTAGATCCGGCAGCGGGCCTGCCACAGGCGGCACAACAGCAGGATGCGCCGTTCACAGCGGCACAGGACAAGCAATATGCGATGTGGGCGCACCTCGGCGGTGCGGTTTCGTTTCTCGCTTTCTTCACAGGATGGCTCGCCATTCTGGCGATTGTGTCGGCGCTTGTGATCTACCTCGTGTTCGGAAAGCGTGGGATGCTGACGAAGCAGGAGTCGAAGGAGGCGCTCAACTTCCAAATCACGATGGTCGCGGCCATGATCGTCTGGGCGATCATCTCCGCAATCGTCACGGCAGCGCTGCTGTTTTCGCTGAACCTCGCACTGTGGACGACGATCATCCTCATCCTCGCACTGATCGGCTGGGTGTTGGTCGTTCTCGACGTCGTTTTCTCGATCGTCGGAGCCGTGCGCGTGAACGGCGGAGGCAGCTACCGCTATCCATTCGCCATTCGATTCATCAAGTAGAGCGCAGGAGCGGCCCCCTGCGGCAAAAAACGCCCGCCGGGGTCTTCTCCTGAACGTACGCTGTGCTCTAAGGTGAGGGGCCAGAACATAAACCTGCCCGACAGGGCGCACCATCAAGGAGCCTCGATGTCTGATGCAACACCCCCTCCCGGGAATCCCTACCAAGCCAGTAACCAGTTGAACCCAGCTGACGAGAAACTCTGGTCGACTCTGATCCATGTGCTCGGAATCTTCTTCAGCTTCCTGCCTGCGCTGATCGGCTACCTCGTCCTGAAGGACCGGGGTCCGTTCGTGCGCCAGCACTCCGCGGCGGCGCTGAATTTCCAGCTGACCATGCTCATCGCGTACATCGTCGGCTTGATCCTGACAATCGTCATCGTTGGGATCTTCATCATCCTGGCCGTCGAGATCGTCATCATCATCTTCAGCATTCTCGCGGCGATCGCGGCGAACAAGGGACAGAACTACACATACCCGATGTCCATCAAGTTCATAAAGTAGGGCCAAGCGCCATACTCAAGCGCCTCACTCGAGCAGCCGCCGCACCACAGCGTCTGCCAGAAGCCGCCCTCGCAGGGTCACCACAACGGTGCCAGCGAGGGCGGCTTTCGCGTCGATCAGTTCGTCAGCGATCAGGCCGGCAACCGCGCGCCTGCCGTACTCCGAAAGCGCTGCAATGCGGATGCCCTCACGCAGCCGCACACGCAGCATAACGTTCTCGATGTCTCGCGTCTGCGCGTCCAGAGTCTCACGCCCCGCCGCCGGCGACAGGCTGGCCAGCACGCGGTCGGCGTATGCGGCAGGATGTTTGACATTCCACCAGCGAATTCCACCGACGTGGCTGTGGGCACCGGGGCCGACGCCCCACCAGTCGTGCCCAAGCCAGTAGGCGAGGTTGTGCCGAGAGCTGTGCGCGGCATCCGTCGCCCAGTTGCTGACTTCGTACCACTGGAACCCCGCTGACGAGAGCCGTGCATCGGCGAACTCGTACATGTCCGCCTGCAGATCTTCATCCGGCTGCACGAGTTCGCCGCGCTTGATCTGACGAGCCAGTTTCGTGCCGGGCTCGACGATCAACGAGTATGCGGACAGGTGATCGGGCGCGCATGCGATCGCGGCATCGACGGACTGTTGCCAGTCGGCCAGCGATTCCCCCGGAGTGCCGTAGATCAGGTCAAGGCTCACCTGAAGCCCGACTTGTCGCGCCCATTGCACCACCTGAGGCACGCGCTGCGGATCATGGGTGCGATCCAGGGTCGCCAGCACCCGCGGCACAGCAGATTGCATGCCGAACGACACGCGAGTGAAGCCCGCATCGGCCAATTTGGCAAGATAGGCGGCGTCCACGGAGTCTGGGTTCGCCTCCGTCGTCACTTCGGCGCCCGATTTCAGACCCCACGCGGACTCAACCGCCAGAAGCATCCGGATGAGATCTTCGGCCGGCAGAAGCGTCGGCGTGCCTCCGCCGAAGAAGACCGTCGACACCGGCCGGGGTGGCAGCCGCGAAGCCGTGAGGATGCGCTCGGCCTGCTCGATTTCACGGATCGCCTGGCTTGCGTAGTCGCTCTGCTTCACCCCACGCAATTCCGTCGCAGTGTACGTATTGAAGTCGCAGTAACCGCAGCGCACTCGGCAGAATGGGACGTGCAGATACACGCCGAAATCCCTGTCCTGCGCGCCAACGGCGGCGGATGCGGGAAGAAGCCCGTCGTCCGGAGCCGGGTCGGCGATCGGGAGAGCGCTGGGCATCCAGCGCCTACGCCGCGCTCACCGGATGCAGCGCCCGCAGATACCGCGTGGTGAATTGGGACTGCTTGACGCGCAGGATCGGTGCGGCGATGCGGTAGAAGAAGTTCGACGGGCGGGAGAACGCACGAATGACCAACCACACCGAGTCGTCGTCACGGTGCTCGAGAATGAATGCCTCTTCACCGCTTTCCGGGTGCCCGTGCAGCGTGCCATAGGCGAAGCCCGCACGTCTCGCGTCATGCACGACATACACGACCCGAAGCGGTGCGTGGACGTGGAAGGGACCGACCGGGATCTTCAGCACGGCCGTCATCCCGTTGGCGATGTATGGCGTGCCGTCGTCCGTGAAGAGGGTCTCGTTCGTGCGGTGATCCTGTAGCTCTGCCGGGGAACCGTCATCGTTGAAGATGACACCCGCATATTCTTCGCCCGTGCCGCGCTCGATGTCGGTCACTTCGATGCCACTGCCGCGCTGCACGCCCCATGTCATCAGCGCATCGACCGATGATTCGAAGCGCTCGGCGCCGCTGCCGAGCCGGATGGACCGTTCAAGCGGACGGTACCCTTTCGGCGGGTACGAGAGCAGATCATCCGCCTGCGTGCCACCGACGGAGCCGTAGGTGACGGACGCATCCGTGAACGTGCTTCGGCGCATTGTGCTGCTTCGCTTCCTGACAGGTGTCGAACATCCAGCGTAACCGAACTACTTGGATTTCTTCGTTTCCGTGTCACCGGAGAGCGCCGCGATGAAAGCCTCCTGCGGCACCTCGACACGGCCCACCATCTTCATGCGCTTCTTGCCCTCTTTCTGCTTCTCGAGCAGTTTGCGCTTGCGGGTGATATCACCGCCGTAACACTTGGCCAGAACGTCCTTGCGCATGGCACGAATCGACTCGCGCGCGATGATCCGCGCACCGATCGCCGCCTGCACCGGCACCTCGAATTGCTGGCGCGGAATCAGCTTCTTGAGTCGCTCCGTCATCAGCACGCCGTAGGCGTACGCCTTGTCGCGGTGCACGATGGCACTGAAGGCGTCGACCTGCTCGCCCTGCAACAGGATGTCAACCTTCACGAGATCGGCCTCCTGGTCGCCTGTCGGCTCGTAGTCGAGGCTCCCGTAGCCCTGGGTGCGGCTTTTCAACTGGTCGAAGAAGTCGAACACGATCTCGCCGAGCGGCATCGTGTAGCGGATCTCCACACGGTCTTCGCCGAGATAGTCCATGCCGAGCAGGGTTCCGCGGCGACCCTGGCAGAGCTCCATGATCGTGCCGACGAATTCCTTCGGCGAGAGGATCGCCGCCTTGACCATCGGCTCGCGCACGCTGGCGATTTTGCCGGTCGGGAACTCGCTCGGGTTCGTGACCGTCACGGTCTTTCTGTCCTCGGTCGTGACCGTGTAAATCACGCTCGGCGCCGTTGCAATCAGGTCGAGGCCGAACTCGCGCTCAAGCCGTTCCGTGATGATCTCCAGGTGCAGGAGCCCGAGGAATCCGCAGCGGAACCCGAAGCCGAGTGCCACGGAGGTCTCCGGTTCATAGTTGAGCGCGGCATCCGACAGCTTGAGTTTGTCCAATGCATCGCGCAGCTCCGGATAGTCGCTGCCGTCGATCGGGTAGATGCCGGAGAAGACCATCGGCAGCGGTTCTGTGTAGCCCGGCAGCGCAACGGTCGCCGGCTTCGCGGCCGTTGTCACCGTGTCGCCGACCTTGGACTGGCGTACATCCTTCACGCCTGTGATCAGGTAGCCGACCTCACCGACAGCAAGTCCCTTGCTGGGCGTGGGCTCCGGCGAGCTCACGCCGATCTCGAGGATTTCGTGCGTCGCCCTGGTCGACATCATCTGGATGCGCTCGCGCGGTGCGAGATGGCCGTCGATCATGCGCACGTACGTGACGACGCCGCGGTACGAGTCGTACACCGAGTCGAAGATCATTGCGCGAGCGGGCGCGTCCACGACCCCTGCCGGCGCGGGTACGAGCGCCGTGACGCGATCGAGAAGCTCGGTGACGCCGTCGCCGGTCTTGCCGGACACCCGCAGCACGTCGTCAGGACTGCCGCCGATCAGGCTGGCGAGTTCGCGTGAATACTTCTCGGGATCCGCCGCGGGCAGGTCGATCTTGTTGAGCACAGGAATGATCGTCAGATCGTTCTCGAGGGCCAAGTAGAGGTTGGCGAGCGTTTGCGCCTCGATGCCCTGCGCAGCGTCCACAAGCAGAATGGCACCCTCGCACGCGGCGAGGGACCGCGACACCTCGTAGGTGAAGTCGACGTGACCGGGAGTATCGATCATGTTGAGCGCGTAGATGTCGCCGTTCAGCTGCCACGGCATGCGCACAGCCTGGCTCTTGATCGTGATGCCGCGCTCGCGCTCGATATCCATCCGGTCGAGATACTGGGCGCGCATCGCGCGGTCGTCGACGACCCCGGTGATCTGCAGCATGCGGTCGGCCAGGGTGGATTTGCCGTGGTCGATGTGCGCGATGATGCAGAAGTTGCGGATACGCGAGGGGTCCGTCGCGGCGGGCTCGAGGGCCGTCAAAGCTCGTGGTGACATCGTGGTGCCATTGTCCCATGCTTCGCGGGCGCGAACGGCCGTCGCGCGAGCTATTCGCCCTTCACGCCGACCGCGAAGATGCGGCGGAACGGGTAGACCGTGCCGAACGGCGATTGCGGATACGCCCGTCGCAGCAATCGCGCGTATTCTGCTTCGAATTCGGGCACGGCGCTCGGCGGCAGAGCCTGCAGCACCGGGCGCAATCCGGTGCCGCGCACCCAGGCGAGCACAGGATCCTCTCCTGCGAGCACGTGCAGGTAGGTCGTCTCCCACGCAACGCTGGAGAAACCGAGGCCGGCCAACAGCTGCAGATAGTGCGCCGGCTCGCCGACCGGGCTCTCGGGCCGCAGCACCCCGTCCAGCTGTGATCGCCAACGCTCCGATGCCGCAAGTTCGCGCATCAGCCGGTGCGACGGTGCGGCGAAGTTTCCGGGCACCTGGAAGGCGAGCCACGCGCCATTCGGAAGGGCCGCGCCCCACGCAGACAGCAGTTCCCGGTGCTCGGGGACCCATTGCAGTGCAGCATTGCTGACGATGACATCCGTCGTTTCGTCCGGCACCCACGCGGCGAAGTCGGACAGCTCGAAACTCACCCTGGTCGGATCAGTGACGGCATCGTTTGCGCGTTTCACCATGTGCGGCGATGAATCGATCCCGTGGATGCGCGCACCTGGCCAGCGCGCGGCCAGCGTTTGCGTGAGCGTGCCCGGTCCACAGCCGAGATCGACGACCTGGCGCGGCTCGACCGCGCCGATCCGGGCCGTCAGGTCGAAGAACGGCTGCGCGCGCTCGCCGGCATAGGTGCCGTAGAGCGCCGGATCCCACTGCATGCTCATACGCTGCATGCTCATTCGCCGAACCGTGCTGAGCGCTCCACTGTCACACCGCGCCCATCGACGAGGTGATAGACCTCGACGCCGGCGATGAAGACGCGTTCTGCTCGCGCATTGACGTCCAACGGATCACCCGACCAGACGACGACGTCGCCGTCCAGGCCGACCCGGAGGGAGCCGACACGATCGTCCAGCCCGAGGAAGGCTGCCGGGTTCACGGTCAGCGCCTCGAGTGCGGTCTGATGCGGCAGGCCCTCCTTGACGGCAAACGACGCCTGATGCACCAGGAAATTGATCGGGACGACGGGATGGTCCGTCGTGATCGCCACCCGCACTCCGGCCGCCGCCAGCGCGACCAGATTCGGGATACCCCGATCCCGCAGCTCGACCTTCGACCGCGACGTGAACATCGGACCGTAGATGATCGGAATGTCCCGCTCGGCGAGCACGTCCGCAATCTTCGCGGCATCCGTTCCGTGGTTGATCACCAGGCGGTAGCCGAACTCGTCGGCCAGCCGCAACGCCGTCGCGATGTCATCGTGCCGGTGCACGTGCTGATCCCAGACCAGTTCGCCGGAGAGCACCCGTGCGAGGGTCTCTTTGTTGAGGTCGCGGGCGAACGGGCTCCCCTCGGCTGCAGCGGCAGCCCGCGCTTCCACATAGTTCTGGGCCTCCACGAAGGCCTCGCGGATGACGTACGCCACACCCAACCGGGTGCTCGGCAGCTGCTTCTTTTCTCCGTAGACGCGCTTCGGGTTCTCACCGAGAGCCGACTTCACACTGACGGCGGCGCTGATCACCTGTTCGTCGATGATCCTGCCGCCCCAGGTCTTGATCGCAACCGTCTGGCCGCCGATCACATTTCCGCTGCCGGGCTTCACCACGACGGCGGTCACGCCGCCGGAAAGAGCATCGCGAAAGCCCTCGTCGTCGATGTCGATCGCGTCGATCGCTCGCACCCCCGCCGTGTTCGGCGCCGTCATCTCGTTGGTGTCGTCGCCCGCCGGGCCGTTGGCTTCCTCGTGGATGCCGACGTGGCCGTGGGCCTCGATGAAACCGGGAAGCACCCACTTTTCTGCCGCATCGATGATCGGCACACCCGGCGGCACCACGACATCCGCTCCGACGGCTGCAATTCTGCCGTCCTGAATCAGTACGACCCCGTGCGGGATCGGGTCGGACGAGACCGGCACAACTGTGGCGTTGATGAGAGCGATGGATGCGCCGAGAGCAGTCATCCCCCGAGACTACGCCCGCGCCCAGCGCCTCGATGCGAGAACTTCGGGTCAACTCTGGTAAAGTTTCCTGTTGGCTTGCGTGTGGGTGAGAACCACACGAATCGCCGATGGAACGCCCTCTCTCGTTCCCGGCACATCCGAACATCACAATCAACGAACGGAAGACGAATCACTCGTGGCAAACATCAAGTCGCAAATCAAGCGCATCGGCACCAACAAGAAGGCTACTGAGCGCAACAAGGCGGTCAAGAGCGAGGTCAGGACCGCGGTTCGCGCCACGCGCGAAGCCGTTGCGGCCGGAGACAAGGAGAAGGCCACCAGGGCCCTCGCCCACGCAGCGAAGAAGCTCGACAAGGCAGCCAGCAAGGGTGTCATCCACAAGAACCAGGCGGCGAACCGCAAGTCGGCCATCGCCAAGCAGGTCGCCGCGCTCTAGACGCGACACGCACGCACGCAGAGACGGCCCCACTCAGACGAGTCGGGGCCGTTGTTGCGTTAACGGCGGCCGGTTCTGCGCCGAAGCCTCGCCGCTCTTGAGCTTAACCGGCGCGGCCGCGCGCGCTGACCACGCCGATCATGCGCTCGAGGGCGAAGACCGGATCGCGTCCCGCACCTTTCACCTCTGCATCGGTTTCGGCGAGTGCCTGGATGCAGCGGCCGAGGCCGGCATCGCTCCAACCGCGCAGATCGCGCCGCGCCCGATCGACCTGCCACGGGGCCAGGCCGAATTGGGAGGCGAGCTGACTGGAACTGCCGTTGGCTCCGGACACCCTCGCCATCGTGCGCAATTTGCTGGCGAACGCGGCTACCATCGGCACCGGGTCGGCGCCCGTTGCCAACGCGTGGCGGAGCGTCACCAATGCTTCCCCACGCTGGCCGGCGATCGCGGCATCGGCCACAGTGAACGCGTTCGCTTCAATG
>DATCDQ010000011.1:0-14060 GCA_036510655.1 Microbacteriaceae bacterium | reverse complement strand
GAGCGAGTGATTCCTCGCGGCCACTTTCACGAGGTGTTCCTGCAGCGGCCCGATGCACTCCTGCGCGCCTACGTTTCCGGCGACGTGCCAGCACTCGGGTCGACCGGCTTCGCCAGTATCACTAAGGCGATGACGTTCCGGGATGACATTCTGATTACCGAGACCGCGGAAGGCGCGGGAAACTCCGTGTGACCGGGAATCGCGCCGTGGCGCGCGGCACGGGAGCGTGCGCGCATCGAGGGGACTCGAGCCGATTTCGCGAGAACACGCTGCCGGCCGTCCGCTCGGCGATCGAGGCTGGCGCCGAGTTCATCGAGATCGACGTGCGCGTCACCTCCGACGGCGCCGTCATCGTGCTTCATGATCCGACTCTCGAGAGGCTGTGGGGGCTTCCACTCGAGACCACCCAGGTGGCGCTCGAGCAGGTGCGATCACTCGGCGACGCGGACAACCGCCCGCCGCTGCTCACCGAGGTGCTTGCCGAATTCGAAGGGTCGGCATCCACCCTGTTAATCGACATGGATGAGGCGTACCCGGCGGCGCCAGCCTTCCGGGTGGTAGTGGGCTCGAGCGCGAACATTGCGTGGTGCGGCGATCTCGACGGAATGCGCATCATCCGCTCTCTGGATGCGGATGCTCGTATTTGGATGCCCTGGGATCTTCCGTACGCGCCGACGCGCGCCGACATCGAGCAGCTCGCCCCTGAGCGGGTCAATTCGCACTACCTTGCGATGACCCGTGAGCGAGTGCGCGAGATTCACGCGCTCGGCTGCATGGTCAGCGTGTGGACGGTAGACGACGCAGCCACCATGAGGTGGGTGCTCGAGTTAGGAGTGGACACCGTGACGACCAACAAACTCGCCCGGTTGCAGCGGATCATGGGTGAGGGGCCGTCTGACCAGCGTCGGCGCTCGGCCGAAGCAGACGGAGTGGGCGGCGACCTCGACCTTGATGCGGCTCTTGTCGTCGCACGCGGGCTGGCCGAGTGGGAGATCGACTTCACGAGTTTGACGGATCCGGGCGAGATCTCTACCAAGAAGGATGCAGCCGACCTGGTAACAGAGGTGGATGTTGCCGTCGAGCGTCAGGTGCGCGAGGTGATCGGCCTGCACTTTCCCGATCACGACTTCGTCGGTGAAGAGATGGGGGGTTCGGCTCGGCCAGGCGTTCCGTGTTGGTACCTCGACCCGGTCGATGGAACAGCCAACTTCGCCAATCGCATTCCATGGAACGCGTTCTCCCTCGGTCTCGTGCTGGATGGAACACCGCTCGTGGGCGTTGTTGCGGACCCGTGGCGCGCAGACCTGTTTGAAGCCGTACGCGGACTCGGTGCGAAACTGAACGGGGCCACGCTCACCATCCCGACTCGTGAGGCGGCGGGGGATCCACTGAGTGGTCGCATCCTCTCGACCGAGCTGGCCAATCAGGTGCCGTGGCCCGGCATGTTGCAACTGCTCGAAAAGCTCGGTGACCGCTACTGCACGATGCGCGTCATGGGATCGGGAACGATGACCCTCGTCGGTGTTGCCGCTGGGCGCGGAGTCGGCGCGGTGATCGGAAAGTACGGGCCGGAGGATCACGTCGCTGCCGCTCTGATCGTGAAGGAGGCCGGCGGGGTCGTTCTCGACTCGACCGGTGCGCCGAATCTGTTTCCAGCATCCGGTGGCATCATGGCGGCAGCGTCCGAGGCCGCTGATGCGATCTTCGAGCTGTGGCGTACCTCCCGCGAAGAGGCGCAGGCGTCGGTGTGAGCGCTCACGACCGCTCAGCTTTACACTGGCCACAGGGTCACATACACTTGTCGAGGTAGTTGAATTCTGCCAAGCTTTTTTGCGCCCATTTTGAGCGGCTCTCACGCCATCACCTCGACTGTCAAGCGGAAGAAACGGCGTGGATTCAGCCCATAGGGCGGTGGCTCAATTGGTAGAGCAGCGGTCTCCAAAACCGCAGGTTGCAGGTTCAAGTCCTGTCCGCCCTGCAAGTCGGTGCTTATGCACCGGCCCACGAAAGGTGTAACAAGGTGGCCCGAAAAGTTATCGACGAACCGAGTGAAGAGGTTGTCGCCAACGCCAAGAAGGAGCGCGACGCACGTCGTGGACCCTTCGCTCGGATCGCCCTGTTCCTGCGCCAGGTGATGAGTGAACTCCGCAAGGTGGTCACACCAACACGTCGCGAGTTGTTCAACTACACCGGCGTCGTGCTGGTCTTCGTGGTCATCATGATGGGCTTCACCTTCGGCCTCGATCAGTTGTTTGGCTGGCTCGTGGTCATCGTGTTCGGAAAAAGTTAGAACGGCCGGAACGGCCCGAACACGAGTGCCGACACGAGAGTCGGCGGCAGTGCCGGAGCAGACCAGAGCTGTGACCGGAAACAACAGAAATGGAATGGTAATCAGTGTCTGACAGAGACCGCGACGACGCCGACTGGGCGACCGCTGCAGAGCAGTCTGCCGAGGACGACGAGGCGCAGACCGGCAACGTGCTCGCATCCGAGGAAGAATCGGTAGAAGCCTCCGAGCACGAAGCACTGCACACGGTCGACGAGGACGGCAACGACATCGATCTGGATGCCGTGCTCGACGCTATCGCCGAGGCCAACGACCCCGAAGCGGATGCTGCCGTGGACGAAGCCCTCGAAGTCAAGGACTCCGACGACGCCGAGGCCGCGGTCGAGGCTGTCGAAGACGAAGAAGAGGTTGAGGAAGAGGTCGAGGAGGCTCCCTTCGACCCGTACGCAGAGTTCGAGGCGGAACTGCGTAGCCTGCCGGGCAAGTGGTATGTCATCCACTCCTACGCCGGATTCGAACGCCGCGTGAAGTCCAACATCGAGAACCGCAAGCAGTCGATGGCCATGGAGGACTACGTCTTCCAGGTCGAGGTGCCGATGGAAGACGTCGTCGAGATCAAGAACGGCCAGCGCAAGATGGTCACCCGGGTTCGCATCCCCGGCTACGTTCTCGTGCGCATGGACCTGAACGAAGACAGCTGGTCCGTCGTTCGCCACACGCCGGGCGTGACCGGCTTCGTCGGCAACGCCCACAACCCGACACCGCTGCGGTTCCAGGAAGCGTTCTCGATGCTGAAGAGCCTCGTGCAGATCGAGGTCGCACCGGTCGGCAAGGCGGGCGGCGGCAAAGGCCAGAAGCAGAGTGCACGCGTGCTGCCTGCCGAGGTCGACTTCGAGGTCGGCGAGACGATCACCATCAAGGAAGGCTCGTTCGCGGGCCTGCCCGGTTCGATCAGCGAGATCAAGCCCGAGAGCGGCAAGCTCACCGTGCTCGTCTCACTGTTCGAGCGCGAAACCCCGGTCGAGCTCAGCTTCGATCAAGTCACCAAGCTCTAGAACAAAAGCCACCGCGATCCGGAAAGGCCGGATTCGCGGGAGAGCAGGCGGAGAGCATCCGTCACTCGAATACAGAAAAGGAAACAGTATGGCCCCGAAAAAGAAGGTCACTGGTCTGATTAAGCTTCAGATCAATGCCGGCGCCGCCAACCCCGCCCCGCCCATCGGCCCGGCACTCGGTCAGCACGGCGTCAACATCATGGAGTTCTGCAAGGCGTACAACGCTGCGACGGAATCCCAGCGTGGCAACGTGATCCCAGTTGAGATCACCGTTTATGAAGACCGTTCGTTCACGTTCGTTCTGAAGACCCCGCCGGCCGCCGAGCTCATCAAGAAAGCGGCAGGCGTCGCCAAGGGTTCCGGCGTTCCGCACACCACCAAGGTGGGCAAGCTCACGACCGCGCAGGTTCGCGCGATCGCCGAGCAGAAGATGGCCGACCTCAACGCGAACGACCTCGACGCAGCATCCAAGATCATCGCGGGCACCGCTCGCTCGATGGGCATCACGGTCGAATAACGCGCCGGTGGTCGAGTAGCTGCTCGCGAAGTGAGCCGCGTATCGAGACCCAGCACACCAGTTCAATTCAGTGGCAGCGCCGGCCAGGCGCAGATGACCACACTCTCGAATCAGGAGATTCACATGGCACAGAAGTCAAAGGCCTACCGGGCCGCGGCCGAGAAAATCGAAGCCGGAAAGTTCTACACCCCCACGGAAGCCGTCACGCTGGCGAAGCAGACCGGTTCTGCGAAGTTCAACTCGACCGTCGAGGTCGCGCTGAAGCTCGGCGTCGACCCACGCAAGGCTGACCAGATGGTTCGCGGCACGGTCATCCTGCCGCATGGCACGGGCAAGACCGCCCGCGTTATCGTGTTCGCGACCGGCCCCGCGGCCGAAGCTGCGATCGCTGCCGGTGCTGATGAGGTCGGCGGTGACGAGCTCATCGAGCGCGTCGCAGGCGGTTGGACCAACTTCGATTCCGCCGTTTCGACGCCGGAGCTCATGGGCAAGGTCGGTCGTCTCGGTAAGGTCCTCGGCCCCCGCGGTCTGATGCCGAACCCGAAGACCGGAACGGTGACGCCGGACGTGGCCAAGGCCGTCTCCGACATCAAGGGCGGCAAGATCGAGTTCCGCGTCGACAAGCACTCGAACGTGCATTTCGTCGTCGGCAAGGCGGCGTTCACCGCTGAGCAGCTCACCGAGAACATCTCAGTGGCGCTCGACGAGGTCGTCCGGTTGAAGCCGTCCGCATCGAAGGGTCGTTACATCCAGAAGGGCGCAGTGTCGACGACGTTCGGCCCCGGCATCCCCCTGGACGTCAACGTCATCTAAGTTTGTTGCACGTGAGGGCCCCGCTTCGGCGGGGCCTTTTCGCGTGCCTCGGTGATGTGTCGCGACCTGTCGCGGCTTTTCCGCCGCCACGCACACCGCACCTGGCAACCGAGTGCGTCCATAAGGCCGTTCTGCGTCTGATTTCGCACCTGCTGGCGACCACTTGGACGCACTCGACTGCGTGCTGGCGTCTCGGTGGCGACCGAGTGCGCCCGTACGGCTGTTATGACCAGGCAGCTGCACTCGCTGGCGACCGCTTGGGCGCACTCGACGACGGATGCCTGCCTTCGCGCGCGCGGGCCCCGAACAGGGGCCCGCGCCCATCCGCCTGCGCCTGCGCCCGTCCGCCCGCGCCCATCCGCCTGCGCCCGCTTGCCCATGCGTCGCAAGGTGCGCCCGTGCCCGCGGGCCCATACGGCGCGCTCGCCTCCCCACTTGTCAGCGAGTGCGTCCATGTGGTGCTTATGACCTGTGCTGACGGCTGGGTCGCGACCACTTAGGTGCACTCGGCCCTCACGTGGCCTCGGAGCGGCTGGCAGGAGACCGTCGGGCAGCCTCGTAGCTGCGCCTCGAGTCGGCGCGACGAGCTATAGGCGCGCGACCTGGGCTGTGGATAACTTTCGCGGGCGATGCGGCAGATCGGGCATCATCGAGGCGTGAGAAGACCGAGACCCCTTCCTGTTGAGCTGCAGGACGCCCCGTTCACCGTGGCAGACGCCCGAGAGAAGGGAGTCAGCCGGTCGCGGCTGCGGTGGGCGAACCTCGAGGCGCCGTTTCGCGGCATCCGTGACTGGCTGGTTCCCGTCAGCGAGGCGCCTCAGCAACCCGAGTCGGACGGGCAGCCCGCGGACGGCAGCGAGATAGAGATACGCGCGACGGAACCGCGCGAAGCGACCGACGCGGGTGCCGCCCCGGACAAGCCAAAAGCCCCTGCGCTGAAGCCATGGGAGTTGGCTCGCCGCAAGACGCTCAAACGCGCGCGAGCGTATGCCGTCAAGATGCCGGCGGCAGCGTTCTTCAGTCATGTGACCGCCGCCCACATCCACGGTCTGCCTCTTCCCCGAGCATTCGACGACCAGCCAGGAGTTGACGTGGGCACGACGGTGCGGGGGCAACGCCGTCGCGGCGCCAAGGTGCGCGGACATCTCATGAGGCCGGCGGATGTCTCGGTGCGAGTTCGCGATGCGCTTCGTGTCGCGTCACCGATTGATGTTTGGTGTCAACTGGCGCTTGAGCTGACCGTGGATCAGCTGGTCGTGATGGGCGACGCTCTTGTACGGCGACAGTCTCCGATTGCTGCAATCGCGCAGTTGGAGGCGGCAGTCTCCGCGCGTGCCGGTCGCCGCGGGGTGAACAAACTGCGGGAGGCGCTCGACCTGGTGCGACCACGAACGGACTCGGTCAAAGAGACCGAGCTCCGCCTGGCGATTGTTCACGACGGGCTGCCTGAGCCGGAGGTCAATGTCGCCGTCTATGACAGCGAGCGCGCCTTCATCGGAATGTTTGACATGGTGTACCGGGAGTTCCGCATCCTGCTTGAATACGACGGCGTGCAGCACCGCGAGGACGAGGCGCAATTCCTGCTTGACGTCAACCGACTGGACGCGGCGATGGAGGAGGGCTGGCGTGTCATTCGTGCGAACAAGGAGCACGCTGCCGCTCAATTTGCGGAAACCCTGCGGCGCGTTCGTGCGGCGCTGCTCGCTCGCGGCTGGCGTCCCTGAGCGGATGCGCGCTGCGCGGATGGTCGGCATAAAGCCACCAGACGGCCTAGAAGTGACCACATGGACGCACTCAGCCAAGTTGGCTTGACGTGCGGGCACAACCCGTCACGTTGAGTGCGCCCATGTGGTCGCCACAGCCATTCATGGGGGCCGCGAGACGACCACTTGGGCGCACTGGGCCGGCCGTTCCCTGGCTCTGATCAGCGAATGCACCGATTTGGCCGTTGTGGCCGCGATATTGGGCGGATTGGCGACCGCTTGGGCGCACTCGGCGAATGCGGGCGAGCGCGGGCTCACGCGGGCTCATGCGTGCTCACGCGGGCGGACGCGGGAGCACGCGGGCGAAGCGCCGGCCACAAATTCGATAGTTCGATCGGCGAACTAGTTTGCTAACGTGGAAGGATGAGCGAAACACAGCTGACGGCCGACCGCGTAGCGCTTGCGGCGGCCGTTCAGGCGCTGACCCGCGCGAGTCGAGTTTTGGAACGCGCCTCAAGCGAGTTGAGCCTTTCCGACTTTCGGATGCTGTCGGCCATCGCCGACGGCGAAGCTCGCGCGACCAGACTGGCCGCTCGCCTTGCCGTCGGAAAGCCGACCGTGAGCGCGGGTATCGACTCGCTCGAGCGGCGCAGGTTCGTGAGCCGGTCCAGCGTGGAGGGTGACCAGAGGGCATCCGCGTTGTCCTTGACTGACGCAGGTGAGGACATCCGCAACCGGGTCGAAGAGGCGATGATGCGGCGACTCGAACAGCTCTGCGCACGCACGCCAGACGGCCCGGGCATCGTCGCCGCACTGGAGCATCTGGGCGGTGCCATCGAAGCCGTCATGACCGAGCGGGCCGCCGAATGAGCGCGACCCGGCCGACAGCAAATCAGCCGAGCGCAACCCAGCCGAGCGCAACCCAGCCGACAACGGATCGACCCTCAGCAGACGGACCCGGCTGGGTGCGCCGGCTCTGGCGCTACATGCTGCGACACCGGCGCAATCTCGTGATCGCGCTGGGCGCCGCGATTCTCGGCAGCACCTGCCAGACGCTGACCCCGCTGGTCGCTCGGCAGATCGTCGACGGCGTTGTCGTGGCGAAGACGCAACAGCTCTGGCCGTGGCTGCTTTTGCTCATCGCGCTGTCAGCGGCGGCCTTCGGATTCGCCTACCTGCGGCGGTATCGGGGCGGCCGCGTCGCCCTCGAAGTGCAGACCGATCTGCGCAATGACATGCACGATCACTTGCAGGCGATGGACCTCACCAACCTCGATCGGATGCCCACCGGCCAGCTCGTCGCACGCGCCAACTCCGACTCGACACTCGTTCAGATGCTCCTGAGCTTCCTGCCGATCGTCAGCGGCAACGTGATCATGCTCGTCCTGTCGCTGGTGGTGATGCTGTTCTTGTCCCCACTGCTCGCCCTCGTCAGCCTCGTGATCGTGCCCGCTCTGCTCGTAATCTCGTATCGGATGCGCACCCGCGTGTTCCCCGCATCGTGGGACGGCCAGCAGCGCGAAGGTGATCTGGCCCAGATCGTCGACGAGGACGTCGGCGGTGTGCGCGTCGTGAAGGCGTTCGGGCAGGAGCGGCGCGAACTCGAGCGGCTCGCGGCATCCGCTGGTGTGTTGTACGGGTCGCAAATGCGTGCGGTGCGCATCCAGTCCCGCTTTCAGCCGTTGCTTGAGGCGGTGCCGGCCATCGGCCAGGTCGCGATCCTCGCGCTCGGCGGCTGGCTTGCACTCAACAACGCGATCACGCTCGGTACCTTCCTCGCATTTTCCGCGTACGTCGCTCAACTGATGGCGCCGGCACGGCAGCTTGCCGGCATCCTGACGATCGGGCAACAGGCGCGAGCCGGCGTCGACCGGATCTTCCAGCTGCTCGACCTCACTCCTGCGATAACGGATGCGCCGGGCGCGGTCGATCTTCCGATCGCGGTCGATCTGCCGGGCGCGGTCGATCCGTCGTCCGACGGCCGTTCTGCCGGTCAGCCCGCGATGCGCGGTGCCGAGATCGAGTTCGCCGACGTGCACTTCGCCTACGACGGGGGTTCGCAGGCGTTGGGTGGTGTGGCCAGCGGCTTCAACCTGCACATCGCGCAAGGCGAACGGGTTGCGCTGGTAGGCTCCAGCGGCAGCGGCAAGTCCACTGTGGCCATGCTCGTCTCGCGATTCTATGATCCACAGTCCGGCGCCGTGCTGGTCGACGGCCACGATGTGCGCGGCCTCACGAGGCGCTCTCTGCGGCAGCAGATCGGCGTGGTTTTCGAGGAGAGCTTTCTGTTCTCGGATTCGGTGCGATCCAACATCGCATACGGCCGGCCGGATGCGAGCGATGCCGACATCGAGGCAGCTGCTCGCGCGGCACAGGCTCACGAGTTCATCGACGCGCTGCCACACGGGTACAAGACCGTCGTCGGTGAGCGCGGACTGAGCCTCTCCGGCGGGCAGCGTCAGCGCATCGCGCTCGCGCGCGCCATCCTGAAGAGCCCGCGCATCCTGGTTCTAGACGATGCGACGAGCGCGATCGACGCCAAGACGGAAGAGCACATTCACGATGCACTGCGCGACGTGCTGGCGGAACGCACGCTCCTACTCGTCGCGCACCGGCAGTCCACGCTGCAACTCGCCGACCGGATCGTGCTGCTGGATCACGGTGTGGCGGTCGACTCGGGCGGTCATGACGAGCTCATGGAACGCAACGCCGCGTACCGCCTGCTGCTGTCCGGGCTCGGCGATGACCTCGACGATGAAGCCGATGACAGCATTGAATCGCTCGCCACACGAGTCGGCGAACCGGCCGGCAGGACGGCGTCGGCGTGGAACGGTGCGGACGGGGACGCGCCGAGGTCGGCATCCCGATCGGTCGGCGCACCGAGCCTCGGGCCGGGTCTCGGTGGCGGTGGCGGCGGAGGGGGAGGAAGCTGGCGGCTTGGCCTCGCCCCGACTCCGGAGCTCCTCGCAAAAGTAGCCACGCTGCCGCCGGTCAAGGACTTTCCGACCGTCGACCTCGACGCCGAGGCTGCGCACAGAGGCACCTTCACGCTCGGCGGCGTGCTCCGCGAATTCAGGCGCCCGCTGCTGATCGGGCTGATCCTCGTCGTTTTGGATGCCCTGGCCGGTCTCGCCGGCCCGGTGCTCGTGAAGACGGGTATCGACGACGGCGTCGCGACGGGGTCTGCTGCCGTGCTGTTCGCGGCATCTGGGATCTATCTGATGGTGGTCCTCGCCGACTTGCTCACCGAGATCGGCGAAACGTTCGTCACCGGGAGGGTTGCGCAGCGGGTGATGCTGTCGCTGCGCATCCGGATCTTCGCTCAGTTGCAGCGCCTGTCGCTCGACTACTACGAGCGCGAAATGGCCGGCCGCATCATGACGCGGATGACGACGGATGTCGACCAGTTCGAGTCCCTGATTCAGAACGGCCTGCTCTCCGCTCTCGTCTCGATCGTGACGTTCGTCGGCGTCGGTGTGACCCTCGTATTGGTCAATGCGGAACTCGGTTTGTGGGTGCTGTCCGTTGTCATCCCGTTGGCAATCGCGACGATGATCTTCCGTGGCAAGGCCGCGCGGCTGTACGAGTTGTCGCGGGAGCGCATCGCGATCGTCAACGCCGATTTTCAGGAGAGCCTCTCCGGCGTGCGCGAGTCGCAGGCGTTCGTACACGAGGCTGCGACCGAGCAGCGCTTCCATGGACTCGGCGATCGCTACCTGGAATCCCGGGTCGCAGCCCAGCGGCTCGTGGCGGTGTACTTTCCGTTCGTCCAGTTTCTTTCCGGCGTCGCGGATGCGATTGTGCTCGGCGTTGGCGCGACGCTCATCGTCTCGGGGCAACTCACGACCGGCGCGCTCATCGCGTTCATGCTCTACATCGATATGTTCTTCTCGCCGATTCAACAGCTCTCGCAGGTGTTCGACTCGTGGCAGCAGACCCGGGTGTCTGTCCGGCGAATATCCGACCTGATGCAGCTGGAGTCGCTGACCCCCGAGGGGGATGACGCCCGCGATCCCGGCCGCCTCACCGGCCGCATCGGGATCGACGACGTGCACTTCGCGTATCCGGTGCCGTCGGATGCTCCGCGAATCGGCGCCGGCGAATTGCGCGGCCCTCGAGACGCGCACCTTGCTCTGTCGGCCGATGCCCAATTCGCGCGCGCACCGGAGGCTTTGAAAGGCATCGACCTGCAGATCGAGCCCGGCGAAACCGTCGCATTGGTCGGCGAGACCGGCGCCGGAAAATCGACAGTGATGAAGCTGCTCGCACGCTTCTACGATCCGGATTCCGGGCGGGTGCACGTTGACGGGCGCGACGTGCGCAGGCAGGACCTGGGCGGGCCTGATTTGCGTGAGTTCGATCTGCGCGAGCTTGACCTGCGCGCATTCCGCTTGCAGCTGGGGTATGTGCCGCAGGAGGCCTTCCTTTTCACGGGCAGCATCCGCGACAACATCGCCTACGGTCGACCGGATGCCTCTGATGCGGTTGTCGAGGCGGCCGCTCGCGCCGTCGGAGCGCACGACTTCATTGCCGAGCTGGGCGGTGGTTACCTGCACGAGATCTCAGAGCGCGGCCGATCACTGTCGGCGGGCCAGCGGCAGCTGATCGCGCTCGCCCGCGCCGAACTGGTCGACCCCGTGCTGTTACTGCTGGACGAGGCAACCTCCAACCTCGACCTCGCCACAGAGGGGCACGTCTCCGCCGCCATGCAGCGCGTCGCCCGCGGCCGCGCGACCGTCGTGATTGCGCACCGGCTGCAGACCGCGCAGGCTGCCGACCGCATCATCGTGCTCGATCACGGCACGATCGCCGAAGTCGGCTCGCACGATGAGTTGCTGGCGCGCGGCGGCCGTTATGCAGCCATGTGGGATGCGTTCGCGTCGGTCGGCGAGCCGCGGTAGGGTTCTGGGCTGTGAGCGGGTCGCGGTCACGCGGGCAGCGCGCCGCGCCACGTGCGCGCAGAGGTGATCGTCTCAGCATCCAGCCTGGCGGCCGCAAAGAACGCAGGCAGGTCCAGGCCGGCCAGCGCGTCGCGGAATGCGCCCTCCGTCGTCGTGCCGTGCGCGACGCAGAACGCCTCGATTCGTGGCTCGGCGTTCTCCCAACCACCGGATGCTGCGCGCACCTCACCGAGACGCACCGTCTCCAGGTAGTCGTCGACGATCTCTTTCGCCTCGACGTCTGCGGCCGCGAGCAGCAACATGGCGATCTGACCGGTGCGATCCCGCCCGCCCATGCAGTGGAAGAGCACGCCGCCGGGCGGGGCATCCGCCAGTGCCCGAAGTACGGAACCGCTGCGTTCTGGTAGTGCCCGCAGGTGCGGCAGGAAGTAGAGCGCGGTGCCGACCAGGCCGTTGTCCCAATAGTCTTGCCAGAATGCGCGGTTCTCCAACCCGTCGAGGTCGACCTCAAGCGTCGTCAGCCAGTCGGGGCGCGCCTGTGTGTCGCGAGCACGCTCATCCGGCTGGCGCAGATCGACGACAGAGCGGATGCCGGTCTCCCGCAGTTGCTCCCAGCCCGCCGGCGTGACCGAGTCGATGTTCTCCGAACGGTAGAACGCGCCGCGCGGTGTGGTCGACCCGTCGCTGCGGCGCAGCCCGCCGAGGTCGCGGGCATTGACTAGCCCGTCGACACCGAGCGTGCGATCCGGCCGGTGCGGCGAGCGCAGGTGCGGCGAGCGCAGCTGCGAGCCAGAGGACGAAATCATCTGGACGAGCGTAACGGATCACGCACGAGTAGTCTCACAGCATGGGCGCCGTCAGCGAGTACCTGGAGACCATCGATGGGCCCGATCGTGATGCGCTCGAACGCGTCTATTCGATCGCACGCGACATCATCCCAGAGGCAGAAGAGGGCCTGAGTTATGCCATGGCTGCCCTGCTGTACCGGAGCAAGGGCCTCATTGCGAGTCTGCGTGCCAAGAACTTTTTGTCGCTGTACCCCTACAGCGGAAACGTGATCCACGCCGTAGTCGATGACGTGCCCGGTTTTGAGACGACGACGGGCAGCATCCATTATTCTGCGGACCGGCAGCTGCCCGAAGCGGTGCTGCGCCGCATCGTGACGCTGCGCCGCGCCGAGATCGAAGAGATGTCGGCGCGGCGCACGCGCTGAGCGCCCCTTTCAGGGCGGCAGCTGGTGGTCGCGTTCCAGCGCGCGGCTTCTCGGCGACCAGGATGGCATTGCCTTCTGGCGCCGTTGACTTGTGGTCGGGGCGTCGTGAAAGTCGACTTGTGGTCAGGGCGTCGTGAAAATGGCTTGACGCAAGCCCGGAGTTTCAACGCTATCCCGGACTGGATAGCGCTATCCGGTCCGGTCTATCGTGAAGACTCCGGGCCAGCGTTACGTGCCGTCCCTGCCAGTGCGCAGGCGCAGGCGCACGCGCAGCGTCAGCCGATGCGGATCATCTTCTTGTTGACGAATTCGTCTGCACCGAAGCGGCCGAGCTCGCGGCCGGAACCGCTTCGCTTGACGCCGCCGAAGGGCAACTCGGCGCCATCGGCACCGACGACGTTGACGAAGACCATCCCCGCCTCGATGCCGTCTGCGACTCGGAGCGCCTGATCCGGGTCCGTCGTGAAGACGTACGAGCCGAGGCCGAACGGCGTGTTGTTGGCCAGCGCGATCGCTGCTGCCTCGTCGGCGACGCGGAAGACCTGCGCGACTGGGCCGAAGAACTCCTCGTGGAAGGCATCCGAGCCGGGCTTGACATCCGTCAGCACCGTGCCGGCATAGAAGTTACCCTCCGCGGTGCCTCCGGTGACGAGCGTCGCCCCCTGGGCGACCGCACGCGAGACTTGCTCGGTCAGCGTTTCCGTTGCCTTCGCAGAGGAGAGCGGGCCGAGATCGGTGCCCTCCGTCGACGGATCACCGAGCTTGAGCGCTGACATTGCCGCCGCAAATTTCTCGAGGAAGGGCTCATACAGGTCGTCTGCGACGATGAACCGCTTGGCCGCGTTGCAGGACTGCCCATTATTGTCGAGCCGGGAGGCCACTGCAGACTCGACTGTCGCGTCGAGGTCGTTCGTGGAGAGCAGGATGAACGGGTCTGAGCCGCCGAGTTCCAGCACGACCTTCTTCAGGTTGCGGCCGGCGATCTCGGCAACGATTGCGCCTGCTCGCTCCGAGCCGGTGAGCGAAACGCCCTGAACGCGCTTGTCGGCGATGACGGTCGCGATCTGATCGTGCGACGCGTAGATGTTCGTGTACGCACCGGTCGGGAAGCCTGCATCGTGGAAGAGCTGCTCGATCGCCGCGGCCGACTCAGGGCACTGCTCGGCGTGCTTGAGCAGGATGGTGTTGCCGATGACCAGGTTCGGGCCGGCGAAGCGGGCGACCTGGTAGTAGGGGAAGTTCCAGGGCATCACGCCCAGCAGAACGCCGAGTGAGGAGCGGCGGATCAGCGCCGAGCCGTCTCCGGCTAGGAGTGCGATCGGCTCATCGCGCAGCAACGCTTCGGCGTTGTCGGCGTAATAGCCGTAGATGTCCGCGCTGAAGTCGACCTCGCCGAGCGCCTGTTCGATCGGCTTGCCCATCTCGCGCACGATGATCTCGGCTAGTTCCTGCCGACGTTCCAGGTGCAACTCGCTGACGCGGCGAATCAGCGCGGCGCGCTCGGCGACGGTGCTCGAACGCGACCAGGTGCGGTGCGCTGCATCCGCGGCCGCAATCGCGGACTCGAGTTC
>DATCDQ010000010.1:0-38436 GCA_036510655.1 Microbacteriaceae bacterium | reverse complement strand
CTCGTCGACGGCTGCGCCGGCGAACTGCGCGTTGTACAGCGTGTAGTAGGCACCGCCGGCCGCCAACAACTCGGCATGCGTGCCCTGCTCCACAATCTGCCCCGCCTCCATCACCAGGATGAGGTCGGCGTCTCGAATTGTCGACAGACGGTGCGCGATGACAAAACTCGTGCGATCTTTGCGCAAAGCACTCATCGCCTTCTGCACGAGCAGCTCGGTGCGGGTGTCGACCGAACTCGTCGCCTCATCCAGGATGAGCACGCTCGGCTGCGCGAGGAACGCCCGCGCGATGGTCAGCAGTTGCTTCTCCCCCGCGCTCACGTTCCCACCTTCATCGTCAAGCAGGGTGTCGTAGCCGTCCGGTAGCGAATGCACGAACCGATCGACGTACGTCGCCTTGGCCGCTTCGACGATCTCCACCTCTGTCGCACCCGGCCTGCCGTATGCGATGTTGTCGCGAATGGTGCCCTCGAACAGCCACGTGTCCTGCAACACCATGCCCATCCGTGACCGCAGGTCATAGCGTGTCATCTTCGCGATATCGTCGCCGTCGAGCGTGATCCGCCCTTCGTCGAGCTCGTAGAAGCGCATCATCAGGTTGACCAGCGTGGTCTTGCCCGCACCTGTTGGACCGACGATGGCGACGGTCTGCCCAGGCTGAGCAATCAGGGACAGGTCTGTGATCAGCGGCTTGTCCTCCGAGTACTGGAACGAAACGTGCTCGAACGCCAGGCGCCCGCGGGTGCCATCGGGGCTGACCGGCTCGTCTGGGTCGTCGCTCTGCTCCTCGGCATCCAGCAGCTCGAAAACACGCTCGGCGGATGCGACACCGGACTGCAGCAGGTTCGCCATCGATCCGAGTTGGCTCAGCGGCTGCGTGAACTGCCGCGAATACTGGATGAAGGCTTGCACGTCACCAATCTGCATACTTCCGGAAACCACAAGCAACCCGCCGACGGCCGCGATGGCCACGTACACCAGGTTTCCGACGAACATCATCGCCGGCATGATGATCCCGGAGATGAACTGCGCGCCAAAGCTGGCGTTGTACAGTTCTTCATTCTTCTGTCGGAAGACTTCTTCGACCTCACGGTGCCGGCCGAAGACCTTCACAAGCGCGTGCCCGGTGAACGCCTCTTCGATCTGCGCGTTCAGTGTTCCGGTGTAGGTCCACTGGGCGACGAACAGCTTTTGCGAACGCTTGGCGATGACGGTGGTGATCACCAATGTGATCGGGATCGTCACGAGAGCGATCAGCGCAAGCAGCGGTGACAGCAGGAACATCATCAGGAGCACGCCTACCACGGTCAGCAGCGAGGTGAGCATCTGGCTCAGTGTTTGCTGCAGGCTCTGTGAAATGTTGTCGATGTCGTTCGTCACCCTGCTGAGCAATTCGCCGCGTTGCATGGTGTCGAAGTACTTCAACGGCAGTCTGTGGATCTTCACCTCAACGTCTTCGCGGAGTCGGTACATCGTGCGTTGCGTCACGCCGTTGAGCACGAACGCCTGCAACCAGGAGAACACGGATGCCATGATGTACAACGCCAGCACCCAGAACAGGATGCTCGACAGCGCGCCGAAGTCGATGCCGGTCCCTGGCGTCAAGTGCATGCCGCTGAGCATGTCGGCCAATTGGCCTTGCCCGTTCGCGCGCATTCCCTCGATCACCTGCTGCTGAGTCGTGCCGGCAGGGAGGCTCTTGGAGACGAACCCTGCGACGATCAGGTTGGTGCCGTTACCGAGCAGTCGCGGCCCGAGCACGGAGAAGCCAACACTCAAGACGGTCAGGATCGTGATCAAGACGATCGGCCAGGCCTCTGGTCGCAGCCGGCCGAGTAGTCGTTTTGCGCTCGGACCGAAGTTCATCGACTTCTCGGCCGGCATCCCTATGCCGCCGAAAGGTCCGCCTCTGCCGCCGGGGCCACGCCGCACCGGCGGCCTGGCTGCATCTCGAGATGATGAGGTGGTGCTCATGCTGCCTCCTCGGCCGTCAACTGCGATGAAACGATTTCTGCATAGGTCGGCGACGATATTACGAGTTCGTCGTGTGTCCCGCGGGCCACGATGCGGCCGTCCTCGACCACGAGAATCTGGTCTGCATCGATGATGGTCGAAACGCGCTGCGCGACGATCACGAATGTCGCTCCCTTCTCGTTCGCGCGCAGAGCGCGCCGCAAGCGGGAATCCGTCGCGAGATCGAGCGCAGAGAACGAGTCGTCGAAGACGTACAGTTCCGGATGCTTGACCAGGGCCCGCGCGATTGCCAGCCGCTGCCGCTGCCCACCGGAGACATTCGTTCCGCCCTGGGCAATCTCAGCGTCGAGCCCGCCCTCCATCTCTGCGACGAAGTCCTTCGCCTGCGCAATTTCCAGTGCGCGCCAGATTTCGTCGTCGCTCGCATCCGTCTTGCCGTAGCGCAAGTTGGTCGCGACCGTCCCGGCGAAAAGGTACGGTCTCTGCGGCACCAGCCCGATGCGCGACCAGAGCAAATCCGGGTCGAGCTCCGCCACGTCCACCCCGTCGACAAGCACCGAGCCGCTCGTCGCATCGAACAGCCGCGGCAGCAGGTTGATCAGCGTCGTCTTGCCCGAACCGGTGCTGCCGATGATCGCGGTCGTCGTTCCCGGTTCGACCCGGAAGTTGATTTCACTCAGCACGGGCTCCTGCGCACCAGGGTAGGCGAAACCGACCTCGAACAGCTCGATCGAGCCGTGCTCCGGAAGCGTCAGAACCGGCTTTGCGGGCGGGCGAACCGTCGACTCGGTGTTCAGGACCTCGCTAATCCGGTCTGCGCACACTGCGGCGCGCGGAACCATCACGAACATGAACGTTGCCATCATCACGGCCATGAGAATCTGCATCAGGTAGCTCAGGAACGCGGTAAGCGTGCCCACCTGCATCGAGCCGTCGTTGATCCGGAAAGCGCCGAACCAGATCACGGCCACGCTCGAAACGTTCAGCACGAACATCACGGTCGGGAACATCAGGGCAAACAGGCGACCGGCCTTCAATGCGGTCTCCGTGACGTCCGCGTTCGCCTTCCCGAACCGCTTCGTCTCGATGTCCTCCCGCACGAACGCGCGAATCACGCGGATGCCGGTCAGTTGCTCGCGCAGCACACGGTTGACCGCGTCGATGCGCTTCTGCATCCGGCGGAACTGAGGCACCATGCGGGCGATGATCAAGATGACGGCAATCAGCAGAACGGGAACACTCACGGCGATCAACCAGGACAGTTCGAGGTCCTGGTTCATGGCCATGATGATGCCGCCGATACACAGGATGGGGGCCGACACGAGCAGCGTGCAGGTCATCAGCACGAGCATCTGCACCTGCTGCACGTCGTTGGTGTTGCGCGTGATCAACGACGGTGCGCCGAAGTGCGTCACCTCTCGTTCGGAGAATTCGCCGACCCGATTGAACACGGCGCCGCGCAGGTCTCGTCCGACGCCCATCGCCGCCTTCGCACCGAAGTACACGGCGGCGATCGCACACGCAACCTGGGCGAGAGTGATGAGCAGCATCACCCCGCCGAGCTGCAGGATGTAACCCGTGTCACCCTTGATGACCCCGTTGTCGATGATGTCCGCGTTCAATGTCGGCAGATACAACGACGCGATGGATTGGGCGAGTTGGAAAATGACGACCGCCAGCAACAGTCTCCAGTGGGGTCGAAGGTAATGACCCAGGAGTTTCAAAAGCATGTGTTGTCCTTGTTATTGGTCTGACGAGCTGTGTTCTCACGAGCTGTGTTCTCACGAGCTGTCATCTCGTCGTTTGCGTTGTCGATGTCCGCGGGCCGCCGATTCTTCGGTCGAGCTATCGTTGGCATGGTCGGCGGCGGGTCGCCGACGATGCCGAACAGCACGATGTCTGTGAGCTCGTCGAGCGTGAATCCCGTCGATTCGTTGAATTGCGGGATCGAGGTGGAGAACGCGACAAGTCGAAGCAGCGCCGCCACGCGATCCGCCGGCAGGTTCAACTGCTCGAGTTCGGGCTCCACGAGCTGAGCGACAATGCCGGCGTACTCGAGCCGCGAGGAATCTCGGCTGTACGGCGGCCGCTCCTTGTGGCCGAGCGCGGAGACCATCGCCATCACTCCGCCGAACCGCTCCTGCAGGATGCCGATAGCCGCCTTGATCCGCGTCCGCAATGAATCCTGCTGTGAGATAGCGGCGAGCTGCGCGCGCATCGGCTGCGGATCGAAGTACTTCTGAACCGCAGCCCTGATCAAGGTCTCTTTGTCGCCGAATGCTCGGAAGATGGTGCCCTCTGCGATCCCGGCTTTTTCCGCAATCTGACGGGACGTGATGTTCGCACCGTGCTCCAAAAGCAGCGGTATGACAGCATCCACGATCATCGACTGCCGGTCCTCGACCGACATCGGGCTGGCGCGACGCGTTGTGGTTTCCACGGAAGAATACTAAGTGAGTGTGCGCTCACTCCGCAAGCGAATTCGGGAAAAGAACGGCTAACTGAAGACGCACACCTATCTCGAAAAGCCGGCACGCAACTGACGAGCTCGCAGAACCGTGATCAGGCTGCCTTCGCGCAGACCCAACCGGCCGGCATCTGCCCGGCGCTCAGGAACGCAGCCAACTCGGCGCTCGCTTCCTGGGTGAGGATTGTGTCGGCCTTCGTGTAGATGATCGGCTCTTCCTTCGAGTTGTGGGCGTCAAGTTGTGCAAGCAGTTCTCGGCACGCGCTCAGCACGGTCTCGGAGTCGGTGTCGGCCACGAGCAGTGCATCCACGGAGTCCATCGTGGTCCAGAGCTCGCCGTGTTCCCTCAGCATGACGAAGATCGGCATCACCATACCGGCCTCACGCAGTGGAGGGAACAGGAACTCTTCCTCGAGATAAATGTGGCGTCGCAGACCGGTCATTGCCCGTATCAGCGGTTCTGTGTCTGTGCCGCCCGCAGCAAGCCCCGCTGCGAACGCTTCGATCCCGCCGTCGATGTCGCGATGCTCGCGTTCCAATGCACTGCCCAGTGTCGATTCTGCCATGTGACCTTCCTTCTGTTCGATCCGTTAGTTCGTTAGCTCGTTAGCTCGTTCGTTCGTTCGTACATACGCAATCAGTACACGCTCATTGCGCGTCGTCGCCGATGGCTTCGACGCCGTGCCGCGGGCAGCGATAGGCGATGTGCGTGCGCCCGTCGACGTCGAACGGTTCCGGTTCGAGTTCTCGGCCGCACTTCGGGCAGCGCGGCGTCTTGTCTTCCTCCACGCCCTCCCGTCGACTCATACTTCGAGGCTACGCCGGTCTCAATCAGCAAGCATCGTCACATCGAAGGTCTGCGGTGCGGCGACGCCGTCCTCACGCCACATCACCCGCACGCGCGCGGGCGGCCCGCCGCGGGTCGCCTGCACCCGGAACTGCAGGTGATCACCCGGAGATACGTCTCGGGGAATCACTTCGTCTGGGCGCACGAATTTCGGCGGTTGTGTCGCGTCCGTGAGCAGCGCAGAGTGCGCGATGGCAGAGCCGGTATTGCGCACCAGCCAGATCGAGGGTTTGACCTGCTCCAGATTCCAGGCCACAGGATCCGCGGGAGCGGATGCTTCGGCCGATTCGCCGACAGATGCCGCGCTTGCGGCGCCTGACGAGACTGCGGCGCCTGACGGACCAATCGATCGGCGCACCTTGTCCAACGCACCGGTCGCGGTGTCTGCGTCGAGTCGCGCGCGCTCTGCATCCGCCCGGGCCTGCTCCGCGTCTTCATGGGCCGCCGCGGCGTTCGCTTCCGCCTGCACGACCCCTTGCCTGGCCCTCGTGGCCTGATCAAGTGCGGTGGCGGCGTCCCCACGGGCGGCGCCGGCTCGTTCGATCGCTTGTGCAGCGTCATTCGCCGCCGACTCTGCGCGCTCCCCTGCGCGAGCGGCAGTCGCCGCGGCAGCGCCCGCCTTGTCCTCGGCCGATCGCGCACGCACGACGGCGACGACGCCGAATCCAACGGCGACGGCGGCGACCACAAGCGCAACGACGTCCAACATGCTCACAACAGCATTTTATTGCGGGTGACCGACGTATGGTTTGCCACAGCTGCTAGTCGGGATCTGCGGCTGCGAACAGCGCCGAGATCTCAGCTACTTCGGCGCCCGTCGGATGCCATGCCGTCGCCGACTGCGCGTTCTGCACGATCTGCTCGGGCTTGGTCGCGCCCGCGATCACACTCGTCAGCCCCGGCTGCGCAAGCAACCAGGCGAATGTGGCATCGAGCATGCTGACACCGTGCTGCTGGCAGAACTGCTCGTAGCGTTCGATCGTGTTCCACGGAGCGTTGTCCACAAGGTGTTTGCGAATCATCATGATCCTGCTGTCTGACGGCCCACCTGATCGAGAGAACTTTCCTGTGAACAATCCGTTGTAGAGAGGGAAGAACGGCAGAAAGCCCAGTCCATACTGGTTGACGGCCGGCAGCACCTCGCGCTCGGCGTCGCGCACCAGCAGGCTGTATTCGTTCTGCGCCGAAATGAACCGCGGATGCCCGCCCAGCCGGGCCGTAAACTCGGCCTCCGCAATCTGCCACCCGGTGAGATTGGAATGACCGATGTAGCGAATTTTGCCTTCGCGGATCAGGTCGTCGAGCGTGGCGATCGTCTCTTCGATCGGCGTGTTCGGGTCGGGCTGATGCAGTTGGTAGAGGTCGATCCAATCAGTCTGCAACCGGCGCAGCGATGCTTCCACTGCGAGTCTGATGTAGCGCCGCGAACCCCGAGCGCCCCAGTCCGGACCGTTGGCACCCTGCATATCCATCCCGAATTTCGTAGCGAGCACGATGCTGTCGCGCTTGCCCTTCAACGCGTTGCCCATCAGAGACTCGGACAGCCCGCGCTCTGCACCATAGATGTCCGCCGTGTCGAACAACGTGACACCGGCGTCGATGGCAGCGTCGACGACCGCATTCGTGCCTTGCTGCGTTTCGGATGCCGTGCCCGCGCGACCGAAATTATTGCAGCCGATCCCGACGGTCGAAACGATCAGACCGGAGGCGCCGAGGTTTCGGTATTCGATTTCTGCCATGGTTCCAGGGTACCGGTCGCAGAACGCCCCGAACGATGCGTGCGAGGTCCCGCCTCGTCCTCAACAGTGCTCGGATGTGGCGGGACTCCACGGATCGCCGCAGTCCGCCTGCAGCGATCACGGCGGCTCGGTACCGTCGCCGCATGACACAATCACTGGACTACATCGTCCGCACCGACAGCCCGCTCGGTCGCATCGAGGTCACCAGCGATGGCACTCGGCTCACGTCACTCGCCATCGCGCGTGCTGGAGTGCTGCCGCACGACGATCGGCCGGACCGCAGCACAGCCCTGCTGAAGCTGGCGTGCACGCAGCTCGACGAATACTTCGCGGGATCGCGCAGGGCGTTCACCCTCCCGGTCGACTATGGAGGAACGCCGTTCCAACGGTCGGTCTGGAAACGGATCGCCGCGCTGCGCTGGGGAGAACGCAGCTCCTATCGCGAATTGGGTACAGCGATCGGCAGACCGGAGGCATGCCGCGCCATTGGCGGTGCTGTCGCCGCAAACCCACTGCCGATCATCCTCGGCTGCCACCGGGTGCTGTCCTCGAGCGGTCGCGTCACCGGCTACACGGGCGGAGAGGGCATCCCGACGAAGCTGTGGCTGCTGCAACATGAAGCGATCACCCTCGCCGCGTGAGCATCCACCACAAGGGGAGTCGGACCGGCGGCCGCTCACTTGGCGATCGCGCCGACGCTTGTGTGACGGTGGCCATTGCACGTGCCCGACCGCAGGCAATGGACGATAGAAGTCACGCAATCGGGCGACCGCACTCAGTTGCATAGGGGATGCACTCTGGGAACGCGGGCACGCCGGTCCGACAAATGCGGGGCACTGACGCGTGGACTCTGCGAGTCACACCGGCCCCGTTTAAGCTCGGGATTCCTCCGCTCACCTCACACGACGGATAACTGCCCAGTCTCGACTGAACTATGCTGAGCTTAGCTCAGTTTCTTGTGAAGCGCTCCCCCACGTCGACCGTGTCGCGCAATATGTCCCCGCAACTGGGGGCGAGTGCGTTCAGATGATCAGTTCGAGTTCATCGAGGTCGCCTGGACCGCGGCCGGCGCCACGCTCGAGCCGGAATCCGTGTTGTCCTGCGCCCGAGATGAGCGCGTCGACGGATTCGAACTCGACTCCGGACTGCGCGAGTGCACGCACCAGCGCGCCTTTGGCGTGCTTGTTGAAGTGATTGAGGGCACGCCGTTTGCCCGCGACATCCGTCGCGACCACCCGCAAAAACACGGAAGCGGCGCGGCGCGGCGCGTGCCCGAGCTGCGCATACGCTTCGCTCCTGGCGTCGACGATGAGGCCAGACTCCGCTGCCAACACGCATTCGACGGGCGCTGCCCAGTGCGATTTCATCCGTATGCCGGGCAATCGCGAGCCGTGCGACATCCGATACTCGGGAATGGGGTCGAGCGCCCCGATCGGTCCGAGCAACGCCGAGTGCACAACGACGTTGCGCCCGAGATACGCGCGAGAGTCGCGCGAAAGGGTCTGTGCGTCGAGTGCATCGAACAGAACGCCGGTGTAACGATCGGCGGCGGGCATGGTACGCGATCGGCTGACCGCACGGTTGTGTGCGACCTCCTCGTGTTGGGTCGGCCCGAGCGACAGCGCCGCGATCGTTGCCTCGCGGTCGCGCGCAAGCTCACGCAGCGCCCGCACAGTCGCGCGCCGCAGCCCGTTGAGCTGGCCGTAGCGCAGTTGCCGGTAATCGAGCTTGGAACCCTCTGTTCCACCGTCGCGTTTGGTCTCGGACGGCGGGAGCAGGATCAGCACCCGGGCACCCTAACCCTCGGCACACTAACCGCTGGCACGCTAGCGGTCGAGGAAAGCGAGCGCCGCTGCGACGTTCTGACCGAGCGGAGCGACCGTGTCGAGCGTGATGCGCGGCAACGAAGCGGCCGCCCCTTTCCACTCCTGGTAGTCTTCGAGGCTCTGTTCGACCGCACGTCGTGATTTCTCCTGCAACTGCGGCAGCTGCTGGATGCGCTTCTCAAGCCTCCGGCGATGCAATCCTTCGTCAGAGCACACGACTTCGATCACGCGGAGTGCGACGTCGGCACGCGCCGCGAGCTCGCGCCACTGCAACCGGGCAGGTTCCACGGCATTGACCGCGTCGACGACCACGGTGCGCCCTGACATCAGGACCTGCTCGGCGAGCGTCCCAGCAACCAGGTAGGCAGCCAGACCCGTCGGTTGATCCGGTGCGATGCCGGCCTGAAGAATGCTCGACTCGATCGGGTCTACGGAGACGATCGTGGCATTCAACCGCGCGCCGATTACTTCGGCGATGGTCGTCTTGCCCGCGGCAGGCAGGCCCGCCATCGCCACCAGAATCGGGATGCTGACATCCCCGAACTGACGCTCCACGACCTGTTCCCCTGTCTCGACCATCGCCTCAGCGCAGCTCGGCCTTGCCTGCCACGATCGTGACAGTGTCGTTCTCGAACGAGAGGAAGCCGTCCGACGCGCTGGCCGTGAGCTTCTCACCGTCGGGCAACGTCATCCGCACCTCACCGTCTTGCGCCAAGATCGCCAGCATAGGCTGATGACCCGCCATGAGCCCGATCTCGCCGATGACCGTCTTTGCCACAACCATCGTGGCCGCGCCCGTCCACACCTCGTGTTCGGCGGAAACCATGCTCACCTTCAGCGACGAAGCCATGGCTAGCCGTTCTCCTTCTGGATCTTCGCCCACTTCTCTTCGACGTCGGAGATCGACCCGACGTTAAAGAACGCCTGCTCCGCCACATGGTCGAAGTCGCCGCGTGCAATCGCGTCGAACGACTCGATGGTGTCCTTGAGCGCAACGGTCGAGCCCTCGACACCGGTGAATTTCTTCGCCATGTAGGTGTTCTGAGAAAGGAACTGCTGAATGCGGCGCGCACGCGACACCGTGATCTTGTCTTCCTCCGACAACTCGTCGACACCGAGGATCGCGATGATTTCCTGCAGTTCCTTGTTCTTCTGCAGGATCTGCTTCACGATGGTCGCCACTCGGTAGTGGTCCTCACCCAGGTAGCGCGGATCGAGGATGCGGCTGGTGGAGGTCAGCGGATCTACAGCCGGGTACAGGCCCTGGGATGCGATCTCGCGGGAGAGTTCGGTCGTTGCGTCGAGGTGTGCGAATGTCGTTGCCGGAGCCGGGTCGGTGTAGTCGTCGGCGGGAACGTAGATGGCCTGCAGCGACGTAATCGAGTGACCACGCGTTGAGGTGATGCGCTCCTGCAGAACGCCCATCTCGTCGGCGAGGTTCGGCTGATAACCCACGGCCGACGGCATGCGACCGAGCAGAGTGGAGACCTCGGAGCCGGCCTGGGTGAAGCGGAAGATGTTGTCGATGAACAACAGCACGTCCTGCTTCTGCACATCGCGGAAGTACTCGGCCATCGTCAAGGCGCTCAGCGCGACGCGCAGACGCGTTCCCGGCGGCTCGTCCATCTGGCCGAACACGAGCGCGGTTTTGTCGAAGACGCCGGCCTCCTCCATCTCGTGGATGAGGTCGTTGCCCTCACGGGTTCGCTCACCCACACCGGCGAACACGGACACACCGCCGTGATCCTGAGCGACGCGCTGGATCATTTCTTGGATAAGCACGGTCTTGCCAACACCGGCACCGCCGAACAGGCCGATCTTGCCGCCCTGCACGTACGGGGTGAGGAGGTCGATGACCTTGATGCCGGTCTCGAACATCGTGGTCTTCGACTCGAGCTGGTCGAACGCCGGGGCTTTGCGATGGATCGGCCAGCGCTCGGTGATCTCGATCTTCTCGCCGGGCTTGGCGTTCAACACCTCGCCGATGACGTTGAAAACCTTGCCCTTGGTGACGTCGCCGACCGGAACCGAAATCGGCGCTCCGGTGTCGCGCACCTCCTGGCCGCGAACAAGTCCGTCCGTCGGGTTGAGCGCGATCGCGCGCACGAGGTCGTCTCCGAGATGCTGAGCAACCTCGAGCGTGATCTCGTGCGCCTCCTCCTCATCGCCGCTGAAGGCGATCGTCGTCTTCAACGCGTTGTAGATATGCGGAATCGCGTCGTGGGGGAACTCGATGTCGACGACGGGACCGGTGACCCGGGAGATGCGGCCGGTGCCGCCTACGGTCTCGGCGGCCGTGCCCTGGGTTTCGGCTGTGGCGGTCGGTGTCATTTCTTCTGTCTCTCTCGTAAAGGAAACGTTACTTCGTTGTGGCGAGCGCATCGGCGCCGCCCACGATTTCGGAGATCTGCTGTGTGATCTCGGACTGGCGCGCATTGTTGGCCAGTCGCGTGTAGTTGGTGATCAGCTTGTCCGCGTTGTCGCTGGCGGATTTCATCGCCTTTTGCGTCGCCGCGTGCTTGGCCGCGGCCGATTGCAGCATCGCATTGAAGATGCGGCTCTCGATGTACACCGGCAACAGCGCGTTGAGCACGGTCTCGACGTCCGGCTCGAAGTCGTACTCCGGCAGCGCCACATTCGCCTCGGGCTGCTCGACGCCCTCGACGATCTCCAGCGGCAGCAAGCGCACGACTTCGGGGATCTGGGTCAGACGCGAGATGAAGCGGTTGTAAACGATGTGGATCTCGTCGACCCCGCCGTCCGCGGTGTCGAGGAGGAACGCCTCGACGACCGTGCTCGAGATTTCCTTGGCGAGTGCGAAGTCGGGGTTGTCGGTCTGTCCGACCCAGTACTTCTCAACCACGCGCTTGCGGAAGTTGAAGTAGGCAACGGACTTGCGGCCGACAAGGAAGTACACGACTTCTTTGCCTTCTGACTGCAGTCGCGAAGCAAGCTCGCTCGCCTCCTTGACGACATTCGTGTTGAACGCTCCGGCCAGACCGCGGTCGGATGAGAAGATCACGACCGCGGCGCGGTCGACCCTCTCCGGCTCCGTGGTGAGCACGTGTGTGACATTCGAATACGCAGCAACGGCCGACACCGCGCGGGTAACGGCGCGCGTGTACGGCTCGGATGCGCTGACGCGCTGCAGCGCCTTCTGAATGCGCGAGGCAGAAATCAACTCCATGGCACGGGTGATCTTCTTGGTCGTCTGGGCAGATTTGATCTTCTGCCGGTAGACCCGAAGCTGCGCTCCCATGTCTCTCCTGTCTTCCTATTGCTTCTTAGGTGCGGTGCTCGGTGACGAGCCGAAACGTCTAGCGGCGGGCTTTGACGATCTGCTCCTGCGCGATGTCTTCCGGGGCGATCTCGTCGAAGTGCTCGCTGCCCGGTGCGATGAGCGGCTTGCCCGCCCCGGTCTGGAACTCGAGCTTGAATGCATCGACCTCGGCTTCGAGCGTCGCGACGGTGGCATCGTCGAGCACGTTGGTCTCGCGCAACGTATCGAGCACCTTCGTGTTGCGTCGCAGGTGATCCAGCAGTTCCCTCTCGAACCGAAGGATGTCTTCGACCGGCACCTCGTCGAGTTTGCCATTCGTTCCGGCCCAGATCGAGACGACCTGGTCCTCGATCGGGTACGGGTCGTATTGCGGCTGCTTGAGCAACTCGGTCAGCCTGGCCCCGCGCTCCAGCTGTCGCCGGCTGGCGGCATCCAGATCGGAGGCGAACATCGCGAACGCCTGGAGCGCTCGGTACTGCGCGAGCTCGATCTTGAGCGTTCCGGAGACCTTCTTGATGCTCTTCAGCTGGGCGTCACCGCCGACACGCGAGACCGAAATGCCGACGTCGACCGCCGGGCGTTGATTGGCGTTGAACAGGTCGGACTGCAGGAAGATCTGGCCGTCGGTGATCGAGATCACGTTGGTCGGGATGTACGCCGAGACGTCGTTCGCCTTGGTCTCGATAATCGGAAGTCCCGTCATCGAACCCGCCCCGAGCTCATCCGACAGCTTCGCACAGCGCTCCAGCAGTCGGGAGTGCAGGTAGAACACGTCACCGGGGTACGCCTCGCGTCCCGGCGGACGACGCAGCAGCAGCGACACGGCGCGGTAAGCCTCGGCCTGCTTCGACAGGTCGTCGAACACGATCAGCACGTGCTTGCCGCCGTACATCCAGTGCTGGCCGATCGCCGAACCGGTGTACGGCGCCAAGTACTTGAAGCCTGCCGGGTCGGAAGCCGGGGCCGCGACAATAGTCGTGTACTCCATCGCGCCGGCGTCCTCGAGGGCGCCCTTGACCGAGGCGATCGTGGAGCCCTTCTGGCCGATCGCGACGTAGATGCAACGCACCTGCTTGCTCGGGTCGCCGGTCTCCCAGTTCGCCTTCTGGTTGATGATGGTGTCGATGGCGATCGCCGTCTTGCCAGTCTGACGGTCGCCGATGATGAGCTGACGCTGTCCGCGGCCGATCGGGATCATCGCGTCGATCGCTTTAATGCCGGTCTGCATCGGCTCGTGCACGCTCTTGCGCTGCATGACGCCGGGCGCCTGCAGTTCGAGTGCGCGCCGGCCGTCGGTCGCGATCTCACCGAGACCGTCGATCGGCGCGCCGAGCGGGTCGACGACGCGACCCAGGTAGCCGTCCCCTACCGCGACAGAGAGCACTTCTCCGGTACGCGTGACCTGCTGGCCTTCCTCGACGCCGGTGAACTCACCCAGCACGATGACGCCGATCTCGTTCTCATCGAGGTTCTGCGCTAGGCCGAACGTGCCGTCGGCGAACCGGAGCAATTCGTTGGCCATTGCACCAGGAAGGCCCTCGACGTGCGCGATGCCGTCAGCGGCATCGACGACCGTGCCGACCTCGGTCTGTGTAGTCGTGTCGGGCTGATAGCCGTCTACGAAATCCTTGAGGGCAGCCCGGATCTCGTCCGGACTGATGGTTATGTCTGCCATTTCGTTTTCCTTGGGTGTCGTGCGTCGTGTCCGGGATCAGCCGGCGAGTCGGAGACGGAGATCGGCGAAGCGCGCCGCGACGCTTCCGTCGATGACCTTATCGCCGAGCTGCACGCGCAGCCCTCCGACGAGGTCGGGGTCGACGATGATGTTGAGGCGCGGGGTGCCACCGTACTGGGCTGCGAGTAGCGTGCCGAGGCGACCGAGCTGCGCCGACGTGGGTTCGACCGCCCCAGTGACCGTGACCACGACGGCTCCCGCCGCGTCGGCCACGATGTCGGCCGCGCCGGCGAGCAACTTGCCTATGCGACGGCCGCGCGGACTCTGCACCAGGTGACGCGCGATGGCAAGCGTGGCCGCACTCGACTTCCCAGTCAACAGCGCGTCGACAAGCGCTGCCCGGTTCGCCGGATCGCCGAGCTTGCTGCCGATCGCCAACTCGAGTCGAGCGTCGCCGCTGATCCCACGCGAGAAGCCGAACAACTCGGATTCGATCGTGGCGCCGTCACCGGCCGCGCGGACGATCGCGCGGATGCCGATCTCCTCAATGGAGTCGAGGAACTGCGCCTGATTGGACCACCGTGACTCCGCGATGCCCTCCAGTAGCGTGAACGCGACCGGGTCGAGCGAACCGAAGATGTTCGCCAGTAGCGCCGACGTGCGTGCCGCCTCGACCGTGGGTCCGGACAAGACCGCGCGAAGCCCGATCGAACCTTCAATCGCCCGGCCTGCCGCAAGTAGATCCTCACCCGTCGACAGGGTCACGACCGAAGCGTCGGCGAGGGCTGCCTTCGCTTTCAGTAGCGACTCCCGGGTCGCGGATCCCACTACTTGCCCGCCTTCGAGTTCTCTTCGGCTTCGAGGTCTGCGAGGAAGCGGTCGACGATGGCCTCCGAACGCTTGTCGTCGGAGAGAACCTCATCGACGATTGTCGACGCGAGATCGAGCGCAAGTGTCCCGACGTCGGCGCGCAACGAGGCGAGAGCAGCCGCACGCTCCGACTCGATCTGAACTTGCGCGTTCGCGACGATCCGGCCGGCCTCGGCCGACGCGTGCTCCTTCAGCTCGGCGAGGATGGCGGCGCCGTCAGCCCGAGCCTGATCGCGGATGTGCCCGGCTTCCAACCTGGCATCGGCGAGCTGCGCCGTGTAGCGCTCAAGTACGGCGTTGGCCTCGGCCTGCGCCTGCTCGGCCCGATGGATTCCGCCGTCGATCGCGTCGCGACGATCGTCGAGAAGCTTGTTCAGGCGCGGCAGGATCTTCCACATGAAGAACACCAGCAGGATGACGAACGCGAGGGTTCCCCAGATGAGATCCGGGACCGACGGCAGGACCGGGCTCTGGGTCTCTTGTGTTGCTGCAGTGATGAATGCGGGAAGCATTCAGACTCCTTGACTGTCGGTTGAGTGTGGGCGGTACCGATTACGGCGCGGGGAATGGGATGAACGCGACAGCGATCGCGATGAAGCAGAGCGCCTCGGTGAGCGCGACACCGAGGAACATCAGGCTGGTGAGCCGTCCCTGCAGTTCGGGCTGACGGGCAACCGACTCGATCGTCTTGCCGATGACGTAACCCACGCCGATACCGGAGCCGATGACGGCGAGGCCGAAAGCGAGCGGGGCGAGTTGACCGACGATATTCACATGCACGGTGTATTTCCTTTCAAGGTTTCACGGTTGTTGCGGTGCTGGCCGTCGAGAGCGAGTCAGTGCTCTTCGGCGACCGCCAGCTGGATGTAGATGGCGGACAGGATCGCGAAGACGTACGCCTGCAGTACCGCGACGAAGATGTCGAGAGCGGTGAAGGCGAGGCCGAAGGCGAAGGATCCGATGCCGAGCAAACCCATCAGGTTGCCGTCGGCGAGCACTGTGACGAAGAAGAACTGCGTTGCGGTGAAGCACAACACGACCAGCATGTGCCCCGAGATCATGTTCATCGTGAGACGGAGCGTGAGCGTGACGGGGCGGACGATGAACGTGGAGAGGAACTCGAGCGGGGCGAGCAGCGGGTAGAGGAACCATGGCACGCCGGGGAGGAACAGCGAGTCCTTCCAGAATCGCCCGCCCTTTTCCCGCATGCCCGCGTAGACGAACATGACCCACGCGATGATCGCGAGCACGATCGGCAGGCCGATCGCCGCGGTGGGGGCCAGCTGAAGACCCGGAATGGATCCCGTCAGGTTCATGCCGAGCACGAGGAAGAACATCGTCATCAGGATCGGCTCGTAGCGGCGACCGCGTTCTTCGCCGAGCGTATCGTAGATGATTCCATTGCGCACGAAGCCGACGAGGTATTCGAACGCGACCTGACCGCGCGAGGGGCGGACCTTGAGGTTCCGCGTCGCCAGCCAGAAGAAGAGAACGAGCGCCACCACCACGAGGATGCGGATGAGCATGAGCCGGTTGAGCGCGAACGGCGTGCCGGCGAACAGGATCTCCGGCGGGAAGAAATCGGAGATCGACGGACCTTGGAATCCACCATCGGAACTGTCAACTGAGACAAACGAGACGGTAGAGATGAGTAGCGGCGTTATCAGGGCGTTCTCCGGCGTGAATCGTTCTCAGGGAACGGTATCGATCAGGGCGGGATTAGTCTAGCAAAGTCTGAGAGTCGGTCAGGACGACGATCCGCCCTGATGTGGCAGGGTCACGTCACTGACGTACGGCACCCGCCCGCGAATGAATGCCACGCAGTCGATCACCAGGGAGCCGATCACCGCCGCGATCACGGCGAAGAAGAAGACTGGGCCATCCAACCAGTTTTGTCGGCCGAGCCAGAGCAGAAGAACGATGAAGAGCACGAGTTTCAGCACCCAGGTTCCCATCACAATTCCGAAGAACACCGGCGTCGTCTGGTCGCCCTTCGTCACCCGACCTGCCACGAGCATGCTGCCGGCGGTGAGCCCGAGAAAGGCGGCTGCCGTCGCCGCTCCCAGCAGTCCACCGTACAGTCCGGGGAGACCGGCGGTCAGCATTCCGATCGCGCCGGCGACCACGGCGACCACGAGGGCGAAGATGCCTCCATCGCGCAAGGCACGAGCCAAGATCGGCGTCGCGCTCATCCGGGCCGCTCCGGCCTTCGCGCCGCCGGCAGGCACCGCGTGTTCCTCGGGTAGCGTCATGGCTTCAATTCCTTCCGTGGAGGTACGGGGTGCGAGTTCGGCACGGGGCACGAAGGGGTGGGGCTGGTCATCGTGCGTCTTTGTTCAGTGAGTGGTGCAGCGGTTGCTGCTGTGTCGACGGCGTTGTCGGCTTCTTGCGTCCGAGCGGCGCAAGGGTGATTGCAGCGCACACGATCACGCCGACGGCCAGGAACCCGATCGGGATCCAGATCTGGCCCGCAACGAAGAAGAGCAGGCAGCCGATCGAGATGACCGCGGTCCACCCGTAGAAGATCAGCACGGCCTGCAGGTGCGAGTGTCCCATGTCGAGCAGGCGATGATGCAAGTGCTTTCGATCCGCGCTGAACGGCGACTTGCCCGCCTGGAGCCGGCGCACGACCGCAAGCCCGAAGTCCAACAGCGGGATGACCAGGATGGCGAACGGCAAGATGATCGGAATGAACGTCGGCAAAAGGTTCGAGCGCCCCAGCCCTTCGATCGTCGCAGTGTTGAGCTGCCCGGTGACGGCGATGGCGCTCGTCGCCATCAGCAGGCCGACGAGCATCGCACCGGTGTCCCCCATGAACATCTTCGCCGGATGCCAGTTCAACGGCAGGAACCCTGCGCACGCTCCAACCAGGATGACGGCGATGATTGAGGCGAGACTGAAATAGTTCGACGGGCTGGTGCGCACCGTCAGCAGATAGCTGTACAGGAAGAACACGCCGTTCGCGATCAGAGCAACACCGGCGACCAAGCCGTCGAGCCCGTCGATGAAGTTGATGGCGTTCATGACCAGCACGATGGCGATCACCGTCATCGCGACGCTCATCCAGGGCGACCCGACGGTCATGCCGCCGATCGGCAGGGAGTAGATCTGCACACCGAGCCAGGCGACCAGGCCCGCCGCCACGAACTGACCGGCGAGCTTGGTCATCCAGTCGAGGTCCCAGAGGTCGTCGGCGATGCCGACGAGCACGATCAGGAGTGCGGCTCCGAGGATGGCGAACACCGGGGCAGGGTCGGCGAACACGACGCCGACGACCGCGATGCGCGATGAGGCGAGGAACGCGATGCCGAACGCGACGACGATGCCGAGGAACATCGCAACACCACCGAGCCGCGGCGTCGGACGGGTGTGCACGTCGCGCGAGCGGATCGCGGGATACAGCTTGAACCGAAGCGCCAGCTTGTAGACCACCACCGAGAACCCGAAGGTGACGATGGCAGTTGCCAGTGCGAGCAGGACAAGGAAGGTCACGTGCGGGACGGGCTCTCGTCTTCGAGTGCGTCTCCGACGATGTCACGCAGCTGTGCGTCCGAAATCACACCGTGGCGAAGGATGCGCAATCCGCCCGTCCCGGCGGCCAATCGGGTCGCGTCGACGATCGTGGATGCCTCGTGCGCGACATCGCCGTCTGGCTCGGCGTTTCCGACGGTGCCGCCATCGAGATAGACGGAAACTGACTCGCCGAGCATGCGTTCGGCATCCTGCGCGGTGTGCGCAGCCGGACGGCCGGTGAGATTGGCCGACGAAACGGCCAATGGGCCGGTCTCAGCGAGCAGCTCGAGCGCTATCGTGCTGCTCGGCATTCGCAACGCGACAGTGCCGTGGGTCTCGCCGAGATCCCACGCCAACGACGGCTGCGCCGGTAGCACAACGGTCAGACCGCCCGGCCAGTACGCGCCGACCAGCGCCCGCACCTCGTCCGGGATCTCTGCGGCAAGGGCATCCAGCGTCGGAAGGCCCGGAATGAGGACGGGAGGAGGTGACTGCCGAGAACGACCCTTCGCTGTGAGGAGCCGAGCGACCGCAGTCGCGGTGAACGCATCGGCGGCCAAACCGTACACCGTATCCGTCGGAATGACGATGAGCTCGCCTCGCCCGATGGCGGCGCGCGCCAGCCGGGTACCGGTGAGAAGTTCTGAGGCGACGGAACAGTCGTAAAGTGTTGGCATGTCGGCACAATGATAGTTGAGGCCGCTCAGGCGAAACTGGACGCGATGGACCTCTACTTCTTCGATTGTGACGACACACTCTACGACTACGACTTCCGAAAACGCCTTCCCGCACTGGCAGAATTCACCGGAGCCAGCCAGTACCACCTTGCATCGACGTGGTGGGCCGGGGGGCACGAACGTGCTGCAGAGGCGGGCGTTTACAGCACCTCCGAGGAGTATCTCGCAGCATTTCGCCTGGTGACAGGCTCAAAACTCAGTCTTGCTCAGTGGAAACGCGCGCGAGCCGTCGCCATGACGGTCGTCCCCGGGAGTATCGCCGCACTGCGCTGGGCCGCCGGCCACGGCACGACATCGCTGCTGTCGAACAATCCGATCCCGTTCTACGATTGTCTGCCCGACCTCGCCCCAGAGGCGCACGCACTGCTTCAGGGTAACGATCTGATCTCGGCGATCCTCGGTGCCCGGAAGCCGGAACGTCGGATCTACACCCGAGCACTCGGGCGCTTCGGCGTGGATGCGGCCGACGCCATCCTGATCGACGACTCTGCCGAGAACGTGCAGGGCGCGATCGACGCCGGCATGCACGGCTATCAATTGCGTCACACCGACAACGGCTACGACACCGCCGGCCTGCAAGCCGCACTTGAGGCATTCGCCGCCCGCTGACACGCACCGGGAACGGATTGGCCTTGACGCAACTGTCGCTACTGTGTATGGTCTACATGTTGTGTATCCAATACACAGACTGTACGAGCTAAACAGATTGAACGGAGGAGACCATGACTGCAACGCAACCGATGATCGCCGTACGTGGGCTGAAGAAGCGCTACGGAGCGACGAACGTCCTCGACGGGATCGACCTGAACGTCGCCCGGGGCGATATCTTCGCCCTGCTCGGCCCCAACGGCGCGGGCAAGACCACGATCGTGAACATCCTGACCACCCTGATCAAACCGGATGCCGGCGCGGCGCACATCGACGGAATCGACGTGCTCCGCAATCCGCAGACAGCACGCGGCGTGATCAGCCTGACCGGCCAGTACGCATCCGTCGACGAGTTCCAGACGGGTGAGGAGAACCTCGCAATGATGGCGCGGCTCGCCCACCTCGGCTCGCGAGCCGCCCGTGCCCGCACGCACGAACTGCTCGAACAGTTCGAGCTGGTCGCCGCCGCGGGCCGACCGGCCCGCACCTACTCGGGCGGAATGCGGCGCCGGCTCGACCTGGCCATCAGTCTGATCGCGCGCCCGCCTGTCGTCTTCCTCGACGAGCCGACCACCGGGCTCGACCCACGCAGCCGGACGCAGATGTGGGCGGTCGTGCGTGAACTCGCGGATGCCGGGACCACCATCTTGCTGACGACGCAGTATCTCGAAGAAGCCGACCAGCTTGCCGGCATGATCGCCGTGATCGATGGCGGTGCGGTGATCGCCCGCGGCACGGCGAGTGAGCTGAAGAACCGCGTGAGCGGCGAGCACATCGAGCTCACATTCGAAGACCAGCGCAGTTTCGACGCCGCGAAGTCACTCGCGCTACCGCGGGCGGGCGCCGACGGCGAAACCCTGAGCATCCGGGTTCCGACGACGGAGCCCGTCGCTACCATCCGCGAACTGCTCGCCACTGCGGATGCCCGTGCGCTCGCCGTCGCGAACATCGCGATCATCAAACCAACGCTCGACGACGTGTTCCTGGCGTTGACCGGACACACGACATCCACCGCGGATGCGGCGCGTGCGGCGGATACGTCCGCCGCACGGAACCAGGAGGTCGCAGCATGAGCACCACGATCAGGAACAGACCGACCACGTGGAACGCACCGCCCCGGCCGCTGAAAAGTGGTCTTGCCGGCGCGCTCACCGATATTTCGGCCATGGTCGGGCGGGAGCTGCGGAGAACGCTGCGCAGCGTCGACGGACTGATCACCGCGTTCGCAATACCGGTCTCGATCATGCTCGTGTTCGTCGTCATCTTCGGAGGAGCGATCCAGAAGGACGGCGGCTACGTCAACTACGTCGTGCCCGGCACGCTCATCCTGTGCCTCGGCTTCGGTTCGGCGGCCACCGCCGTCGCCGTAGCCCAGGACATGAAGAGCGGCACGATCGACCGGTTCAAGACGCTGCCGATCTTCGGCTCATCCGTGCTGTTCGGCCACGTGATTGCAAGCGTCGTGCGCAATCTCGCCGCGAGCGTGCCGGTCGTCGGCGTGGCGCTGCTGCTCGGCTGGCGACCAGCTGCCGATTTCGGCGGCTGGATCGCCGCGATAGCGTTTGCCGTCTTGGTCATTCTGGCCTTCACCTGGCTCGCGTGCGCGGCGGGGCTCGTGCTCAGTGTCGATGCTGCAGCGAGCATCAACTTCGTGTTCCTGTTCCTGCCGTATGTCTCCAGCGGTTTCGTTCCAGTCGACACCATGCCGGCCTGGCTGCGCGGCTTCGCTGACCACCAACCGTACACACCGATCATCGAGAGGTTGCGTGACCTGCTGACCGGGACCAACCCGGATGCCGCCGCCATCTGGCCTGCGCTGACCTGGCTGGCCGGCATCCTGATGGTCAGCTATGCCGCCGCAGCGTCGCTGTACCGCTCGCGCGTTGCGAAGTAGGGCGGCACAGGCACCCCGCGTGACGGGTGAGCACGGCAACAGGCGCTGCCCACCCGGTCGTGCCCACCCATCACCCGGGGGCGCTCCAGCAGGCCCACTAGACTGACTGCTCGTATCGGCCTCGAGCCGAGCGGGTCGGCAAAGGAGACCACATGGGCGAGATCCCCGACAATGCGCTCCCCCACGCCGTCGCCCTCTCGTGGGGTGTCGCGGAATCGCCGCAACGCGGCCCGAAGCGAGAAATGAGCATCGAGCGCATCGTCGAGACCGCGATCGAGATCGCCGACGCAGACGGGCTGAGCGCCGTCTCGATGAGCCGGGTCGCCACATCCCTCGGTTACACCACCATGTCGCTGTATCGCTACGTCACCAGCAAGGACGACCTGCTGCTGCTGATGCAGGATGCCGTTGCGGGCTTCGAAACACCCCCCGGTCGGCCCGACGATGACTGGCGCGCGCAGTTGCGCCAGTGGACACTCGCCAGCCTCAGCGCGCTCCGAATCCACCCATGGTTCGTGGAGATCCCGATCTCGGGCGTGCCGATCACCCCGAATCAGTTGCGCACCGTCGACTCAGGACTGCGCGCATTGGAGTCGACCGCGCTGTCTGATCAGGAGAAAATGGCCACGATCCTGCTGGTCAGCGGGTATGCGCGCACGGTCGGCGGCATCGAGCACGACATCAACTCGGCCATGGGAGCGGGCGCAGACCTTGGGACCGTGTCCGGCGCCCCTTTTGCCGCGGCGCTGGCCGAACTCGTCACCGAGGAACGTTTCCCATACCTGCGCCCGGTGATCATCTCGGGCGGGTACACCGACGACTCATTCGACGACTTCGCGTTCGGGCTCGAGCGGCTGCTCGACGGCGTTCAGCACTATTTGGACACACGAGGCTTGGACACACGCGCGAGCGAGACCGATGACGCTGAGGGCCCGCGTGAATACGACGAAGCACGCGAGCGTAGCGAGTTGTATGCGAAAGATCCGGCCGTCCGCGAGATCGCCAAGAAGCGTCGCGAGGTAGAGGTGCAGTTGCGTGACCTGCAGAAGCGCGAGCGAGAGGCGGTTGCGAAGGCACGCGAACGTGCCGCGAAGCAGGCGGAGAAGGCAGCGCGCAGGCGCGTCTGAGTCCACGTGGCGACAGTTCCCGTTTCGGACGAGAGCGCCCGCCAATGGGGGCACTCTCGTCCGAAACGGACACGTTCAGCGCAGCGCCGTCGTCGCCCGATCGCGTGTCGTGAGATCCGGGTGTGTTCGCGCAGCGCGCCATCCGTCTGCCGTAAGCAAATCGCGGATCGCCGCTCCCTGCAGTTCGCCGTGCTCGATCACGAGCGTGCCTCCCGGGTGAAGAAGACGTAGTGCCGTCTGCGATACGCGGTGCACGACATCCAGCCCGTCGGCTCCGCCGTACAGGGCGTGTGCCGGGTCGAACAGCCGCACTTCTGGGTCGCGAGGAACCGCATCGTTCGGCACGTACGGGGGGTTGGAGATGACGACCGACACGCGCCCGTCGAGCTCGGGCAGGGCATCCGCGAGGTCGGCGAACACGGCTGTCGCGTTGCCGGGATCCGTCTGCCGGAAATTGCGGGTGGTCCACTCGAACGCCTCGGCTGAATTCTCGACGCCGTAGACGTGAGCGTGCGGCACCTCAACGGCCAAGGACAGGGCGATCGCGCCACTGCCGGTGCCGAGGTCGACGGCGATCGGCTCGGCTCCCGCGGTCGCCCTCAGCGCATCAATGGCGAATTGCGCCACCAACTCTGTTTCCGGTCGCGGCACGAACACGCCGGGGCCGACGGCCAGTTCGATCAACCGGAAAGCCGCATGCCCCGTGATGTGCTGCAGCGGTTCCCGCGCCGCGCGACGCGCGACCAACACGAGAACGGATGCCGCGTCGGCGGCAGGCAACGCCGCATCCGTCATCGCAAGTGCCTGAATGCGACCGCGACTGACATTCAGAACGTGCCCGATCAGGAGCTCCGCGTCAACGGTCGGGTCGGGCACGCCTGCCCGCTCAAGCTCTGCTGTGGCCTCCGTCAGCGCTGCACCGACGGTGGCTGGCGTCTCGTCGGCGTCGGTCATGGGCTGGGCTGCTTCCTGTCGTGCGGTCGAATCAAGCGGTCAGCGTGCGGCGTGGTCACCGCCCGCGCGTAATACGACATCGGATGCCGCCCGTCAAGAATAAGCTGAAGGTCTAGTCCGCCCGCGCGCTGCCTTGTGCGCGTCGCCCAGTGAAAGGCTCCCCTATGGCTGCACGCGTCTACTCGAACATCACCGAGACGGTCGGGCACACGCCCCTGGTGCGGTTGAACCGCGTGACAGGTGACGCCGATGCGTCCGTGCTCGCCAAGCTCGAGTTCTACAATCCGGCGGCGAGCGTAAAGGACCGCATCGGTGTCGCGATCGTCGACGCAGCCGAGGCGTCCGGTGCGTTGAAGCCGGGCGGTACGATCGTCGAGTCGACCAGCGGCAATACGGGCATCGCGCTGGCGCTGGTTGCGGCGGCGCGCGGGTACAAGGCGATCCTCACCATGCCGTCGTCGGCCAGCATCGAGCGGCGTGCGGTGCTGCGCGCGTACGGCGCCGAACTGGTGTTAACGCCGCCGGAGGGTGGAATGGTCGTCGCGATCGAGAAGGCGAAAGAGATTGTCGCCAACACCGAGAACGCGGTCTGGGCCAGGCAGTTCTCAAACCCTGCGAACCCGGACATCCACTACGCCACGACGGGACCCGAGATCTGGGATGACACCGACGGCGCAGTCGACATCTTCGTGGCGGGGGTGGGGACAGGCGGCACGGTCACCGGCTCGGGGCGTCTGCTCAAGGAGCGCAAGCCGAGCGTGCAGGTCGTCGCGGTCGAGCCGAGCACCTCGCGCGTTCTGGCCGGAGAGCCCGCAGGCCCGAACAAGATCCAGGGAATCGGAGCAAGCTTCATCCCCGACGTGATGGACCTGTCGCTCGTCGACGAGATCTACGACGTGAGCTTCGAGGATGCCATTGCGATGGCTCGCGCACTGGCGACAGACGAAGGCATTCTCGCCGGCATGTCGGCGGGTGCGGCAGTACACGCGGCCGTGCAAATCGCGAAAAGGCCCGAGAACGCCGGCAAGACGGTCGTCGTAATCGTTCCTGACTTCGGCGAACGCTACCTGTCGACCTCCCTGTATGAGAACACGGTCGATTGAGCGGCTGCCGTGAGCATCCTGTCGCGACTGCGCGAAGACGTCGCCAATGCGCGCACCCATGATCCTGCTGCGCGCAACGGTTCCGAGGTGTTTCTCGCATACTCGGGGTTGCACGCCATTTGGACGTATCGCGTCGCGCACCGCTGGTGGCTTTCCCCGGGGCTACGACTCCCCGCACGCCTGCTCTCGCAGGTCGCACGCTTCCTGACCGGGGTCGAGATCCATCCGGGCGCGCGGATAGGCCGCCGATTCTTCATCGACCATGGCATGGGCGTCGTCGTCGGTGAGACAGCGATCATCGGCGATGATGTCATGCTCTACCACGGCGTGACGCTCGGCGGAAAGTCGCACGGCGGCGGCAAACGGCACCCGACGCTCGAGGACGGCGTCATGGTGGGCGCCGGCGCGCAGGTGCTCGGCGACATCCGAATTGGCGCGCGTAGCGTCATCGGAGCGAACTCGGTGGTCGTGCACAGCGCGCCGGCCGACTCGGTGATTGTCGGCATCCCCGGCGTCGCCCGCCCGCGCTCGACGGCGCAGGCTCCAGCGCAACGCGTTGCCGCGCGCGACGAGGCGTGGCTCGACCCAGCGATCTACATCTGATGCCCCCGCTGGGCGCTCGCTCCCGCGCTCGTGCGCGCACGAGCCCCTGCACTTTCGCCGAGTGCACCGTTTGGGTCGTTTTGGCCGATTTGAGACGAGGCGAACCAGCCACATGGACGCACTCGGCGCAGCGATACGGGCGCGGGAGGAGTGCGCCAGACGCCCGGTGCGAGAGTGCTCAGCGGCGCGCGCTGTATTCCGTCGCGAGAATGCCCATGAGTACCTCGTCATAGAAGCTGCCGCCGTGGAGACTCGCAGCGCGTCGGCGACCTTCTTCGACGAATCCGGCGTACGGTACGCCGCTATTGCACGCTCGTTGTACGACCAAACGCGCAATTCGACTTTGTTGAGTCCCCTCTCTTCGAAGCCGTAGCGCACGGCGGCTCTCAGCGCATCCGAACCGAGTCCCTGGCCGACGTGATCGGGGCCGATCAGGATCGCGAGGGTGCCGATCGGGTTCGGCAGGCTCGCGCCGAAGATCGTGACGTGGCCGACCAGCGTGTCCGCATCGTCGACAATACTGAAGCCGACTCCGGATGCCTTATCGTTCGCGCTCCACGCGCGAAACATCTCCCGCACCGACTCAACCGGTCGCGGCTTGATGGAGAGTTGCTGAAGCACCGCCCCCTCTGGCGCAGCCCACCACTGCACGAGCACGTCAAGGTCTTGAGGTGACTGAATGGGAATCAATGACCGACGCCGTGGCGTACGGAAACATGGCACTGCGGGGGTCGCATGTGCGCTTTCGGCCAGTCACCGATCAATCATGGCACTCGGCATTTCTTCACAAGATCCTCGTTGGATAGTTATCCACAGATCTGCCCGATCTATACATGCGCATTGCATGTATCGTGAGAGTATGCCTGTCATGTTGCAAGTACGGAACCTTCCCGATGATGTCCACGCGAAGCTCAAGCAGCGCGCAAAGGATGCTGGCATGTCCCTGTCCGAGTACGTTGCGGAGCAGCTGGCCGAATTCGTGCGCTATCGCACGAACGCGGAGATCTTGGACGATGCGCGCGCGCGCGCAATAGCAGCTGGAATTCCCAACCGCATGCGCGAGGCAGGCATCGACGCCGTCACGCTCGTGCACCAAGCACGAGCGGAGCGAGATGAAGAACTTTTCGGTCACGACGGCGTCTACGGACCAAACGGCCCCTTTGATCATTGACAACTCCGCTCTCATCGATTGGATCCTTTTCGGCAGGCCGATTGCCGAGTGGAGTGCAGCGGCGCTTCACGCACCCACGCTCATCGATTACGAGTTCGCGCACGCGGTGCGCAGTAGCGTACTCATTGGCAGGATCACGGCATCCGAGGGGCGCGAGGCGATCGAGTCCTTTCTCAAATTGCACATCGAGCGGCATCCGGCGCGCCCACTACTGCGCGCAATGTGGGCGCATCGGCACGACATGTCGGCATACGACGCGAGCTACGTCGCCCTCGCGCAACTGCTCGGGGCACCACTGCTGACGTGTGACCGACGCCTTGCCCGCACGGCGCGGCGCTCGTGCGATGTCATCGTGCCGGCCTGATCGCGACCCATTTCGCCAAGTGCGTCCACGTGGTCGTTATGGCCACTTGGAAACGCGACGTAACCACCGCATGGACGCACTCGGTGCTGTCGGTACGCGTGGGGCGGGAGGCGCGCCGTCAGGACTGGTCGCCGAGGTCGGCGAGCTGCGCCTCTTCGTCGGCCCGGATGGCGGATTCGATCACCGGATCGAGCGCGCCGTTCATCACTTGGTCGAGGTTGTATGCCTTGTAGCCGGTGCGGTGGTCGGCGATCCGGTTCTCCGGAAAGTTGTACGTGCGGATACGCTCCGATCGATCCATTGTGCGAATCTGGCTGTGTCGTGCATCGGATGCCGCGGCAGCCTGCTCCTCCTGCTGCCTCGCCAAGATGCGCGCGCGCAGCACCCGCATACCGGCCTCGCGGTTTTGCAGTTGGCTCTTCTCGTTTTGCATCGACACGACGATGCCGGTCGGAAGGTGCGTGATGCGCACGGCGGAATCCGTTGTGTTGACCGACTGACCGCCGGGGCCGCTGGACCGATAGACATCGATCTTGAGGTCGTTCTGGTTGATTTCGACTTCTTCGGGCTCGTCGACCTCGGGGAAGACGAGAACGCCCGTGGTCGAGGTATGGATGCGCCCCTGCGACTCGGTCACGGGCACGCGCTGCACACGGTGCACTCCGCCCTCGTACTTGAGGTGCGCCCAGACACCCTGCGACGGGTCAGTTGCGTTCGACTTGATCGCAACCTGCACGTCTTTGTACCCGCCGAGATCGCTCTCGGTACGTTCGAGGAGCTCCGTCTTCCAGCCTTTGGATTCCGCGTAATGCAGGTACATTCGCAGCAGGTCCGCGGCGAACAGAGCGCTTTCCGCGCCACCCTCACCGCCCTTGATCTCCATGATCACGTCACGGCCGTCGTCCGGATCGCGCGGGATCAGCAAGCGGCGCAACTTCTCCTGCGCGCTCGCATACTGCTCTTCGAGCCCAGGGATCTCTTCGGCGAACGCGTCGTCTTCTTTGGCAAGTTCACGGGCCGCCGCGAGATCGTCGCCGAGCGAGTTCCAACCCTCATATGCCGCCTTGATCTGACTGACTTGCGCATACCGGCGGTTGATCTTCTTGGCGCGCGCGGCATCCGCATGAACGGCGGGGTCGGACAGCTGCACCTGCAGCTTTTCGTGCTCCTCGAGCAGAACGCTGACGGATTCGAACACGCTAACTTCTCTCAGACTGGATGGAGCACCGAGAGTGGCCGAATCGGACGAGAGCACCCGTGCGACCGCCCACTCTCGTCCGGAACGGGAACTCTCGCGCGCTAGCGGTGGTCGTTCTCGTGACCGTGCGCGTGCGCTGTGCCGGCGGTTGTCTGCGGCATCGACTTCTGCACCTGCATCAGGAACTCGACGTTCGACGAGGTTTCCTTCAACCGGTTCAACACGATCTCGAGGGCCTGCTGCTGGTCGAGTCCGGCGAGGGCGCGACGCAGCTTCCAGGTGATCTTGACCTCGTCCGCGCTCATCAGCATCTCTTCTCGGCGCGTGCCGGATGCGTTCACATCGACAGCGGGAAAGATGCGCTTGTCGGCCAACTGGCGCGACAGTCGCAGCTCGCTGTTGCCGGTGCCCTTGAACTCTTCGAAGATCACATCGTCCATCTTGGACCCGGTCTCCACGAGCGCCGAGGCGATGATCGTGAGCGATCCGCCGTGCTCGATGTTGCGCGCAGCGCCGAAGAACCGCTTGGGCGGGTACAGCGCAGAGGCGTCGACCCCGCCGGACAGGATCCGACCGGATGCCGGCGCAGCCAGGTTGTATGCGCGACCCAGGCGGGTGATCGAGTCCAGTAGCACGACGACGTCGTGGCCGAGCTCGACGAGCCGCTTGGCACGTTCGATCGCCAACTCGGCGACCATGGTGTGGTCTTCTGCCGGCCGGTCGAACGTGGATGCGATGACCTCGCCCTTGACGGTGCGCTGCATGTCGGTGACCTCTTCAGGCCGCTCGTCCACGAGCACGACCATGAGGTGGACCTCAGGGTTGTTCGTTGTGATCGCGTTAGCGATCTGCTGCATCACGATCGTCTTGCCGGCCTTCGGCGGTGCAACGATGAGGCCGCGCTGGCCCTTGCCGATCGGTGCAACGAGGTCGATGATGCGCTGGGTCAGCTTGCCGGGTTCCGTTTCCAGCCGCAGGCGCTCCTGCGGGTAGAGCGGGGTCAGTTTGCTGAACTCGACACGGTTGGCGGCCTCTTCCAGAGTCTGGCCGTTGATCGAGTCGATCTTGACGATCGCGTTGTACTTCTGGCGTCCGGTGTTCTCACCGTCGCGAGGCTGACGGATCGCGCCGACGACAGCGTCGCCCTTGCGCAGGTTGTACTTCTTGACCTGGCCCAGTGAGACATAGACGTCGCTTGTGCCGGGCAGGTAGCCCGTGGTGCGGACGAATGCGTAATTGTCGAGAACATCGAGGATGCCCGCAACCGGGATGAGCACGTCATCCTCGGTGATCTCTGGCTCGAGTTCATCGGTGCCTGAGCTGCCACGGCGCTTGCGGTCGCGGTAGCGGTTGCGTCCGCTGCGATCGCCGTCACGTTCGGCCTGAGCCTCGTTGCGGTCGCTCTGCTGGCCCGACCGATTGCCCTGCTGGTTGCGCTCCGACTGCTGGTCGCCCTGCTGACCTTGCTGCCCCTGCTGGCCTGAGCGATCGCCGCGCCCGCGGTTGCCCTGCTGGGAATCGGAGCGTTCGCCCCGGTTGCGAGTGCCGCTTTGGCCCTGCTGGCCGCCGGCCTGCTGGCCGCCGGCCTGCTGGTTGCCGGCTTGCTGATTACCGCTCTGCTGATTGCCGGCCTGCTGTCCGCCCCGGTCAGCGTCCGACTGCTCGCCTGCGGACTGCTCGCTGGCGGTCTGGTCGCCGGGAGCCTGCTCGCCCTGAGCCGACTGTCCGCTCTGATCTCGGCTCGCACTCTTGTTGCGATTGCGATTGCGGCGGCCCTGACGAGGCTGGTCTGCCTGCTGCTCGCCCTGCTGCGTCTCGTCGGCGGTAGCCTCGGCCGTGCCCTGCGGTGCGGGCGCAGCGGATGCCTCAGGTGCGGGCGCAGCGGATGCCTCAGGTGCGGTCGTCTGCCCCTGCTCGGCATCTGCGCCGACCTGCGTCACGCCGGTCTCGCCTGCGTTGACGTGGCCGACGGCGGGAACAGCACCGGCGGCCGGGATGGCATCTGCGCTCGTCGCACGGCGGGATCCACGACGACGGCCCGTTGTGGTCGGTGCTTCCTGAAGTGCCGCGACCAGTGGTCGCTCGGTGTCGCGCACCTCGGCCGACGGGTGAGCATCCGTTTCGGTGTTGGAGACGGCAGGCGCGGCCGTGCGGCCTGCTGCGCGCAGGTCTGCCGCAAGGAGGTCGGCCACGATCGCTGAAGCGCCCGACGTGAGCTGGGTGGCCTCCGTCGCGGTGGTGTCGTGCATCGGGACGTCGAGCGTTGCGGCGTCGGTTGTAGCGGCGTCAGGCGTTGGCACGTCAACCGTTGGCGCGTCAGGCACTGGCGCATCAAACACTGGCGCGTCGGGCACTGGCGCGTCGGCCGGTGCCGCGACGCTCGTTGCTGAGTCGACTGGCGCGTGAACTGGCGCTGCGCCAGCTGTGGCGCCAGATCCGCGTGCCGCGATGATGGCATCGACGAGTTCGCCCTTGCGCAGCTTTGCGACGCCGGACACGCCGAGTTGCGTGGCTACTGCCTGCAGTTCGGCGACGCGCAGGGTTGACAGGTTCAGAGTCGACAGGTTCAGAGTCGACAGGTTGGTATTCGGGTCCACACCGGCGGCATGGAGATTGACGTTGGTCACTGAGAGGATTCCTTCCCTCCGGCGAGCGCATGAAAGCTTCGCCTGGAGTGCGTACCGCAGAAAACTGTTTGCCGACGCATGAATATCGATTCACACACGGCGGCGGCCAGCGAGAGACGCGGGCGCACAAACAGGTGCGGCACAAATAAGTTTCTAGAGGTTCACCCGGAAAGCAGATTCGCGCGTTTGGCGGTTTCCACCGGGTGCGTTGTCAGTCTAACACCATCCTTTGCGCGGCTTGCTCACACACTGACGGGCGCGGCGGGCACATTCGCGGGCACGGCGGTGACCGTCGCGCCTTTGAAATCGACGGCCAGCATCAGAGCCTGCCACGGGGTCACCTCCTGCTGCGCGACCAGTTCGGCGGCGGCGAGCCGCTGTGCCGGGTCGTTGCACAGCACCAGGATGGACGGGCCCGCACCGGAGACGACGGCGGCGAAACCCGAGGCTCGGAGCAGCGTGATGAGTCGATCGGTTTCGGGCATTGCGGAGGCGCGGTAGCTCTGGTGGAGCTTGTCCTCCGTCGCCGCCAGGAGCAGTTCAGGGCTCTGGATCAGAGCCGCAATCAGCAAGGCGGAGCGCGACACGTTGAACACCGCGTCTTCGTGCGGCACCGATTGCGGTTGCAGGCTACGCGCGAGGGCCGTCGACATCTCGGTTTCCGGAACGAACACCAGCGGAGAGACTCCCCGATGTGCCATCAGCTTCTTCGCCTGGGGTCCGTTCTCATCGACCCACGCGATCGTCAGACCGCCGAAGAGCGCGGGCGCCACATTATCGGGGTGCCCCTCCATCTCGGTGGCGAGCGTCAAAAGCTCATGCGAGCTTATTGCGACAACGCCGTTCAACAGCCCTCGGGCGGCCATGATTCCCGAGACGATCGCAGCACCGGATGAACCGAGGCCCCGCCCGTGCGGGATCACGTTGTGCGCGATCAGCTCGAGGCCGGGCAGTTCGAGGCCGTAGTGCGTGAACGCGTGGGCAATGGCCCGCGCGACGAGGTTGGTTTCATCCGTCGGCACGTGGCCCTCACCGATGCCGTGCACCTCGACGTGCACGCCCGGCTCCGCCCGCACCCGCACTTCGAGTTCGTCGTACAGCGAAAGCGCGAGTCCGAGGGTGTCGAAGCCCGGCCCCAGGTTGGCTGTCGTGGCGGGCACCTTGACCACGACCTGACGGCCGATCAGCGCGCCTGCACCCAGTGCAGAGTCGTGAGCAACGGTCATGCTTCGTTCCCGTCGACGCGCGCGACCGGGTCGAGTCCGACCTGAGCAGCCACGGCAGCTGTGTCGGCGGCGACGACCGTCGGCTGCACGTCAGTGCCGTCCGCGCGACGCAGCGCCCACTGCGGGTCTTTCAGACCGTGACCGGTGACCGTGAGGACGACCGTCGAGCCGGCGGGGATCACTCCTGCTGCGCTGCGCTCGAGTAGCCCCGCCACACTGATCGCACTGGCCGGTTCGACGAAGATGCCTACCTCGGACGCAAGCAGGTGATAGGCCTCGAGGATCTTCGCGTCATCGATCGCACCGAAGTAACCATTGGTCTTGTCACGCGCAGCCAAGGCCAGCTCCCAGGATGCCGGGTTGCCGATCCTGATCGCGCTGGCGATCGTTTCCGGGTTCTTGACGGGTTGCCCGAGCACGATCGGGGCGCTGCCGGCGGCCTGGAATCCGAGCATCCTCGGCAGTTTCGTTGTGGCGCCGCGGTCCGCTTCCTCGGAGTAGCCGCGCGTGTACGCGGTGTAGTTGCCGGCATTGCCGACCGGAACAATATGGAAGTCAGGAGCATCGCCGAGCACCTCGACGACCTCGAACGCTGCGGTCTTCTGACCCTCGATCCGGTCCGGGTTCACCGAATTCACCAGGTGCACGCGGTAGTGTGCCGCAAGCTCGCGGGCGATCTCCAGGCAGTCGTCGAAGTTGCCCTGAACCTGGATCAGTTCGCCGTTGTGTGCGATGGCTTGGCTGAGCTTGCCCATCGCGATTTTGCCCTCCGGCACCAGCACGACGGCCTTGATCCCGGCGTGTGCTGCGTAGGCGGCCGCGGACGCGGACGTATTGCCGGTCGACGCGCAGATGACCGCCTGCGCGCCGTGCTCGATCGCCTTCGAAATCGCCATTGTCATGCCGCGGTCTTTGAACGAACCCGTCGGGTTCATCCCTTCGTACTTGACGTGAACGTTCGCGCCCGTGCGTCGCGACAGCGCCGACGCCGGAATGAGCGGCGTGCCACCCTCTCCCAGGGTCACGATCGGTGTTGCGTCGGAGATGTCCAGGCGGTCCGCATACTCGCGCAGGACGCCTTTCCACTGTTTGTTCACGATCTTGTCCGACAAACTCAGGCTCCTTCAACTCGGAGAACGGATGCGATTGCGCTCACCGCGTTGCTTTCGCGGAGAGCATCGACGGTCGCGGCGAGCGCGGCCTCCGACGCTTGGTGGGTTCCGATTACCAGGGTAGCGGTGGCGACACCGCCCGTCTCACCGGCGGGCGACCGATCAATCGCCACGGACTGCACGAGAGTCTCGACGGAGACGCCGTGGTCGCTGAAGATCTGCGCGATTCTGGCGAGCACACCCGGTTCGTCCACGACGTGCAGTGTGATCTGATAGCGCGTGGTGATGCTGGAGATCGGCAGGATCGGCAGGTTCGCGTGGGTCGACTCGGCGACGCCTGGCCCTCCGGCAACGTGACGGCGCGCGGCCGACACCACGTCGCCGAGAACCGCGGATGCCGTTTGCAGCCCTCCTGCGCCCGCCCCGTAGAACATCAGGTCGCCCGCTGCGACTGCCTGAACGAATACCGCGTTGTTGCCGCCGTGCACGGCGGCCAGCGGATGATCGCGCGGCACCAGCGCCGGGTAGACCCGTGCGGAGACTCCCGTTTCACCGGTGGCGGCATCGGTGAGCCTTTCGCAGATCGCCAGCAATTTCACGACGTAACCGGCGCGGCGCGCCCCGTCGACCTGCTCGATCGTGACGCCGGTGATGCCTTCGCGGTGCACGGACTCCAGCGGCACAGTGGTGTGGAAGGCGAGGCTGGCCAGGATCGCGGCCTTTTGCGCGGCGTCGTAGCCGCCGATATCGGCGGTCGGGTCGGCTTCTGCAAAGCCGAGTTCCGTGGCGAGCGCGAGCGCGCTCTGGAGGCTGTCGCCGAAGATGTCCATTCGGTCGAGGATGAAGTTCGTCGTGCCGTTCACGATGCCGAGTATGCGCGTGACCTGATCGCCGGCGAGGCTGTCGCGCAGCGGCCTGATGATCGGGATCGCACCGCCGACGGCTGCTTCGTAGTACAGCTGTGCGCCGACCTGCTCAGCCGCTTCGAACAGCTCAGGTCCGTGTGTCGCCAGGAGTGCCTTGTTGCCCGTGATCACGTCGGCGCCGGAGTTCAATGCCTGTAGCACGTGAGTGCGAGCCGGTTCGATGCCGCCCATCAATTCGACGACGATGTCGGCGCCGAGAATCAGGGACGAGGCATCCGTCGTCAAGAGCTCGGATGGCAGTTCGACGTCGCGCACGGCCGCCAGGTCGCGCACCGCGATTCCAACGAGTTCGAGCGGCGTACCGACCCGCAATGCGAGTTCCTCGCGCTGGCTGAGCAGCAGACGCGCCACTTGAGAGCCGACCGAACCGGCGCCGAGCAAGGCCACTTTGAGGCCTCGATATGCGATCACGGGTGCTCCTTGGTTGTCGATGAGGTTTCGGCTGGTTGCACGCCGACATCGTGGGCAAACAGATCGGCCTCTGTCTCGCCGCGCACGATCACCCGCGCCCTGCCGTCCATGACGGCGACGACGGCCGGCCGGGGCAGATAGTTGTAGTTGCTCGACAGCGTCCAGCAGTACGCACCGGTCGCGGGGACCGCGAGCAGATCGCCGGGGGCGACATCGCTCGGCAGATAGTCCGCGTCGACGACGATGTCGCCGGATTCGCAGTGCTTGCCGGCGATGCGCACGAGCGCGGGCGCAGCATCCGAAATTCGGTCTGCAATGCGCACGGAGTAGTCGGCGCCGTAGAGAGCGTAGCGGGCATTGTCGCTCATACCGCCGTCGACGCTCACGTACAGGCGGTCGGCGCTCGCCCCGTCGATCGCCACGCTGACCGGCTTGGTCGTGCCCACGGTGTACAGGGTCAGGCCGGCCGGCCCGACGATCGCCCGGCCCGGTTCGAAAGCCACGGTCGGCACGGCGATGCCGAGCCTGTCACAGGCGGCCGCGACGGCGTCGGCGATCTCCGCGGCGAGCTCCCGCAACGCCATGGGCTCATCGGCACTCGTGTACGCGATGCCGAATCCACCGCCCAAATTCAACTCGGGCACCGGCCCGTCGGCTAACAGCCGAGCGTGCACCTCCAAGACGCGGGCGGCCGACTCTGCGAACCCGTCCGACCCGAAGATCTGCGACCCGATGTGACAGTGCAACCCGAGGAACGCCAGGCTCCGCTCCGCGCGGATAGCCGCGCCGAGCCGCTCGGCCTGTTCCAGCGGCACACCGAATTTCTGGTCCTCATGTGCGGTGGCGAGAAATTCGTGGGTGTGTGCGTGCACACCGCTGTTCACTCTCAACCGCACGTGTTGCACGACGCCGTGCCTCTGCGCAGCTGCTGCGACGCGGGCGATCTCCTGCTCGCTGTCGATCACGATGGTGCCGACGCCGACGGCCACCGCACGATCGATTTCCGCGAGGGACTTGTTGTTACCGTGGAATCCCAGGCGGCCCGGCGCGATGCCGGCCGCGAGCACGAGGGCGAGTTCGCCCCCACTGCACACATCGATATTCAGGCCGGCATCGGCAACCCAGCGCGCAAGCTGCGTGCTGAGAAACGCCTTGCCTGCGTAGTACACCTTGGCGGATGCGCCGACCCGGCCGAACGCATCCGCGAAAGCCGCGAGCGCCTCGGCTGCGCGCGCACGGACATCCGCTTCGTCGATGACGTACAGCGGCGTGCCGAATCGTTCGGACAATTCACGAACGCCCACACCGGCGATCGCCAGCTCGCCGTCATCCCTGCGCGAACTGCCGGCCGGCCACAAACCGGGCGCGATCGCATTGGCATCGGCGGGCTCGCGCAACCAGAGTGGGGCGAGCGGGTTGGCGACCACGGATGAGACCTCGCAGGGCAGATCAGACAATAAGACGTATTAGGGGACAGCGAGCGGGCCCGGATTGGCCCCTGAAGCCGTCGGTCGCGCAGGCGGGGAGCCGACCGCGAACGTGTCGAAGTCTACCGAGAATGCCGACCCGTCGATAATTCGTTACGAACAGCGTGCGTGGCTGTCGAACGTGTCCTTGTCGAGCACGATGTTCGTCGCCGACACCGTAACGACGGCGGTCTTCGGTGTCACGATGACGTCGGTCACCGTGGCACCCGTCGGCAGGTATTGGGCGACGCAGACGGGGAACGGTTTGTTGCCGATCAACTGGGTCACGACCGCACCGAGATCCAGATGGGCGGGGCCGCCTGTGATGTTCACCGATTTCGGTGTCAGCAGTATGTCCAGGCCGTCGGCTTCGGGCGAGGCAGTCGCATCGAACGAGATGGGGAAGCCGAACACCTTTGCCGAACCGCTATAACCGATCGTGCCATCGCCGAACACCAGTTGCGAGGTTGCTCCCGGAATGCTGATCAGCGCGTTGGCGGCGGCTTCCGAAATCGTCAGCGTGCTGGTGATCGACTGCGTCGGCTTGGCCAGATCGGTCGGGATGCCGTGACCGACGATTCTCGCCTGCACGGGAACTCCGCCGATGGTGACCTGCTTCGCTGTGAGGGTCACCTCGTCGAACGAGCCGGCCAGATACTGCCCGATCACCGAGTACCCGCCGATGTGGACGGTCAGGTCTTTTGCGACAACATCCGACGGCAGTTCCGAGGTGATCTGCTGTGCGACGCTCGCCTCGGCGGATGATCGAATGATCGCGTCCGCGACGAAGAAGAAGGCCGCGAGCACGACCAAGCCGGCGAAGATCGACGCGACAATAACCAACCAGCGGGGTCGGCGCGGCGCCGCCTTCCGAAGCGGTGTGAGCTTTTCCGTTATTGCGGAATCGCTCATGGTTTCGCTGGCCGTCAACACGCCCTCATATCACTTCTCAGCTCTGTGCTGCTCATCGTTACATTCGTTCCGGAGCAGAGACACCAAGCAGCCCGAGCCCATTGCGGATGACCTGGCCCGCTGCATCGTTCAGCCACAACCGCGTGCGGTGCAGGTCGCCGACGGGCTCGTCGCCGAGGGGAATCACTCGGCAGTTGTCGTACCAGCGGTGGTACAGCCCGGCGATCTCCTCGATGAAGCGGGCAATGCGATGCGGCTCGCGTAGTTCGGCCGCGAGCGCGACGATCCGCGGGTACTCCTGTAGCGCTCCGAGCAGGGCCGACTCTGTTTCGTGGGTCAACAGCTCGGGGGCGAACACGCTGCGATCGACTCCGGATGCTGCGGCGTTGCGTGCCACCGACCGCGTGCGAGCGTGCGCGTATTGCACATAGAAAACGGGGTTCTCGTTGGTGTGCTTGCCGAGAAGGTCGAGGTCGATCTCCAGCGGAGAGTCGCTGGAGGAGCGCACGAGTGCGTAGCGACCGGCATCCACACCGACGGCGTCCACCAGATCGTCGAGCGTGACGATGTTGCCAGCGCGCTTGGACATCTTGACCGGCTCGCCGTCACGCAGCAAGCTGACCATCTGACCGATCAGAATCTGCAAGTTGACGCCCGGCTGATCGCCGAACGCCTCGGTCATGGCCATCAGGCGCCCGATGTAGCCGTGGTGGTCGGCCCCGAGCATGATCAGGTTCTGGTCGAAGCCGCGATCGCGCTTGTTCAGGTAGTAGCCGAGGTCGCCGGAGATATACGCCGGCTCACCGTTGCTCCGGATGATGACCCGGTCGCGGTCATCGCCGAATGTGGTGGTGCGAAGCCAGATGGCGCCGTCCTCCTCGAACACGTGCCCGAGTTCGCGCAGGCGAGCGATCGCGCGGTCGACCGCACCGGATTCGTGCAGGGAATCCTCATGGAAGTAGACGTCGAAATCAACACCGAAGCCGTGCAGCTTCGATCTGATCTCGGCGAACATGAGCTCTGTGCCGATCGAGCGGAACACTTCCTGCTGTTCGTCGCGCGGCAACGCCGCGAGGTCCCCGTCGTGTCGCGCAACGACCTGGTCGGCGATGTCGCCGATGTATGCGCCGCCGTAGCCGTCTTCCGGGGTCGGCTCGCCGAGATAGGCCGCGAGGAGGCTGCGCGCGAACCGGTCGATCTGCGAGCCGTGGTCGTTGAAGTAGTACTCGCGGGTGACATCGGCGCCTTGCGATGCGAGCACGCGGGCCAGACTGTCACCGACCGCCGCCCAACGCACGCCGCCCATGTGGATCGGCCCGGTCGGGTTCGCCGAGACGAACTCGAGATTGATCCGGATGCCGTCATACAGATGCCCCCAGCCGAAGGCCTCCCCCGCATCCACGATGGTCTTGGCGAGTTGCCCAGCGGCCGCCGGATCCAGGCGGAAGTTGATGAATCCGGGCCCGGCCACCTCGGCGGATGCGACGCCGCCGATTCCGGATGCGGCATCCGCGATCTCCGCGGCGAGTTCGCGCGGATTCGCGCCGAGGGGCTTGGCCAGCCGCATGGCCACGTTCGTGGCCCAGTCGCCGTGTTCCCGATTCTTCGGCCGCTCGAGCACGACCGAATCCTGCGTGAACGGCGTGTCGGATCCGTTCGCCTGGCGGCGGCGCTCGACGATCGGCAGAACGATTTCGTACAAGGTCGCGGCAAGTTGTTCGGGAGTCACGAGCATTGATTCTACCGGGAGACGGCTGAGCGTCGGA
>DATCDQ010000009.1:0-73692 GCA_036510655.1 Microbacteriaceae bacterium | reverse complement strand
CCTCCAACGCCGCGCATTCGAACTCATCGGCTACCCCATCCCGAACGGACTGAAGTAGCCAGAAACACACCCCCGAAAACCCACGAAATCCCCGTAAACACGGGGATTTCGCACGTCAACACAGTCGTAACTTCGGACTAGGAAGCCCGGTGCACCCACGTCGGCAGCAATGCGCTCGAGGAGAGGCGTGGCAACGGTCGGATCGGTGGCGTCCGCCACCGACCGACCAGCGTCGTCCTCACAGGCAACTCGTCATCGGATCTGCACGTGCGGTGTATTCCGATTTACCCAACCCGGTCTACCCAACCCGGTTTACCCAAAGCGGTTCACCTAATGGCAACCTGACGTCCAACCTGACGCTACGCGTGTTTCCTACAGTTTCTAACGATCGTTAGCCCGCACTTGAAACAAGCGACGTTACAGGAGAAGTCACCATGGTACCCAGGTCAGGATTGGTTGCGATCGGTTTGATCGCCATCGCCGCCGCTGCTCTCACCGGATGCACGGCCACCGCATCGGCCAGTACGACGACGAATGCGGTCGGCGGTTCGGCCACCTCAACTCGCGGCGCGGTCGAGCCCCTCGTGCTGTACGCGGCAGAAGGATACGACGCCGTCATGGGCAAGGCGTTCACGGCCAAGACGGGCATTCCCGTCAAGGTCGACGACGACAGCACGGGTCCGCTGCTGACGAAGATCGCCGCCGAGAAGAATAATCCGCAGTGGTCCCTGCTCTGGGTTGACGGCGACACGGCATTCGCGTCTCTCGACCAGCAGCACGAGCTTCTCGACTACACCTCAACGGCCTCGTGGAACACCGTGGGCAAGGCCATCGTTCCGGCCGACCACAGCTATTTCCCGACCGGCACCACCGTCATGGCGGCACTCATCTACAACGCCGCCAAGGTCAGCAGCGTGCCCAAAACCTATGACGACCTCACGGGCGCCGCCTATCGTGATCGACTCGGCATGAACGAACCGTCGCAGTCCGGGCCGACCTACCCATTCATCGCCGGACTCATGAACCAGCTGGGCGGCGCGAACAAGGACATCGCCGCCGGACAGGCGTACTTCACCACGCTGAAGAACAACGGGCTGAAGGTCTACCCGACCAACGGAGACACCCTGCATGCCCTCGAAACCGGGCAGATCAACTACGGCCTGATTCAGAGCTCGGCCGCGACGGGCGAGACGATCAAAGTCAAGCCGACTGCAACCTACGATCCCAAGATCGTCTATCTGTCGAAGTCGACTCTGCTGCCGAGCGTGCTTGGAATCGATAAAGGGGCGGACGCCGTCCAGCAAACGGAGGCGAAGCGATTCGTCGACTTCGCCTTGTCGCCAGAGGGCCAGAAAGTCATGCAGACCGGCGACCCGAGCGGTGACTCGCTGTTCTGGCCGGTGGTGGACGGCGTCACGCCGCTGAAGCAATTGCCGGCATTCCCCGCCTCTTACCAGCGGATCGACCCAGTCTATTGGGGCCCGCTCCAGAACAAGGTCGTCACCTGGTTCGACACCAACATCAAGTAGCGGCTCGACGTCATGACATTGCCATCGCTACGGCAGCGATCCGAGCCTGAGGTCGACGGCGCTGGTGCCGGGCGGGAGGTCCTGGTCCTCCCGCCCGGTGCCGTCATCACGGAGCCGTCTGTTCCCCCGATCGGGCCGATCAAACTGCGCTCCCCCACGACGCGGCGTGGCGTCGTCGCGCGGGCTCGCGGCATCCGCCTGAACCCGTTCACTCTCTTCTGGCTGGTGATCGTCGCCATCCTGGTGCTGCCGATCGCCCTGTTTCTCGCCGTCGCATTCAGTCCCAAACTGCTGGATCAGGGAACCCAGTGGTTCACATTTTCAGCGTTCGCGACCGCGCTCAACGGGCAGCTTCTGGTCGGCTTTCTCAACTCGCTCGGCATCGGTATTGCCACGGCACTCCTGTCCGCGCTGATCGGCTTCGGCCTGTCCTGGGTCGTGCTCCGAACGGATGCGCCTGGTCGGCGAATCTGGACCGGTGTCATCTTCGCCCTCCTGCTTACACCGTCCTACCTGATCGCCCTTGGATGGGAGCGACTGCTCGAGCCCAACGGCGTGCTCCAGGTTCTGGGGTATGACGCCGTCACGCCGCGATCGATCTTCTACGGACCGGTGGGCATCGTGGTCGTTCTCACCGTGAAGGGAATCCCGTTTGCGTACTTGGCGATCTCGAACGCCATGCGCGGACTCGGCCACGAATTCGAAGACGCGGTGCGTGTGCACGGCGGTGGTGCGCTCTCGGCCATGCGGGTCGTCGTCGCGCTGCTTGGGCCGGCGATGTGGTCGGCTCTGGCGATCGTGTTCGCGGAATCCGTCAGCGACTTCGGCGTGGCAACCACTCTCGCAAACGACTCCCATTTCACCGTGGCCACATATCAGCTGTATAACGCGGTCGAAGCGTTCCCGGTGAACTTCCCCGTCGCATCCGCCATCAGTTGGATGTTGCTCGTACTCGTCGTGCTCGCGCTTCTCGCGCAAGGGCGCGCACTGCGCGGGCGCAGCTTTCGCGTGCTCGGCGGGCGAAGCCGCGCCGTCATCCGTCACCGCCTGTCTCTGCGTGCGAAAGTGTTGTGCACGGTCAGCCTCGCCGCATTGCTGATCATTGCGCTCGGAGTCCCCGCGTTCGGCGCAGTATCGGCGTCGTTGATCAACGGACTCGGGTCGCTGGCCGGAACTCATCAATGGGATCTGTCGAATTACCAACGCGTGATTCTCAGCCCCGAGCTGAGTCAGCCCTTGATCTATTCCGCCCAACTCGCTGCGATCACCGCGACCGTGACCGTCGTCGTGGCCGCAGTATGCGCTCGACTGCTGGCCAGCAAGGGCTCGACCATTTCCGGACGCATCCTGGACTTCGTGCTGCTTGCCGCGGTCGCCCTCCCAGGAATCGTCTTCGCCGCCGGCTATATTTTCGCTTACAACTTGCCGGTGACGAACAATCTCGGCATCCGCCTGTACGGCACAACGGCGCTGCTGCTTCTGGCCTACCTGGCCACGGCCCTGCCGTCGACGTCTCGGGTTCTGGTGGGAGCAATGAGTCAGATCCAAGACTCTCTGGCGGAGGCCTCCCGCGTGCACGGCCGCGGTGCGCTCCGATCATGGATGTCGGTCGTGCTGCCTGTCACGGCACGCCCACTGCTCACCGCCTGGTTACTCACGTATACGGCCACACTGCTCGAGCTTCCCGTTTCGCAGCTTCTCGCTCCGGCCGGATCGCAGCCCATCTCGGTCGGAATCACCAGTGCACTCGGAAAATACGACTTCGGAGGTGGCACCGCGATGCAGGTTCTGGCGATTCTCTCCGCGCTGGTCGTGGTCGGCGTCGCCTATCTGCTGTTCCGCCTCCTCGCACCGGCCGGATGGCACCGAATCGGGAAGACCCTATGACACGCACGCGAACGAGCACCACAGAAGACGCCAACGGCGACCTCGAAACCAGGGCGGATGCGCACCGCGGTCACAAGGTAGTCGTAAGAAACGTGCACAAACGCTACGGATCAGTCGAAGTACTGCGAGGCGTCGACATCGACATCGAACCCGGAAAATTCATGGTGCTGCTCGGCCCGTCCGGCTCGGGCAAGACCACGCTGCTTCGCGGACTTGCCGGCATCGAGCGCTTTGATTCCGGAACTGTCGCGTTCGGCGACCGAGAGATCAGCACCGATCACCGACAGGTGCCAGCCGAGCGTCGGGATCTCGCGATGGTGTTCCAGGACTATGCGCTGTGGCCTCATCTGACCGTGCAGCAGAACGTCGCATATGCGCTACGACGCCGGCACATCGATGCGAGCGTCGCCCGCAGTCGTGTGCTGGAAACCCTTGACCGCGTCGGCTTGGTCGCCAAGTCCGCCAGCTATCCGAATGAACTCTCCGGCGGCCAGCAGCAGCGTGTCGCTCTCGCTCGGGCGATCGTCGGCCGACCGGCGTTGCTGTTATTCGACGAACCACTCTCGAATCTCGACGCCGACCTGCGGGAGCGTCTGCGTGTTGAGATCTCGACGCTGACGCGCGCATCCGGTGCTACAGCCCTCTACATCACGCACGACCAAAGCGAGGCGTTCGCTCTGGCCGACGAGATCGGCGTGCTCCACAACGGAGTGCTCGAGCAGCGCGGCACGCCGGAGGAGATTTTTCGACAGCCAGCCACGCCGTTCGTCGCCCGGTTCACCGGGCTCGCCGGAACGTTCTCCGGCATCGCGCAAGGCAACTCCGTCGGATACGTGCACGTGCGCATCGGCGACCGCATCATCTTCGCCACCTGCGGTGCGCCGATCGCCGCGGGTACCGCGGTCGACGTGCTGATCAGGCCGACGGCGACACAGCTCGTGGAGCTCCGAGACGAACGGCGGGGCGCTCGGCCGGACGCGCGGCCGGACGCGACCGGCCAACCGACGGCCGCATCCGAACCCATCGTCGGCACGATCGTCGACGTCGCCTACAGGGGGCGCGGGTATGACCATGTCGTCGATTGCGGCTATGGGCAACTCACCTCGGTCTTCGACATCCGAGCGCGAGCACGGGGCAGCCGCTGCCTGATCAGCATCGCCCCAGCAGGATGCATGGCGTTTCCTGTGGCAGAACCGATGAAATCAACACAATCGGCCCAGTGAAGCTAACAGCTGTTAGAATCTTGACCGAACATACACACGTACTACCTACGGGAGATCGATCACATGAATGACGCCGCACTGTTCATCGCCGTCTTCTTGGCTTGCATCGTCGAGGCCGTTGAGGCGACGACGATCGTTCTGGCCGCCGGCGCCACCCGCAACTGGCGGTCGGCCGCCGTCGGCGTTGCCGCGGGCATTTTGACTCTGGCAGTCGCCGTCGCGATTGCCGGTCCGGCCATCTCGCTGCTGCCACTCGGGGTGCTTCGGCTCGTCATCGGGGGGCTGCTGCTGGTCTTCGGCTTGCAGTGGATGCGCAAGGCGATATTGCGTGCAAGCGGCTACAAGCCGCTGCATGACGAGGCCGCCATCTACCAGAAGCAGCTCGCGACGGCGCGCAGTGCAGAGAGCGGGTCGAAGTTCGGGGTGAGCGACTGGTACGCATTCACGCTGTCGTATAAAGGGGTCGTGCTCGAAGGGCTCGAGGTCGTGTTCATCGTGCTGACTTTCGGCACCAATCAGCACAACCTTCCGCTCGCAGCGATCGCCGCGACGATTGCGGTCGTGATCGTCGTGCTGCTCGGAGTCGCCGTGCGCGGCCCGCTCTCCCGCGTTCCGGAGAACACGCTCAAATTCGCCGTCGGAATCATGCTCACCGCGTTCGGGTCGTTCTGGGGCGCTGAAGGAGCGGGCGCGATCTGGCCCGACTCGGATGCCTCGCTGCTCGTCCTCGTGCCTGCCATCGCGGTCTTCGCACTGCTGCTCACCTTGCTCATGCGGGCACGCCGGATCGCGGTGGAAAGGGGCACGAGTTCCTCGCCGGCTGCGCCGAGCGGCGGTGCGACCGTCAACCCGGAAAGCCCCGCACTCGTGACCACGGTGGCTGCGAGCGCACCGGGGCAGGACACCGCAACGGCCGCGGTGCCGCTGGGGGCGACATCCGGTTCTGAAGGCGAGTTTGCACTGCCCGACGGCGGCCGGGTGACCGAAGCGACGCCCGCAACGGTGCCCATCCGCAAGCGTTCGTTCTCGCACGGTCTCGCGTCGTTCGGGCTCTTCTGGTACGACTTCGTCATCGGCGATGACTGGCAAATCGCAGCAGGGGTTGTGGTCGCGTTAGTGCTGATCTTCGCGCTGGGCGGCGCCACGCTCAGTTGGATCGTCGCACCGATCGCAATTGCGGTGTTGCTCCCCTACGGAATCTGGCGCGCGCTCAGATAGAACGACCAAACGTCAAGGCTCAGTGGCCTTCCGGCTCTTCCGCGTAGACCCTCGCCGCGTAGTCCTCGAGCGCCTGTTCGCATTTCTGCAGGGATGCCTCAGCCTCGGCCCGTCCTGGCGCATCGAATTCGTCGCGGGCGCGAACTTTCTCGAACCAGTTCAGCAGTTTGGTGTAATCGACCTCGTTCTCTTCAAGCTCCGCGTAGCTGAAGTGCGACTTGACGTACTCTTTCTCGAGCTCAACGAGAAACCCCTCGCAACGGTCGACGATTTCTTCGTACTCGTCGGTTCGTGCCGCCTGGAAAGTCGCCAGAACATTGGACTCGCCGACGAGCACGGATGATTCCATGAGCACGGCCGTGCCGGCCATTCCGACAATCTCGTGTTGCAGCTTGCGCAGTGAGCGTTCCGCTGCCGAGCTCTTCGGCAACGCAGCCACAGAGTTCTGCAAATATATGGCGCCCAGCGCCTTGAGCCTGCGCCACGCGGTGGCACGAAGTCGAGTCGGTTCGGATGGAATTCGGTAGACCAGCACCAGCCAGCCGGACGGAGTCGCCTTGATCTGCCCTTCACGCTCCGATTGCTTTGCCACGACACCGATCCTAGCTATGCTGCGGCCTTTCAAGGTGTCGGTATCCCGCCCGTTGGTCGACTAGCCCGCGAGCGCAGCGCGTAGGCATATCGAGACCACCGGGCTGGACAAGCGAATCAGGCAGTCGGGAGCAGCGCTATCAACTCGTCGATCAGCTCTTCCGCCGTCGCGTGCCACTTGTCCCACACGAGGTGTCCGCTCAACTCCAAACCTATGATCCCGTGCGCGCTAGTGAGCAGAAGTGCGCCGTAACGCAGTGAAGCTTTCTTCCCGACCACGCGCGCCACGATGGAGAGGAACAGGTCCTGTGTGCGGCCGGCGGCGCGGACCACCGCGGTGGGGTCGCCTGACGGTGTCGTGAACATGAGCCGATAGAGATGAGGATGACTGCGCCCGACCGACACGAGCGCGAGCAGCGCACCGCGCAGAGCATCGGCCGGCGCAAGCGTCGGGTCAGCAGCCAAATTTTGCACGCTGTCGCCGACGGCGTCCCAACTCTCGGTCGCGAGCAGTGTTAGAAGGCTCTCTTTGTCGCGGAAGTGCCGATACGGCGCTGAGCGCGACACCCCCGCCCGAGCGCCCACCTCACGCAGTGTCACCGCGTCTGGGCCACCGAGGTCCAGCAATACTCGCGCGGCGTCGATCAGGGCGACTCGGGTAGCTGCAGCTGTTTCCGCTCGCGTTGTCATCACCACATCATACAGTTGACATCGTCATCTGATTTGGTACACTGCCCAGATGACAACGTCTACTGAAATACTGCCTCCCAACAACGAGCTCGTCCTGGTCACCGGAGCATCGACCGGAATGGGCGCCGCCACGGCCCAGGAACTCGCCCGTCGCGGCTATCACGTTCTGGCGGGCGTGCGCCGTGAAAGCGACGCCGACACAATTCGCACCGCTCGCATCGAGCCACACATCCTCGACATCACCATCCAGGAGCACGTCGACGCAATTGCCGCCCGTGTCGCCGGCGACCAGCGGGGCCGGAAGCTACGCGCGATCATCAACAATGCCGGGATCGCGATCAACGCCCCCCTCGAAGCACTGCCCATCGAACAGTGGCGTCGGCAGTTCGAAGTCAACCTCTTCGGCCACATCGCGGTCACACAAGCACTGCTCCCCGCGCTGATTGACAGTTCTGGACGAGTGGTGAACATCAGCTCGGTCGGCGGGAAGGTTGCCATGCCCACGTATGGCGCCTATGCGGGCGCAAAGTTCGCAATGGAAGCTGTCAGCGACTCCCTCCGTCGCGAAGTCGCCCCCTTCGGAGTCAAGGTCATCATCGTTGAACCGGGAGCGGTCGTGACCGAGATTGGCAAGAGCGGTGTAGCAACGGCAAACCGCCTCGCAGCTGAAATGAATGATGAGCAGCATATGCGCTACGACGACCTCATCGGCGCGATCGTTGCGCAGGCCGAGTCGTTTGGCAAGACGGGGCTACCGGCCAGTGCTGCTGCGGGAATCATAGCCAACGCGATCATGGCGAAGAATCCCCGCACCCGCTACGCCGTCGGTCGCGACGCTGCAATCCTGACCAAGGTCTCCCGGATGGTGCCCGATCGCCTGCTCGACACCATCCTGCGCCGCAACCTCCAGCCGTACTACATCGGAAAACAGCTCGTGAACAGCGCTGCCGAAGAACCAGCGCGCGCCGGCGGTCACCGACTCGTCTGACCGGCGCGTTCAATTGGCGGTACCGGTGGGATTTGAACCCTAGTTCGGGGCCTTATGACCCTTGCCTTCTCGTTCAACTTCCGCGGAATATCAACGAAGTTAGCCTTCTGTCATCTCATAGAACCTCATAGAGACTCATTCAGTTGTAGTCAAAATGTAGTCAAGCGCGAAAGTTCCCGCGGGCGAGCGCCGAAGCCACGTGCCCGTCATTTCCCTGCTACGAGCCGTAGTTCGAGTGAACCCGCTAGGCGCTCCGCGCGCCTCATCGCACTCTCGGTAAGCCCATGACTCTTGGTCAGCACCCTGACCTTCTCGCGGTGCATGTACGACTGGACAATCGGCTGCACGTCGTCGTGGAGAAGCGTCAGGTCCATGGGATTCGCCGGCTATCACCACTCCGTGTGCGTTGTTGGTCACAAACGGATCTCTGCTTCCGCCAAGCGCATCGACGAGCGCCGTATCGTCGGTCACAAACGCAATTGGCAGACGCCAGTTGCCGATGAACGGTGGCGCAGCCATCATGCTCGGAATCCGGGTGTACATCAGGTCCCACGTTGCTCCCCAGACCGCATCCCTGGGGTCGCTCTTGCCGCCGATCTTGAGCAGGCGTTCCGCCTTGCCCACCTGGTCACCCTTCACTCCGAGCAGCTTGAAGCCGATCCAAGCCTCACGTCCGGCGAGAACCTTCAGTTCGCGCTCGAGCCAGAAGCGGTACCGATCGACTCGGTCGGACCGTGAGTTCGCCTGCTCCCGATGAAGCGTCACCGCTTTAAGCAGGGCGGCATACGAGACCATGAACCAAGCCCGTAACGCATCGGAAGCGAACGGCACCTCGTCCGGAGCAGATTCGAGTATCAGGCCGCCGCTTTCCCCACCGCTCAACAGATGCAGCAAGTATTCCGGGACCTGAGACAGGTACACGGAAGCTATGTCTGTGCGCTGGTTGTAGCGCTCTACGTCGGCGACTCGTAGCGTTCGACGTGTCTCCGGTTCGGCAGCGCCAAATGCGCCAAGGATCTCCCCGCCCTCCGGGATCGCAGCGACCAAGCTGCGCAGTCGTTCGACTTCTACCGAAGCAAGATTCAACGGCTCGAACCGTTGCTGTCGGCGGTGGATGTTCGCGATCCGCGCGCTGATGTTCCAGTCGAGCATCACCGTACCGACTCCGGCCAGCCCTCCGGTAGGGATCGTTAGGTACTCTCGCCTCACGAAGGCTGCTCTGCAGCGGCCTCGTCCAACGCCTTCATGATGGTGTCCATCTCCTCGTCGACCTCGGCACCGTAGACGTTGAGGTCGCTCTGATCCCACCGCCCATTCATGCGAGCAGGCTATCGCGAAGGATTACGTGTGACCCAGCGCCAAATCGGGATACGTCTCCGTCCCTGCCAGAAACGGCCGATTGAACGCCACGAATGGCGCGCACGCGGCCAGCGCCGCGAGCTGCCTCAGCCGTCAAGCGCTGCGGCGATGCCGGTGGTGGGTGCGACAGAATGCGACGAGCCTTGCGCGTCCAGTTCGCGCAAGTTTTCCTCGAACGACTTCGTTCGACGACGCCGATCGGTGGGCGGCGCAACCTATTTAGTGATAGCTGCACGGGGCGATCGGATCAGTTTCTCCTGGGGCCGCTAGCCTTGACTGGCGGAATTCAATGGGCGAAGAGGGTGTCAATGTACAGCTTGCTGGTAGGCGTCAACGATGAAGTCATTCCGGCTGGCCGGCTGTTCGAACACACGGAGGACTACGTCAAGGCGAGCCTTGGGGCGGACTATTCTTTGGCGCTTCAGCATCTGCCTGCATTGTGCATGCCAGAGATTGGTGACAACCGGTATGAGCAAACGGCCAGAGTCGGTACCATCACGCACCTTCGTGGTGGCACAAGAGGACACACATTCCGTTTCGTACCGAACCCGAATCTTGCACCAATCGCGGCCACGACAATTCAGAACCTAGCCAATCGAGGCGCGCAGCAGCCGCGACGCTGAACTCCAGTTGCCAGCCTTGAAGTCGTTGATCGCCGCTACCGCGACAGCCTGTGGCACGAAGCGACGGATCGTGCACTTCGGCAAGGGCTCGGAGCAATTGTCCGGCGCCGACGAACGTGATCGCCCGTGCATGTGCACGCTCTGCCTTGCTCGCGTCACCGCCGGCTCGGGCGACTGCTTCGTCGAGGCCGTCGCGAAGACGTACGTACTCAGGATGGTTGGCCAGAGAGAGCGTGAGCATGTCGAACAGTTCTGCGGTGTGCTCGATCGGGAACAGAGGTGCGGAAGGCAATACGTCGAGTAGCGCGCCAAGCGAGGCCGTGCCTCCGTCAATATCTCGGAGTGGAAACGGAGTTTTATGTGCTGGCGCAGACTCGTCAGCGGCGTAGGCGTCAAGGACCAGGCGGAGGGTGTCGCGAGGATCGCGCAGCCCCTCGATGCGTTCAGGGAGATCGTTCGGATACGCCTGGAAGAACGCGAGGCGCGCATCGACCGCGAGTAGCAGTGCCTTTGCGTTTGGATACGGGCCGTCGGCTAGCGCTGTATGAATTTGGGCTCGGAGCGCGTCGTAGTAGTTGTCGAGTTCAGTCATTGAAACGTCTGTGTTGCCGCGGAGGCGGGCCCCGTAGCCGTACTGGAGTAGAACGGCGGCGTCCTCGAGGAGTGGCAGATCATCCTCGGTGTCGGTAATGGCCTGGAAGAACTCGCGGATGAGAGGGTCGGCGGCGTGAAACGTGCCTGTGCCGCGGAGGGTGGCAACTGCGACCTCGTATCGGGCTCGCATCTGCGCTTCGGTCGCGCCGTCTACGGTGAGGAACTCACGCATCTTGGTGATCCAGTCTCCAAGGTCGCCGCGCGCTTGCTCGTGATAGGTCGAGTGGCGTAGCACGTCCCTCAGGCTGACGAGATCGCCCATCGTCCGCCGGGGATCTGTTCGCGCTCGCCAGTAGGCGCGGTCCCGGATGTACCAACCCGGCAGCGGGTCGTCTTCGTCATCTCGTTCGGGAGCCAATGAGGCCGCCAGCTTCAAATACTCTGCTGCAACCCAGAAGAGATCCGGGTCGGCCAGATGCTCCGCAAGAGTCGCGAAGGCCCGAGGCGAGTTCGTCGACGCTCGAGCGTCACGATCAACGATCAGCACCCTTGGTGCCGAATGGTTGGCCAACCAGCACCATCTGAAGCCATCGTCACTCCGGCCTGTCGAGATCGCCTGGCGGCTGCACGTTGAGCCGAAACGGGGAAGCCGGCGAGTTGGCGAGATCCGTCATTCGGAGGTGCAGAACTGGGTCACGGCCTTCACCAAGGGCGACGGCAAGCCGCGTTCGGCGACAACCGTCCTCCGCGCCTAAGGTGTCCTCGCGGGCATTCTGGACACTGCCGTTATGGATCGCCGGATACCCTCGAATCCAGCTCGCGGCGTCAATCTCCATCGGAAGCTCAAGGGGAAGCACAAATACCTGAGCCACGCGCAAGTCGAGCTCCTCGCCGACAATGCGAAGAAGCACCGGACCATGGTCTTGTTCCTCGCCTACACCGGGCTGCGATGGGGCGAAGCAACTGCCTTGCACGTTCGCGACGTTGATCTGGATCGTCGACGTGTCGACATCCATGAGAACGCAGTAGAAGTCTCGGGAACGATCCACGTCGGGACACCGAAGACCGGCGAAGCTCGTAGTGTCCCGTTTCCGCCGTTTCTTGCACCGCTCCTAGCGAGTATGACCGAGAACAAGACCCCTTCCCAATTGGTCTTTGGCGATGGAAACAGCTACCTGCACCAGCCAGACCGACGTCGGGGCTGGTATGTCTCAGCGGTCGCGCGGTCGTAGGCCACCGACAGGAACTTTCCACGTGTCACCATCCATGATCTTCGACACACTGCAGCGAGCCTCGCGATCAGCGCCGGCGCCAACGTCAAAGCTGTGCAGCGCATGCTTGGCCATTCGTCAGCCGCCATGACGCTCGACACGTACGCCGACCTGTTCGATGACGACTTGGATGCTGTTGCCATTGCGCTTGATACAGCTCGGACCAGGGCGGGGAGCGAGTCCGCAGGTCAGCACGCCGCCCCACCCGATTGAGGGCTACAAGATGAGCCACACTCCCGCCAGAGTGGATGTGGGAGCAGCCTCAGCCCGATGGGCGGCCATAAGCCGCAAGGCCAAAGCCCGTCGTGCGAGTGAGACCGGTTCGTGTAAGCGGGACCTAACCGAACGCAGCTCGCTGCGATGAAGGGACAATCACTGCTCGTCATTCGACGACTCTTGAAATGGGGAAACACTGTGCCATACCTTTTGGCGATCGGAGCCGTGATTGTCGTGATCGCGCTCCTGATCACCTACTGGTACATCGCTGTACCGATCGCTTTGATAGTCGTGCTGGCGCTGGTGCTGCCCCGGATCATTCGAACCATCCGCAAGAACAAGTACTTCGCGAGCGAGGAGTTCCTCGCGAAGAAGGCCGAGATCGCATCGGTCGTCGCCGAACACAATGAGGTTGCCGCGTACACCTCCGAGATTCGCGATGGAGCGAAGTTTCAACTGGGGAGTTCGTCGACCGGAACGAACTCGCACCTCGCCTCGTTCGAGAACACGAGCGTTCACAAGTACCGCCGCGATCGAAACGTGGCAAGCTATCAGGCTCCAAACGTCCACAACTGTTCGCTGCAGGTCGTTCGGAACGCCAGCGCGGACCCTATCAAGTACCTGATGAAGTACTTCGATATCAAGGCGGACGAGGCTAACCTCGCCGACGTCGAGAACCTCGGCGACGCGATCGCTCGACTCGAAGACGCTGTCGACAATCTTCACCAGCGCGAGGCCGGCATCACTGCATCGATCGAGCCGCCTGCGTTTATCCTCAAGCACTACTCCGACGAGTTCATGGGACACGTGGGGGTCGAGCTCTCACCGATCACCGTTCCGTATCCGGTCTACGCGTTCGAGTATGTGAGCGCCGGCGGCAACAGCTCGCAACGAACGACAGTCACGTTGAAGACCCAGACCATCGACGCCCTCGTCGGAACGTTGTCGCAGAAGATCCGATTCAACAAGTCTGCCGCCGGCCAGCGAGCGTTGATGACCGCCAGGCTCCGAACGTTCATCAAGACACGGGATCGCCACACCTGTCGATACTGCTCGGTCTCCCTCGCGGCCGAGCCTCACCTGCTCCTCGAAGTCGACCACGTTGTTCCCGTGTCCAAGGGCGGAATGACAACCGAAGAAAACCTGCAGACGCTCTGCTGGCGATGCAACCGGACCAAATCGAACAATATCCTGCCAGTCTGAAACGGCACAACGGAGACTGCTGCCTACGCCTGTTCCTGAGCCAAGTTTGCAGCAGTTCGGTCGATTCGGAGCCGGCCTCTGGGGCGGCTCCGAATCAGATGTAGTCAAAATGTAGTCAGACGGCTCCTCGCCGACATGCGAAACGCCCCGGATCCCAGTGTTTTCAAGGGAGCGCGGCGCGTTCAATTGGCGGTACCGGTGGGATTTGAACCCACGGTGGGCTCTCACCCACACAACTTTTCGAGAGTTGCACCTTCGGCCGCTCGGACACGGTACCGGGAGATATCGTACGCGAGAGTGGGCCGTCGTGCGAATTGTCCGGGCCCTTTCGAAGTCGGCGGCGACGCCATCCGCAGAAATATGTGTACTTGCCTGTATTCCGCGTCAGGGCGGTACCGCATTCAGGCCAGACGGTCGGATTTCGCCGGGCTGCGTCTCTGACCCCCAATCTGGCCTGAATACGGCGCAGGAGACCTACCGCGCCAAGGCAATGAAGCCCGACCCAGGTCTCGATGCGCTCGCGAGGTCAGAAACGCACGCCCAGACGTCTCGATACGCTTGCCCTTCGACAAGCTCAGGGACAGGCACTCGCTACTCGGTGACCGGGATGGGGCGCCCGCTACTCGACCACCGGGTCCACCGACCGCGTCGGAGCAATCACGGACAGGTGCCGATCGGCGAGGGCGATCAGCACCGGCAGCGCATCCGCGAGCGCCGTGCGCTGCTGTTGCGTCAGCGACAGGATGTCCTCGGTCAGTTGGCTGGTTCCCTCGCGGCGCAATTCGTCCAGCGCTTGATTCCCGTGCTCGGTGAGACTGAGCAGGTACGCGCGACGGTCGCTGGGGTCGGGGCTGCGCGCGACCCAGCGTCCGGCCTCGAGTGCCTCGGTGAGGCGGGACATGCTCGCCGCACTGATGCCCAACCAGGTGGCGATGTCGCCCGGCCGCTGCGGTCCGCTCTTTCGGAGCGCGACCAGAGCGCTCAGCCGCGTCGGAGTGATACCGGAGCGGGTCGCCGGCGTGCGCAGGTGGACCCCTAGCCGGTTGACGACGGTGCGCAGCGCGCCCGCCAGTTCACCCGCGGAGCTCTCCACAGCGCTATGAACTACTACGGTGCTATCCGCCGATGCCTGAGCCACCGGTGCCTCCCTCGAGCGGATGCCGCCCCATCATCGATCCATCGCCTTCCGAACTTACCGTCGAACGCATCACGGGAATGAGATTCGGCTCGGTGTTCGACGGCACGCCCACCGTCGGCACGTTCCCCGTTGACCGGCCGACCTTCAGGTGGTCGGTGTTCACGTACTTTCCGCCGCGCAACGCCGACGCAATCGCCGCGACCACACAAGCCGCGATCGCGAAGGCGAACGCCACCCCAAGGCCGTCAGCGAACGGGCCGGCGATGAGTGACGGGAAGAAGCTCCGCCCGACCAGGTAGTGCGCATTGGTAGCCGGCAGGTGTGCGAGAACTTGGGGACCCAGCAGCGACTGCACCGGGTTGTAGCCGAGGAGCGAAGAGAACAGCACGCCGACAGGAGGAAGCCCGGCCACCTTGGCCGCAGCATCCGCGGGCACGCCCTGGGCGGTCAGACCCGTCATCAGCGCGTGCGGAAGCGACTTCGACAGCCCGGTGATCATCAGCGAGAAGAAGATGCCGATGGACAGCACCATGGCCGAGTTCTGGAACGTCGTGCTCATGCCGGCGCCCACGCCGCGCTGATTGGGCGGCAGGCTGTTCATGATTCCCGCACGGTTCGGGGCAGCGAACAACCCCATGCCCAGTCCGTTGAACAACAGCGCGATCGCGAACGGCCAGTAGTCGAAGTTCACCGGCAACAGCAGTAGCCATACGAAACTGGCGGCGGCCACGAGCATGCCTACCGTGGCGAACGTGCGCGCGCCGAACCGATCGGAGAGCCACCCGGACACCGGGCCGGCGACGAGGAAGCCGACCGTGAGCGGCAGCATGTAAATGCCCGCCCAGAGCGGGGTCGACTCGAAACTGTAGCCGTGTTCGGGTAGCCAGATGCCCTGCAACCAGATGATCAGAACGAACATCAGGCCACCGCGACCCAGCGCGCTGAGCAGACTGGCGAGGTTGCCAGCCGTGAACGCCCGAATCTTGAACAGGCTGAGCTTGAACATGGGCTCACGAACACGCGTTTCGATGATGCAGAAGACGACGAGCACGGCGCCGCCGCCGACCAGGGCGGCGAGCACCCACGGATTCGTCCAGCCCATCGTGTCGCCGCCATACGGCTGGATGCCGTACGTGATGCCAACCAACACGGCGATCAGACCCACGGCGAACGTGGCGTTGCCCCACCAGTCCATCTCCGCATGGTGTCTGGTGCCGGTGTCATGCAGCTTCAGGTACGCCCATACCGTGCCGAAGAGCCCGACCGGCACGGACACGAGGAAGACAAGCCGCCAGTCGACAGGGCCGAGCAGGCCGCCGATGATCAGGCCGATGAAGGCACCGGCGATGCCTGCGACCTGATTGAGGCCAAGGCCCAGGCCGCGTTGGTTGATCGGGAAGGCGTCGGTGATGATGGCGTTCGAGTTGGCGAAGAGCATGGCACCGCCGACGCCTTGCAGGATGCGCATGATGATCAGCCACAGCGCACCGGCCGTGCCCGTCATCCAGGTGATCGTCAGCAGTAGGGAGAAAATCGTGAAGATCGCGAATCCGGCGTTGTACATCTTGACGCGTCCGTACATATCGCCGAGACGGCCGAAGCTGACGACCAGCACTGCGGTCACCACCATGTAGCCCATGATCAACCACAGGAGCAAGCTGGTATTGCCCGGCTCGAGAGGATTGATACCAATCCCGCGGAAGATGTCGGGCAACGCGATCAGCAGGATCGACGAGTTGATCGAAGCCATGAGCACACCCAACGTGGTGTTCGACAGCGCAATCCACTTGTAATGCGGGCTGGCAATATCGCGCGCGGCGCGATCCTGCCGACGTCGGTCTCTGGGAGTCACAATGGGGGTGGGGGTGCGGGTCATAGCCGCCTTCTCTTGCCGTCAGTGCGGCACATTTTAGTTAGTTGACGTGTGCTAACTATGTTACGCGTCTCGCCGCACCGTGAAGTAGCGTTTCGGTGTGAGCAGCACCAAGTTTCTGATCGGGTCCTCGGCCGCTATCGTGGCGGCGACCGCCGCCGGGATCGTCGGCATCCGTCGATTTCGGCGTCGGATGGCCGCGGGCGCGGTCACCCTGAACGCGAGGCTGCCTGTGCACTCGAAATGGTGGCGAGACACGGCGAAACTTCCCGGCGAGTTGCTCTACGTCGCAATCGGCGACAGCGCGGCGCAGGGCATCGGTGCCAGCGCTCCCCCGCGCGGATACGTCGGGAGGCTGGCCGACGACATCCGTTCGATCACCGGTCGCACCGTGCGCGTGGTCAATCTGAGCGTGTCGGGCGCGACCGTCGGGCTCGCTGTTGCCGACCAGCTGCCGCGATTTCGCACCATGAAACCGAATGTCGTCACCGTCTCGATCGGCGCCAACGACATCGGTACGTTCGATCCGGTTGCCTTCGAAGACGGGCTGCGCGCGATCTTCGCCGCGCTGCCGCCGCACGCGATCGTCGCGGATCTGCCCTGCTTCTACCTACCGCACAATGAGCGCAAAGTCGCGGTGGCCAACCGCATCCTGCGCCGGGTTGCCGCGGAGCGGAAGCTGATCGTCGTTCCGCTGCATGCGACGATGGCGCGGCAGGGCCTGCTCGGTATGCTGACGCAATTCGCTCAGGATGCGTTTCATCCGAACGATCGCGGCTATCGCGTGTGGGCGGCCGCGTTCGAGCCGACGCTCACAGCCGACCTGGTCGCCCGGTATCCGACGGCCGCCGGCGCTACCGTGTCTACTGCCGCCGGCGCTACCGTGTCTACTGCCGCCGGCGCTGCTGGCGGCGCTGCTGGCGGCGCTGCCGGCGTTGGCGCTGCCGGCGTTGGCGCTGCCGCCTCACGTTAGCCCGGAGTTTGAGCGCTAGCCCGGGCGCTTTCGGCGATCTGGTCCGGGCCAGCGTCTAAACTCCGGTGTAGCGTGCAGGCCTAGACCGTCACTCGCCGGCGACTTCGGTCACGACGGAGGCGAGCAGGTCGACCGTGGCAAGCGGGTCAGGGATCTTGCTCGAGATGTACGCGACGGTGAACCCGAGCGAGCGCCGCTCCGCGAGTTGACGGAGCAGCCCGTCCCGGGTGACAGACGGGTCGACGGACAGGCTTGTGGTCTTCTCGATCTCGTCGTAGTCGCGACCGATCGCGTCGCAGTGCGCCTTCAGCACGTCGAGTTTGTGTGACGCTTCCGGGCCTCCGAAGACGTTGCAGCCATCCGCGTACCTGGCCACGAGCTTGAGCGTCTTGCGCTCGCCGCCGCCCCCGATCATCAAATAGGGCCTCGGCCTGCTCAGACTCTGTGGCGAGCTGAGCGTGCGCGTCAATCGATAGTGTTCCCCATCGAACGGGCCATCGTCGTCACTCCACATCTGAAGGCAGATGCGCACCGCCTCCTCGAGACGTTCGAAGCGCTCCGAGATCGATGGGAACGGCAGCCCGAGCCCGTGCGACTCGGCCTCGTTCCACGCCGCCCCAATACCCAGCCCGGCGCGGCCGCCCGAAAGAACATCGAGGGTTGTGATCTGCTTCGCGAGGAGGCCAGGTTCACGATAGACGACGCCGGTGACCAGCGTGTGCAACAGCACCCGTTCGGTGTGGGCGGCGAGAAAGCCGAGCGTTGTGTACGCCTCGAGCATCTCCCGTTCCGGCGGGCCGTAGTTGTCGATCTGCCACAGGTGGTCCATCACGGTCAGCCGTGCAATGCCCGCGGCTTCCGCCGCTCTCGCCGTTCGGGCGAGCTCCGGGCCGAGGACCGCGACTCCACTGTCCCAGGTGAAGTTGGCGTTGTGCAGACCGAGTTCCATGACGAGCCGTCCTTTTCGAGTTCGAAATTTACCCGAAATCGAATACTACGCTCAGCCCAGATCAACGGCGCTGTGCCTAGGCCCTAGGCGACCTTTGATCCGGGCGCCAGATGTGCGAGCACGCGGTCCCAGGTCGGGATCACGACGAGATGACCCGCCTCGGGCTGCAGCACGATCGACGCGTGCTCCAGGTGGTCGCGGTACCACCGTGCATGCGCCTCGGTGATCAGCGGATCTGCGGCGCCGTAGACCAGGAGCGTGTCCGCGCGCACCGCGGACAGATCGAACCCCCACGGCCGCGCCGTGTAGCTCAGGATGTCCGTGACCACTCCGATCGGCCCTTGACGGAACGCATCCCGCATCATCTTCTCTACCCGGTCTTGCGCGCCGGGTCCGGCGAGGGCATCCGCGTCCGCCACCGAGGCGCCGAGTTGGTCGAGCAGGACAGGCGTGTCGAGATCGGCCGACGGCATCCGCTCGCCGGCCTGCGCGGTGAACATCGCGGTCAGACGCTCGATCGCGTCTTGCGCGCTCAGTGTCGACAGTTGCACGCTGGCCGCGGCCTGTTGCTGCGGGATCCACGGAACTTCTTCGTTCGGTGCGGGCGTCGCGATGAGTGCGACCCGCTGGAACAACTGCGGATGCTTCGCGGCGAGCGCGAGCGCGACCCGGCCACCGGCGGACCACCCGACCACGCCCAACGAGTCCAGTTGTGAGACGCCGAGAGCGTGCGCCGCGCCTTCTGCCGAGTGCAGATACTCGCTGATGTCGTCGGCTGCACCGGTCACCGTCGGCCATCTGCCGGGCGGCAGCGGGTCCGACGAACCGTAGCCCGGCCGGTCGAATGCGACCACGTGCACGTCGCGCCCGGCTGTCGCGACCGGATCGGGATCGAAAACGCTCGAACCCGGCGCCGAATGACAGAAGACGACAACGTGACGCGCGAGCGGATTGCCGAGCGCGGTGACGCCCAGCCGGCGTCCGCTCGACAGCGTGAACTGGAAGTTGGCCATGCAGTTATTGTGCGCCGGGCCAGCGACATGCGCACCCGTCGGATCTTGAGGCCGGGGTGTCCGCTGATGCCGGCGATGGCGGCAGTCGGGGCTGTTCGCTGATGTCGGCCGCGGCAGCAGTCGCAGCTGCCCGGCGATGTCGGAGGTGACAGCTACGGTGAGAGCGACGATGGAGGTGTGGGTGGCGAAGGCGCAGGCGAGCTACCGCTGCAGCGAGTGCGGGTGGACCACGATCAAGTGGGCCGGCCGCTGCGGCCGGTGTCAGGCGTGGGGCACCGTCGCCGAAGCGAGTGAGCCGACCGGCATCCTCCGCGCGCTGAAGCCGGTCTCGATCAGCGCGGCGCGTACCGCCCGGCCGATTACGGACATCACCACGAATGCCGCGCGGCACCATCCGACCGGTATTGCCGAGTTCGATCGTGTGCTCGGGGGCGGGATCGTGTCCGGCGCCGCCATTCTGCTGTCCGGTGAGCCCGGGGTCGGCAAGTCTACCCTTCTGCTCGAAGTCGCCTCCAAGGCGGCTGCCGCGAACGCGCGCGTGCTCTATGCGAGCGCGGAGGAATCCGTCAACCAGGTGCGCCTGCGGGCCGAGCGCACCGGGGCGCTGCACGACAACCTCTTTCTTGCCGCCGAGACAGACCTGGCGACCATTGTCGGCCAGATCGACGCCGTCAAGCCGCAACTGGTGATCGTCGACTCGGTGCAGACCGTCTCGAGCGCCGGTATCGACGGTCTTGCGGGCGGCCCGAGCCAGGTACGCGAGGTGGCGGCCGTGCTTATCCGTGTCGCGAAAGAACGCAATCTGCCTGTGCTCCTCGTTGGTCATGTGACGAAGGATGGCTCGATTGCCGGCCCGCGACTGCTCGAACACTTGGTGGATGTCGTCTGCCAGTTCGAAGGCGACCGTCAGACCTCGCTGCGGTTCATCCGTGCACTGAAGAATCGCTACGGCCCGACGGACGAAGTGGGCTGCTTCGAAATGTCCGGAGACGGCATCCGGGAGGTGGCCGACCCCAGCGGTCTGTTCCTCAGTCGCGGCACCGCTGCGGTGTCCGGCACGTGCGTGACTGTCGCGATGGAGGGGCGGCGCGCCCTGCCCGTCGAAGTGCAGGCACTCGTCGTCGCCACATCAGCGCCCAATCCGCGTCGCGTGGTCAACGGGGTCGACTCGGCGCGGGTCGCCATGCTGCTCGCTGTGCTGGAGAAGCGAGCGCAGATCGTGACCAGCACCCAGGATGTCTATGTCTCGACCGTGGGCGGCGTGCGGTTGACGGAGCCGGGCGCCGATCTCGCGATCGCGCTTGCGGTGGCATCCGCCGTCAAGGAGTTGCCGATCAAGCATACGACCGTGGCGTTCGGCGAGATCAGCCTGGCAGGCGAGATCCGCGCGGTGACCAGCGGCAAGCAGCGCATGTCCGAAGCCACACGACTCGGCTTCACCACGCGGATCGACGACAGTACCCCGCACCTCGACGGCGCGATCGCCCGGGTGTTCCCCGGCAGTTAGTCGAAGTCGGGTTCCTCGAACGCCGTGTCGTCGCCGATCAGCCGGGCCGCGATCAGTACGCCGTTCATCCGCTCGACCGTGTCTGACGGAAGCGGACGCCCGTAATGCTTGCTCGCGTCTTCCATGTCGGTCAGTTCCGCGGCCCACCCGCACTCCAACAACCAATCCCCGACATTCGCCTGATCCAATGGCTGCCAGAGCGCATTGTGCAGGTCGATGCGCGTGCTCACAGTGGCGCCGAGCACGCTACCAACTGCGGATGCTGCGGCCAACTCGGTGACGATGCGCGTTCTCGTCTCGGCGTTGAAGGCCATCAGGTAGCCCTCGACGATCCACAGCGTTGGCTCCCCCCGCCGCCAACCCGCGATCGCGGCTGCGTCGAGCCAGCCGACCTCGAGCGCGTCGGCGATGACCTCGGACCGTCGCGCAGAATGTAATCCCGCAGCGCGCAAGATCCGCTGTTTGGCCGCGAAAACACCCGCGCGGTCAACCTCATAGAGCGTAACCTCATCCGGCAACGAAAGCCGGAATGCACGCGAATCCAGCCCAGCACCGAGTATGACGATCTGCTTCAGGCCTCGCCCGACGGTGCGCAACGCAAGCTCATCGAGGAACCGGGTGCGCACGGCGATCCACGCGGTCAGACCGACCCCGACTCGCTCCTTCGCCGCTTGGGGCACGGCAGCCGCAAGACGCACCGCAACGGGGTCAATGAACCAGGGGCGGCCTCGCCCTGCTTCGCTAGCTCGGGCCAAAGCGACTGCGAACGCGGTTTGCCCGACGCCAGACAGATCACCGGTGGTCATATGGAAACTTTACTCTGAGGGACCGACGCTTCTGTGCAGACGACGCTTCTGTGCAGACGACGCTTCTGTGCAGACTGCGCTGCTCTCGAGCGCTCTTCTCAAGTGGGCGCGTCCCGGTGGCGCGCACCCCGTTTCAGTTGAGCAGGAACTGCTTGGTCGTCGCGGAGGCGAAGCCGCCGACCGATACCTTCAGGTGATACGAGGCGCCGGCGGCCGGCACTACTGGCCGGGAAGTGCTGCTGCAGGATGCAGGATCAGATCGTGTGCGGTCCCACGCGATCGGGGTGGATGTCACCGTCTTGGCCGGTTTCAACAGAATCTCGGTATGCACCGGGTTGGTTTGGCAGTCGGTCGACTTCCAGTACACCTCGGCGCCGCTGGTGATCGTGTACACCTGCGTTGCTGTGCCCGCGTCCAGCGTGCACGACTTCAGGCCCGTGTTCGTCAGCGATAGTGAAAGTTGCGGTTTCTGAGCGGCGCTGTAGTTGGTGGCATCCATTATCGCTTCGACGTCGATGTTCGCCGCAACACACGGCGCGCCGGCGACCTGCGCAGCGGTCGTCGGGATCGTGGTGCTCGGCGGCGACGTCGCGCCCGGCGTCGTCTTCACAGCCGGCGGTTTCGACGTCGTCGCAGGCGGCGGCGTGGTCTGTCCGCTGCTGGCTCCCGGGCGCACCACGATCAGCACGATGACGACGATGACCGCGAGGAGTCCCAGAATCACTATCAGCCGCCGGCGCCAATACACTTTGCTTGGCTGCGGGCCGACGGGATGCTTGATCGTCGACATGCCCTCAGGGTACCCAGCGGAACGGCAAGCCCTGCGGATGCCTGCGGCGATTCGCGCGCCATCCGTCGCCGGCCCAAGAGTGTCCGTTTCGGACGAGTGCGTCCCGCGCGCGGGGCACGCTCGTCCGAAACGGACACTGTCACCCGAGACGGAGCCTGCGCACGCAATTGGCCCCGGGCTGGATGCCCGGGGCCAATCACTTACCTTTTGTTGAGCCGGTGTGCTACTTCACCTTGCCGGCGGCGGGAACCGTCAGCTCGGTCCAGCCGATGACCGCGCCCTTGGCGTCCTGAACGACCAGCGACTGCCGGCCGTTCTCGAGCCCGGACGGCACCGTCACCGTGACGCTGCCATCGGCCGCAACCTGCAGCCATCCGCCCGCGTTGATGCCTTGCGACTTCTTCACGGGTGCTGCCCAGAACCATGCGGACACCCACTGGCCGGCCTTGTCCGCGCCGAGCTTCAGCGTGAGCGTCGTGCCCGGCTTCTGCGCGCCGTTCGGAACGCTGAACACGTCCGCCAGCTGGCTGGTCTGCGCTGCGGCCGATGCCGACGTCGCCGGAGTACCCGGCCGCGAGTTGACCGCAATTGTGAGCGGCACCCGCACCGTCGTACCGGAGGGCGCGGCGGTGAGGATCAACTCACTCGCGCCCGAGACATCGGAAGGAACTGTGAGCGAGACGGATGCCGCGCCCACCTCGTTCACTGCAAACGTCACCGGCGCACTCGCACTGCCCTGCCAGGTCGCCGTCAGCTCGGTGTTGGCCGGGCTGCCCAGCGAGGTCAGGTTCAGCTTGGTCGCATCGAAGGAGACGGTGTCACCCGCGGCGACCGCAGTGGTCGGCACGCCGATCAGCGACACCCCACGGCGATCGAAGCTCGGCGACAGCGGGCTGTTGGCCGTGATGTATGCGATCCACGCATCACGGTCGACGAGTCCGGAGTCCTTCGTGTTGGCACCCTGAGCGATGACGCGGAAGTTGTCCCCGCCATCGAGAAGGAAGCTGAACGTGCCGACGCGATAGTTGCGCGCCAGATCGATCGGCTCACCGTTCACGGTGATGCCGGTGATGTGGTCGCCACGCTCCCGCGTCGGGTCATACGTGTAGCTGACGTTCTTCGACAGGCCCAGGTTGAGGAAGTCACGGCTGGGAACCGTGCCGTCTGCGTTGGTCTGCCACTGCTGTTCGAGCGCAACCTTGAACTGGGCACCGGTCAGTGTCGTCGTTCCGAGGTTGTTCAGGAACGGCAGCACGGCGTTGGCCTGAGCGTAGGTCACGCTTCCGTCCGACCCGTACACCAGGTCAGCACGCAGGCCGCCGGGGTTGACCATGCCGATTTCGGCACCGCCAACGTCAGGCGACTTCAGCGAAGCCAGAAGCGAGTCGGCAACCAAGTTGCCCAACGTCGACTCCGACATCCGGTCATCACGAGACCCGCCGATGAAAGCGGTCGTGATGTCCTTCGAGACAGACCCGACCTTCTGGTTGCCGATGACCGCAGCTTCCGCAATTGCCTTGTCGACGATGGTCTTCACCTCGGCGACACGCGGGTATGAAGCGACCAGGTCGCCATCCGCTGTCGTCGTACGAGCCACGTTGCGAGCAACGTAGCCGGTGACGGCCTTGGAGGTCGGATCGATCGTCAGCTGGATCTGGCCGATGTTCTCACCGTAGCTGCCGGTCTGCAGGATCGGACGGGTCTTGCCGTCCGCTCCGGGAACCGGTGCATCCCACGCGTACATCTTGTGCGTGTGACCGGTGAAGATCGCCGCCACCTTGGGCGATGTCTTCGTGACGATGTCGGCGAATGCGCCGCCCGCCGTGACTTCCTGCTCAAGTGTCGCGCCATCTGGTGTGCCGAAGCCGGCACCCTCGTGGTACTCGGCAACGATGAAGTCGGCCTCACCGTTGAACGGGTTGCCGTCGGTCAGCTGAGCTGCAACACGGTTCACCGCTTCGACCGGGTCGCCGAAGTCGAGGCCGCTGATGCCGCCCGGAGTCACCAACGTGGGCGTCTCCTGCGTGACAACACCGATCACCGCGACGGTCAGACCGTCAACCTGGAAGGTCTTGTACTCGGGAAGCGCCGGCGTCTTCGTGCCCTTGGTGTAGACATTCGCACCGAGGTACTGGAAGTCGGCAGCACTCTGCACTCGACCGCTGAGGTCGCTGAACCCCTGGTCGAACTCGTGGTTTCCCACTGCGGATGCCTTCAACTTCAGTGCGTTCAGCACGTCGATGGTCGGCTTGTCCTGCTGCGATGCGGATGCGAACAGCGTGGCTCCGATGTTGTCTCCCGCTGACAGGAACAGCGTGTTGCTGTCTCCACCTTGGGCGCGCAACTGCTCGACGGTTCCGGCGAACTTTACCGTGTTGGAATCGATGCGACCGTGGAAGTCGTTGATGTTCAACAGGTTCAGCGTGACCGGCTTCGGCGAAAGGTCGAGCCCGACGATGATCGGGTCGTGATCGGACGCGCGGTACTGATCCGCCACATAGTAGTTCGTGGCGTTGTAGTTGTACCGGCTGTACTCGAGTGCGACAGACTCGACCGAGTTGATGTTCCAGACAGCCGCTCCGGTCACGTCTGCGTTCGCCTCAGCGTTCGCGAAGATGTGGTCGAGCGAACCGACCGTTCCGCCGTAGGCATACGTGTACTGATCGGTCTTCGTGGTCACCTGATCGATATAGCCTGCATCCGTGAGGACCTTGATCGGGTCTTCCTTCATGTAGGCGTTGAAGTCGCCAACCAGCGTGACGTGCGAGATCCCGGTGCTTGCCTTCAGATCGTCAGCAAACTTCACGAGATCCTTGGCCTGAGCCACGCGCGAAGTGTTGGATGCTCCCTGCCCGTCGCCCTTGTCCGCGTTGTCGCCCGTGCCTGAACCCTTCGATTTGAAGTGGTTCACAATGTCGATGAACGCCTGGCTGTCCGAAGCACCCTTCTGCTTGAACGCCTGCGCTAGCGGCCAACGGGCATTGTCGAATGCGGTGCCGGTCAACAGGATCGAAGACGAACCGACAGTTTCGATTGCGGCCGTCTTGTAGATGAAGGCGGTGCGGATGACGTCCTCATTGCTCGGCAGCGCCGACGGTGAGCGAACGTAATCCCAGACGGCGCTACCGGCGGCCGCGTTGAGCGCACCGACGAGTGTCGACAGTGCGTAGTCGCGGTTCTTCGGCTTGCCGTCGGTGCCCATGAACTTCGAGGAGTTCTCGATCTCTTCGAGCGAAACGATGTCGGCACCGAGGTCGTTGATTGCCACGACCTCCTTGGCCTGCTGGCGCTTGAAGCTGACTTCGTTCGCAGCGCCGCGAACGTCGCATCCGGTGTTCACGGTGATCGGGGTGCCCGCACGGTCCTTGTAGAAGGTGCAGCCTGCGACCTGATCGCCCGTGGTCGCGAAGTAGTTCAGCACGTTGAAGGTCGCAACCTTCACATCGCCGCCGACATTCGTCGGTGCGGCGGTGCGCGTGTTGGAGAACGTTGCCGGCTGAACCGTTGCCGCGTTGGCGGGAGTCAGTTCGGCGGTCGGCTGAAGCTTCCACGCGGTGTTGCGGTAATCCATGATGACCGGACCGGTGAACGTGACCGCAGAGCCGACGCGCACGTGATCGTCGGCGGTGAGCCATGACAGGGGCTTACCCTGGTTCGCTGCGCTGAGGAAGTTCGTGGATGCACCATCGTCGAGCTTGATCGCCCGCGACGCGTTGCCCGCGATAACTGCGGCATACTCTGCCGTGCCCGGTGCTGCGACCTCTGTCGGCTGCACGAGCGGCTTGTCGCCTACCGCGAGACCGATCTCGCCGTACTGATTCAGCGAGTAGTTGTCGGTGATCGTGTACGCACCTTGGGGGGCGACCAGCATGCCTTCAAGGCTTTCACGCTGCTCTTCCGTCGGGGGGATCACGACGGTGACGGGAGTCGGAGCGGTGACGCTGGTCTTGTCGAGCTGCGTGAGATCAGCAGCGGATGCGACAGTGAGCTGGGTCAGCCCGCCGAACTCGGTGACGACGCCGGTGACCTGAACGTAGTCGCCTGTGTGTACGGTCGAGACGGTGTTGGATGACGATGAGTACACGAAGAGTCCATCGGATGCGGTGCGTGTGGCGAGATCAAGCGTGCCACCCGTGCCGGGAGTCTGAATGAAATATCCGTTGAATCCGCCGGTCGGGTACGCCGCTGTGACGATGCCGGTGGTTGTGACTTTATTGCCCTCTTGCGGGCTGACGTTCGTGGTTCCTTGGATTTCTGCAATGGTGATCGGTGGGCTCGGGTCACCACCAGTGCCCGGATCCGTACCATCGCCCGGATCGGTGCCGCCATCACCGGGATCAGTGGTGGCTGGAGTCGACGCCTGCGGGGTGATGTTCGGTGTCAGCGAGAAGTCGGTGTGGTTGTCGTCCGAGTCCAGGAAGTTCGCGCGGACGAGCGACTGAACGTCGGTTGTGGATTTCGGCGCTGGTGCGGCCGCGCCCTCGAACGTGTTCGAGTTGCCCCAGCCCAGCAGGTCGACGATCTGCGAGTTGTTCGTGACGGAGCCAACCGGTGCCGTGACCGGGCTGATCGTGTTGGCGAGGAAGAGCGTGCCGCCGCCGTTAGCAGGGGCCAGAGTGCTCGTGACATCCGGCGTCGGCAGGTCGGCGCCGGCAGTGCCGTTTGAGCCTCCGCCGATCAGATAGTAGTCGTGCGGGGCGATCTTGCCTGACAGAGTGATCACGGTCGGGGAGACGCCGGCCTGAGTCGCCGGTCGGTACTGCAGCGACCAACCGCTGACGGTGACGGCAGTGTCGCTCGGGTTGTACAACTCGACGAACTTGTTCTTGTAGAGGGCGCCCGCGCTGCCACCGCTGAGGTACACCTCATGGATGACGACACCGGTGCCGTCTGTGCTCGCGTTCGCCGGGAGGGCGACGAGCGGACCGGCCGCGAGGCCGAGCCCTGCTAGGGCAGCTGCGGCCAGTTTCCAGGCCCTGCCGTGTTGATCGGACATCTTTCTCCTTCATGACGGATTGCGCATCCGCCACGTTAGAGAGGTTCGAGGTACTGAACCCCACCTGTGAATGAACACAGAGTGAAGTCTCGTCCATCCGTGCTCATCTGAGCACCGAGCGCCCCATTGCGACAGTTACGGCAATGGGAGCCACCCTATAAGAGCCAAACACCTAGTTCCAGCCGATTGACGAATTTGGCTCATCTGCGCACGCACAATGGTGTGCGAGAATTCTGAGTGAAATCTGAGACGGCTTGCGACTGTCGCACATGCCAGTGTCAGGCGGGACTCAGGCGCACCACAGGGTCGCCCATCGCAAGCGCGATTGCCTGAACTCCAACGTCTACAGGCGTTTGAGCATCCGTGTGTTGCCGAGTGTGTTGGGCTTGACCCTGGCGAGGTCGAGAAACTCGGCGACACCCTCGTCGGGGCTGCGAACAAGCTCGGCGTAGACATCCCGATCGACAGTCTCCTCGCCCATCTCGACGAAGCCGTGGCGGGAGAAGAACGGCACCTCGAAGGTCAGACAGAACAAGCGTGAGAGCCCGAGCGTGCGGGCATCCTGCTCGAGTTGCGAGAGCAACGCGTGGCCCACGCCGCGACCGCGCCAGCTGTCTGCGGCGGCCAGTGTGCGCACCTCGGCAAGGTCTTCCCACATGACGTGGAGGGCGCCGCATCCGATGAGCTTGCCCGCGTCGTCCTCGACGACCCGGAACTCCTGCACGGCCTCATAGAAGACGACGAGTTCCTTGCCCAACAGGATGCGTCGCTGCACGAGCGGTTCGACCAGCTGCTTGATGCCTTTGATATCGCTGGTGCGCGCCTGTCTCACGGAAAACGTCGTCTCGCTCACGCTCCCCAGTCTACGGATGCGTGTGCCGCCCTCTTTTTTATCGCTGAGGTGCGGACTTCGGTCGCTTTGCCAGCAGCGAAAGCGACCGAAGCCCGCACCTCAGCGAAGGATGGGAGGGGGCGTGAGCGTGGGAGCGTTAGTCAGCGGCGGCCGCCAGGTCGGGGGTGACGGCGCCAGTACCTGGGCCAGCGCCGACGCCCGCGCCGATGGCGGCCGGCTCAGCGTGGCTCGTGGTTGTGAACACGAACGCGTTGTCGACGAAGTCCACGTGAACGTGGTTACCGGAGCCGAGTTCGCCCTGCAGGATCCGCTCGGAGAGCCGATCCTCGATCTCGTGCTGCACGGCGCGACGTAGTGGTCGCGCACCCAGCGTCGGATCGAACCCGACCTCGATCAGGTGCTCCTTCGCGGCGGTGGTGAGCTCGACGGTCATGTCGCGGTCCAGCATCCGATCGCTCAGACGCTTGATGAACAGGTCGACGATCTGCAGGAGCTCCGGCTTGGACAGCTGCGGGAAGACGATGATCTCGTCGACTCGGTTGAGGAATTCCGGCTTGAAGTTCTTCCTCAACTCGTCCTTGACCTTGCCGGCCATCCGGTCGTAACCGGTCTGTGTGTCACCCTCGATGAGGAAGCCGACGGGGCCGCCGGTGATGTCCTTCGTGCCGAGGTTGGTGGTCATGATGATCACCGTGTTCTTGAAGTCGACGACGCGACCCTGACCATCGGTCAGCCGGCCCTCTTCCAGAATCTGAAGGAGCGAGTTGAAGATGTCCGGGTGCGCCTTCTCGATCTCGTCGAACAGCACGACGCTGAACGGCTTGCGGCGCACCTTCTCGGTGAGCTGGCCGCCCTCTTCGAAGCCGACGAATCCTGGGGGGGCACCGAACAGACGCGACACGGTGTGCTTCTCGCCGTACTCGCTCATGTCGAGCGAGATCATGGCCGACTCGTCGTCGAAGAGGAACTCGGCGAGCGCCTTGGCCAGCTCGGTCTTGCCGACACCGGTCGGTCCGGCGAAGATGAACGAACCGGATGGGCGGTGCGGGTCCTTGAGACCGGCGCGCGTGCGGCGGATCGTCTTGGACAGGGCAGAGATCGCCTCTTCCTGGCCGATGACGCGCTGGTGCAGCGCCTTCTCCATGAAGACGAGGCGGCTGGACTCCTCTTCGGTCAGCTTGAACACCGGGATGCCTGTGGCCTGCGCCAGAACTTCGGCGATCAGTCCCTCATCGACCTCGGCCGTCGTCTTGACCTCGCCGGCGCGCCACTGCTTCTCCAAGCGCAGCCGCTCGCCAAGGAGGTTCTTCTCCTCGTCGCGCAGGCTGGCGGCCTTCTCGAAGTCTTGCTCCTCGATCGCGGCCTCCTTGCTTTCGCGAACTTTGGCGATCTTGTCGTCGAACGCGCGCAACTCCGGCGGCGCGGACAAGATCGACAGGCGCAGACGTGCACCGGCCTCATCGATCAAGTCGATGGCCTTGTCCGGCAGGAACCGGTCGCTGATGTAGCGGTCGGCAAGATTCGCGGCGGCGACGATCGCGCCATCCGTAATCGACACCTTGTGGTGCGCCTCGTAACGGTCACGCAGCCCCTTGAGGATGTTGATCGTGTGTGGCAGCGAAGGCTCCGCCACCTGGATTGGCTGGAAACGGCGCTCGAGCGCAGCATCCTTCTCGAAGTGCTTGCGGTACTCGTCGATCGTGGTCGCGCCGATGGTCTGCAGCTCGCCGCGGGCCAGCAGCGGCTTCAGGATGCTGGCGGCGTCGATCGCGCCTTCGGCTGCACCTGCACCGACCAGGGTGTGGATCTCGTCGATGAACGTGATGATGTCACCGCGCGTGCGAATCTCCTTGGTCACCTTCTTCAGGCGTTCCTCGAAGTCGCCGCGGTAGCGGGATCCGGCGATCAGTGAGCCCAGGTCGAGCGTGTAGAGCTGCTTGTCCTTCAGCGTCTCCGGCACGTCTCCGCGCACGATCGCCTGAGCAAGGCCCTCGACGATGGCTGTCTTGCCGACGCCGGGCTCCCCAATCAGGACAGGGTTGTTCTTCGATCGTCGGGAGAGGATCTGCATGACCCGCTCCATCTCTTTCTCACGACCGATCACCGGGTCGAGTTTGTTGTCGCGCGCCGCCTGCGTGAGGTTGCGCCCGAACTGGTCGAGGATCTGGCTGCCGGCCTGCTGGCCCTGCTGCTCGTTGGCCCCGACCTGCACCTGCTCCTTGCCCTGGTAGCCGGAGAGCAGCTGGATGACCTGCTGGCGCACCCGGTTGAGGTCAGCACCGAGCTTGACCAGAACCTGCGCGGCAACGCCTTCACCCTCGCGGATCAGGCCGAGCAGGATGTGCTCAGTACCGATGTAGTTGTGGCCGAGCTGCAGCGCCTCGCGCAGGCTCAACTCCAGCACCTTCTTCGCACGCGGCGTGAAGGGGATGTGGCCGGTCGGCTGCTGCTGACCCTGGCCGATGATGTCCTGAACCTGCTCGCGCACGGCGTCCAGTGAGATGCCCATCGACTCGAGGGCCTTGGCTGCAACACCCTCACCCTCGTGGATCAGGCCAAGCAGGATGTGCTCGGTACCAATGTAGTTGTGATTGAGCATCTTGGCCTCTTCTTGGGCCAACACGACAACACGACGGGCTCGGTCGGTAAATCTCTCAAACATTAGGTCACTCCTTGCGAAGCCGTGCGGACGGGGCTCCGTTACAAAGAGCGTAACCAGAGCACCCTGGGTAATCTGCCCCTGTTCGCCGTAGGCGTGAACGGATGCGCCGCCGGCGCCGGCCGCGTCGGCGGGTGCGGACGGGTGCGTCGGCGGGTGCGGGGGCGGGTGCGCGCTGCGCGCGTGCTGGCTGCGGGACATAATTCAGGCTGAACGCTAGGCCAAAGACGTCAGCACCCCTGATCCGGCCATCCAACCTGAATTCGGGACCGGCCGACTGCGCGGTAGGCCATTTCGAGCACGCGGACCGCGGGACATTATTCAGGCTGAAGCCGGGGTCGAAGACGTGGGTATCGCCAGCCGGGGCATCCAGCCTGAATTCGGCACAGGCTGAGTGCAGAGTCTGCCATTTCGAGAGCGCGACCGCGCGGCGACCCTACTTCGCCAGGGCCGGCAGAGTGAAGCGCAGTGCTTGCACGGTGACCTTGACGTCTTTGTGCGGGTTGATGTCGTTCGGGGTCGCGAAAACCGTGGTGTGCGGCACATAGTCCATCGTGCACACCTTGCCCTTGTACTCCTTGATCGCAACGGTCAACTGGTTGGTCCCTGTGACCGCGAAGTCGGTTCCGACAGGCGGGCAGGTTGAGCTGCCATACGTGGTCACTGTGAACTGCGCGCCGTTCTTCAACCAGACCGAAAATGGGGCACCGCCGGCACTGCTCGGCGGCGCCGTGACCCCCTTCGGCTCGCCCGGATAGCTGGTGATCGGCGCGGTCGGCGAGCCGGAGCATCCGGCCAATGCGATCGCGACCGAAGCCGCCAGCAGGCCGAGAATAGCGGTGGTGCGCGCGCGGCGCAGCGAGATCATGCCCCCATAATAGGCGGCGTGCATTGCCGCTCGGTGCGCGTTCGAAACAAGCGTTCCAACCCGGCGGCGCACCGTCTCAAACCGCGGGTTAGGATGCCCCCATGAGCAACCTCGAGCAGCGCCCCGCCGAGCTGATCGCCGACTGCACAGCGGATGCGCCGCCCGAGTCGGGTGAGCCGGCCACGCGGGCGCTCGAAATCCTGCTCCCGCGTGAGGTGCCGCTCGGCGGCCCACGTGCGATGACCGTGCATCGCACGTTGCCGCAACGGCAGCGGAGCACGATCGGTGCCTGGTGCTTCCTCGACCACTATGGCCCGGATGACGTCTCTGCCACGGGCGGCATGCGGGTGCCGCCGCATCCGCACACCGGCCTGCAGACGGTGAGTTGGCTGTTCGCGGGCGAGATCCAGCACAACGACAGCGTTGGCACCTCCGCACTCGTGCGACCCGGTGAGCTCAACCTGATGACGGCTGGGCGCGGCATCAGCCACTCCGAGGTCTCCACGCCCGAAACGACGATCCTGCACGGCGCGCAACTCTGGGTCGCGCTGTCTGACGCCGATCGCAACATGCTTCCGTTCTTCGAGCACACCGTGCCAGTGCCGTTCGCGTTCGCGGATGCGACGGTTCGCGTTTTCATCGGCGAGCTCGCCGGGGTGGGGGCGCCGGCATCCGTTTTCAGTCCGCTGCTCGGAGCGCAGCTTGAGCTGGACGCCAGCACAACCGTCGACCTGCCGCTCGACGAATCGTTCGAGCACGGCATCCTGGTGGATCTCGGTGTCGTCACCGTAGACGACGAGCCACTGGAGCGCCGCGAACTGGGTTACCTCGGACCGGGTCGCGACAGTGTGCGCATCCACGCGACGGCGGATGTCCGGCTGCTCCTCCTCGGCGGCATTCCGCTGGGCGAGCGACTGGTGATGTGGTGGAACTTCATCGGCCGCGGGCATGACGAGGTCGTCGGCTTCCGCGACGCGTGGCAACACGACGTGATCGGCGAAGCGGATGCACATGGCCGCTTCGGCCACGTCGCCGGCTACGACGGGCGGCCCCTGCCCGCGCCCGAGCTGCCGACCGTGCGGCTGAAGCCCCGCGACTGAAGCCCCGCGCTGAAACCCCGGCGCTGAATCGGGCGCGGTACGTCTTGCCGATACGCCGGGGCCCAGAGGCTCGGCCTCAACAGGCGGGGCAGCGCGTGAGTTGTGCACGGATCTGGGCTTCCCGCCTCGGCCGCGCTGCAGCATCCGTCAGGCTGGACATGCGTCGGTGCATGCAAACTACCCGAGTTTGCATGCATCGGCGTTATCATCAACCTATGGGAGTCACGGTGCAGGTGCGCAATCTCGATCCAGCGGTGCAGGAAACGCTGAAGACGCTCGCGCGAAACCAGGGCCTGTCACTGTCCGAGTACCTGCGGCGCACCCTGACCAGCATCGCCGAAAGACAGCGCGTGAAAGATCGCTGGGCAGAAGGGGAAGCGGAATACGAGCTCAAGCGTCAGCGACTGAAAGAACATCCGCCAGCTCCGGAACGAGTCGTCAAGATCGACACTCAAACAATCGTTGACATCATCCGCGAGGGACGCGGAGAGCTGCCCGCGTGAGCGTGGTCGTAGACAGCAGCGCAATAATCAGAATGCTCACGGCGAGCCGGACGTTGACGGCGGCATCACACCCGGCGATCGACGGTCACGACATCCACGCGCCCCACTTGATCGACCCCGAGGTCGTGAACGCGGTACGGCGATTGGTGTTTCTGCGGCGCAACTCGCTTGATGACGCACAGCTCATGCTGGACAGATTCGCTGGCCTCGACGTTGTCCGTTATCCGCATGCATCGCTTATCGCGCGGGTTTGGAGTCTGCGAGACAACATCACCCCCTACGACGCACTCTATGTGGCACTCGCCGAGCGACTTTGCATTCCCCTGATCACGGCAGACCGTCGACTCGTGCGGGCGGCCGAGAGCGTCTGCGAACTACGCCTTCTCGAGTGACACCTACTGCAGCGCGGACGTCAACCGGGAGAGGTTGTCGAGCACGGTTGCAAACAGGGGCTGCTTCAGCCACTCCTCCAACGTGAGCACCGTGCTGTTGTCGCGGTAGTCCTGCTCGATCGCCCGCATGTCGCGCACGAACGACGCACCGCGCACCATGAGTGAGATCTCCATGTTCAGCATGAACGAGCGCATGTCCATGTTGCTCGAGCCGATCACCGCGACATCGTCATCGATTGTGAAGTGCTTACTGTGCAGGATGTACGGCGCCTTGTAGCGCCAGATGGTGACTCCTGTCCGCAGCAATTGTTCGTAGTACGACCTCTGGGCGTGATAGACGAGTGCCTGGTCGCCGATCTCCGAGACGAACAACTCGACGTGTACACCTCGCTGCGTTGCCGTGGTCAACGCCACGAGCATCGCCTCATCCGGAACGAAGTATGGGCTTGTGATGATGATCCGCTCCTGCGCGGCGTACAACAGCGCGAGGAACAGTTTGAGGTTGTTCTCACCGACGAACCCGGGCCCGCTGGGCACGAGCTGGCAATCCAGCGGCCGATTCACACCGGACGGCAGAATGGCCTCCAGCGTCTCGATATCCAAGCGTTCACGGTTGAGGAATTCGTCAGTCTCAATGAACCAGTCCGTGATGAAGATGGCATTCAAGCCGGCTGCGACGGGGCCCTCGACGCGCGCAACGAGTTCCTGCCATTTCAGTCCGCGCCGGATGTTCGACTTCTTGTTGTAGCTGCGGTCGATGACGTTCTGCGACCCCATGAAACCGACGACGGCGTCGACCACGAGCAGCTTGCGATGGTTGCGCAGGTCCGGCCGCTGATAGCGGCCCTTGAACGGCTGCACCGGTAGCATCAATTGCCAGTGCGCCCCCATCGCGGTGAGCCGTTTGAGGGTGTGCTTGTAATCGCGGGTGCGCAATGATGCGACGTGATCCAGCAGCACGTGCACGGTGACGCCGCGCGCTATCGCGGCCTCGAGCGCGTCAAAGAACGGCGCGGTGGTCTGATCGCAGGTGAGGATGTAGAACTCCACGTGCACGAACAGTTTTGCCTGACCAATGGCCTCGGTCATCGCGTCGAGCGACGCCTGATAGTCGGAGATCAGCACCGCCATGTTGTCACCGACGAGGGGCATCGACCCCAGGTTGCGGTTCAGGGTGACGACGGATTCAAACCACGGCGGCCACGGCTCATCATGCCGGACCCGCTCCATACCCTCCGTGCTGTCCAGGATGAATTCGTCGACCTGTTGCTGCCGCTCCCGGCGCCGTTTGGGCAGTTTGTAACTGCCGATCAGCAGGAAGAACAGCACGCCGATATACGGAATGAAAAAGATCGCGAGCAACCAAGCTGTCGCGGATGTCGGGCGCCGGTTGCGTGGAACCACAATGATCGAGATCACGCGGATAATGAAATCGACGAGGAACGCAAGAACGACGATGATTGTCGTCCAGGTGGCCGCATCCATCTGGTTTCCTTCGCGTCAGAGCGAGTACGCGCCGTGACACGCGCTGGGCCAACGCTATCTGAAAGCTAGAACTTCTGCGGGAGCCCGCGCCTCGCGCGCTCAGCAGCCTCGAGCTTGGCATAAGCCTTGCGTTCCGTGCGGTCGGCGCGAACAATCGCGCGCATCACCACCCAGAAGATGAGCCCCACCAGCACCGTGGGCGCGAGGGCCCAGATGATGCCGCTCCAGACGTCGTTCATAGTGCTTCAAGGATACGCTGTTCGCTCACGCGGCAGGTGCGGTCGTGCCTCGCGCGATGAACTGCGGTGCCTGGCACTCACCGTCAAACCAGGTGAAGGGGTGATCGCGTGAGCAGTCGACGCGTCTCGCTCGCCAACGGCACGAGTCGTGCTCTGGCCCTCGACCTGATCCGATCTCGCGGGCCGATCAGTCGCGTCGAATTGGCCGATGCCACTGGTTTAACCCAAGCAACGATGTCGACCGTCGTGCGCCAACTGATCGACGAAGGACTCGTTGCCGTTGCCGGCAGGGGCGAATCGACCGGCGGCAAACCGCCTGTTCTGCTCGATATCAACCGGCGGTCGCGTTTTGCGGTGGGAGTGCAACTCGGCAGCGAGTCGATCACCTATGTCGTTGTCAATCTCAGCGGGGCGATCCTCGGACCCCCACAGCTGAATTCCTGGAACAGCGTGCCCCTGCGCTCGAACCTGGCCGAAGCGATCCGCTGCGGTTGGCGGAGCCGCGCTCGTCGTGCAGTCGGAGCTTGCGCCGCGCAGCATGGGGCTGACCGCGGGCACGCGATCCGAGTGAGAGTGACAGCACAGTGGGAGGCAGAGCCTGGCACAACGCGCAGACTATGGATTCGGCTCAGATCACACCGTGCTCACTGCCCGCCGCGGGATAATGACCTGGCCGACGCCGACGCATGACGGCAACCGGATCACGAACGGAGTACCACCACGCCACCCGTCTTGACCTTTCTCACCACCTTTCAGCTCGAGCCCGTCGCCCTTACGCTCATCGCGATCCTCGCCGCTGCATACATCACGGGGCTCGTGGTGGTGCGACGTAAAGGCACACACTGGCCGTTGCTGCGCACCCTGGCGTTCTTCGGCCTGGGGCTCGGGTCATACGCATGGGTGTCGTTCGGGTTTCTCGGCGCATACAGCACAGAGTTGCGCTGGGCGTTCACGACCCGGATCGCGCTGCTGCTGTTCGCCGTGCCCGGGTTGATCGCGCTCGGTCAGCCGGCCGATCTGGCGCACACTGCGCTGGGTGGGCGATCCCAGCGCATCTTCGACCGTGTTTTGAATTCCTGGCCGTTCAAGCTGCTCGGCAATGCGATGTTCGCGGGCTTCCTCGCGTTGGCTGCGTTCCTGATCTTTCTCACCCCGTACGCGCTGGTGCTGCGCGAGAGCCCGTTCGCCGAGGCTCTAATCAGCGTGCTCGTTCCGCTCGTCGGACTGATCATGGTGCTGCCCATCATCGGGCAGCACGTGGTGCGCACCAGCCTGTTCATCACGGTCGAGTTTCTGTTCGCTTTCGTCGAGCTGGTGATGGATGCCATCCCCGGCATTCTCCTGCGCCTGAACGATGCGGTGCTCGACGGTGCACGCACGGTGGCGACCGGTATGCCGTCGTGGTTCCCGAACCCGCTGCATGACCAGCATCTATCCGGCGATTTCCTCTGGTTCATCGCCGAGATCGCGGATGTTCCGGTGCTGATCATCTTGTTCATGCGCTGGATTCGCGTCGACCGCGGCGAGGCGAAAGTGATGGACGAACTGACCGACGAGGAGATGGAAGCGCTCACACAAGAGCACTTGCGCGGCTACCAGGAGCATTAGCCCGCTGCCCTACAGCCGCGCCTACTTCACAAGCGGGAACAGAATCGTCTCGCGGATGCCCAAGCCGGTCAGGGCCATCAGCAGCCGGTCGATACCCATCCCCATGCCGCCGGACGGCGGCATGCCGAACTCGAGCGCGCGCAGGAATTCCTCGTCGAGGCGCATCGCCTCGTCATCGCCGGCCGCAGCAAGGCTCGCCTGCTCGACGAAACGCTCGCGCTGAACAACCGGGTCGACCAGTTCGGAGTATCCGGTCGCCAGTTCGAAGCCGCGGATGTAGAGGTCCCACTTCTCCACAGCACCGTCGAGCGAGCGGTGCGCACGCACGAGCGGGCTTGTGTCGACAGGGAAGTCCATGACGAAGGTCGGGCGCTGAAGGGAGCCTTTGACGAAGTGCTCCCAGAGTTCTTCGACGTACTTGCCGTGGATCGGATGCGGCACCTCGATGCCCTCCCGATCGGCAATCGCCTTCAACGCCTCGAGTGGTGTCTGGGGGCTGATCTCGGTGTCGGTGGCTGCTGAGAGGCTGTCGAACATGGAGATTCGATCCCATTCACCGCCGAGGTCATACTCGGTGCCGTCTGCCCAGGTGACCATGTGTCCTCCGGAGATTGCCATAGCGGCGTCCTGGATCAGCGTCTGGGTCAGCTCGGCCATGGTGTTGTAGTCACCGTAGGCCTCATACGCCTCGAGCATCGCGAACTCGGGCGAGTGCGTTGAGTCCGCGCCTTCGTTGCGGAAGTTGCGGTTGATCTCATAGACCCGCTCGATGCCGCCGACGACCGCGCGCTTGAGGAACAGTTCTGGTGCGATGCGCAAGTACAGTTCGGTGTCGAACGCGTTCGAGTGCGTAACGAACGGGCGCGCGGATGCCCCGCCATGCATCGTCTGCAGCATCGGTGTCTCGACCTCGATGAAGTTGCGCGCCGTGAACGTGGCGCGCAGGCTCGCGACCGCCTTCGAGCGGTTCAGCACGTTGGTGCGGGCCTGCTCGCGAGCGATCAGGTCGAGGTAGCGGCTGCGCACGCGGGTCTCTTCGCTCAGTTCCGTGTGCAGGTTCGGTAGCGGCAGCAGCGCCTTGGCCGCGATCTGCCATTCGGTCACCATCACGGACAGTTCGCCGCGGCGGCTTGAGATGACCTCGCCGGAAACGAACACGTGATCGCCGAGGTCGACGAATTCCTTCCAGCGCGCAAGCGATTCCTCACCGACGGAGGCCAGAGACACCATCGCCTGGATGCGGCTGCCGTCGCCGGACTGCAGGCTGGCGAAGCAGAGCTTGCCGGTGTTGCGAAGGTGAACGACACGACCCGCGACTCCGACGATGACGCCGGTCGTGGCATCCAATTCCAGATCGGCGAAGCGCTCTCGCACAGCTGGGATCGAGTGCGTGATCGGCAGTGTCACCGGGTAGGCACCTCCCCCCGCGCTCTCAGCCGCGGCGATGAGACGCTCGCGCTTGTGCAGCCGCACCGCCTTCTGCTCGCTGACCTCGGCGTCACTCAGGCCGGCGTCATCACGTTCAGCGACGCGGGGCTCGACGACGGCGCGGGGCTCGACGGCTGCTTCTGCGGGTGGCTTGGCCATGGCTGGTCTTTCTTTCATGAGGGGTTGCTGGCAGTCACGATCCGATCATCAGCGAGGCGTTGTCGATCAAGTGGGTGGTCCCCACGCGCGCAGCGATCAGCATCCTTGCCTGTCCGCGGTAGTCGTCGGCGACGGACAAGAACGTTTCCGGGTCGACAACCACGAGATAGTCCAGCTTAACCGCTGGCCTGCTCGCCACACGTGCACGCGCCACGGACAACGCAGCGTCCGTTCCCTCCGCAGCCGCAGCGGATGCCTCCACCAGCGCCGCGGACAGCACCAGCGCCGCAGCATGCTCGCCCGCATTCAGATACCGATTGCGGCTGGACAGCGCCAGGCCGTCTGCTTCGCGCACCGTCGGCACGACGTCCAGCACGGTGGGCAGGTTGAGGTCGCGCACCATCTGCTCGACCAGGAAGAGCTGTTGCGCGTCTTTCTGCCCGAACACCGTCACCTGCGGTCGAACGATGTTCATCAGCTTCGCGACGACGGTGAGCATCCCGTCGAAATGGCCGGAGCGCGTGACACCCTCATAGAGCGCGCCTACTGCGCCCGCGCTCACACGGGTAGCGGTCGGGCCATCCGGATACATTTGCGCAACGGAGGGCGCGAATACCAGGTCGGCCTCCCCTGCCAGCATCGCAACATCCGTCTCCAGGGTGCGCGGGTAGCGGTCGAGATCTTCCCCCGGTCCGAATTGCAGCGGGTTGACGAAGATCGAGACGACGACGACATCCGCGATTCGTGCTGCACGCCGAACCAGACTGAGGTGGCCGGCGTGCAATGCGCCCAAGGTCGGCACGAGGGCCACCCTGCGGTCGCGCCGCCGGCCATCCAGCGCAGCGTGCAGGGCGTCGATGGTCGTCGCGACCACAATAGGGCTGTCTGCAGTCACAGAGTCTGCAGTCACAGACCCCGCAGTCACAGCCCTCGCACTCACGGCCTCTGGGGCCACAGCCCCTGCACTCGCAGCCTTTGGGGTCACAGCACGTCGCTTTCGGTCGGTGGCGGGGTTCTTGTGCCCGCTCGGCTCAGAGCGTCATCGACCGTTGAACGCACCAACGGGGCGAGGAAGCTTCCGGGATTCTCCAGACCGATTCCGATCAGGATGTCGGCAGCCTGACCCACGATCGCCTGCGAGAACGTTGTCGCCGTTGCGATCGCCTCCGCGTAGGCGGCCCGGTCCTCTTCTGCGACAAGCACCGGCTCCCCGCCCATTTCGACCACGAGTGCCTGCCCGATCGGTTGCACCGGGGCCGGCGCAGTCACCGCGAACGAGCTCTCGGCGATGCGCGCGAGGTCGATGCTGGTTCCGGTGAATGACATTGCCGGGTGGATAGCAAGCGGAATGGCTCCGGCAGCCAGTGCGGGCGCGAGTACTCCGACGCCGTAGCGGGCTGCAGTGTGCACCACGAGTTGACCCGGCTGCCAAGCGCCGATCGCCGCGAGCCCAGCCACGAGCTGGGCAAGCTCGGATTCCGGCACGGCCAGCAGCACGAGTTCACTGCGCTCGACCACGACGGGAACGTCGAGGATCGGCACGCCCGGCAAGATCGTCTCCGCGTGCTCCCGGCTTGCCTCTGAGACAGCTGAGATGCCGACGATCGCGTGGCCCGCACCGGCGAGCGCCGCGCCCAAAATCGGGCCGACCTTGCCTGCTCCGACGATACCGACACCGAGTCTCCCAGACCTCTGGGCGCTCATGCGAAATCCTCTCGGTCGCGAGCAACCTGAGTCGCAGGCGCGCCGTCGTTGGTCGAGTATGGGGCGACAGCGAGCGTATCGAGGCCCGGCGCGACGGTTTCATTCAGTGTTTCATTCCCTGCGCTTGCTGACGCGCCGTTCCAGCGATGGCTGGTGTCCCGGGCGGCCCAGGCGATGGCGCCGGAGGAGATTCGGTCGAACAGCACCAGTGCGGCATCTACGGCGATCACCGACAACTCCGGATGCACGTGCCCCTCGACCGTGTGAACCCGCGCCTTCGCCAACCCGAGCCAGCGGCGCACCGGACCCTGTTCGATCTCGACGCTCTGCAGTCGGGCGAGCGGCACGAAGACGATGCGACGCCCGATCACTCCGTGCCTCAAGACGACGACACCGTCGACGATGGTGTAGCCCGTGCGTCGCCACGAGACGGGCCGCAGCCACCGGGCTCTGCGCGGAGCATCCGCAAACATGCTCTGCTCGGCACGGCGATCCATCCCTGCCATCGCGATCGCGCTGCGCTGGGCGTCGTCGAGTCCGGGCAGCAAGAGTGGGAGTACCCGCTGAACGTCACGCACACTGCCGACCGGCAGGGTCGTGCTTTGCGACTCCCCCGCGCCGCGTTGGTGTGAACGCCCGGCCGTGTTGATGCGGATCTGCCACCAGCCGAAGGGCCGCCACAGCACCGGCTGCAGCACTTCGACCGCGTGAATGCGACCGGGCGGCAGCGTCTCGCTGCTCGTCGCGAAGAGGCCAAAGCCGATCCGCACGCCGTCCGAGGTGCCGGAGATCGAATACCGCAGCGCCTTGCCGAAACGACGGACATAGTAGCCGAGCGTTCCAAGCATGCCGGGAAGGATGACGAACAGGATCCAGTAGCGGCCGGTCAGCACCCCCGCGGTCACAGCGGCAGCGACGATAAGCACGAACACGGTGAACCCGCTCAGCAACAGCGAACCGGCCAGCCGCCCCGGGTGCATGTTGACGACGGATGCCGGTGGTGCGGCATCCGGATTCAGATCGGCTGGGCTGATGAACTCCCCCACGCGATCGGTCAGGATGCCGGTCACCGTTCGGTGCGCAGCCGCCGCAGTCAAATCCTGCGCCCCGGGCGTTCCGTGTTGTTGGGTCGTTTCCCGGTCTTCTTGGGCGCGCACGCCGGAGGCGAGCCGCAGGATGTCGCGACGCAGGTCTTCGGCGAGTGCTGAGCTCAGGTACGCCAGGTGCACGTTCGCGTCGTGCCCGGCGACCACGATTTCCAGCTTGGCTGCCCCGAATATCCGCGCGAACACCGGTCGGTGCAGGTCGATGCCCTGAATGCGGTCCAGACGCGCCTTGCGGTGCGAGCGCGAGAGGATGCCGCTGCGCACCTCGACGGCCTCGTCGCCGATGCGGAAGGTGTGCATCCGCCAGGACAGGTAAAAGCCGCCGATGGCAAGCAGAAGCACGAGCGCGACGATGAGCAGCGCCCAGCCGGTGAGCCCGCGGTTGTAGATCTGATCGATCGGATCGCCGCTGTAACTCGGGGTGTGGAAGAAGAAGTCGATCAGGCGCTCGCGCAGGTTTGCGATGATCACGCCGAGCACGGCGATCAGGGCGATTCCACCGCGAAGCAACGGCGTCGCCGGGTGCAGTCGGTGCCACTGGCCGTCGGCATATCGGGTGAACGTGCGCTGCACCGTCGGCGGATGCTGCGCACCGGAGAGACCGTGCGCACTCACAGGCCCGCCCGGCGGCTTTCCGCGAGTTCGACCAGGCGATCGCGCAGTGCAGCGGCGTCGCCGGCAAGAAGCCCGGGGATCACGACCCGGGTGGATGCGGCGGCGGTCACGAAGCGAAGCTCTGCAAGGCCGAGCACGCGTGCGACCGGGCCGCGCGTGACATCGACCAGTTGCATCCGCCCGTATGGCACGGCCACGAAACGCTGGAACATGATGCCGCGGCGCATCAAGAGGTCGTCTCGCCGAAGCTGGTAGCCGATGGCGCGTGCACGACGCGGTGCCACGACCATGAGCACGAGTGTTGCGACCACGATTACGCTCAGCGGCACCCACGCCCAACCCACCCCGAAGACGAGCCAGAGCAGGACCGCGATGGCGCTGTAGATCGCCCCGCCGAGCAGCGACTCGACGAGCACCACAACCACATACTTCGGCGACACTCGCGTGAAGTCTGCGGCAATGTCAAGGCGTTGCGTCACGGTTCTCCTGGGTGCGGGCACGGCGGGCCTTCGTGCGGCGATCGCCATCCATCGTAGTCGCGCGTGCTGAGGGCTTGCCCGGTGCTCTGGGTGCCGTGGCTGCTGCCGCAGCGGCGTCCAGGGCGGCGTCCACAGCGGCGTCCGCAGGGCTGTCAGGCTGCGTGCTGACTCGGTACCTTTTCCTCTTCGTCGCCGGAGGGCGGAAGGGCACACAGGTGTTCTGCGACCAGCCCGGCCACCAACAGCACGACCGCCCCTAAGGTCGCGGCGCCGGCCAACCAGAGCGACCCTGCGTTCGGCAGGATCGAGCGGGTGAGCTGGTAGGCGAGGATGCCGATGCCACCACCGGTCAACAGTGCGCCAGCGAGGCTGCAGGCCTTGGCCAGCACAACGATCCGCGCCGCGCGGAACGGGTCGATCCGCGCATTCGAGCGACCCTGCACGGCCCGCCGAATCGGAATCGCGAACAGCACCACGATGATTGCGATCGCGATCAGGGTGATCGGAAGCGATAGCGGCGGCACGAGCGCGGCACCGCCGGCTGCAACCGTTCCCAACTCCCAGAGAAAGCCGAGCACGATCCCCGCAACTCCGAGGCCGATCAGCGGGGTTGCCCGGGTGCGCTTCATCGGATGCCGTCCCAGCCCGGTGCATACGCGTGCACCGCATCCGTCGTCTGGGCCAGCAGGTCGGCGACGCTGCCTGCGCCGGCGACCTGCGCTGTCGCATCCACATCGAACCACGGCGCAAGCACGAAGGCCCGCTCGGCTGCGCGTGGATGCGGAAGCGTCAAGCGATCGTCCGCGGTGACGCGACCATCGTAATCGACGATGTCGATGTCCAGCGTGCGGTCACCCCAGCGCTCCGCGCGCACCCGGCCGTGAGCCGCCTCGATCGCGTTGACCGCATCAAGCAGCGCGTGCGGCTCGAGCGTCGTGTTGACGAGCACGACGGCGTTCAGGTAGCGCGGCGCGGACGTGTCCACGCCGGACAGCTTGATCGCATCCGTTTCGACGAGCGCAGAACGCGCCTCCACCCGGATGCCCGGCGTCGCCTCCAGCTCGTCGATCGCCGCGGTCAGTGTCGCGACCCGGTCGCCGAGGTTGCCGCCCAGCGCGAGCACGGCGGGCACGCCCACCCGCAGCCGCTGCGGTTTGGGACGACGCATGCCGGCGGTCACGCCCGCTCCCCCGGTGCCGGCGCTCCCGGCTCTTGCTCGCCTGGTGCTCTGCGCACGATCGTTACCGTCACATCGTCGAACGGCACCGGAATCGGCGCATTCGGTTTGTGGATGGCGACCTGTGTGCGGCGCACCGCCGAGAAGCCCAACGCGACGGCTGCAACGCGCTCGGCCACTGTCTCGATCAGGTCGACCGGGTCGTTGCTGACCGCGTCCACAACGGCCACAGCCAGCTCGCCGTAGTGCACCGTCGCGGCCAGGTCATCACCGCGTGCGGCGGCAGCCAGGTCGAGCCACACGGTCACGTCGATGACGAACTCCTGGCCGCTCTCCCGCTCGAAGTCGAATACACCGTGATGCGCGTGAACGCGCAGACCGGTCAGCGTGATCGTGTCCAAACTCATAGGTCCATCTTGACGGATGCCGCCGCGGACTCGCTGCCGCCGCGTCCGCCCGCCCACGCCTCGACGATGTCGAGGGCGAGGCGGGTGTTCGGCACATCATGCACGCGCACACCCCATACGCCGGCCTGCGCGGCAAGCGCACTGATCATGGCTGTCGGCACATCACGATCCTCGACCGGTGCGCCCGCGGGTAGCAGGTCGGCGACGAAGCGTTTGCGGGAGGCCCCGATCAGAACAGGCAGGCCGAGCTGCTCGAATTCCTGCAGGTGCGCCAATACCTGCCAATTGTGTGCTGACGCCTTTGCAAAGCCGAGCCCGGGGTCGACGATCAGCCGCGAGGCGTCGACGCCGCGCACGATCAACTCACCGACGCGCGCGAACAGTTCCTCACGCACCTCGCGCGCGGCATCCGTGTAGGTGGCATGCGCATCCATCTCGGTGCTGTGCCCGCGCCAGTGGGTCACGACGTACGGCAGTCCCGTCGCGATCACGGCGTCGACCATCGCTGGGTCGGCGAGGCCGCCTGACACGTCGTTGATCAGCTGGGCGCCGACCGCTGCGGCGGCGAGCGCCGTCGACGCGTTCATCGTGTCGACGCTGACCCGGATGCCCTGCCCTGCCAGCGCTTCGATCACCGGAATCACGCGCGCCTGCTCGACGTCGACCGGCACTCGCTGCGCGCCCGGCCGGGTGGACTCCCCGCCGACGTCGACGATGTCCGCACCCTGACGCGCCAGTTCGATGCCGTGGCGCACCGCGGCAGTTTCGTCCGCGTAGAGACCGCCGTCGCTGAACGAGTCCGGGGTGACGTTGAGCACACCCATAATCTGCGTGCGTTCGATCGGCGCGCGAGCGAACTCGGTCGCATGGCCGTCGGCAGGATCGGACCCAGCGAACCCCATCGAGGTTGCCGCAGTGAGGGAATCGACCGCGATCGAATCCAGCGAACGGATGTCGAACGGTCGCGTCTGCGTGTCGGCATCCGCGGCACCGCTCTGCCAGTCAGTCATCGTGACCTCCGCCGATCAGGGTGATGAGTTCGCCACGAGCGCTCGGATCGGACAGTACACCTCGGCTGGCGATCGTGACCGTCGAACTGCCGATCTGACGCGGACCGCGTGTGGTGACGCATTCGTGCACAGCGTCGAGCACAACAAGCACTCCGCGCGGAGCGAGCCCCGTTTCCAGGGCATCGGCGATCTCTTCCGTGAGCCGTTCCTGCAGCTGCGGCCGCGCGGCCAGGATTTCGATCACCCGCGGAATCCGGCCGAGGCCCACGACGCGGTCACCCGGAAGGTAGGCGACGTGCGCCACACCGAGGAAGGGAAGCAGATGATGTTCGCAGACCGAGCGGAACGCGATGTCGCGCAGCAGCACGGTCTCGGCGTCGTGGTCGCCGATCGGCACGGCATCCGCGAGCTGCGTCAGCGGGTTCTCGCCGACGCCTGCGAAGAATTCCGCATACGCATCCGCCACCCGACTCGGCGTCTGAGCCAACCCAGGGCGAGTCGGGTCCTCGCCGATGGCAGCCAAAAGCTCGGTGACTGCCGCTGCAATGCGTGCGCGATCAACCTCGCTCACGGGACTCCTCTGTGCCGTTTTCCCCCTACGCGGTGGCGGGGCGCGGTTTCGTCTGCCGTGTGCGCTTCGGCTTCGACGGGGTCGGCTCGGAATCGATGCCGCCGTCGACGGCGCCCTCATCGATCGGGGCAGTCGGCGTCGGGTAGGCGATCGGCGGCAGATCCGAGAGCGGGCGCTTGTCGCTGGAAAGCCACTGCGGGCGTTCCGGCAGCTTCTTCACGTCGGTGAAGATCTCCGCGATCTGATTGTGGTCCAGCGTTTCGCGCTCGAGCAGTTCACGTGCCAGCTTGTCCAGGATGTCGCGGTTCGCGTTGATGACTTCCCAGGCCTCGTCGTGCGCCTTCTCAATCAGCGCACGTACTTCGGCGTCGACGCGCTGGGCGATCTCCTCCGAGTAGTCACGGCTGTGGCCCATGTCACGTCCGAGGAACATCTCGCCGGACGACGCACCCAGTTTGACGGCGCCGACGTCCGCACTCATGCCGTATTCGGTGACCATCTTGCGTGCGATGCCGGTCGCCTTCTCAATGTCGTTGGACGCACCGGTCGTGGGATCGTGGAAGACGATCTCCTCGGCGACACGGCCGCCCATCGCGTAGGCCAACTGGTCGAGCAGTTCGTTGCGGGTGACCGAGTACTTGTCCTCGAGCGGCATGACCATGGTGTAGCCGAGTGCGCGACCGCGCGGAAGGATCGTGATCTTCGTCACGGGGTCGGTGTACCGCATCGCCGCGGCGGCGAGAGCGTGGCCGCCCTCGTGGTACGCGGTCATGACCTTCTCTTGGTCCTTCATCACGCGGGTACGCTTCTGCGGTCCGGCGATGACGCGGTCGACAGCCTCATCGAGAGCTCGGTTGTCGATCAGCTGGGCATTCGAGCGGGCCGTCAGCAGGGCGGCCTCGTTGAGCACGTTCGCCAGGTCTGCGCCTGTGAACCCGGGCGTCTTGCGCGCCAGGACTTCGAGGTCCACGCTCTTCGCGAGCGGCTTGCCACGGCCGTGCACCTGCAGAATCTTCAAACGGCCGAGCATGTCTGGGGCGTCGACGCCGATCTGGCGGTCGAAGCGGCCCGGGCGAAGAAGTGCCGGGTCCAGGATGTCCGGGCGGTTCGTCGCAGCGATCAGAATAACGTTGGTCTTGACGTCGAATCCGTCCATCTCGACCAGCAACTGGTTCAGTGTCTGCTCGCGCTCGTCGTGTCCGCCGCCCATGCCGGCACCGCGGTGACGGCCGACGGCGTCGATCTCGTCGACGAAGATGATCGCGGGCGAGTTCTCTTTCGCCTGCTGGAACAGATCGCGCACGCGGCTCGCGCCGACGCCAACGAACATCTCAACGAAGTCCGAGCCGGAGATCGCATAGAACGGAACGCCCGCCTCGCCGGCGACCGCACGCGCGAGCAGGGTCTTACCGGTTCCGGGGGGGCCGTACAGCAGCACGCCCTTGGGGATGCGCGCGCCGACTGCCTGGAACTTCGCGGGCTCCTTGAGGAAGTCCTTGATCTCTTCGAGTTCCTCAATGGCCTCGTCTGCACCGGCGACATCGTCGAATGTCACTTTCGGCGTCTCTTTGGACACCAGCTTGGCTTTGGACTTGCCGAACTGCATGACCTTGTTGCCGCCGCCCTGCATGCCAGAGAGCATGATCCAGAAGAACACGCCGATCAGAAGCATCGGGATCAGGATGCCGAGCATCGAGCCCCACCAGTTCGGTTGCGGAACCTGGTCGTTGTAGCCCTGCGACAGCTTCGCGTCTGTGACGGCCTTGACGACCTCGGGTCCACGCGGAGCGACGTAGTAGAACTGCACCTTCGTGCCGAGCTTGCCGTCGGGCTGCGCGAGCGTCAGGTCGACACGCTGGTCGCCGTCGACCACCAGCGCCGAGGCGACTTTGCCGTCCTGAAGAAGCGCGAGACCCTTCTGGGTCGTCGTCTCCTGGAAGCCGGATGCCGTGATCAGGCTCGACCCGATCCAGACCGCAATGACCGCAAGCACGATGTAGAAGATCGGGCCGCGGAAAATCTTCTTCAAGTTCATGGTGTTGCTAGGGTATCGCGACGCTACTGGATGCTCCCTGCGTGTTCGCCCAAGGGGGAACGAGAATTTGCCCAGTGGCCGCGCTCAACCCTCGTAGACGTGCGGCGCGAGAACACCGACTGAGCGCAAGTTGCGGTAACGCTCCGCGTAGTCGAGCCCGTAACCGACCACAAAGTCATTCGGAATGTCGAAGCCGACGTACTTCACATCCACGTCGACCTTGGCCGCAAGTGGCTTGCGCAGCAGCGCGCAGATCTCGACGGATGCCGGCCCGCGCGTTCGCAGGTTCTCCAGCAGCCACGAGAGCGTCAGCCCCGAGTCGATGACGTCCTCGACGATGAGGACGTGACGACCCGTGAGGTCGCTATCGAGGTCTTTCAGGATGCGCACGACGCCGCTCGACTGCGTGCCGGTGCCGTACGAACTGACGGCCATCCAGTCCATGTTGATGTGCAGCTTCAGCTCGCGCGCGAGGTCGGCCATGACCATGACCGCGCCCTTGAGCACCCCGACGAGCAAAACATCCTTGTCGGCGTAGTCGCCCTCGATGCGTCGGGCGAGTTCGGCAAGCTTCGCCAGGATCTGCTCCTCGGAGACGAGGACCGACGACAGGTCGTCGGCGATGTCGGTTTCCAGCACAGGGGTACCTTTCGTGATTTGCGACGAGCAGCTCTTGGACGGTTCAGGCGGAGGTGTTCGTGTTCGGTGCCGCGTTCGTGGTGGCGATCGTGTTGGCGATCGTGTTGGTGTTGGTGTTCGACTGGAAGACGAGCATTCCGGCGCGTCTAGCAACTCTAACCCCCGGCAGGTCGACGGGTTTTTGGCCGTGCCAGTGCGTGATCAGCCGAGCGACCGCCTCGACATGTACCCGCTCGAGGCCGACCCCGAATTCGCTGACGACCACATAGCGGATGATCCGATTGCGGAGCGCGGGCGGGTTCGCCTCGAGCGCGCCGACCGATACCGCGATGCCCGCTTCGGCTGGCTCGCAGATGTCCTCGATCGTCTCCAGGATCATCGCATCGAGCGCGTCGGAATCTTCACGCAGTTGCACAGCCGTGCGCGCGAGCGCTTCAGCGATGCCCGGCCCAAGCTCGGTCTCGAGCATCGGCAACACGATGCTGCGCACCCGCACTCGGGCGAACTTCGGGTCGAGATTCTGCGGATCGTCCCATGGCTCCAGGCCGGCATCGACGCAGAACTGCCGCGTGGTCTCCCGACGGATGCCGAGCAGCGGCCGCAGATACGGCCCGGCTTGCGGGGCCATGCCGTGCAGACTGGTCGCGCCCGACCCGCGCGCAAGCCCGAGCAACACGGTCTCGGCCTGATCGTCGAGCGTGTGTGCGAGAAGCACGTGGCTCGCGCCTGCTTGTGCCATCGCATCCGCGAACGCCGCGTACCGCGCCGTGCGCGCCGCCCCCTCCGGCCCCTCGTTCACCTGCTGCCCGCTCGTGCCTGCGTTCATGCCGCCGTCCGCACCGCCGAGTGCGTCCATATGGCCTCGGCGCTCGTCGTCCCTGCCGTTCCCGCTGTCGGGTGCGTCCGTATGGTCGCTCTGCGCCGCTACGGATGGGCCCAGGCGACCACTCGGGCGCACTCGGCCAACCTCCGCGCCGCCGAGTGCGTCCGTATGGTCGCCCTGCGCAGCCAGGGACGGGTCCGGGCGACCACTCGGGCGCACTCGGCCAAACTCCGCGCCGCAGCTCGCGCCGTTCGCGCCACTTTCACCCGAGAGTGCGTCCGTATGGTCGCTCTGCGCCGCCAGGGACGGGTCCAGGCGACCACTCGGGCGCACTCGGCCGGGGCCGGCGGAGCGGCCGGCGGAGCGGCCGGCGGAGCGGGCAGTGTGGATAGGGATGGTGACTCGAACGATGAGCACAGGGTCGAGCCCGAGGGCGCGGGCTTGCGCGGCGGCGCGAGCGGCGACATCCGCAGAGCCGGGTTGCAAGCCGTGATCGACGATCACCGCCCCCGCCCGGATGCCCGCCCTCGGCGCCTCGAATGCGGTCGCCGCGGCGAGTGCCAATGAATCCGCTCCTCCGCTCAGCCCCACCAAAACGACGGACTTATTCGCCGCCGCGCCGGTCGGAGTATTACGGCCCGTGGAGTGGCGCGAAAAATCTCCGTCGTTTTGAACTGTGCCGTTGTGGCCTGCATCGTTTTGAACTGCATCGGGCGCAGTGGCCAGTGCGGCCAGTACCTCGCGCACAGCTCGGCGGATGTCCGCGATCGCCGGCGTGAGTCGCGGGCGGCGGGCTGAAGGCGCGTCAATCTCCATCCAGTAACGTTATTGCAGACTTGCAGACGTGCAGCTGACAGACATCCGTCTGTCAGGCATCCGCGCCCGAGTCACCAGTCCCAGACTTCAGGCGAAGGAGAAGGAGAACCAACTATGGCCGATTACGACGCGATCATCGAGATTCCGCGCGGCAGCCGCAACAAGTACGAGGTCGACCACGAGACGGGGCGTGTGTTCCTCGACCGCGTGCTGTTCACCGGCTTCGTGTACCCGACCGACTACGGTTTCTTCGAGAACACGCTCGGCGAAGACGGCGACCCGCTCGACGTGCTGGTGCTGCTGGACTACCCGCTGTTCCCGGGCGTCGGCGTCAAGGTGCGCCCGGTCGGCGTGCTCAACATGTCGGACGAGGCGGGCGGCGACGCCAAGGTCATCGCCGTGCAGCACAAGGATCCGCGCTGGGCGCACATTCAGGACGTGAACGACATCCCGGAGTACACCCGCAAGGAGATCGAGCACTTCTTCGAGCACTACAAGGACCTTGAGCCCGGCAAATTCGTCAATGTGGATGCCTGGGGTAGCGCCGCCGAGGCGGAGCGCCTCATCCAAGAAGCCATCACACGCGCGGAGACGCACACGCGCTGAGGCGTTCCGTTCCCTGAGCTTCTGGTCACGCCAAACCGGAACGTGAGCGCTGGACCGGATGCCGTGGCAGATTTTCTCCGGGCTGTCGCCAATTCTCCGGTTTTGCGTAACGGCCGCGCTGCTCCTGCGCCCGTGAGTTGCCTTGGGAAGGGTCATTTGCGGCAATTCACGGGAGGGGAACGGGGCCGAGCGACCAGTCGGCTACGCGCTTGGGCGCGCCACTTGCCAGTAAGGGCTGCCCCAGACCGACTGAATCTTCACGACGTCGCCCTCTGTCGGAGCTGCGATCATCATGCCGCCGCCGAGGTAAATGCCGACGTGGTAGAAGTTTCCCGGGCCGCTGCCCCAGAAGATGAGGTCACCGGCCTGGGCGTTTCCGTACGACACGATCTGCCCGCGCGATGCTGCGGTGTACCACTGGTTGTTCACCGAATGGGTGCCGATGTAGATGCCCGCATAACGGTATGCCATCATGGTCAGCCCCGAGCAGTCATAACCGTATGGGCCCTCGCCGCCGAAGATATACGGCTTGCCCAGTTGTGCTCGCGCGTAGTTGATCGCGTTCTGCACCGCGCTGCCGTTCGGCGGCCCGACGGGTGCGCTCGATCCGCCGCCTCCCGCGTTGCTGCTGCTGCCGCTATTTTCTGCAGCCGCTGCTTGCTGCTGCCGAGCCAAGTCCTGCTGTCGCTTGAGTTCCGCCGCAGCCGCGGCCGCGGCCGCCCGCGCCTGCTCGCCGGCGACATACTTCTGCTGAACGGCCGCCGACGTGTTCTTCAGCGACGCGAGTTGAGCGATCAATTCTGTCGACTTCTGCTTCTGCGTCGCTAGTGCCCCCTGGGCGGCCGCCTGCGCGTCTTTGGCGGCCTGAAGAGCGGTTGTCGCGGCATCCGCAAGTTGGCTGCGCGCCGCCTTAGCCACCTTGGCCTGGTCTGTGAGCGACTGCGCCGCATTCTTATCGGTGATCGCCTGATCGTAAATGCCCTGCGACTGCTCGGTGAGCTTACTCATGGCACCGAGTTGATACAGCAGCGTGTCCGCTGCCGATCCGTTGCCGCCCTTGAGCATGAGATCGACGGATGAGTCCTGCCCGCCCGTGCGGGCCAGGTGTGATGCGAGAAGACCCGCGCGCATGCGCGAGGTCTTCGCCTTGCTTGACGCGGCATCCGCCTGCTTCTGAAGATCGTCCGCACGTTTCGTGGCGGCATCGAGCGCGTCTTTGGCCTGGAAATACGCCTCTGCGGCCTTCTCGGCTTGCACGTTGGCAGCATCAACCTGCGCTTGCAGCCCATTGATCAGGCCGGTGATCTTGTCGACGAGCGCTTGCTGCTGCGCCACGTTCTGTTTGGCCTGCTGCACGTCGTTCCACGACGGGTAGTCATCCGCATAGGCGGGCGGTGTGATGACGCCGACGGATGCCGTCACGGCACCCATCGCGACCGCACCGAACGCCAACAGCGGCCCGGTGCGATGGTTCTTGTTATTAGCCAAGAGGCGCTCCTCGCTGTGCCATGAATGGGATGCCGTCGATCGGACGGCCGTTGATCTCGACTTGGAAATGCAGGTGTGGACCTGTCGATGCCCCCGTTGATCCGACGCGGGCGATCGGCTGACCAGCCCCCACCTGTTGTCCATTGCCGACGAGGATGCCGCCCGACATGATGTGGCAATACTGTGTCACGATACCGCCACCATGGTCGATCCGCACTGCATTACCGCATGTTCCAAGCCAGCCGGCATAGATCACGACACCGGCATGTGCCGCATAAATCGGGGACCCCGTCGACGCGGATATGTCGATTCCGTAGTGATAGGAGCTACAGTCGGCGCACGGTTGCACGCGGTAACCGAATCCATCCGTGATGAAGCCGCGCACCGGATTTGCCCAGCCCTGCGAGCCGACGTAGCCGCCAGGCAGCCCGGCCCCGCGCCCAGCTGCGGCCGCTGCTGCCGCCGCCGCCGCGCGTGCCGCGACGCCCGCCTCATAGCTTGTGACCACGGCGGAGGTCTTGTCTCTCAGCGCCGCCGCCTGCGCCTGCAACACGAGGATCTGCTGCTGCTGCGCCACGAGTTTGGCTGCAGCGGCCTCTGCGGCCGCGACGGCCGCCTTCAGCGCAGCATCCGCTGCATTGCGAAGCGTCTCCCGCTGCACTTTGGCGACGGATGCCTGTGCCGACAGCGACTTTTCGGTGTTCTGCGACACCAGAGCATATTTGTAAATGTCGTTCGTGCTCTCGACCAGCTTGCTCATGCTGCCGAGGTTGGACAACAGCCGGTCGGCCGCGGCGGCATCCTGCGTTCCACCGCTGAGAAACAGGTTCGCGCTGAGGTTGCCGCCGCCGGTGCGGTAGAGCTGGGCGGCGAGGCGCGCCGCCTGCTTTGTCGCGGCATCCGCTTTCGTTTTGGATGCATCCGCCTGCGTCTGCAGATCCTCCGCGCGCCGATCCGCATCGGCGAACTTCTGCTGTGCGATCTCCAGCTCACTGCCACGTGCCTTCGCCTCGGCCTCGGTCTGTGCGACTTCACCCTGCAGTTGGGCGATCAGGGCCTCGATCTGCGTCACTTTGGCGGCCGCGGCGGCCTCGCTCGATTTCGCGTTCTGAACGTCCTGCCAGCTTGGATAATCGTCGGCGTACGCCGGAGATGCGAGCGTTCCGACCGACGCGAGTGCCAGCACGGCGACGATCGCCGTACGGATGCGCCAGGCTCGCGCAGCTCTCGCGGCGTCTCGGCGGGGCTGGGTATTGAGTGTGGGAGGGCGCATTGCTCTTTCGAATCGGCCTTTTCGAATCGGAATCTCCAGCGAATCTAACCCGACACGCGGTGTTTCTGGGCGAGTAGTGCGGCTCGTCGTGACATCCGTCACGAACGCGTGAGAAAGCGGCCCCGCGGATGCCTATGGCCGGTTTGGCAATTCGGGCGGGCAACCCGTATGCTTACTCGTCGGTAGTCATGGTGTCGAAAGGCTCCGCGGCCCCATCGTTTAGCGGCCTAGGACGCCGCCCTTTCACGGCGGTAGCACGGGTTCGAATCCCGTTGGGGCTACAGACTACTAAACTAAAAACATTAATAGCGAGGCCCTGTAGCGCAGTTGGTTAGCGTGCCGCCCTGTCACGGCGGAGGTCGCGGGTTCAAGTCCCGTCAGGGTCGCTGGTGAGAAGCCCTTTCGAAAGGAAGGGCTTCTTTTCAAGGTGCGGATGCTTTCTTCCGCGCTTGGCTCTGTAGCTCAGTTGGTAGAGCGTTCGACTGAAAATCGAAAGGTCACCGGATCGATGCCGGTCGGAGCCACCCCCTAAAGTAACGGTTGATCAGGTTTTTTCTGGTTGCTCCCGCCGCTTCGTTGCCGCAGTCATGCCTGCCACACCGCCGAACGCTTGGTCGAGCACGGCACCGGCGCGTAGCGCGACCCCCTCTCGGGCGCGGGAGTAGCTTGCGGACGATCTGGATCGAAATCGATTCTCGATCGCATCTGAATTACGGGCTGAATGCCTATCTGCAAGAGAGCCTGCTACCGGCGTATCGCATGGTTCCTTGACAGCGAGCTGCCGGTGTCGGGCAGGAGACAGGCTGTTACGCGGTGGGGAGGCGATAAACTCGGTGGATGTCCCGATTACCGCTTCGTAGCGGCTTCCACGTGGCGCGACGGATCGGCGTTCGCCTTCTTGTAGGTGTGGTGGCTTCGCAGGTGGCAGTTGCGGCCGCTCTGGTTGTCACCGATGCCGTCAAGAAGAAGGACCGTGTCAAGCGGTTCGGTTTTCCGCATCCTGGATCCTTTGACGCCACCGTCGGTGATACGGCGACGACCCTGTACACCCTTGGTGAGGATCTGTACCGCGACATGCTCGCGGCGATTCGTGGCGCCCGCCATCAGATCCTCTTCGAGACCTACCTATGGAAGGCGGACGAGGTTGGGCGAGAGTTCCGGGACGCCCTCAACGATGCTGCGGCCCGGGGGGTCGACGTGTACATCATCTACGACTGGTTTGGGAATCTGGTGGTACCGCGCTCGTTCTACCGATTCCATCCAGCAGTGCATGTGTTCCGTTTCCCGCCCGTGCGCCTGTCCCTGCTACTGTCGCCGCTGCGCGCGGCGGGGCTGACACACCGCAAGCTGCTGGTGGTCGACAGCGAGTTTGCGTTTGTCGGCGGGTACAACATCGGTTCGCTGTATGCGACGGAATGGCGCGACACGCACGTGCGGCTCTCTGGGCCTGCGATCTTCGAGCTCGCGCATTCGTTCGCGCAGGTATGGAACCACCTCTCCAGCCGAGACACCCCGGGGCTGTCACCGCACAACCCCTCGCCGTGGAATCCACCACTGCGAGCCATCAACAACATCCCAGCGGATCTGGTGTACCCGATCAGGGCCGTGTACCTCGACGCGATCAGTCGTGCCCAGACTCACATTCACCTCACCACGGCCTATTTCATCCCCGACCAGCAGATTCTCACCGCTCTGATCGAAGCGGCGCGGCGTGGCGTGGATGTGCAGATCATGATTCCTGAAGAGTCCAACCATGTCGTCGCGGACTGGCTGTCCCGTGGCTTCTACAGCGCGTTACTGAGCGAGGACATCACACTCCTGCTCTACCGGAACGCCATGATCCACGCGAAGACCGCCAGCATCGACGGTCACTGGTCGATCGTGGGCACCGCGAACATCGACCGGTTGAGTCTCGGATTCAACTACGAGACCGTCCTGGAGGTGCAGGATTCCGCATTCGCCGCGAACATGGAACGAATTTTCCAAGCCGATAGCGACAACTGCCGGCGAGTGACCCGCGAGGAGTGGAGTACACGACACCCCGCTGCCAGGGCCGCCGAAACCGCCCTCACCCCCCTACGCACCATGCTTTGAGCCGCCCTGCCATCTCGGTGGACGGCCGGTCACTGTCATGTTGCCGGTCACTATCATGTTGACGGAACAGAAAAAGGTGTCACCAGGGCTGCCGGAGAAGTTGCCCACGCGGGTGATCAACCAACCCCAAAAGGACTTCAGTATCATGGCCACACGGACATCAGCGGCCCCACCCGTCGCAACGAGCCGTGAGCTGGCCCAGCGAAAGACCATCATCAGTGACGATGTCGCGTCGAAAATCGCGGTCATCATAACGCGCGACATTGAAGGGTGCATGCTCGCGGCGCCGGCACGGAACGGAAGATGTGCGTGTTCGGCGATGCGAAGAACAGCACCGATCTCAGCCAACCAGTCAGTGTCGAGGTCGACGGATGACTCCATCATCGGTACACCAGCCGGTAGCGGCGGTGATCTACAACCCCGTCAAAATCGACCCCGTTGCGCTGCGAGCCGCTATCGACGCCGAGGCGGAACGCAACGGGTGGGGACCGAGCCTGTGGGTCCAGACCACCGTCGATGATCCCGGCCAGAAGGTCGCGGCCCGCGCATTGGCGTCCAATGCTCATGAATCCAGAGTAAAGGCGACCACCCAACGCAGAACCTATGTTTGCGTCCCAACCGCCGACCTCATAGCTTGCGCGTCCATGTCGGCGGAGAGGTATGGAAATGCGAAGAGACACCATAGCACCCAACAGAAGGCAAATTGAGCACACCGGAGCCTCCCAAGGCGGGCCATACGTGGGCCATAGACTCGCGAAATAGTAGCTGAAACTAACTGCGACTCATCGCCGTCAGCCCCGGAAATCTGCGGCTTTCACGTTAAATACAGTAGGTTTCTCAGCCTCAGATCACTGAACATCGAAAGGTCACCGGACCGATGCCGGTCGGAGCCACTGCCCTGCTTCGAGGCTTCTACTCGGAGTAGGGCTTTTTTCTGCGCGCCCCCGCGACGCGGCCAGGGTGCGAGTGCTGGCCTCGGTCTGTCAATGAGTCACGCAGCCGGTGCCTTCATCCGCACAGCTCCAGCAGCGACCGCGGCTGCGACGACCGCGGCCGCACCGAGAAGTAACGCCACGCGGTAGCCGTGACTCACGAAGGGCGTGACGATGAGCGGACCGAGAATCTGGCCGACGCTATAGCCGGTTGTGAGAAGTGCGATGGTGCGGGGGAACTGCAGCTCAGAACCGAGGGCGAGGGCGAGCGTTGCGATACCCAGGAATGTCGCGCCGAACAGAAACGCGGACATTAGTGCCGGCACTGCGCCCGCAAACAAAGCAGGAAGAGCGATACCGATCGCCTGCGCGACAAGTGCAGCAACCAGCAGTGTCGCTCGTGAGAATCGGTACGCGAGCCACGCCCAGAAAGCTGTCGACGGGAGAGCCGCCAAGCCGACCAGCGTCCAGGCGCCCGCGCCGATCACGCCCGGCGCCGACTGGTCGATCGCGGCTACCAGGAACGTGCCGGCGACGATATAGCCGACTCCTTCAAGGGAATAGCTGATTAAGACGAGGACAAATAAGAGGGGTGGGCCTGGGCGCGTCGGCGGCGAGGGCATGGTTGTTGTGGAAACTGGCGGGCGTGTCTTCAGCGTCCAGCAGAGAGTAGAGAAAATCGCGGCTAGCGCCGCAGAAGCAAGCCAAGCAGCGCTCCAGTTCGACACGTCGCGGAGCAGTAAGACCAGGATTCCGGATGCTGCGATCCCCGCACCGACTCCGCCGAAGCCCCACCCAATGAGGTGACTGCCGTACTCGTGAAGGCGGGTGAACATCAAGCTCGCGGCGATCATGAATATCAGAGCGCTGGCGACGCCCGCCACCAGCCGCAGCAGCAACCAGTCCGTGACGTTGTCCGTTAGTGGCATTGCCGCCAGGGTTGCGGTCAGGACTGCTAGTGACGTTCGCAGTGTGAGTGTCGACTGCAAGAGCCGCGGAAGTGCGATTCCGGCGATCGCGCCCAGCAGGTATCCCACGTAGTTGGCAGTGGCGATCAGCCCGGCGTCCTTCGGCGACAAGTGGGCTTGGGCAATCATGAGCGGCAGAATGGGGGTGTAGACAAATCGGCCAACGCCCATCCCGACGGCGAGGGCTGCAGCGGCTTGACCAACAACAATCCACGGCGACGAGTCGGGCCCTTTCGCGCCCGTGTACCGAGATTTCATGGCAAGGGACATGTGGAGTACGCGCGTCTTCAGTCCGTACCCGCGGTTCCGGTCAGGCCTTTGCCGTTACGGGATCGTTCGGGTGTCGATTCAGTGGCGTGATCTCCACAGTCATCCACACGTGCAACGGCAGCGAGGCCAGGATTTCGTTGAGATCGGCTTCCGTATCGGCGCTCCAGAGGCCAAGAGTGCGCCACTCACCCGGCTTCACGGGCGGCTTCCACAATCGGAGAAGGTGGCCCTCCTGCGCGAGTTCGGCAGCGCGGATCGCCTCGCGATCCTTAGTATCAGTGACGGTCGACTCTGGGGTGCCATCCGGGACATTCGTTATGAGGTTGGTGAGAAATTCCATGGACTGCTTTCTTTCTTGTGAGGGCATAGGCGACGGATGCCTGCGGCCCACGGGTCGAGGACATTTGCAACTTGGTGCGCGAGTACCCCAGGCTTCTGAACCCAGCCACCAGGCCGGCTCCTTTACCCTGCGATGCACCGGTTATGATCGCAACTTTGGTTGATTAGGTCGTTTCACATTCCTTACTAGACAAACGGCCTAGTTCCGCGAGACGTCTTTTTGAGTCGGGTTAGATCCGGCCGGGGAGGCGATCTGTGACTTCCTGGACGATCCATAAATTGCCGTCGGGGTCCTCGAAGGAGCAGAACGACCCGTAGCTGGTGCGCTCGGGGTCAAGGCCGGGCTGCCGCGCCTCAACAGGGAATGGCGGACCGTGCCAGATGTCGGTCACGTGGATGTCGCGCCCGATGAGTTCGTGGTGTGCAGCTTCGACGTCGGACACGACGAGCGTGTTCACGGCTGAGCCCGGCTTGGCCGAGTTGAGACCGATGCCGAAGTCGACCGAGGTCCCGGAGCCCGGCGGGGTGAACTGGATGATGCGCAACGCCTCCATCGGGGCGGCGTCCTCATCGAGGCGCCAACCCAGTTGCTCGTAAAACTTCTTGGATCGGTCGGGGTCCGATACCGGGATGACCTGAACTTCGAGGTTCATCGGGATGCTTGCACTCATGGCTATCTTTCGCTTTCTGTGTTGGTTAGTTGGTTGGTTGCCGGGCGCGTGCGCTTCGTCTGAGTCAACCCGTATGCCCGTCCGCGGTCCACGACCTGTATCCGAACACTGGTAGGCGCCGCCTCTCACCGCTCGTCCCGGCTGTACCATCGACTTCGTGGAACTCCGGCAACTCACCTACTTCGTCGCCGTTGCCGAGGAGCTGCATTTCGGCCGGGCTGCAGAGCGGCTGCACATTGCTGGGCCGTCGCTCTCCCAGCAGATCATCAACCTCGAGCGTGAGCTTGGGACTCGGCTCCTCATCCGCGACCGTCGGCATGTCGAGTTGACGCCCGCCGGCAGCGAGTTCCTGACGGATGCCCGGGAGGTCTTGGCCGCCGCCGCACGAGCGTTCGATCGGGCTCGCAATGGCGACGCACAGTTGCCTCTTCGACTGGGCTACGTCAGTTGGCTTCCCCCAGGGATCGCGACAATGCCCGCTCTTCGGATCCGTATCGACGAATGGGTTCTGCCATCCCACACTCAGGCAGCACGCGTGGCCGAAGGCAGCCTCGACCTGGCCATCGCATGGATTCAGAAGGCCGACGTTGAGCGGCAGAACTTGGCCGCCGAGCTTATTAAGTACGAGCGACTTCAAGCGATCATGCCGGGCACCCACCGGGCGACTCGTCACGACAGTGTGCCAGCAGCCGAACTCATGGTCCTTGTCGACGTTGACGAAGCGTCCTGGAATTCGTGGAACCGCTACGCGTTGGCCTTCGCGGAGGCTAGCGGGGCGTCCATCACCCACATCGACGACGGTGGCATCACGGGGCCAGCGTTCTTCGAGCACGTGGCCCGGCTCGGGCGGCCGGTGCTGCAGTCCCCGAAGCGGCACGCGGCGCCGATGCCGCCCACGTTGACCCGTCGGCCCGTCTCGTCCCCGGTGCCGGTGTGGGCCTGGGATCTGCTGCACCGCGAGGGTGACACGCGGCCTATGCTCACGAGCGCGACCCGAACGTTGATCGACGGCGCCTCTGCGGCCGGGTGGCGAACCCCACCGACCGAAACCCACTGGCCCCCAACCAGCGACAGGGAAGACTGACACAAACCGACCGCCCTAGACTGTCGGCCTGCGCAAAGACCTCCGGAAAGGCGCGTCGACTTTCAGCCCTGTCCAACCAATTCCGGTTCAATGGACAAAACGAGAGGGATATTCAGGACCATTTTCGACAACGATCTGAGAACCAGTCGTGAGAACCGGTTCGACTTTATTGATCCTCCTGATTTCGACTGAAAATCGAAAGGTCACCGGATCGATGCCGGTCGGAGCCACTGCCCTACTTCGAGGCTTCTACTCGGAGTAGGACTTTTTTCTGCGCGCCCCCGCGACGCGGTCCACGACGCTGAACTCCTCTTCCTGGCTTGCCGCCCAGGATGCGAGCAGCTTGAGGCCGTCGGCCGACGCCGAGTCCGCGGGGGCCGTATAGACGTTCAGCACCAGCCCGGGCTCGCTCGGCAGCTCCATTGATTCGAAGTTCAAGTCGAGATCGCCGACCACCGGATGGTGCAGCCGCTTCACGCCGTTGCGGTGGAACATCACATCGCGCGACGCCCACCTCTGGCGAAACAGCTCGCTCTGGGTCGACAGCTCGCCGATGAGCTGAATCAGGTCGGGATCATGCGGCGCACGACCCGCCTCCAGTCGTAGCATCGAGGCCGCGTCGTGCGTGATCTTGTCATAGTCACGCCAGAATTCCTTCGCGGCCGGGTTGAGATACGCGAAACGCGTTGTGTTCGCCGGCCTCCGCGGGTCGTCGAAAACGGGCGAGTACAACGCCCGCGCCATGCGGTTGGCCGCGATGATGTCGTGGCGGCCGTTGCGGACCCAGGCAGGGGCATCCGCTATCGCATCGAGCACCTGCTGCACGGCAGGCCGGATCGACGTCTTCGACCGCGACGGGTTCTTCCTTCCAGGGCCGCACGCCCTGGCAAGGTCGAAGAGATGCTCCCGCTCTGCTTCGTCCAGCTGGAGCGTTCGAGCCAGCGCATCCAGCACCCCGTCGGATGCGCCCGACAGGTCACCGCGCTCGAGCCGGATGTAGTAGTCGACCGAGACGCCGGCCAGCATCGCGACCTCTTCTCGCCGCAGTCCGGAAACACGGCGATTCCCGCCATAGGCGGGTAACCCGGCCTGCCCAGGAGTGATCCGCGCGCGCCGCGAACCGAGGAACTCCCGAATGTCTGCCCGCATGTCTCCCATACCCAAAACGTTACGTCGTCCCGCGACCTTGTGGGAGGCACTGCGAATACCTGTTACAACAGGCACTCCCACAATGGCGCGAATGAGCATGTAATGGATGCATGGCCGCGAGCAGCACGCGCCGGCCGATTCATCCCGTGCTTTCACAGGCTTTCAGAAGGGACTCCATGAGAGCGACCTACATTTTCGGAGCCGGCGACGTTCGCGTTCTCGACGCGCCCGACCCGACCATCGTGCATCCGACCGATGCCGTCGTGCACGTGACTCGCGCCTGCATCTGCGGATCCGACCTGCATCCGTACCATTCCCTCCCCCCGACTGCCGCCGGCCAGACGATCGGTCATGAATTCATCGGCGTGGTCGAGCAGGTCGGCTCCGATGTGACCTCGGTCGCGCCGGGTGACTTCGTCATCGTGCCGTTTGCGGTCTCAGACGGAACCTGCCAGTTCTGCCGTGAGGGATTGCAGACCTCGTGCGAGCACGGCGGATTCTGGAATGACGCCCACCTCGGCACCGCCGGCGGGCAGGCTCAGGCGGTGCGGGTTCCGTTGGCCGACGGCACCGTCGTGAAAGTGCCGGGCACGGTCGACGAAGCACTCTACCCGGGGCTTCTGACCCTGTCGGATGTCTACGGCACGGGTTGGCACGCGGCGGTACGCGCCGGCGTCACTCGCGGCGACACCGTTGCTGTCATCGGAGACGGGGCCGTCGGATTACTCGCCGTGCTGTCGGCCAAACAGCTTGGTGCCGAACAGATCATCCTGATGGGCCGTCACGCAGCTCGTACCGACCTCGGCCGCGAGTTCGGCGCGACAGACGTCGTCGCCGAGCGCGGCGACGAAGGAATCGCGAAAGTTCTCGACCTCACGGGTGGGTACGGTGCGCGCAAAGTGCTTGAGGCGGTCGGCCATCTGCCTGCTTACGATCAAGCGGTCGGAATCGTGAGACCCGGTGGTGTCATCTCCCGAGTCGGAGTGCCGCAGTACGAGCGCGGGCAGATCGGATGGCCCGTCTTCGGAAAGAATGTGACGCTCACGGGCGGCCCGGCGCCCGTGCGCGCATACATCGAACAACTGATGCCTGCGGTTCTCGACGGCACAGTCGACCCAGGCAGAGTCTTCGACAGTGAGATCGGCCTGGAGCAGATTGCAGACGGTTACCGAGCGATGAACGATCGCACAGCATTGAAAGTAATGGTGCGCCCATGAGCGACGACGAACAAACCCCAGTGATCACCCTGACATTGAACAACGGCGTGCGGATGCCGGCCCTCGGCTTCGGCGTCTTCCAGAGCCCGGCCGAGGAGACCGCTCAGGCGGTCGAGACGGCTCTGACCGTCGGCTACCGCCACATCGACACCGCCGCAGCATACGGGAACGAGCGTCAGGTGGGAGAAGGCATCCGCCGCACGGGAATCGACCGAAGCGAGGTGTTCCTCGAGACGAAGGTGTGGGTTTCGGACTACGGCTACAAGGAGACGCTGCACGCCTTCGAGAAGGCCGTCGGCAAGCTGGGAGTGGACCGGCTGGACCTTCTGATCCTTCATCAGCCGGCGCCTGATCGTTTCGAGAAAACCATCGCGGCCTACAAGGCCCTCGAAACTCTGCTCGCCGACGGGAAGGTGCGTGCCATCGGCGTCAGCAACTTCATGCCCCACCATCTGGAACAGCTCCTCGACCAGACCGAGATCGTGCCAGCCGTGAACCAGATCGAACTGCACCCGTACTTCACGCAACCGGAGGTGCAGAAGACCAACGCCGAGCACGGCATCCTGACCCAGGCGTGGTCGCCGATCGGAGGAATCACCTTCTACCCCGGTTTCGGTGACGAGCGACGAAGCGTGCTGCAGGATCCAACGCTGAACGCGATCGGCACGGTTCACGGCAAGACAGCCGCCCAGGTGATGCTGCGCTGGCATCTGCAGCAAGGCCGGTCGGCGATCCCCAAGTCGACGAACCCGCAGCGCATCGCCGAGAATTTCGACGTCTTCGACTTCGAACTGAGCACCGACGAGCTCGCCAGGATCGACGCACTCGACACCGGCGTGCGCAATGGGCCCGACCCCGACGCCCCGCGCGCCGACTTCTTCGCACGGGTCATCCCTGAGGCATGAGAGCCGCACGAGAGACCACGGGCAAGACGAAATCATCCGACAGAGAGATGACAGAGAGATGGAGGACCACGATGAGAATTGAACCCAAGCCGGCGACGACGAAAGGTCCGGATGCGACGTTCACAGGAGACGTGTTGGTCGACGCGATCGCCGCACCGAAAGATGCGGGGCAACGAATGGTCGTGAGCCGAGTTCGATTCGCGCCCGGCGCGCACACAGCATGGCACTCGCACACACACGGCCAGACATTGCACGTTATCGAGGGGGTCGCTCTCATGGGCACCCGCGACGGCGCCGTGCTCGAAGTTCACCCAGGGCAAACCGTCTACACTCCCCCGGATGAAGAGCACTGGCACGGTGCGACCCCGGAGGACTTCATGGAGCACCTCGCCATGCTCGACAACGCGGACGATCCGGCGGCAACGACCACGTGGCTCGAGAAGCTCAGCGACGACGAATACCGTCGCCCCTGACCGGCGCTCATCCAGAAAGGAACCTTCACCATGGACTACCGATACCTCGGACGAACCGGAGTTCGGGTCAGCCCGCTCTGCCTGGGAGCCATGATGTTCGGCCCGTGGGGCAACGACGACCGCGCCGACGCGATCCGCATCATTCATCGTGCGTTGGGCAGCGGGATCAACTTCATCGACACGGCCGACGTCTACTCGGGCGGAGTCTCGGAAGAGATCGTCGGCGAGTCCCTCATAGGGCGCCGCGACGACGTCTTTCTCGCGACGAAGTTCTTCATGCCGATGGATGACGACCCCAATCACAGTGGCGGCTCACGGCGCTGGATCATGAAGGAGGTCGAGAACTCGCTGCGCCGACTGCGCACGGACCACATCGACCTGTACCAGGTGCATCGACCCAGCCCCGAGACCGACGTGGAGGAGACACTTGCGGCGCTCAGCGACCTCGTGCACCAGGGCAAGATCCGATACATCGGTTCGTCGTCATACTCCGGATCGCAGATCGTCGAGGCGCAATGGGTTTCACGCGAGCGGAATCTCGAGCGATTCGTGACCGAACAACCGCCATACTCGATCCTGGTGCGAAACATCGAGGAAGACATCCTTCCTACGATTCAGCGATACGGCATGGGCACGCTGACGTACAGCCCGCTGGGCGGCGGCTGGCTGTCAGGCCGGTGGCGAAAGAACTCCGCTTCGACTCCCGTGTCGAGCGCGCGACCCAAGGCACGATTCGACATGAGCAAGCCGGCGAACCAGCGAAAACTGGATGTCGTCGAGCAGCTCGCGCAGCTGGCGGAGCAGTCCGGCATCACCCTCATCGAGCTGGCGATCGCATTCGTCATCAACCACCCCGGCGTCACCTCCGCGATCGTCGGCCCGCGCACGATGGAGCAACTCGAATCGTACCTGCCTGCGACCGAAATCGAGTTGTCCACCGATGTGCTCGACCGCATCGACGAACTCGTTGCACCCGGTGTGACCATGAACCTGGACGACAACAGCTACGGGCAGCACGAACTGGTTCCCGCCGGGCGACGTCGCCCGTAGCTGTCTGGAGTCCGGGTGCCGACTGTTGCCACAGGTCTGTCGTCGTGGCTATGTCACCGATCGGCTACTTTCTGGCCGTGTAACCGATCGGCGACAGGAAGATGCTTGCGATGGCCGAGATCAGCAAGAGCCCGGCGGCGATGGCGAAGCTGACCTGCATTCCCTGAACGAACGTTGCGGGGTCTGCCAGGAGCGCTCCGAACACAGCGATCGCGACTGCGCCGCCAACCTGGCGGAACGTGTTGAACGCGGCACTGGCTGTGCCTGCCCGGTTCGCGGGCTCGCTCGCGAGCACGACGGAGGCAACCTGCGGCATGGAAACCGCGCCGCCCGCGCCGGTGAGGATGAGCAACGCTCCGACGAGGAGCGGATTGTCGCTCGGGGCCGTGATGAGAAGCGCGACGAGACCGATCGCCATGCAGGTCAGCCCCGCAATCACGGGAACCCGCGGTCCGTACCGGTTCGCGAGCGTGCCACTGACGATATTGCCTGTGACGCTGAACGCGGCGGACGGCAAGAACACGAGGCCGGCGAGCAGCGGAGATAGACCCAGGTGCTGTTGCAAATAGAGACTCGCGACGAACACGCTGCCGAAGTTGGCGACCATGAACGAGAATCCGACCCCGAGCGAGATCCGCATGCCCGAGGAACGGAACAGGTCGAGCGGCATCATCGGGTGCCGCCCCCGAGCCTGAATCACCAGGAATGCGACGATGCCGACGACCGCGACGACCAGCGCAAAGACCACGACGGTGTCACTGAAGCCGTTCGCCCCGCCCTCGATGAGCCCGTAAGTGAGTGCCGCGAGCGCGACGATCGCGGTGAGCTGCCCGCCCCAGTCGAACGGCGCTGGTCGCGGTGTTGAGCGAGCTGTCGGCGCGAGGAGCACCAGCATTGCGGCGCACATCGGAAGGTTGATGGCGAATGCCAGCCGCCAATCGATCGTCGTGAGCAGTCCTCCGAGCAGCGGGCCGACCGCGCCGGCGACGGCACCGCCCACGGCCCAGATGCCGAGGGCGTGGGCGCGTTTGCGATCATCAGGGTAAGCCTCCCTGATGAGAGCCATGGATGCGGGCAGCATGATGGCGGCCCCGGATCCCTGCACGAAGCGTGCCGCAATCAGGGTGCCGAGCGTCGGTGCGGCCGCGCAGGCAATCGACGCAAGCAGGAAAAGGATGATGCCGACTGCGAAGGCCGACTTCGCCCCGACCCGGTCCGAAAGGTTTCCCGCAAACAGAAGCAGGGAGGCGAACATCAGCGTGTACCCGTCGACGACCCACTGTTGGCCCGTCGTGCCGCCGCCGAGATCCCGGCCGATGCGCGTCAACGCGACGGTCACGATCAGGATGTCCAGCGTGATGAGGAAGAAGCCGAGCGACGCGACGAGCAGAGTCCGCCGGGACCGACTGGAGCTCACCCGGCTTTCTCTGGTGTGCGTTTCGGTTGCTGTCATTGTCGCCTCTTCTGCCGTCTGTGACCTTCGGCGCGCTGCGCCAAACACCATCAAACGCGAGATGTCGCGCATGAGGAATGCGCTGGCGAAAGGTGTACCGGCAGAACACCCCATCCGGCGCAGATCCCTCGTAATGTCGATTACATGAGCACGAACAACCGGGACGAAGTGCGGGAATTCCTCACCACCCGCCGCGCCAAGGTGCGGCCGGAGCAGGTTGAGTTGCCCGGCGGCCAGAACCGGCGAGTGCCCGGGCTGCGCCGCGGCGAGGTGGCGCTGCTCGCCAACGTCAGCATCGAGTACTACTCCAAGCTGGAACGCGGAAACCTCGCCGGAGTCTCCGAAGCCATCCTCGACGCAATTTCTCGCGCGCTTCTTCTCGACGAAGCGGAACGCGAACACCTGACGGATCTTGCTCGCCTTGCAAACGCGTCACCGGCCAGCCGGTACCGTCGATCCTCGCGCGCCGTCAACGTTCGCCCATCGCTACAGATAATGCTGGATGCGATCACCGGTGGACCGGCATTCGTGCGCAATGGCCGACTCGACATCCTGGGCGCGAACCAGCTCGGTCGCGCGCTCTACGTCGACCTCTACGAGACGCAGCCGCATCCGGTGAACCTGGCCAAGTTCGCGTTCCTCGATCGCGGCCGCTCCGAACTTTTCTACCCGGACTGGGACCTCGCCGCCGACCAATGCGTCGCGATCCTGCGCACCGAGGCCGGACGTGACCCTTACAACAAGGACCTCCAGGATCTCATCGGCGAACTCTCCACCCGCAGCCCGGAGTTCCGGGCGAAGTGGGGAGCGCATGACGTGCGCAAACACGCCACCGGTGAAAAGCACTTCCACCACCCCGTCGTCGGCAACCTCGACCTGCTCTTCGAAGGCGCCGAACTCATGGCCGACCCGGGCCTGAGCCTCCTCCTCTACAGCGCAGAATCCGGCAGCCCCACCGCCGATGCGCTCCGACTGCTGGCTTCGTGGGCGGCGACGCGGCAGCAGGAAGCAGCCGCCGCTGCAGGACTCAGCGCAAAGACCAGCGACGTATAGGCCTTCGGGCACACCCACGCGAAGAAAGCGGAACCCAAACATGCACACACGAACTCTTGGCCAGGGGCTCGAAGTCTCCGCAATCGGATTCGGCGCTATGGGCATGTCCCAGAGTTATGGCCCCAACCCGGGCGGCCGCGACGAAATGATCCGCGTGCTGCGCAGCGCCCTCGACTTCGGTGTCACCTTCTTCGACACTGCTGAGGTCTACGGACCCTTCGTCAATGAGGAGCTCGTCGGCGAAGCCTTGGAGCCTGTTCGCGACCAGGTCGTCATCGCGACAAAGTTCGGGTGGAAAATCGAGGACGGCAAATCCGTCGGCCTCGACAGCCGCCCTGAGCGCATCAGAAGCGTCGCTGACGAATCCCTTCGCAGGCTGCGCACGGACACCATCGACCTCTTCTATCAGCACCGCGTCGACCCGAACGTTCCCATCGAGGATGTCGCCGGCACCGTCGGCGAACTCGTCCAGGCCGGCAAGGTGCGCCACTTCGGATTGTCCGAAGCAGCCGCGTCGACGATCCGGGCCGCACACGGGGTCTTCCCGGTCACTGCACTCCAGAGCGAGTACTCGCTCTGGACGCGAGACCCAGAGCGGGAGATCCTGCCGACGCTCGCCGAGCTCGGCATCGGCTTCGTTCCGTTCAGCCCGCTCGGCAAAGGATTTCTGACAGGTACCGTCGACGCGTCGACCACATTCGCTGACGGGGACGTCCGTTCGACCATCCCCCGATTCAGCCCAGAGAATCGGGATGCGAATCACGCCATCGTTGAGCGCGTCTCCGAGCTCGCGAACGACAAGGGCGCGACTCCCGGTCAGATCGCCCTGGCATGGCTACTCGCCCAACAGCCCTGGATCGCCCCGATCCCCGGGACTCGGCGTACATCGCGAATTGAGGAGAACGCCGGGTCAACTGCCGTCGGGCTCTCTGCTGACGAGATCACTGACCTTGACTCGCTCGTCAGTCGTATGGGAGTTCAGGGCGATCGGTACAACGAGCTGCACTTGGGCTACGTCAATCGCTAGTGATCTCCGATTCGGGGGCCGCGCTCGGCGGAGCACTCAGTAGATCGCCGGTGTGATGATCCACAGGACTCGGCTCGGGTCCGTGCCGGCATTGCGCCACCGGTGCGGCAACTGGCACAGATAGGTCGCGGAATCCCCAGGCCCCAGGAGATACTCGCGGTTGTCCAACCACACGGTCAGCTGACCCTCGAGGACCAGAACACACTCTTCGTCACCCGGATGAGCGTGCGGCTGACCACCGCTGGCTTGCCCCGCGCTCACAACCGATTCCACGACCACCAACCGCGACGCCCACGCCGGAGTCACGCGGTAGTCGTCGACGCCCCTGCTGTGGAGCGGATGCCGATCGGCTGCACGCACCACGGGACCCGCCGCCTGTGCGTCTTCGAACAAGCTCGCAAACGTCTCTCCCATTGCCTGCACGACCTTGCCGAGAGTTGCAACCGTCGGGCTCACCTTCGCATTCTCGATTCGACTGATGTATGAGGCGGTCAGCCCGGCGCGTGCAGCGAGCTCTTTCGAGGACAGGCCCTTCGCGCCGCGTAGTTGACGGATGCGGTGGCCGACTCGCTCGTCGGCCGCTCCGGTATTCGACGTATCCGCCTCGGTCACGACTGCCCCCGTCTGCTATTCGCCGCCTCGACCAGCGGCAGGTCGGCAGCTAGGTCCGAACAGTTTCGGACCGAAGCGCCGTAAATCTGCTTACCACATATGAAAACACCTATTGACGCATCGTACAAGGCAGGTGAATACTGAGCACACCTTAAACGCAGGAGGACCCGTGTCGTTGGTCAATGACGATCTCCAAACAACGGAGGCGGCCGAGCACTCGCTCATGCCGATCCCTGAGAACGCAAGAACGTCCACCGTCTCACACCAATTCTGGATCTGGTGCGGTGCGAACGTCGCCCCGATCAATTGGGTGCTCGGCGCCCTCGGTATCAATCTGGGCCTCAGTCTGTTTCAAACGATTCTCATCCTGGTGACCGGCAACATCATCGGGATGGCCACCTTCGGATTCTTCGTCCTGATGGGGCAGCGCACGGCCGTCAGCCAGATGGTTCTTTCCCGAAGCGCATTCGGCCGGCGCGGCGCGTACTTTCCCGCTCTGTTGCAAGGCCTCCTCGCAATCGGCTGGTGTGCGATCAACACGTGGATCATCTTGGACCTGGTGGTTGCACTGTTCGCAAAACTGGGGTTCAATGGCGGGCTGCCGTTCAAGATCGTCGTGGCCGTCGTCATCATGGGCCTCCAGGTCTGGCTAGCCGCCGTCGGATTCCGCGCCATCGCGCGGTTCGAGCGCTGGACGGTGCCGATCACACTTGCTGTGCTCGCGGCGATGACTATCGTGGCCTGGACGAGTTCAGGAGTCCACTGGAACTACAGCGGCAAGGGCCTCGAAGGTGTGGCGCTGTGGAGTTCGGCCACGACGCTGATGACCGCAATCGGCATCGGCTGGGGCATCACGTGGTTCGCATACGCATCCGACTATTCGCGATTCGTGTCGCCTTCCGTCTCGCGCGTCAAACTCTATTTCGGCAGTGTGCTCGGGCAGTTCATCCCCACCGTGTGGCTTGGAATCTTCGGCGCGACACTTGCAACGATCTCGCAGACGGTCGACCCGGGGCAGCTCGTGGTCGACGCGTTCGGGTTCTTAGCGATCCCCGTGATCTTCCTCGTCATCCACGGGCCGATCGCGACCAACGTGTTGAACATCTACTCGTGCAGCCTCTCGGCGCTCACCTTGGATTGGAATATCGACCGTCGCAAGCTGAGCTACGGCGTCGGCGTGCTCGCGCTCGTCTTCAATATCTATCTGATTCTGAACGGCGACTTCGCCTCGAGTCTGGACGGCTGGCTCAGTGGGCTCGTCACGTGGGTTGCACCGTGGGCAACGATCATGCTCATCCACTTCTATGGTGTGAAGAAGGGAAACATCGACGTCCCCGCGCTTTTCGAGCCGCCGAGATCGAAGGCGATTCCCGATATCTCCTGGCCGGCGATCATCGCGTTCGTGCTCGGCATCATCGCGACGTGGAACTTCGAATACGCCGTGCCGACCTGGCTGCAGGGCTTCGGCGCGACGGCGCTCGGCGGCATCGACCTGTCCTGGCTCGCCGGGGCAGTCGTCGCCGGTCTCGCCTACTGGATCGGCCTCGCTGTCACGTCACGATCGCGCGACTTGACGCCGGCGACGAAGTGACGGTTGAAGGGCGGGATGCAACGCGTCCTGCCGATCCGATCGACTGGCCCGGTCGAATGCGTTCCGCTGTGACGCTCGGTTTCGACATGGATGACGAATCCGTCGTCCTCACCGCGAACCCGCAGAATCGCACGCGGCTGTCGGTCATGTCGCACCAGGCGTATGGAGCGGTCACGGGCATGCCCCGCATCCTCGCGATGCTGAAACGGCGAGAGCTTCGCGCAACCTTCTTCTGTCCTGGGTACACTGCCGAGCGGTATCCGGATCTGCTCCGACGCGTGCGCGACGACGGACATGAGATCGCGCACCACGGCTACCTGCACGAGGCGATCCAGGGAATGTCTGTACAAGAGGAAGCGGATGTCCTCGATCGCGGACTCGACGCCGTGGAACGCGTTGTGGGTGTTCGGCCGGTCGGCTATCGCGCGCCGATGTGGGAGACGACGTACGCCACAGCGGGCCTGCTCCTGGATCGTGGATTCCTGTATGACTCAAGCCTCATGGACTCCGACGTTCCTTACGAGCTGGCCGAGCATCCGGACGCCGGCGCTCGCGCCGTGGTCGAGATCCCGGTCTCGTGGTCCCTCGACGACTGGGAACAATACGCCTATCTGCCCGAGGTGTTCGGCTCCGGGCTGATCGAGGACCCGGCCAAGGCCTTGGCGATGTGGAGTGCTGAGCTGGCCGAATCCCACCGATTCGGCGGATGCTTCGCGCTCACCGCGCATCCGTTCCTCAGCGGCCGACTGGGCAGGCTTCGCACCCTCGAGACGCTGATCGATCAGATGTCCGAGTGGGACGATCTGTGGATCGCGACGGCCGAACAGATCGCGCAGCACACTCGTTCGCTGGGACTTACGCCTCGGGTATTCCCTCAACCAGAAATGTGAACTGACATGGACGCGCACGACATCATTCCGCCGGCAGATGGCACGAAAATCCCTCGCTACGCGGGCGCGCCGACCTTCGCCCGGCTGCCGCGCATCGATCAGGTGGCGAGCTACGATGTGGCAGTTCTCGGAGCTCCGTTCGACGGAGGCGTTTCATTCAGGCCCGGTGCCCGGTTCGGGCCGTCGGCAATCCGCCAAGCGTCACGCAATCTGAGGCCGGCGTTCAACCCCGAGCTTGACGTAGCGCCATTCAGTGTGTTGCAGGCGGTCGACGCCGGCGACGTTCCGTGCAATCCGTACAACATCGATGAGGCTCTCCAGCAGATCGACGATGCGGCGAGCGCTGTGATCGCATCGGGGCAGAAGCTCGTGACGCTCGGAGGCGACCACACAATCGCACTCGGCACTTTGCGAGCGATCGCGCGCAAGCACGGGCCGGTGGCGCTCATCCACTTCGACGCGCACCTCGACACGTGGGACAGCTACTTCGGCGCAGATCGAACACACGGCACGGTGTTCCGCCGCGCATTCGAGGAAGGACTACTGCTGAAGGGCTCGTCGATCCATGTCGGCATCAGGGGTCCGCTCTACGATGCGCAGGATCTTGTGGCGGATGCCGGGTTCGGCTTCTCCACGATCCGCGCCAGCGATTTCGACAGGCTCGGTGTCGACGAGGTTGTCCGTCGCGTTCTGGAGCGGATCGGCGACACGCCCCTGTATTTGTCGGTCGACATCGATGTGCTGGACCCGGCATTCGCGCCGGGAACCGGCACGCCGGAGATGGGCGGATTCACCTCTCGGGAGCTCCTCGCGCTGTTGCGCGCCCTGCCGGGCCGGCAGCTGGTCGGCGTCGACGTGGTCGAGGTGAGCCCGGCATACGATCACGCCGAGATCACGTCGCTGGCCGCCGCGACGATCGCATATGAAACGATGTGTCTCATGGCAGCGGCACAACTGGGGGCACAGACAAGCACAGCTACGGGGGCAGGGCGATGATCGATCTCGTGGTCAGCGGCGCTCGACGCGTCGATCGAGACGACCCCGTGGACATCCACGTCGATGGCGGGCGCTTCGTGGCGATCGTGCCGGCATCCGACGAGCCACCGGAGGCGAAGCAGGTCATCCGCGCGGAGGGCGCACTGGTCAACGCGCCTTACGTTGAGCCGCACGTGCACCTGGATGCGACACTCACGGCTGGGGAACCGCGTTGGAACGAAAGCGGCACGCTCTGGGAAGGCATCGCGTGCTGGTCCGAGCGGAAGCCCATGCTCAGCCGCGAGGATGTCATCTCCAGGGCCGAGGAGGTGCTCCGCTGGTATGCGGCGAACGGTACCCTGCACGTGCGCAGTCATGTCGATGTCGCCGATCGCAGCCTCGTCGCGCTCGATGCACTGCTTGAGGTGCGTGACCGCGTCAAGGATGTCATCGGCTTGCAGTTGGTCGCTTTCCCGCAGGAGGGAATCAACTCGTTCCCGGGCGGTGCGGAACTCATGGAAGAAGCGGCGCGACGCGGTGTCGACGTGATCGGCGCCATCCCGCACTTCGAAGACACCCGTGAAGACGGGGTCGGCTCGATCGACACCGCCATCAATATCGCCGAACGCTACGGACTTCGCGTCGACGCACACTGCGACGAGATCGACGATGAGCAGTCCCGCTTCATCGAGGTGCTCGCGACGAAGGCGCAGCGCACCGGGCTGCGCGATCGCGTCACCGCCAGTCACACGACCGCGATGGGTTCGTACAACGCCGCGTACAGCTACAAACTGCATCGCATCATCGCCCGCTCCGGCATCAACTTGGTGTGCAATCCCGTGGTCAATCTCCACTTGCAGGGCCGCTTCGATGGCTATCCGAAGCGACGCGGACTGACTCAGGTGAAGGAGCTGCTTGCGGCAGGCGTGAACGTGGCCTTCGGCAACGACGACATCATGGATCCGTGGTTTCCGATGGGGACGGGTAATGCCGTGCTCGTCGCATACGTCGGGGCCGTCGCGACCCAGCTGACCTCGCCTGCCGAGATCGAGGAGTGCTTCCGGATGATCACCGATCGACCGGCGGCCGTTCTCGGTTTGGCCGAGGACTATGGAATAGAGGTGGGCCGTCCAGCCAGTTTTATCGTGCTTCCCGCTGCGGATCCGTTCGATGTCATCCGCCGCCAGGTGCGACCGACGCATGTGGTCACGCACGGGAAGGTGATCGCGACCACTCCGGCGGCGGCAACGTCGCTGACCTGGCCGGGACGTGACGCGGAAGTAATCGACTTCGTGCGCGAGCGGGACCGGATGCCTCGTTAGGCCGAAGTTACGGCGGCGTTTTGGGGTAGTTCCCTGTCTTTCCGGGCGACACGCCGTGTTTTGAGACTGAAAATGTAGTCAGGAAATATGTGTGTCGTATACCGATTCGTGTTGATGTGTGCTGTAATCTTGGTGCA
>DATCDQ010000008.1:0-69606 GCA_036510655.1 Microbacteriaceae bacterium | reverse complement strand
GCCGGTTCTGCGCTCCGCTTTCGTCGAGTAGCCGTCGACGAGCACCTCGCCCACTCGATCGGCAGGCACGCCCGGCCCGTTGTCGACCACGAGGATGCGGATGCCGTCGTCATCGCTCATCGTGACCGCGATCTCGCGGGGGCCGGACTGATCGGCGAGCGCCTCGATCGCGTTGTCGATCAGGTTGCCGACGATCGCCAGGAGCACGTGCGGGCTGACGTTCGGTTGTGCGAGATGCGAGTCGTCGGTGACCACCAGCGAGACTCCGTGCTCGGTCGCGATCGTGATCTTTGCGAGGAGCAACGCGGCCAGCTGTGGGGGCTCGATACGCGCTTTGAGCTCACCCACCAACCGTGCCGGCGTATTCGAGAGTTGGGCAACATAGTCGGCGACCTGGTCGTATTCGCCCATCTCGATCAAACCGGTGATGACGAACAGGTGGTTGGCGTATTCGTGCTCCTGCGCTCGGAGCGCTTCCGTCAGGCCGTTGATCGCATGCAACTCGCGGACGAGCCCTTCGACCTCGGTACGATCGCGGATCGTCACGACGGATCCGATCGCCCGACCCGACAACTCCACGTCCATATGGTTGACGACGAGCAGGAAATCGTCGGTCACCGTGGTTTCGTCGATGCCCGCTGCCTTGCCGCTGAGCGTGTCCAAGAGACGACCCGGAGCGACCACCTGATTCAGCGCTTTGCCCACGACATCCCCGTCGAGGCCGAGTAGCCGTTTCCCCTCCTCATTGATGACCGTGATGCGGCCGTCGGTGTCCAGACCCACCATGCCCTCGCGGATGCCGTGCAGGAGTGCTTCGCGTTCCTGCAGGAGCGACGCGATCGACGCGGGTTCTAGCCCGAACGTGACACGCTTGATCCTGCGTGCCAGCAGCACGGAGCCGAGCGCGCTCAGAATCAGCACCAGGATCGAGTAACCGATGATCAGCCTGCTGTCCACGGCGAGTTGGTCGTTAACCTGTGTCTCGAGGATGCCGACCGACACTTCGCCGACAACCTGACCGGTTATCGAGAAGATCGGCGCAATCCCATTCGCAGACCTGCCGAGGCTGCCCTTGTCGACGCCGGTGTGGGTCTTGCCGTCGAGCGCGATGACGCCTTCCTCCAGGCGCTTACCGATCAGCTTCGGGTTCGGGTGCGAGTAGCGGATGCCCTCGCGGTCGGCCACCACGACATAGGCGGCGCCGGTCGTCTGGCGTACTTTCTCAGCCAACACTCTGATGGTGTGGTTCGGATCTCCGGCCTCGACAGCGGCCACGATCTCCGGCGACCGGGACACGGATTGCGCTATCCCGAGCGCGCGCAATTGGTATTGCTGTTCAAGTGCCTGCCCGTTGAGGGTGGAGTAGAGCAGCGCACCGAACGACACGGTCAGCACCAGGATGGTCAGCACGACGGCGAGGATCTGCGAGGCCAGTGGCCAGGTTTTCCAGTGCCGATAGACGTGTGGGCGGCTCACGTCAGCGACCGAAGACGCAGGCGCGACTGCGGCGTGAGCAGAATGCACAAAACCGCAATGAACGCGCGGATCGCACTCAAATGCCACAACTCTGTTGACATCGCCCGACTCTCCCTAGGCTGCTCTCACGCTCAACGGATGATCCCTTTGAGGCTCAAGCTGCCCCGAAGTCTAGGCACAATGCGGGGCTGCACACAACCGTACGACGAAGGAGTCGCATGTCGGAACTCTTCCTTGCCATCGGCTTCGGGTTGGTCGTCGCCTCGGTTCTGGCACTCGCCGCGGTCGGGCTCAGCCTTCAGTTCGGCATCACGAATTACATCAACTTCGCGTACGGCGATTTCATGGCCGTCGGCGCGTACATCGCGTGGACGATCAACACCGGTCCGTGGCACCTAAACATCTGGGTATCCATGGTCGTCGGTGCGCTCAGCGTTGGGATACTGGCCGTGCTGCTGAATCGGTTCCTGCTGGCGCCGTTCGCCAGACGCTTCCAAAAACTGTTCTACATTCTGATCGTCACGTTCGGTCTGTCGCTCATCCTGCTCAACATTGTGAGTTCGATCTGGGGCAACGAGGTGCAGCGCTACACGATCTCGAACGAGAACCCCTTCCACATCGGCCCGTTCCTGTTCACGACGGACCAGCTCGTTGTCATCGGCATTGCGGTCATCCTGATGATCCTGATCCACTTGATGCTGACGGCGACCCGCATCGGCAAGTCGATGCGGGCGATGTCCGACAACACCACCCTGGCGATGACCAGCGGAATCGACACGCGACGGATCACCACGCTCACCTGGTTCCTGTCCGGATGCCTCGCCGGCCTGGCCGGCACCGTGCTCGGCATCACGCAGGCGAGCATCACACCGGGATCCGGTGAGACGTTCCTGTTCGTGATCTTCGCCGCCGTCATCGTCGGCGGTGTCGGCAGCATCTATGGAGCGATCGTCGGCGCTGTCATCGTCGGGCTCGCGACCGAGGTTTCCGCACTGTTCATCGACCCGGCTTACAAGCTCGACGTCGCGTTCGTGATCCTGATTCTCGCCCTGTTGTTCCGGCCGAACGGCCTATTCGCCAGACCTGGAAAGGCTTGAGCATGTCACCCCTTGTGTACTACCTGATCACACTGGCGTTCTTCGTCTTCGCCTATTGCATCCTCGGTTGGGGCCTCAACCTGCAGTTCGGCGAGGGCGGCATCCTGAACTTCGCCTACATCGGTTTCGTTGCAATCGGCGCGTACGTCGCCGGCGCGACGAGCATGCCGGCACCGGCACCCGGCTCCGGCGTGCAGTACTTCTTCGGCTGGTCTCTTCCGTTCCCGATACCGCTGATCCTCGGCGGCGTCGCCGCGTGCATCTTCGCACTCCTGGTCTCGTTCCTGGCCTTCCGACGGTTGCGCACCGACTACCTCGCGATGGTGTTGATCTCGCTGTCGCTGGTGCTCTACGACGTCATCAACAACTACGTGCCGCTGTTCGGCGGCGCGGACGGCCTGACGAACGTGCCGGAGCCGATGGCCGACCTATTCAGCCTTGATGCGAACAGTTTCATTCCGTTCTTCACCGTCGTGACGCTGATCATCGCCCTGATCATGTGGTGGCTGATGAGCAGGATCACGCGCTCGCCGATGGGCCGCACGATCCGTGCCATCCGCGATGACCCGGAGGCGGCATCCGCACTGGGCAAGAGCGTGTTCCGCTACCAATTGACCGCCATGCTGATCGGTTCCTTCTACGCAGGAATCGGCGGCGGGCTGATCGTCGAGTTCGCCGGCGCGTTCAACACCAGTGCATGGCTGCCCGGCGAGACCTTCTTGATCTTCGCGGCGGTGATCGTCGGGGGAGTCGGCAACAACAAGGGCATGATCCTCGGCGCACTCATCGTGCCCGTGCTGTTCACGCAGCTGCCGAAGTTCCTACCGGATGTGCCAGGCCACCCCGGCCTGATCTTGAACGTCGCGGCCATGGCCATCGGCATCCTGCTGATCGTGGTGCTGTGGTTCCGCCCGCAGGGCCTCATCCCCGAGCGGCGGCGGCTCAGCAGATTGCCTGCGACACCGTCCTCCCCGGAGTCCGGAACCGGACACCGCGCGGCGCTGACCCGAGAGGAGACATTGTGAGCGAACCGGATGTGCTGCATGCCCCGCCGAGCGCAGGCACGGAATCGGCGCTGAGTTGCACCGATATCCACAAGTCGTTCGGTGGTGCGAAGGCCGTGAACGGAGCCACCTTCTCCGTTCCGAAAGGGCAGATCACAGCCCTGATCGGGCCGAACGGCGCCGGCAAGACGACCGTCGTCAACATCCTCTCCGGGGCGATGAGTGCAGACAGCGGTGACGTGAAGATCGGAACGCACGATGTCACGAAGCTGCCGAACTACAAGCGGGCGCGTCTCGGGCTCATCCGCACGTTCCAGCTCTCCCGAGAATTGGGCGGTCTGACCGTGTGGGAGAACCTGATGGTTGCCGCGAAACAGCAACCCGGCGAGTCCCTCACGAACGTCTACTTCCGCCCGGGCCTTGTCAAGAACGTCGAAGCCGCGAACAGGGAACGCGCCGGCGAGATCCTCGCGAAGTACGGCCTGTACGAGCTGCGCGACACGTGGGCGCGGGAACTTTCCGGCGGCCAGAAACGCCTTCTCGAGATCTCGCGCGCTGTGATGGCTGAACCGACGCTGTTGCTGCTGGACGAACCGATGGCCGGTGTCAACCCGGTGCTGATCGACCGGATCGGCGAACACATCCAAGACCTGAAGAACGACGGCGTCACCGTGCTGATGGTCGAACACAACCTGGGCGTGGTCGAGAAGATCTGCGACTACGTGATCGTGCTGGCAGAAGGCCGCACGCTGGCGACCGGCCTGATGAGCGAACTGCGCGACAACAAAGACGTCGTTCGCGCCTACCTGGGAGGAGTGCTCGATGGACGCGTTGACAGCTGAGGACATTTCGAGCGGCTACGGGCGGTCGCCGATCGTGCGCAACGTCAGCGTGAGCGTGACGGCCGGACTGGTCACGGCGATCGTCGGCCCGAACGGGGCGGGAAAGTCGACATTCGCCAAGACCCTCGCGGGCATCCTACGGCCGACCACCGGCACGATCACGGTGAACGGAACCGATGTGACGCGGATGCCCGGCCACCTGCTCCCACGCCATGGGCTGGCCTACGTTCCGCAGAACGACAACGTCTTCCGCACTCTGACCGTGCGGGAAAATCTCGAAGTCGGCGGTTACGCATCCAAAAAGGACCCGAAAGCGCGGATGCAGGAGATCTACGCAATCTTCCCCGATCTGGCAAAGGCACAGGAGAAGAAGGCGGGCAACCTTTCCGGCGGCCAGCAGAATCTGCTCGCAATGGCACGCGCACTGATGGTGGAGCCGACCGTCATCATCCTCGACGAGCCGACGGCGGGCCTATCGCCGGCCTACACCGATGTCGTCTGGAAGCAGATCGAACTCATCGCCGCGAGCGGCACGGCGGTGCTCGTGATCGAGCAGAACGTTGAGCGGGCGCTGTTACATGCACAGTACGTCCATGTGCTCGTCGCCGGCACGAATCACGTTCACGGGCCCGTCGCGGAGATCGCGAAGTTGGACCTCGCTGGCATCTTCCTCGGGCACGACCAGGCGGCACCGCACAACTCGGCGGGCGCCTGATGCGCCACCTTCACCAATGCACAACAGACCAATGCACAACAGAATCGAGGTAACTGCAATGAACAATCCACAAGCGCGGATGCGCCGCATCCGCCGGGTTGCGATGGGTTCCAGCGTCGTGCTGGCCATCGCACTCGCGGCAGCCGGCTGTACCAGCGGCTCATCGAGTACGAACTCGCACCAGGCACTCACGATCGGGGAGATCTTCCCGTTCACCGGGTCGAAGGCGATCCTGTCCGACTGGGGCACGCACGGCGTCGCGGCGGGCCTGTACGAGGTCAACCACAACGGCGGAGTGCTGGGTCACCAGCTCAAGTCCGCAAGCGCCGACGACTCGGCGGATTCGGTCGACACCCTGCCGGCGTTCCGCAAGCTGCTGCTCGACAAGCCGGTGGCGGTGATCGGGCCGTTCTCACCGACCATCCAGGCAGTCATCGGCGACTTCGGCCCCAACAAGGTCGTCGACATGATGATCGGCGGTGCGACGACACTGGACAAGATGAACTACCCGTACGTGTTCCGCACCACGTCGTCCGACTCGAACGAGTCAGTCGCCATGGCCTACTACGCAGCGAAGGTCAAGGGCTTCAAGACGGCATCGCTCATCTTCGACAACTCGGCGAACTCGCAGGGCTTTGTTGCGCCGCTGACCGCTGCGTTCAAAAAGCTGGGTGGCACCGTGCAGCAGAGCATCACGATCGTGCCTGGGCAGGGGTCATACCGTTCTGAACTGACGAAAGCATTCGCCAATCACCCCGATGTGATCTTCTCGTCGTTCGACACGCAGACAGCATCGACGCTGTGGTCGAACGCTGCTCAGCTCGGTGACCTGAGCACCCCGTGGGTCGGTGACGACCTGCAGTCGTCGAAAGCGTACGCTCAAGCGTTCGGCTCCGGGGCGTCGACCAACCTGTTCGCTGCAGTGGCGGCTTCGCCGAGCGGTGATGGCTACACGCACTTCCTTGCCGACTACAAGAAGGTGTACGGCAGCGCTCAACCGCTTCCGACCACCTTCAACGAGTACGACGCGATCGTGATCGCGTCGCTGGCCATGACGAAGGCGAACTCGACGGATCCGTCTGTCTGGGTGAAAGACGTCGTCAGCGTCGCGAGTCCTCCTGGAACGAAGTGTTCCGACTACGCGGCGTGCGTCAAGTTGATCAAGGCGGGCACCGAGATCAACTACGACGGGGCAGGCGGTGATGACAACTTCAACAAGTACCACAACGTCTTCAGCGGCTTCTCCGTGGTCGGGTTCAATTCGGATCTGACCAACACCAACGGAACGTATGTGACTCCGGCTCAGATCGCATCCGTCGTCGGGTAGTTGCCGACAGACATTGTTCATCGGCGGCATGGCGGTCAGGGGGTCTCCCTTTGACCGCCATGCTCGCGACAGAAAGGACGACAGTTCGTGGCCGGTCTACTTGAAGGTGTCCGCGTTTTGGATCTGACGACGATCCTCGCCGGTCCGTTCGCGGCGTATCAGCTGAGTCTGCTGGGTGCGGATGTCATCAAGATCGAACTCCCCGTGACCGGTGACCTCGCGCGCGAGCTGAGCAGCGAAAGCGCGACGCACATCCCGATGATGGGTGCGTCTTTTGTCGCGCAGAACTGTGGAAAGCGATCGATCACCCTCAACCTGAAGACCGAAGAAGGCGCAAAGGTCTTCGAACGACTGCTCCGAGCAGCGGACGTTCTGCTGGAGAACATGCGCCCGGGCGTCCTCGCCCGACTCGGCTTTCCGTGGGAACGTCTGCACGAACTCAACCCCGAGCTCATCTATTGTGCTGTCTCCGGTTTCGGTCAGACCGGTCCGTTCGCGAGTCGTCCGGCCTACGACCAGATCATCCAGGGCCTTGCGGGCATGGCAGACGTGACAGGCTCTCCGGATGGCGGCCCGTTGCGCGCCGGCTTCCCGATTGCCGACACCCTGGGCGGCTTCGCCGCGTCGATGGCGATCTGCGCCGCCCTCGCCAGGCGGGTCGTCGATCGCACGGGCTGTTTCTTGGACGTGTCGATGCTGGAGACCGCGCTGACAGCGATGGGCTGGGCTGTCTCCGATCATCTGATCGCCGGACGCGACGTGACGCGCAACGGGAACAGCAACGCGACATCCGCTCCGTCCGGAACCTTCCAGACGGGCGACGGCCTGCTGAACATCGCGGCGAACACGCAGACGCAATTCGAGACGCTGTGCCGCCTGCTCGACTGCGTCGAACTCGTCGACGACCCGCGTTTCGTGACGCGCACCGATCGCAAGCTGCATCGTGCCGAACTGACCGAGGAACTGGAACTGCGACTCGCCGGCAACGGTGCCGCGGAATGGGAGTCGATGTTCGCGGCGGCCAGCATTCCGGCCGGCCGCGTGTTGACGGTGGATCAGGCGCTGCACCAGGATCAGGTTCGCGTTCGGGGTCTGCTACACGAGGTTGAGATTCCGGTCGGAGATGTGCGTGGGCCCGGTGTGGGCGGGCCTGGTCACCAAGCGGCGGTGGTGCTCGGCAGCGGCGTGCACGTCGATGCGCGAGCGTTGGGACCGTCGTCTCCACCGCCGCTGCTCGGAGAGCACACGGACTCGATTCTCGACTCGCTCGGCTACTCTGCCGAAGAAATCACCGAACTCCACACCCACGGCGCCGTTTAGAGCGCGGCGGCCACGTCAGAACGGTCAGCCCAAAACGGTCAACCCAAAACGGTCAACCCAAAACGGTCAACCCAGAGAGGTCACTCGCATGTCACAGTCGCGTTATCCAACGGTGCGCATCATCGAGGAGGGCATGCGCGAGGGCATGCAGATCGAAAGCTCGTCGATCACGGTGGAGAACAAGATCCGCCTGCTCAATGCGCTGTCGCGGACCGGCTTGCAGACGATCGTCGTCGGGTCGTTCGTCAGCCCGAAGTGGACGCCGCAGATGGCGAATATTGACGATGTCGTCGCCGGGTTCGCTCCGGTCGAGGGCGTCACCTACACGGCGCTCGCGCTGAACGAACGAGGACGAGAGCGGATGCGTCGCTTCGCCCCTCTGCTGACGGAGTCGCGAGAATTCCCGCGCACTCTTGTGCACCTCTGCGATGTCTTCGTGAGGCGCAACACCAATCGCACACAACTGCAAGAGATCGAGGCGTGGCCTCAGGTGATCGATGCGGCCGTTGCGGCTGGGGCTGACACCGCGGGGATCGCGATCAATGCCGCATGGGGTTCGAACTGGCTGGGCGCGTTCGACGAGGACTATCGCATGGACATGCTGGCTCGCCAAGTTGACCTGTGGGATGCCGCCGGCGTGACCGTGAACCGGGTGTGGATCGGCGATCCGATGGCATGGAACGTGCCCGATCAGGTTGCCTCGCAGCTGCTGGCGATCCAGGACCGGTGGCCACAGATCGAGACGTTCCACCTGCACCTTCACGATGCACGCGGAACGGCGATGTTGTCGGCGTATCAAGCGCTGCAGGTGCTTTCGCCGGAGCGCACACTCGTGCTGGACTCGTCGATCGGAGGCATGGGAGGCTGCCCGTACGGCGGTCACGGGCGGATGACACGAATGATCCCCACCGAGGACCTCGTCGACCTGCTGACCGAGCTGGGTGTCGATACAGGGGTCGATCTCGACAGCTTGATCGAGGCATCCGTCTTGGCGGAGGAGTTCGTCGGGCACGAACTGTGGGGCAAGGTCTCGAAGGCGGGGCCGCGGCCGCGCGGCGACCGGCTCTTCGCGATGGACATGCCTTTCGTCGAGACGGCGGAGCAGGCACAGCACTTCCGACTCGGTGCCGCCGCCTATGCGGGTGCGCCATCGCCGTGGGCCGCGCCGATCACGTCGCCCGTGCGAGACGCGGTAGACCGCGGGGAAGACCCCGGGCGTGCTGCGCGCGACCTGATCGATCGGGCGTAGAGCTGGTCGAACTGCACGGGTCTCGATACGCTCGCTCGCTGCGCTCGCGGGCTACTCGACCACCGGTACCGTTCGTCGAGTAGCGCATGAGCGCAGCGAATCCGCGTATCGAGACGGCTGTCTGCTGTCAGCAGATCTGCTGACAGCAGTACGACGGGTTCAACCCGTCACGCTTGCCGCAGTCTGGTGACATGGCTGACGACGACAACACCAAGAACCCTGCCTTCTCTGACCGGATGCGCGCACAGTTGCTGCACGAGCGCATCCTCGTGCTCGACGGTGTGCTCGACGACGACAATGGAACGCTGCTTGCAACGCAACTGCTGACGCTTGCGGCTGAGGACGCATCCGCAGATATCGCACTGTGGATTCACTCGCCCGGCGGCTCGGTGCCGGCGATGCTCGCGATCCGGGACGTGATGCGGCTCGTGCCGTGTGACGTCAGCACGCTCGCCCTCGGGTTGGCGTGCAGCGCAGGGCAATTCCTGCTGTCGTCCGGCGCGAAGGGCAAGCGGTTCGCGCTGCCGCACGCGCGCATTCTGATGCATCAGGGATCTGCGGGCATCGGCGGCTCCGCTGTCGAGGTCGAGGTGCAAGCCGACGATCTGCGTTTCACGCGGGACACCGTGCTCGGCCTTGTTGCCGAGGACACCGGCCAGAGCGTCGAGCGTGTTTTCGAGGACTCGCTGCACGACCGCTGGTACACGGCTGCTGAGGCGCAGGAGTACGGATTCATCGATCACGTGGTCGACTCGTTCGAGCAGGTCATGCCGCCCAAACGGCGGCACGTCGGACTGGGGGTGGACGCATGAGCAACACGAGCATGAACAACACGACTATGAACAACTACATGATCCCGAACGTGATCACGCAGAACTCGCGTGGCGAGCGAATCATGGATGTCTATTCTCACCTCTTGACTGAGCGCATCATCTATCTGGGCACTGCGATCGATTCGGGCGTGGCCAATGCGCTCATCGCCCAGCTGTTGCATTTGGAGGCGGACAACTCCGAGCGCGAGATCAACCTTTACATCAACTGCGAGGGCGGCGATATGACCTCGATGCTCGCCGTGTACGACACAATGCAGTACATTCAGGCGCCGGTAGCGACCACGTGCGTGGGGCAGGCGATTGCTGCCGGTGCCGTGCTGCTGGCCGCCGGTGCTCCGGGGCGCCGCGCCGTGCTGCCGCACACGCGGGTGGTTATGCATCAGCCGGCTGCGCAGGGGCGGGGCACGATTCCCGACTTGATCTTGCAGGCCGACGAGGTGGTGCGCATCCGAGCCGAGCTTGAAGGGATCTTGTCAGCGCATACGGGGCAGTCGGTCGAGACGCTGCGGCGGGACACCGATCGTGACCGGGTTTTCACTGCACACGCGGCGCTGGAATACGGGCTTGTCGATCACGTGATGGGGCGAGTGGTGCTGGGGGCGGCATCCACAGCGTGAGTCGCTAGTCGTCTTCTTCGATGGTGATGGATGCGGACGGGCACAGGCTCGCCGCTTCGCGCACCTGGTCATATTCGGCTTCGGGAGGGTTGTCGGTCCAGAGTTCGACTTTGCCGTCGCTTTCGCGGTTCCAGAACACGTTGGGTGCTGAGAGTGCGCACTGCCCGGCGGAGATGCAGGTCGGCTGATAGATGACGACTTTCACGGTGGTGTGTCCCTCTCGATGTGCGCAAGCTGTTCGCCCCACACGTTAGGCGCGCAGGATGTGAGCCGGCCGCATGATTCAAGGCGCCTGCAACTCCCGGTCGCTGAGCGAGTCTATCGGTCGCTGGCCGAGTCCCCGGTCGACTCCGCTCAGGGAACGAGCAAACCAGCCCTTCGGACCTGCTCAGGAAACAGTCCGTCCGTTTTTCTTATTTCAGATCCGCCCTATATAAGGCGGATCTGATAAAGCGAAAACAGACATGCACTTTGCTGGGCGACACGTCGTCGTAGGCTGCCCTTCGACAAGCTCAGGCACCGCGCTGCAGCCGAAGCGCCAGCCTGCACTCGACACCGTTCGCTGAGCGAAGCCGAAGCGCCAGCCTGCAGCGCCTCACGAACAGGCCCTATACAGCCGCCCTTCGGCTTCGCTCAGGGAGCGCCGCCGCGCCGCCTTTCGGGTCCTCGTGAATCGCTCTTCAGCCAGACCGAACCCGAAGAAGCGACTACGCGTCTGTCTTGCTCCCGGCCCGCAGCGCGCCCGCAGCCGCAAACGAGACGGCCAGGAGCACGATGATCAGCCAGAGCGAATTCAACAGCCCGAACTGTTGCGCGAGGAGCCCGATGACCGGGGGCCCGCCGAGGTTCGCGAGATAGCCGATCGATGCGACGACGCTGACCCGCGCCGCGGGATTCGGCCCGCTGTCGGCGGCAGCTGACATGCCGAGCGGGAAGCCCATCGACACGCCGACGGCCCACAGAATCACTCCGATCAGAATGAGCCACGGCGCACCGCCCAGAATGAACAACAGCACGCCGATCACGCCGAGCGCCGTCGTGAATCGCACCGTGCGCACCCGGCCGACGCGGTCGACCAGCGGTCCGCCGAAAACGCGGGCGAGGGTCTCGCCGAGCGCAAACGCGGTGAAGAAAAGGGCGGCGATCGCATCCGTTTGATGGTGGTCGTCTCGCACAGAGAGCGTCAGCCAGTTGTTCGCCGACCCCTCGCCCAGCTCGACCCCGAGCATGACCAGTCCGATCATGAGCAGGCGCACGTCGGCCCATCCGGCGAACCAGGAGCGGATGCGCTCGCCAACCGGTGGCTTCGCCTCTGCGGATGCTGCGCCATCCGTTCTCGGAATGAACTGCACCGCGATTGCGGCGACCGCAGCGATCAGCACCGATTCGGCCACCAATTGCATGCCGGCCGAGATCCCGAGGGCGGCGGAGGCGGCACCGATGGCGGATCCGAGGACCGCGCCCGCCGACCACGCCGCGTGCATGAGCGGCATGAGTGTCTTGCTGGCGATGCGTTCGACCGCGGCGCCCTGCACGTTCATCATCACGTCGACGGCACCGATTCCGAAGCCGACGAGAACGAATCCGACCGTTGCTGCCGGGGCCGAGCGCAGCACGCCCGCGCTGAGCCCGATGACGGCGATGCCGATGGCGTCGATCGTCAGAGTCAGCCAGATGCCGCCTCGCGGTCCGACCCAGGCCAGGAGTGCTGAAGCACTGACAAGTCCGGCGATCGAGCCAATCGTTACAGCGGCGACCAGCAGGCCGAGCGACTCGTAGCTCAACCCCAGATCCGTGCGCAGACTCGGCAGGCGCGGCCCCCACGTGGCCAGGCTGACACCGCCCAGCGCGAACGCTGTGATGATCGCGTTACGCCAGCGAGCAAGTGTTTTGGCGTCGTGGCTCGGGGTCGCCAAGCCAGATACACTCACGTGTGCGAGGGTATCAGGAGCCGCGGGCGGCTCCGCGACAATGCGGATGTCGGCGGCTTGTGCTTAAGATACCTGCGGCATCGTACGCACCCGACTGAGGAGAAGATCGTGGCAGAGGTATTGCTGTTCCATCACGCACAAGGGCTGACGCCGGGAGTTCTCGCGTTCGCGCAGACGCTGCGGGAGGCGGGACATGTCGTGCACACCCCGGATCTCTATGACGGTCGCACGTTCGACGACCTCGATGCCGGCGTTGCATACGCGGACTCGATCGGCTTCGAGGAGACCGTGGAACGGGGCCGCGCCGCATCCGCTGGGCTGCCCGATGCGCTCGTCTACGCCGGGTTCTCGCTGGGCGTCGTGCCCGCGCAGTCACTGGCACAGACCCGGCCGGGCGCGGTGGGGGCGCTGCTATTCCACTCGTGCGTGCCCGTCTCGGTCTTCGGTGAGGAGTGGCCCGCCGGCGTGCCGGTGCAGATTCACGGGATGGATGCCGACCCCTACTTCATCGGTGAGGGCGATGTCGACGCTGCTCGCGATCTCGTGGAGTCCACCCCGGATGCCGAACTGTTCATCTATCCGGGCGACAAGCACCTGTTCGCCGACGAGAGTCTGCCGTCGTACGACGCGACCGCCGCGGCGCTGCTCACACAGCGCGCGCTGGGGTTTCTGCGCACTGTCGGGTAGGTGTGCACGTCAATCGCGTTTAACCATGACACCGCATCGCCCAATCGATCTGTGCGGAGGGGTGACCACTGTGGTTGCCTGATGGGCGCGGGCAGAATCTCCACGAGCGGGGAGGTTTTGACGAGGCGCCGGCGCAAACATACCCGAAGGGGGAGGTTTAACGACTCTGTCTGAAATAATCTACCCGTGCGGGTAGATTTACGAACGGCGAATCTCCCGGCTGAGGGAGATTACATGAACGAGATTCGGATCGGCGAATTGAGCGACTCGCTTGGTCTCCCGATCAAGACGCTGCGGAGAATGGCAGACAGCGGGCAGATCCCGTCAAGCCGCACGCCGGGCGGACACCGTGTTTTCGACCTCGATGCGGTTAGGGGTTCGCTATCCGGGCGGATTCCCGAGGCATCGATACTACCGATCTCGCCGCCTGACTGGGAAGCTGACTTTGCGCTGGACGGGCTACATGAAGATCAAGTGTGGACAATTGCCGCGGACACCCTTCAGATTGATCGGAGGACTGAGGACGGGCGCGTTGCTGCATACGGCTTCACCGAAATGCTGAACAACGCAATTGACCACAGTGGCGGCACATCCGCCAACATCCAAGTGTGGTCGTCTCAGCACGAGCTTGCATTCCGGATCGCGGATGACGGCGTGGGGGTGTTCGCGCGCATCCGGTCCGGACTCGGACTTGACAGGGACATCGAGTCTGCCGGCGAGCTCACCAAAGGGAAACGTACGACATTCAAAGAGCGGCATACGGGAGAAGGAATCTTCTTCACATCGAAGGCCGTCGGAGTGCTCCGCCTTTCGGCGAACGGCTTGCGGCTCACCTTTGACAACGCCAGGGGCGATGTTGCGCTCGGAATATCCAGGGTGAGCACAGGAACGGTGGTAAAGGTAAGCATTCCGCGCCCGGCAGCGCATACCCTGCGCGCCGTGTTCGAACAGTTCACCGATGGCGAGCAGTCGTTCGCGAAAAGCCGACCGGCGGTCAAGCTGTTCGGTGCTGGAATAAGCTTCGTCTCCCGTTCCGAGGCCCGCCGTTTGCTCGACGGTATGGACACATTCGGGGACATCGACGTCGACTTCGCCGGCGTCGAGGACGTAGGCCAAGGCTTCGTCGATGAAGTGCTCCGTGTGTGGCCGGCGCAACATCCAGGCACCACGCTGAACCCCATCAACATGAACGAAGCGGTGGAGTTCATGGTCAACCGCGCCCTCCGCGGCGGGTAGCGGCTCACCAGGGCTGTGGCCGCGTGAACGTGCGCTCGACCTGCCCGCCGCGTGTTCGACGGAGGACTTCGCCGAGCTGCGAACGACATCGGGCACCGTCGCGATCGGCAGCATTCGCACAGTTGGTATCTTCGGGCCGGGCGCTGCTCGGGCGTCCCGCCAGGCACTGCCGCGGCGGTGATCCCTTGAGGCATGGGCGTCGCGGGGTGCGTCGTTCGTGCGCTGGAGCGTTACTGGCGCGCGAGCTGCTGTTTCGGCTGCCCGCCCACAGCAGTCTCTGCACCACTTGTCGGAGGGCTCGAGTCCGGGCTGTATTGCTGCGGCGCAAAGTGCTCTTCGCCTCAATCCTCAGAGCACTTTGCGCACCATGTACGAGCTGCCCGCGTGAACGTACACTCAAGCCATGGATCGGGTGCTCGCCGCAGGTGCGGTGGTCAAAGACCGCGACGGGCGCTTCCTGCTGGTGCTCCGAGCGGATGCGCCGCAAGCCGGCCGCTGGAGCATCCCCGGAGGCAAACTCGAGCCCGGCGAGACCCTTGCTGAAGCCGCAGAGCGCGAAGTGCTCGAGGAGACCGGGCTAATCGTGCGGGCGGTCCGCGAAATCGGATGCCTCGACTCACCGACCGCGGATGGCCGCATCTTCGAGATCCACGATTTCTGGGCAGAGCTCGCCGATGGGCACGCTGTCGACGCTTCCGCTGAGCGGACGGTCGCTGAGGACCGCGGCACGGAGCACCCGATCGCCGGTGACGATGCGGCGGACGCGCGGTGGTTCACGGCAGACGAGCTGCGGGCACTGCCGCTCACCGATAGCCTGATCGACTACCTGACCCGATTCGGCGCATACCCATGACGTCGGCGTGACCCGCAGACGTCTGCGTGACCCCACCTTGTATGCGTGACCACGGCATTCGACTATCCTGATAGAGAACGCGCAGTTCACTATTGAAGGCTGGCCATATGTCGCAGGCACGATCGAAATCAGCGTCGCCCTCCGTGCGCGCCGTCGTCGACCTTGGCTCAGTCGGCCGCGACGACATTGCACTGGCCGGCGGCAAAGGCGCCAATCTGGGTGAGTTGGTTCGTGCTGGATTCCCTGTCCCAGCCGGATTCATCGTCACGACGGATGCGTACCGCTCCGCCATGGAGACCGCCGGGCTGAGCGTTGGCGACCCGCACGACCCGCATGCCACGCACAACCTCACCGATGACGGCGCAGCACTGCGCGCCGCAATCACCGCCCTGCAACTACCCGAGCAGACGGCCGCGACGATCGCGGATGCGTACGCCCGGCTCGGCGGCATCGTCGCCGTGCGCTCAAGCGCGACTGCCGAAGATCTCCCGGGCGCGGCATTCGCCGGGCAGCAAGACACCTACCTCGGCGTGGTCGGGGCCGATGCGATGCTCGCCGCGGTGCGCGCGTGCTGGGCGTCGCTGTGGAACGAACGGGCGATCGCCTACCGTCGACGACTGTCGATTGACCCGGCCGATGTGGCGATCGCCGTTGTCGTTCAGTCCCTGGTTCCAGCGGATGTCGCGGGCGTGCTCTTCACCGCCGATCCGGTGACCGGCGCTCGCGACCGCCTCGTGATCGACGCGAGCTCGGGGCTCGGCGAAGCCGTCGTCTCCGGGCTGGTGACGCCGGACCACTACGTGATCGACAGCGCGGGCCGCACTCTCGAATTCTCACCCGGCAAACGCGAAGTCGTCATCAGCAGCGACGGGCATGGCGGCGTGACCCACTCCGAGGGTGCCCCGGCCGGCGCCCTGGCCGGCGCCTCGGCGGGTATGCCGCTGCTGTCCAACGCGCTGCTCGCCGAACTGGCATCCCTCGGGCAGGCGGTCGCAGAGCACTTTGGCAGCCCGCAAGACATCGAGTGGGCGATCGCCAACAACGGGCTCGCGCTGCTCCAAGCTCGCCCGATGACAGCAGTTCCGATCCCGCAGAAGCTGAACAGGGTGCAGCGGCTCATCGGCAGCGTGTTCAGCGACTACTTCAGCGTGCGCCCGTACCCACTCGACATGGACACCTGGATTCCATACGGCCCGCTCGGAATGATGGGTCGCGTGATGGCGAGTGTCGGCATCCGCTCGAACTTCGAGAGCATCCTTCCCGAAGAGGACGGCGTCGTCGTGCAGTTCGTGCCGCCGATGCCGTCACCGACGTGGCGTGTGGTCAGGGCGCCGTTCAGCGTGCGGGCACGCGCACGTCGCTACGATCCGGCCCAATGGACGAAGGACCCTCGCTATGCCGACTTCGACCGGCGACTGCAGGACATCGCGGGCAGGGATCCGGCCACCGCGACCTGGCCGGAGCTCGTTGCATCCGTTCACACCGCCCTCGAACTGGTCGCCCCGATCACGACGCTGCGCACGCAGTACCTGCCCGGCATGGCGGTCGCGATCATTCGGTTGCGCCTCGCGCTCATCCGGCTACGGCGCACCCGACTGATGGGCGATCTCATCATCGGCGCCCCAACGATTACTGCGCGCGGAAACGAACGACTCGGCGAGCTCGCCGACAGCGTGCGGGCGGATGCCACGCTCCGCACCTTGCTCACCGAGCAGGATGCGCGTGCCGCCCTCGAGCGCGTCACCAGCGATCCAGCGTTTGCGGGTTTCGCGAGCGCGTTTGCCGAGTACCTCGAGGAGTACGGGCACCGCGAGACGATCAGCCCCGTGCTCGCCTCCTCCCCAACCTGGAGCGAAGCTCCGGAAACCGTGCTCGGGCTGATTGCGCTGCTCGCCTCCGACGACAGCGAACGCCCGGTGGCCACGCGGGCGGCGGATGCCGAGGAAGCGCTGTTTGCACATCGCCGCCTGCAAGCGCCGAGGGCGCGCGAGCGGATGTGGCGGCGCATCCGGGCGGCTCGGGCCGGCATCGGATTCCGTGAGGATTCTCACGACGCGTTCATGCGCACGCTCCCCCCGCTTCGTCGCGCGCTCCTCGAGATCGGCACTCGCCTGCGCGACGCCGGTGTGTTGTCAGAACCGGCCGACGTCTTCCACCTGCGGCTCGGCGAACTGGAGACGATCGACGACGCGGCGACGCTCGCCCCGGCGCGCGTGGAGGAGCTGCGCGCGAGGGTGCTGGCGCGGAAACTGAAACGCGAGCAGCTCTCATCCGTGCGGATGGTCGACTACGCGGCGATCTTCGGGCGCCCGGGCCGTGACCAGAATGCCTTGGTCAGCGGAACGCCGGCCTGCGCCGGGCGGGCGACGGGAACGGTGCGCATCATCAACGGGCCAGACGAGTTCGGCATGCTGCGTCCCGGCGAGATTCTGGTGTGTCCATACACAAACCCCGCGTGGACTCCACTGTTCCAGAGCGCTGCGGCTGTCGTGGTGGACACCGGGGGCATCGGTTCGCATGCCGCGATTGTGGCGCGCGAGATCGGCATCCCCGCAATTATGGGCACGGGGGACGGCACGCGAACGCTGCGTACGGGGCAACGCGTCACGGTGGATGGTGGAGTCGGGGTCGTGACGGCGTCATGACGGCGGTGGTAGCGGCGGCAGGGGCAACTGCGACGGGGGCAGCCGGGGCGGTGGCCGCAACCGTGGCCGCAACGGCGCCGACCACCGGCGACCATCGCGCGCGGACTCGGCGGCGCGGGGCCGCCCTCACCGCCGCCATCTATGAGGCGACGCTGACCGAGCTGACGCGTCACGGCTACGCTGCGCTGACAATGGAAACGGTAGCCAAGCGGGCACACACGGGTAAGGCATCCTTGTATCGGCGCTGGCCGACGCGCACCGAATTGGTGATGGATGCCGTCTACGATGCGTTGCCGACCGAGCAACTCGTTCCCGAGACGGGCACGCTCCGCGGCGACCTGATCGAGATGCTGACGACGGCGATGGTGCCGCTGTCTGGGGCGCTCGGCGACGCGCTGCGTGCCCTGCACGGGGAGGCGCTCATCGACGCTGACCAGGCCCGCCGCGTGCGGGACTACTCGCGCGACGGCGCCGTGGAGAGTCTGCGCACGATCGTGATGCGTGCCGTCGCGCGCGGTGAGCTCGACGGTACGCATGTCACGCGGCGTCGACTCGAGGCAGGGCCATCGATCCTGCGGAACCACTTTCTGTTCCGTGAGCTCGATGGCTTCGACGTCGTGGAGTTGGTTGACGAGGTCATCGTTCCGCTGCTGAACGCGCCGTTGAGGCGCGTATCGAGGGGAGCCTAGACCGCCGGTCGGGCGGGAATCCGCTCAGTCAGGGGCGCAGCGGCGAGCGACCGGCCGATGCTCTCGCGAGTACCCGCATTAGTTACGTACTTCGCGGCCACTCTGCTCAGGTTAATTCCGATTCACGCCCAATTCATGCACTCCCGCCCAATTCATGCATTCCGCCCGCTTGGCGCCGGGCACCCAGGCGTTCAATGTGCGCAGAATGTCCGATTGGCGATTCATTCCAGCATTTCGCGCACACTGAATGAGCCGCGGGCGAAAGTAGCGGCCGGCGTCGCCGGCGATCGCGACATCGACATCCGCGGGGAAGCTTTCGGGTTGAGGGTAATCGATCATCACGTCAGCCTGAGTTGACAAAACTACAGTGTCAAGTCAGACTGACAGTATGGAACCACCGGAGTTCGCACAGCAGTTGCGCACGACCGATCCGATGATAGGTTTGCGCGCCGTCGGCGCGCTGCATCGGCTCGCTGAGCGCGTCGAGGCGACGCATGTCGCCGAGGCGCGGCGCGCGGGATGGTCGTGGGAACAGATTGGCGACGCACTCGGTGTCACACGCCAGTCGGTGCACGCGAAGTATGGCAAGCGCGGAGACAGCCAGAAGAAAGGTGAGAGGGAGAGCAGCGATGTTTGAGAGATTTGCGCGACCCGCACGGATCGCCATCGACGACGCCCGCTACGAAGCGGGGCGCCGGGGCGATCGAAGGATCGGCACCGAGCACTTGCTGATCGCACTGCTGCGGGATGACGAGCTAGCGGGAATTGTCGGTGTCGATGCCGAGACCGCGCATGACACGGCCGACCAGCTCGATCGCTCAGCGCTCGCCGCAATCGGACTGGAAGCCGACCCCGCACCGACCGCGCACGCCGCCCTCGGCACGCGAGTGCCGCTGACCGCGGGGGTCAAGGCTGTGCTGCATCAGACCATCCTCACTGCGACGGCGGAGAAGGCCCGAACGATCACGACTCGGCACATGATGCTCGCCCTGCTCGACCGGCGCGAGCCCGACCCGGCGGCCGCGCTGCTGGCCGCACTGCCGATCGACCCGCAAGCGACCCGCGAGCGCTTGTCAGCCGCCGCGTAGTGGCGAGCGACCGGTCGATTCTCTCGCGACGACCCGCAAGAGCACGCCGAGTGCGGCCATGTGGTCGTTCTGGGCCGTCTGCGGGCCCCCAAACCGACCACATGGGCGCATTCGGCTCGCCTCCGCGCTCCCGATCAGATCGTGAAGAATTGCCCCTTAAGGGCAGCTTCCTCGCGAACGGGCCGGAAGACGCGAGGAACGATTCCGCTCGAAAGCAACCAGCCGTCTGACTATTTCACACAGATGTAGTCAAGATGCGCTGCTATCTGGGCCGCGCTACCAGGAGGCTACGCCGCCTGGTCACTGTCGAGACGATGATCGAGTACCTCGCGACGGTGCCGAAGGCGTTGCCGTCCGCTCCGCTATTCATCCGGGCTGATGGGAAGGCTCTCACCAGGGCGCAGCTCCAACACGCCTTCAAGAAGGCCCGGACCGCAGTGCAGCTCCCCCAATACCACTTCCACGACCTCCGCCACAGCGGACGCGGACACACGCTGGCCGCTCAGTCCGGAGCGACGATTCGAGAATTGATGTCACGCGCGGGGCACTCCACATCATCAGCAGCGATGAAGTATCAGCACGCTGCCGAAGAGCGTGGACGCATCATCGCAGACGGCATGAGCGCAGCCATGAAGAAGGGTGCGCCGGGAGTCTGAGTGACGTCGGAGGGCTCCAGATGCTCCGTCACTTGGAGAGAGCGTCGAGCAGTTCAGCGTCTTCCTGCATGATGCGCTCGAAGATCGCTCTGGTGCGGGTGCTCTTGTCGGCCTTGGCGGCACGCTCTTCGATTGCGATCTTGACGATCTCAGTCTTCGTCCGACGCTCCTGTGCAGCGAGAGCATTCAGCAATTCTTCGTGCGCTGTGTCGAGGCGCAGATTCATGGCCATGGGTGCCCCCTTTGGTTGGTTACTCTCGAATGTACCACTAGGTACCTAGTGGTGTCTGGAAGGCCGTTTTCTGTATCAAAGTTTGTACCTTTGGGCACGCGAAGGGCACGAACGGCCTGTCTACGTGAAGAAGTCCCGGCCAGAATCTCCTTCAAAAAGAGGCTCTGACCGGGACTTTACTGGTAGAGCGGATGACGGGAATCGAACCCGCGCTATCAGCTTGGGAAGCTGAAGTTCTGCCATTGAACTACATCCGCATGCTCGACGGACGCGCCGACGATCGACAACTATCCTAAGGCACGGCATCGCGCTGCCTGAAGGCAATGTCGTGATTGTTGCCCAGCCGGATGACCAGGCCCGGCTCGTCCGCCAAGCGATCGCCGCCGGCAAGAATGTCTTCGTCGAGAAGCCGCTCGGGCCGATCCACTCGTTCCGACTGGGCTTCGGATGCGGCAGCACCACATTCTGCGCCAACGAGGACGACTACCTGAAGCTGGCGGCAATTCACGTCGTCGATCTCTTGCGGTAGCTGTTCGGCGAGGTGGCCGACGTGCACACCCGGAACAATTCGGTCGGGAACCTGGTGGCGCTGGCGGTCAGCCTGCGCTTCGCCTCTGGCGTGATCGGCACGCTCAACCTGACGGGTCTGCCGTCGTTCTTGAGCGCGACCTGCATCTGCGCGGATTCGTCGAGGGACTGCGCGCCTTCGCCGATCCGGCGGTGGCCGTCTCGGAGGCGACGAACAGTGGCCGCGACAACGTGCACACGATGGAGCTCTGCGACCGCATCCTCGCTGCGGAACGCTGACAACCGGCGAACGGGGTCTCGATACGCTCGCTCGCTGCGCTCGCGGGTTACTCGACCGGCGAAGCCCCCGGCGCAATCGTTCGGATGCCGAGTTCGTCGGCAGCGGCAGCGAGACGCTGATTGTACACGACCATGACATCTGCGTCGAGCAGGGTCGCGCTCGCGAGATGAAGCGCATCCAAAGTTCGAAGGATCGGCGGCCCGATGCGGCGGGCAAGCGCGACAACGCGAGCATCCAGTGAGAATTCGGAGATGCCGGACAACGCGACATCCGCCAGTTCTGTGATCGTCGACGGATGTTCGTGGTCCAGCCGCGTGCGCAGCGCGCGCGTCACTTCGACCCACGCAAGCGAAGAACTGACGAGGACGTTCCCGTCCCCTACGCATTGCTCAAGGTAGCTGACGAGCACATCAGATTCCGGCTCGGCGACAACGCGTTTGATCAGCGCACTGCTGCCGACATAGATGCGCACTCAGATCCGATCCTTGCGGTCGAGGAGGTCGGATGACGAGACGCCGGGTGCAAGGCGGATGCGGGTCGCCGCCCGCCGCCATGCGGCTCGCGGCGGAATGAGGCCAAGATTTGCGAGACCGGCGACCTCATCCGGCACCGGCGCTGACCCGGGCGATGTTGCATCCGCTGTGAGGTAGGCCTCGATCGCGTCGCGCATGACGTCCTGCTGCGACCGGCCGGTGCGCGCGGCCTCGGCCTTGACCGCCGCTGCGACGTCAGGGCGGAGTCGGAGATTGGTTGCCATACTTGATAGTACCTATTTGGCATAAGAATGGTACCGCTGCTGTTCCCCGTGTCACGATGCAGGCACATTCGCCGCGTTCACATGAGAACAGGCGGCTTCCGCCTGCTTTGGTGCGAACCACCTGTTTTGGGGGTGGCGCTACCGCTGGGCGGCGCTGTGGGTGACGCAGCGCCCGGCAGCACCGCGGTCATGGATCCGCTGCCACGGGCTGCGCCTTGGAAAGAGGCACGACGGGGTGCCTTTCGCAGTCACCATTGAGCGTCGGACTAGTGCAAAATCCCGCGGATAGCAGCATTCGGGTGGCCTCACGCTCCGGCGATCTGCCATGTTGCCGGACCACGTCTCCGTGTTGTTGGCAAGCAGATAGGAGAATTCTTCGGATACCTCTGGAGGAACATTGTCGGGGTGACAATGACGATGTCCATGTCCGATTGGGAATTTGCGCCTCCATGGGCGACCGAGCCGTAGATAGCGACTGTTGCCCCCGGAGGAGACGAAGTCTCGGCGAACGACCGAATTCGATTCCGCAACTCGACGCCGGCGCTCAATCCTGCTTCGACAACGGGCCACAGAACACGGTCCCGGCTAGCGCGGTACAGGATGGCGCACGGTCGAATTGTCGAGTGGACGAGGCGCGTCTCAACGAGCCGATTCAGAGCGGAGTTCACCCCTGAGGAGCTTCCGAAGTTTGCGAGCCGGTGAATCTGCCGACCGGCGAATTCGCTGTCGGCTCGCGCGAGAACGCTCAGGATAGCGGCATCCATTCGCCCTGCAAGCGTTGCAGACGGCGACCCAAGGTCCATCCGACACCGTCCCTCCTGTCCGATCAGTCATACAAGTGACAGCCCAATCGGACAAGTGTCTGGTTTGACGGACAGGCATATGTCCAATTCGACGGGGTCCCGGTCGGCTTGCTCGCTGCGCTCGCGCGAACGCCGCACAATCGGTGAGTTGCCTCGGGAAGGGTCATTTGGGGCAAGTCAGCGGATGGTCCGGATGGGGGCACGCGCGGCAGCGCGGCGGTCGTAGATCGCCTGCGCCGGAATCGACAGGAAGACGATGAGCAGTGCGAAGAAGTTGATCGGCGGCACGAGCACGCCGATCACGAGTGCGATAGCAAACAGGATCGTTGTGCTGATGCTGGCGAACGCTCTATTGCCTTTCAGGGGATTGTTCGGGTCCTCAAGCACCGGATGCTTGCGGATCAGTAGCGCCATCACCGTCAGCGTTAGACTGCTCACGGTCAACGTGCCGATGTAGATGCCGATGGTTGCCGGCGTCGTCTTGAATTGCGAGATCATTTCCGTTGGCAGCGGCAGCACAACGATGGTGAACGCCCAGATCAGACTGAGCAGAAGCAGCTGCCCGTTGTATGACGTGATGTGCTCGAACATCGCGTGATGCGATACCCAGAAGCGCGCGATCACGGCGAAGCTCAGGGCAAACGCTGCCAACTGGTCGACATTGTCGCCGAGAAACTGCGCGGCTGTGTGCCCGGCGGCCGCAGCCTCGGTTACCGAGGTGACGAGCGGAAGAATGAGTAGTGTGATCGCGATGGCGGTCACCGCGTCCGTGAAGAACACCAGTCGATCGAGGCCGCGTGTTGTCTGCATGCTGACAGGCTAGAGCGCGAAGCAAGGCATGCGCATCCGCAACGCGACGCATCCGCAAGGCGCCGGCATCCGCACGGCGCTCGCATCCGAAATCCGCCCGCAACATCCGTTCCGATAGTCTGGCCGTGTGCTGCTGTCTGATCGTGATATCAAGGCCGAGTTGAACGCCGGGCGGATTGCGCTGCATCCGTATGACCCCGACATGCTGCAGCCATCCAGCATCGACGTGCGCATCGACCGCTACTTCCGGCTGTTCGACAATCACAAGTATCCCTTCATCGACCCGGCGGAAGATCAGCCAGAACTCACCCACCTGGTCGAGGTCGACACCGACCAGGCGTTCATCCTGCATCCCGGAGAATTCGTGCTCGGGTCCACCTACGAGCAGGTGTCGCTGCCCGACGATGTGGCCGCGCGCCTGGAGGGCAAGAGCTCGCTCGGCCGGCTCGGCCTGCTCACCCATTCGACGGCCGGATTCATCGACCCCGGCTTCACGGGGCACGTCACGCTCGAGCTCAGCAACGTCGCGACGCTTCCGATCAAGCTCTGGCCGGGAATGAAGATCGGGCAGATGTGCTTTTTCCGGCTGTCGTCGGCCGCGGAGCATCCATATGGGTCCGGCCCGTACAGTTCGCGCTACCAAGGACAGCGTGGGCCGACCGCCTCGAGGTCGTTCCAGAACTTCCACAGGACGGATGTCGGCGCATCCGAAGCCGGAAAAGCGGGCCGGTGAGACGCGCGTGACCGACAACCCGCCAAGCGACTTCGCTCGCGCCCTGATCACGGATGGGCCGACCACCAAATATCCCGCGCGGATGCGCCGTTTCGGCAAGCTCATCGGCACCTGGGATGCCCGCGGCCGCAGCCTCGACGAAGCCACCGGCCAGTGGGCGGAGCGTTCGTTCACCTGGGTCGTGTCATTCGTGCTCGGCGGGCGCGCCGTTCAGGATGTCGAGGTCGTGCCGAGTGCAGAAGACCCGTCAGTTTCCGAGACGGTCGCGACAGCGCTGCGCGTGTACGACCCGGTCGCCGGGGTCGTACGGGTCAGCTTCTTCAGCCCGGCCGCGAACCAGTATGCGAACCTTGTGGCGATCGGCTGGCACAAAGGCATCCGGCAGGACGGCACGCAAAACGACGGACGACTGATCCGCTGGAACTTCAGCGAGATCACCCGCGAGAGCTACACCTGGGACGGCTGGGTATCCAGCGACGACGCCGCCACCTGGTTGCATGTCGGCCACGTCGACGGAACGCGCATCGCGTAATCCCGCTGTGCCCGCTCGAGTGGGCCGCCTTACACCGCCGCGGCGTACAGCAGTGGCAACTGCAGAGTGAGCCACGGGCTGAACGCCCACGGGGTCGCGGCGACGGCGGTGAGCAAGTCGGCCGGGTCGACCCAGCGCCATGCGGCGACCTCGTCTGCGGCGGGGGCGATCGCATCCGTCGTGGTTGCGGTGTAGACAGGGCAGATCTCGTTCTCGACGACACCGCTGGCATCCGTCGCCCGGTAGCGGAAGTCGGGCAGCGCGAGCGTCAGCTCCTCAACGCGGACGCCCAACTCGCGTCGCGAGCGCCGCTGCACGGCATCCTCGCTTGCTTCGTCCGGTGCCGGATGCCCGCAGAACGAGTTCGTCCAGATGCCCGGCCAGGTGCGCTTGGACAGAGCGCGCTGGGTGACCAGGATGCGGCCTTCGCCGTCGTAAACGTGGCAGGAAAAGGCCAGGTGCAGGGGAGTGTTCGCATCGTGCACTGTTGCCTTGTCCGTGACACCGATCGGGGTGCCGTCCTCGGCGAGGAGGACGACTTGTTCGGTGTGCGCGCGTGTGGAGCTCATAGGTCCATTTTCGCCCCTGGCCCGCCGTGCGCGGAAAACGGGTCTCGATACGCTCGTTCCTCGCTACTCGACCACCGTGCGGGCCAGGGCTACACGTCGCTGAATTGTTGGCGCGCCTCGTGGAACTGCTGCAGCGTGTCGTCGCCGGGCACCAGCGCCAGGCGCGGCTCGTTCGGCTCGACAGCACCGCGGATCTCGGAGTGCAGACGTTCCATTTTCGCGTCCAGGCGGCTGGCGGTCTCCGCAGCCTCCTTGAGTTCGTCGAGCAGGTCCTGCGGAACGGCCCTGTCGTACTTGTAGTAGATCTTGTGCTCGAGGCTGGCCCAGAAGTCCATCGCGACCGTGCGGATCTGCACCTCGACGAATACCGGCTTCGGCCCGGCAGACAGGAAGACCGGCACCTCGACGATCGCGTGCAGGCTCTTGTAGCCGTTCGGCTTGGGATGAGCGATATAGTCCTTGGCGGTCACGAGGCGAATGTCGCTTTGGCCGGTGAGCAGTTCGAAGACGCGATAGACATCCGAACTGAAACTGCAGGTGACACGCACGCCGGCGATGTCCATGATCGTTGCACCGATCGCATCGAATGAGGGGTCGCACTCCTTGCGAACCACCTTCGCGACGATGCTCTCAGGCGTTTTCAAGCGGCTCGAAACGTGTTCGATCGGGTTGTAATCGTGCAGCTGGCTGAACTCTTCGCGCAGGATCGAGATCTTCGTATTGACCTCGTCGATGCCGAACTTGTACGGCATCATGAACCGGGCGAAATCGTCTCGCAAAAGCCGGATCTCATCGAGCGTCGTATCGTCGACGCCCTCGAGCGCATGGGCGGCTCGGTCTGTCAACCAATCAGGATGCGGCGACTCGCCCAAAACGGATGCAGTCAATTCGAATTCTGTGCTCACGGCGTCAAACCTAAAGCACAGCCTTGTGCGCTGCGTGAGAATTACGAATGCGCTGCGGCTCAGCGGTCGGCGAGCTGCTCCTGCTTCGCGCGCACCGGGATGAGCAGTCCGAGACCGATCGCGAGCACGAGCACGATGCCGAGGATGCCCCAGTACTGAGCACCGCCGATCGTCACGAACAGGGCGAAGGCGGCGGGCGCCAGTGCGGTTGCCGCCTTCCCGGTCGTGGCATACAGGCCGAAGACCTCGCCCTCCCTGCCGTTCGGGATCAGCCGCGCGAGGAATGAGCGACTGGCTGACTGCGCGGGTCCGACGAACAGGCACAGAGCTAAGCCGAAGATCCAGAACACGGTTTGGCCACCGGAATGCAGCACGAAGACCAGCGTTCCGCAGACCACCAGACCGATCAAGGCGGTCACGATCACCGGCTTCGGGCCGAGCCGGTCGTCGAGTGCCCCGACCGCGACGGTCGAGATGCCGGCCACCACGTTCGCGGCGATGGCGAAAATGATCACCTCCGCAGGCTTGAAGCCGAATGTGCCCGCAGCAAGCACACCGCCGAAGGTGAAGACGCCGGTGAGTCCATCACGGAAGATCGCGCTGGCAATCAGAAAATACACGGTGTGCCGGCTAGTGCGCCAGAGGCGCGCGATGTCGTGGCCGAGGATCGCGTAGGAGCGGAAGAAGCTGACCCGCTTGGCCGCGGCATCCGTCATCGCCCGGTTGCCGGGAACCGAAAAGAGCACGGGCAGCGCGAACAGGCCGAACCAGGCGGCGGCGATGAGCATCGAAACGCGCACCGACAAGCCGTCCGCGCTGGTGACGCCGAACAGGCCGACGTCCGGGTGGATGAACCCGAAGTAGACGATGAGCAGCAGCACGATGCCGCCGATGTAGCCCATGCCCCAGCCGAACCCGCTCACCTTGCCGATCGTGCGCGGCGTGGAAACCTGCGCGAGCATCGCGTTGTAATTGACGCCGGCGAATTCGAAGAAGATCGTGCCAGCCGCGATCAGAACGAGGCCGAACAGGAGGAAACTCGGCTTTGCCTCGACGAAGAACATCAGCGCGAGCGCAATGACCACCAGATACGTGTTCACCGCCAGCCACAGCTTGCGGCGCCCGCCGTGGTCGGAGCGTTGCCCGGTGATCGGGGCGAGCAAGGCGACAGCGACACCGGCGATCGCCAACGCCCAGCCGAGCTGCGCCGACACGACGGCGTCGCCGCCGAACGCCTTGCCGGTCAGGTAGACCGTGAAGACGAACGTCGTCGCGACGGCGTTGAACGATGCCGAGCCCCAGTCCCACAGCCCCCAGGCCAGGATGCGGCGCTTCGGGATGCGCTCGGCGGCACTCGTGCCGACCATCGTGCTGATGCCGGCCACGTCGTTGTGAATCGGGCCGTTTTCCTCGGTCATGCACTCAGGTTAGTGCCGTGCCGCCCGGATATCGTGGGACTATGAGCGAAGAAACGGCGGATGCCGCGGCCGAGCCGCGCACGCCGGTTTCGGTGGCCCCCGGCATCCTGATCATCGTCGGCGGATTGCTGGTTGCGGCGTGGATCGCGGTCGGGCGATTTCCGTTCGGTGTGGAGGGCAGCCTGACCCCGCTTTATCTCTTCATCGGGCTCGTCATCGCAGCCTTGCAGGTGGCAGCCGGGCGCGCGCTGATCCGCGGTGCGCGGGCAGGGTATGCGGCCCGCGGCTGGACGATCGCGATCCTGCTCTCGTCGTGGGCATTCGGCATCCTCTGCGGGCTGACGTTGCCGGATGCGACTCCCTCCGGTCTGCAGACCATCGTCAGTGGCGCGCATGAACCGGGCCTGGGCATCGCGATCGGCGTGACGAACCCGGCCGGCATGGTCTGTGCCATCCTGTCGGTGGCGGCCGTGATTCTCGCCTACCGCGACGCCCGCGGCGGTCGCCCGATCTACGACGAGGACGCGGCACTCGACGCCTGGGAGCGGTTGAATCGGCATTAGGGTTCCGCCCGCCCCGTGGTCGGGTTCGCACGAGGTTTGAAGGAGATAGTTCGGTTAGAAGGTCGCTTCGGCCAAAACTATCCTTCAAACTCGACTATCTCCTTGCAACCGCTCCTTGCAACTGGTCGCGCTCACCAGTGGTGGCACGGCATTGGGCCGTGAGGGTGAGACACTGACTTGCTAGGTGACGCTGACCTTCTCGTTGACACTGAGCAGCACGCATGAAAGGACCCCCATGCCGAACGACCGCCCGTTTGCCCTCCCATCGGACTTCCTCTGGGGAGTGTCGACGGCCGCCTATCAGATCGAGGGTGCCGTCATGGAGGGCCGGCGAGGGCCATCCAGCTGGGATGCGTTCGTGCGCGAGCCGGGACGCGTGCACGGCGGCGACACGGGCGACGTCGCCTGCGATCACTATCACCGCTACCCCGAAGACGTCGCATTGATGAAGGAGCTCGGCATCGACGCCTACCGGTTCTCGTTCTCGTGGTCGCGCATCCAGCCGTCCGGTCGCGGTCAGGTCAACCAGGAAGGGCTCGCCTTTTACGACCGCTTGGTCGATGCGCTGTTGACCGCCGGCATTCAGCCGTCGCCGACGCTGTTCCACTGGGACACCCCGTTGGAGCTGGAGGAGAAGGGCGGTTGGCTGAACCGAGACATCACCGAACGGTTCGCGGACTACGCACACCTGATGGGCGAGCACTTCGCCGACCGGATTCCGCGCTGGATCACCATCAACGAGCCGGTCGTGCTGACGATGCTCGGCTACGGGGCAGGCATTCACGCGCCCGGCGAGAAGCTCGGCCTCGAGGCGCTGCCTGCCGCGCACAACTTGCTACTCGGCCACGGCCGTGCGGTGACGGCGCTGCGGGCTGCCGGCGTCGGCAATATCGGCATCGCCAACAACCACGCGCCGACCTGGCCGGCCAGCGACCACGAGGAGGACCTGATCGCCGCCGGCCTCTACGACAACCTCGCGAACTGGATGTTCGCCGACCCGATTCTGCTCGGCCAGTATCCGGCCGAGCTCGAGCCGCTGCTGCCGGTGAACGCTGGCGATGACCTGCGCGAGATCAGCGCACCCATCGACTGGTACGGCGTCAATTACTACAACCCGACGCTCGTCGGGGCGCCGAGCGCGGCATCCGCCGGCCTGGTTGACGGGCACGCGCTGGACTCGACGCTGCCGTTCAGCGTGCGCGAGATCAAGGGCTACCCGCTCACGGACTTCGCCTGGCCGGTCGTGCCGAGTGCGTTCACGGAACTGCTCACCGGCTTCAAGGAACGCTACGGTGACGCGCTGCTGACGATCTACATCACCGAGAACGGATGCGCGATCAACCTCAAACCCGGTGCCGATGGCGCGGTGCACGACAACCGGCGGATCGCCTACACCGAGGCGCACCTCGGTGCGGTGGCGGATGCGATCGCCGCCGGCGTGGATGTGCGCGGCTATTTCCACTGGTCGCTGCTGGACAACTTCGAGTGGGCGGTTGGTTACTCCCAGCGTTTCGGACTCGTGCACGTGGACTTCGAGACGCAGAAACGTACGCCGAAGGATTCGTATCGCTGGTATCGCGACGTGATTCAGGCGTACAAGTAGGGCGTCCGGTGGTCGAGTAGCCCGCGAGCGTAGCGAGCAGGCGTATCGAGACCCGCATCGACGCACGCCAGCCAATGTGCCGCAAATCTGCAACGCTGGATGTGTGCACAGCGAATACAAGATCCCCGGCGGCAAACTCGTGGTCGTCGACTTCGACGTGGTTGGCGACGTTCTGGCGAACGTCCACGTGTCTGGAGACTTCTTTCTCGAACCAGACGACGCGCTCGACGCCATCAATGCGGCGCTGACCGGTCTGCGGGCGGACACCGCGGCATCCGCTCTGGCTGAAGCGATCGATCGTGCGGTGCCCAGTGACGTGACGATGCTCGGCCTCACCTCGGATGGTGTGGCCGTCGCGGTCAGGCGGGCACTGTCTAAGGCGAGCACGTGGGCGGATTATGACTGGCAGTTGATCCACGGCCCGGCCTACCCCGAGCAGCTGCAGATGGCTCTGGACCAGGTGCTGACCGAGGAGGTTGCGGCCGGCCGGCGCAGGCCGACACTGCGATTCTGGGAGCGTTCGGAGCCGGCGGTGATCATCGGCAGCTTCCAGTCGGTGAAGAACGAAGTCGACCTGGCTGCGGCCGCGCGTTACGGCGTGCAGCTCGTTCGGCGCATCACCGGCGGCGGTGCCATGTTCGTCGAGCCCGGTTCGTTCATCACCTATTCGCTGTACGCGCCGATCGCACTGGTGAACGGGATGTCGTTCGGTGACTCATACGCGTTCCTCGACGACTGGGTTCTGACGGCGCTGCGTTCGGTCGGAATCGACGCGTCGTACAAGCCGATCAACGACATCACCTCGCCGCTCGGCAAGATCGGTGGCGCCGCGCAAAAACGGCTCGGCAGCGGTGCGCTGCTGCACCACGTGACGATGAGCTACGACATGGATGCCGACAAGATGACGCAGGTGCTGCGCATCGGTCGGGAGAAGTTGAGCGACAAGGGCACGACCAGTGCGAAGAAGCGCGTCGATCCGCTGCGCAGCCAGACCGGCATGTCCCGCGAGGCGATCATGGTGCGCATGGAAGACACCTTCCGTGGGTTGTATGGGTTGAGTGCGAGCGAAGTGTCGAGCGAGGAGCTGGCACGGGCGGAGCGGCTGGTCAACGAAAAGTTCGCTACGGACGAGTGGCTGTATCGAGTGCCGTAGGGGCGAGGATGCAGGCAGGTGACCGAGGTCTGCCCGCGCCCTGGGCGTAGCCGAAGGGCAACTGTGTACCGCGTGTTCGTTCGGCGCTGCGGGCTGGCGCTTCGGCTACAGCGCGGTTCCTGAGCTTGTCGAAGGGCAGCGGGCGAAGCGGTCTCGCCCGGCAAAGTGCGTGTCCGTTTTCGCTATTTCAGCTCTGCTTTATATAGGGCGGATCTGAAATAGCAAAAATGAGTACCCTATTCTCCGGCGCGAACGCGGGCTGCCCGTGGTCGTTGTGCGAGCAGAACGAGCTCAGGCCGGTCTGATCACCTGGATGCCGTTGGCCGCGGCCGCCTGCGCGAGCCTGTCGTCGTAGGTGACGAATCCGTCGAGATCGTCTCCGAGTGCAAGCGCAGCCGCGAGATGGATGGCGTCGAGGGAGCGCAAGATGGCTGGGTCGAGGCGACTTGCCTCCTCGAAGATCGCAGTGGTGACCTCGAGCAGCGTGATCGATGCAATGACCGTTCGCGCTTGCGTCACCCGATCGGGCGCAGCGCGGCGAACCGCTCGCAACAGCTCAGTGCGAGCCAAATCGCACGAGATCGCACCGCGATCTGCAGACCCGAGCCACTCACGCAAGGCCGCGGTCTCAGGCTCGGCTACGACGAGCTTGACGAGTGCCGACGTGTCGAAATAGTACGCCACGCTCAGTACCGCTCCTCGCTTCGCATCGCTGTCAGCTCATCGGAGAGGCTCGTGCTCGATGGTGACATCGGCCGGGGAGCAGGCAGCTGATCGATACTGATCCGAGGAAGGCGCGCGCGCCCCGAGCTGACGAGTTGCTGCAGTCGAGATGACGGAATCGCAGACAACGCGGCGACCGGTCGGCCCCTATCGGTAATCGTGATGGTCTCGCCCGCGCTCGCCCGGGCGACGACCGCGGATGCGTTCTGCTTGAGTGCGCGAATCCCGACCTCAGTCATGTTCTACATTGTAGCACTTGCCCCAACTCGGGCTGGCACCCCAGCAAATCCGTAAACTTGACACAGGTAAACTCAAGTTCCGTGATTTCAACTTGACACAGCATCCACGGTTGATAAACTTGAGCCAGTGAGACTCAACTCTCACATTCAGGCTTTGATCACGTCAGCGTAGAACATGTCAGGGCGAAGGCCCGCAGAAAGGTAACAACTATGTCACGAGCAGTAGGAATCGACCTGGGAACGACCAACTCGGTGGTCTCAGTCCTCGAGGGCGGTGAGCCGACCGTCATCGCCAATGCGGAGGGCTTCCGCACGACCCCGTCGGTCGTCGCCTTCACGAAGGACGGCGAAGTGCTGGTCGGTGAAACCGCCAAGCGTCAGGCCGTCACGAACGTCGACCACACGATCGCATCCGTCAAGCGCCACATGGGCACGGACTGGAAGGCGGACATCGACGGCAAGAAGTACACGGCGCAGGAGATCTCCGCGCGCATCCTGAGCAAGCTCAAGCGAGATGCAGAGCAGTACCTCGGCGACACCGTGACGGATGCCGTCATCACCGTTCCCGCGTACTTCAACGACGCCGAGCGTCAGGCCACAAAGGAAGCCGGCGAGATCGCGGGCCTCAACGTGCTGCGCATCATCAACGAGCCGACCGCTGCCGCGCTGGCCTACGGGCTGGACAAGGGCAAGGAAGACGAGCTCATCCTGGTGTTCGACCTCGGTGGCGGAACGTTCGACGTCTCCCTGCTTGAGGTGGGCAAGGACGACGACTTCTCGACTATCCAGGTGCGTTCGACCGCCGGTGACAACCGTCTCGGTGGCGACGACTGGGACCAGCGCATCGTCGAGTGGCTGATCAAGAAGTTCAAGGACACCACCGGTGTCGACGTCTCCAACGACAAGATCGCCAAGCAGCGCCTGAAGGAAGCCGCCGAGCAGGCGAAGAAGGAGCTGTCGTCGAGTATGTCGACGAGCATCCAGCTGCCCTACCTGTCGCTGACCGAGAACGGCCCGGCCAACCTCGACGAAACGCTGTCGCGCGCCCAGTTCGAGCAGATGACCAGCGATCTGATCGACCGCACCAAGAAGCCGTTCCAAGACGTGATCAAGGAAGCCGGCATCAAGGTCAGTGACATCGCCCACGTCGTTCTGGTCGGCGGCTCGACCCGCATGCCCGCGGTCTCCGAGCTGGTCAAGCAGGAGACCGGCGGCAAGGACCCGAACAAGGGCGTGAACCCGGATGAGGTCGTCGCCGTCGGCGCCGCACTGCAGGCCGGCGTTCTGCGCGGTGAGCGCAAGGACGTTCTGCTCATCGACGTCACCCCGCTGTCGCTCGGCATCGAAACCAAGGGCGGCATCATGACGCGCCTGATCGACCGCAACACGGCGATCCCGACCAAGCGCAGCGAAACATTCACCACTGCGGATGACAATCAGCCGTCCGTCGCGATCCAGGTCTTCCAGGGCGAGCGCGAGTTCACCCGAGACAACAAGCCGCTCGGCACGTTCGAGCTGACCGGGATTGCCCCGGCGCCCCGCGGCATCCCGCAGGTCGAGGTCACGTTCGACATCGACGCGAACGGGATCGTGCACGTGTCCGCCAAGGACAAGGGCACCGGCAAGGAGCAGTCGATGACGATCACCGGCGGCTCCTCGCTGCCGAAGGAAGACATCGAGCGCATGGTTCGCGAGGCCGAGGAGAACGCGGCAGAGGACAAGAAGCGCCGCGAGTCGGCTGAGACACGCAACAGCGCAGAACAGCTGGCCTACTCGATCGACAAGCTCATCAAGGACAACACCGACAAGCTGCCCGAGGACGTCAAGAACGAGGTGCAAGGCGATGTCGATGGTCTGAAGAGTGCGCTCGCGGGCGACGACGATGGCGCGGTGAAGACCGCGTTCGACAAGCTGACCGCCAGCCAAGGCAAGCTCGGCGAAGCGATCTATGCTTCTGCTCAGGCGGATGCCGCGAAGTCAGCAAGTGCTGATGGCGCTGCACCCGAGGGCGAGGCATCCGGTGACGCGGCATCCGATGAGGATGTCGTCGACGCCGAGGTCGTGGATGACGAAGAGGGCGCGAAGTAGCCATGGCGAAGCGAGACGAATCCAACGAAAACGAGGAACCGGTCGTTCACGACAAGCGACGCATCGACCCCGAGACAGGGAAGGTTCGTCCGTCTCCGGATGCCGCATCTCCGGATGCCGCATCCGCGGATGCCGCGTCGGATCTCGAGCACGAGCAGGTCGTAGATACCGGCGAGGGCTACGAGGGACCGGATGTCGAGACGTCGCTCTCGGATGCCGACCTCGACTTTCTCTCCGGCCAGGCAACCGCTGAGGAGCTCGCTGCAGAACGGCTCGCCGATCTGCAGCGGGTGACCGCGGAGTATGCCAACTATCGCAAGCGCACGGAGACCGGTCGTGAGGTCGAGCGGGAGCGCTCGGTTGCCGAGACTGCGAAGGCTCTGCTGCCCGTGCTCGACGACCTCGACCGTGCTGAAAAACACGGTGATCTCGAGGGCGAAAGCGCGTTCGCGACCATTGCCGCGAAGCTGCGCGGTGTGGCCGAGAAGCTCGGGCTGGCGCCATTCGGCACCGCCGGCGAGCCGTTCGACCACAACCTGCACGAAGCGATCTTCCAGCAGCCGACTCCTGGAGTCGAGGTGGACACGATTGCCGACGTCGTCGAGACCGGGTACAAACTGGGATCAACGCTCGTTCGTGCGGCGAAGGTCGTCGTGGCGGTGCCGGAGTAATAGCAGTCGTTGGTCTCGCTGGTCGAGTAGGCCGCGAGCATAGCGAGCAGCCGTATCGAGACCCCCGGAGGCAACAATTCCGGGGTCTCGATACGGGTCTCGATACGCTTGCTCCTCGCTACTCGACCACCAATCTCAGAAAGGAGGCGCCGTGGCTAGTCAAGACTGGTTCGACAAGGACTTCTACAAGGTGCTCGGCGTCTCCAAAGACGTGACGCCCGCAGAGCTGAAGAAGACGTATCGCAAGCTGGCGCGCAAATATCACCCGGATTCCAATCCGGGCGACGCCGCAGCAGAGAACAAGTTCAAGGAGATCAGCGAGGCGCACTCCGTGCTCTCGGATCCCGAGCAACGCAAAGAGTACGACCAGATTCGCGCGATGGGTTCCGGCGCTCGCTTCACAGCCCCGGGCGCCGGCGGCAGCAATGGCGGCTTCGAGGATGTCTTCGGCGGCATGTTCGGCGGCTCGCGCGGTCAGAACTATACATTCCAACAGGGCGGCGGCGAATACGACGACCTGCTCGGCGGATTGTTCGGGAGCGGCCGATTCGGGCAGACCAGCGGCGGCTACCGCGGTTACGGCGGCCCGACCCGCGGGCAGGATGTCACAGCGACGACCACCATCGATTTCATCACCGCGACCAGGGGCGAGACCATCACCCTGCAGGCGGCGGATGGCAAACCGATCAAGGTGAAGATTCCCGCCGGTGTTGCGGACAAGCAGAAGATCAAGCTGCGCGGCAAGGGTCACCGTTCGCTCGATGGCGGAACGCCCGGCGACATGGTGTTGACTGTCACGGTGCGCAAACATCCGGTGTTCGAGCGGGACGGGTTGAATCTGCGCGTCACCGTACCAGTGACCTTCGCAGAGGCAGCCCTCGGCGCGACGATCGAGGTGCCGACTCTGGGCGGCAACCCTGTAAAACTGCGAGTCTCTGCCGGCACTCCGAGTGGCCGGATCTTGCGGGTCAAGGGTCGCGGCGTCGTCACGGACAAGGGCACAGGCGACCTGCTCGCCATCGTTCAAGTGGCCGTTCCGTCTCATTTGTCAAAGGAAGCGGAAGAAGCACTCAAGGCATTCGAAGCGAAGATTCCCGCCGAAAACCCGCGTGAGGAACTGCTCGCGAAAGCACGCGGATAGCCATGGAACGAGGGGTCAGCGATGGATGAGTCGAGCCCGCTGTTCGCAATCGCGATCGCCGCGGAGCTCGCGGCTATGCATCCGCAGACACTTCGCCAGTACGACCGTCTCGGGCTGGTCGTGCCGCAGCGCACCGCAGGCAAATCCCGGCGTTATTCGATGCGGGACGTCGTGCAACTGCGGGAGATCTCCCGGCTCAGCGCCGAAGGGGTGAGCTTGGAAGGCATCCATCGCATCATCAAGCTCGAGAATCAGGTGTCGCAGCTGGCTGCGCGCGTGCGTGAGCTCGAGGCGGCACTCGCCGACGAGTTGCTGCATCGGCCCGGTGGTCGCGTCTTCGCCTCCGACTCGGAGGGCGAGGTCATCTCGCTCAAGGCCGGCACGAGAATGCGGCGCAGCAACCAGATCGTCGTCTGGCGGCCGCTCGACCGCCGGTAGGCGCGGCGCGCCACGTAGGATGCACGCATGACCGAGGTACAGACCTGGGAGCCCATGCGCGAGAAAATCCGTGCGCAGCTCGAACGCCAGACCGGAGCCGGAATCGACGCGTGGAACGCGAAGATCGCGACCCAAGCACCCGCCGATGAGGCCGCGCTACGCCTGTGGCTGGGCGAGCAGCAGGTGGGCGGATACCCGCAGATGCTGCTGGTCTGGGAGACGTTCGGCTACCCGGATTTTCTCGTTGCGAGCGCCGACGAACTGTTCGACGCGCAGTACGTCGATCGGCCCGCGCTGCGGGCGATCTTCGATGCGGTCATCGGTGTGGTGAGCGGCTTCGGCGACGTCAGCGTGCAAGCACGCAAAACCTATGTGGCACTGGTCACACCCAGGCGCACTTTCGCCGTGGTTCAAGCGACCACCCGCACTCGCGTCGATGTCGGGCTGCGGCTCGGCAGCGAGGCTGCGGGCGGCCGACTCGTGCCGACCAAGAGTCTCGGCAACGTAGCGATCGCACTGCGATTCGGCCTGGCGTCCGTGGATGACTTCGACAGCGAGACGATCGGGTGGCTGCAAGCCGCCTACGACGCTAACCGCTGAGCGAAGCCCACTCTCGGTCGCGCCTGGATTGCCTACTGACAGTGTCCGTTTCGGACGAGCGTGCGGGTTCTACCTGACGCGCTCGTCCGAAACGGACGCCCTCGCGAGTGTGACGCTGTGTTGCGGCGCGAGTCGCAGCATCCGCCGGCCGGCTTCACCATAGTCGTATGCCTGAGACCGACACGCCCCGCCAGATCCGTTTCAACGCGTTCGACATGAACTGTGTCGCGCACCAGTCCTCGGGGCTGTGGCGGCATCCGGACGACCGGTCGGCCAGCTATACCGACCTGGAGTACTGGACGGAATTGGCCAAGCTGTTGGAGCGCGGCAAGTTCGACGGCATCTTCATCGCCGATGTGCTCGGTACCTACGACGTGTACGGCGGCAACAACGAAGCTGCGATCAAGCACGGCGCGCAGGTGCCGGTCGGCGACCCCTTGATGCTCATCTCGGCGATGGCGCTGGTCACCAAGAATCTCGGGTTCGGGGTGACGGCTGGGACGGCGTACGAGCATCCGTATCCGTTCGCCCGACGGATGTCCACGCTCGACCACTTGACCAAGGGGCGGATCGGGTGGAACGTCGTCACCGGCTACCTGCCGTCGGCCGCGCGCAACATGGGTCACGACGACCAGCTGGAGCACGACGACCGCTACGACTACGCGGACGAATACCTCGAGGTGCTCTACAAGCTGTGGGAAGGCTCGTGGGAAGACGACGCAGTCGTGCGCGATCGTGAGAGCGGCGTGTTCACCGACCCGAGCAAGGTGCACGAAATCGGGCACTACGGCAAGAACTTCACGGTGCCCGGCATCCACATCTCGGAGCCGAGCCCGCAGCGTTCGCCGGTGATCTACCAGGCCGGCGCATCCTCCCGCGGCATCGCGTTCGCGGCCGGCAACGCGGAGGCGATCTTCGTGGCGGCCTCGACCAAAGAAGGCCTGAAGGCAACGGTGACGAAGATCCGGGATGCGTTGGAGGCAGCCGGCCGCGGACGTTACTCGGCGCGGATATACACGTTGCTCACGATCATCACGGATGCCACGCCCGAGAAGGCCCAGGCCAAATACGAGGACTATCTGTCGTACGCGTCCGCGGAGGGTGCGCTCACGTTCATGTCTGGCTGGATGGGCGTCGACCTCTCCGGGTATGGTCTGGACGAGCCGATCGGCAACGTGAAGAGCAACGCCATCCAGTCGGTCGTCGCCAACTATCAGCGAGCCAACGAAGACGGCGGCGAGTGGACCGTCGGCGACATCGGCACGCAAGGTGCGATCGGCGGGCTTGGGCCGTTCATCGTCGGGTCGGGCGCGGAGATCGCGGACCAGCTTCAGGAGTGGGTGGCCGAGACGGATGTCGACGGCTTTAACCTTGCATACGCCATCACACCCGGGACGTTCGAGGACGTTGTGGAATTCGTCGTCCCCGAACTGCAGAAGCGCGGTGCGTACCAGACGGAGTACACGCCGGGTACGCTCCGGCAGAAGCTGCACGGACGTGGCGACCGGCTGCCCGCCGAGCACAAGGGCGCGAGCTTTCGCTACCAGGAGTCGTTGGTCGAGTAGCCTGCGAGCGCAGCGAGCGGGCGTATCGAGACCCATCGACGCCTGTGTGGGTCTCGATACGCGTATTCGCTGCGCTCATGCGCTACTCGACCACCGGGAGCAGTGATTCGGGATATTTTCCCTCATCGCGGATGCGCTCGTTCAATAGTGCGAGAAACTCGTCGTCGTCGAAATCCAGCGGAACCTCCTTGCCGAGCCAGCTGGAGAGGTGGATCGCGTTGGCGAGCCGAACACCCATGATGCCGTCGGACCCGGGCGCGAACAACGGCGTTCCATGCAGGATGTGCGCAGCGAAGTTCTGCAATACGCCCGCGTGCTGGTCGCCCCACGCTGATTCGAACTCGATCGTCTCTTCCGTGGAATAGTCCGCGGCGGTGCGACCTTCGGAAAAGTACTCGTCGTGGTGGACGCCGCTGAGTTCTCGTTCGGGTTTTGCGAATCGCGTGACCGTCGCCGTTTTGCTGTCTTCGACGACGATCTTGCCCTGGTCGCCGAGGATCTCCAGCCGGTCGGTGCCGATCATGTCGTGTGTGGCAGTAACGAATACGCCGGTTGCTCCGTTGCCGTAGTCGACGAGGGCCGTCACCTCGTCTTCGACGGCGATGTCGCGGCGGAACCCGTACGCGACCTTGGAGTACACGGACTTCGGAACGCCGCAGATCCACTGCCACAGATCGAGTTGATGCGGCGCCTGGTTGACCAGCACCCCGCCGCCTTCTCCGCCCCAGGTGGCGCGCCACGCGCTCTGATCGTAATAGCCCTGCGTGCGCCACCAGGTGGTGATGATCCAGTTGGTGCGCCGGATGGCCCCGATTTCACCGTTCGCGACAATCTCCTTGAGCCTGCGATAGAGCGGGTTGTTTCGCTGGTTGAACATAATGGCGAACGTCAGATCGGGTTTGGTCGCCGCGAAGGCGTTCAGTTCCGCAACCTGTTTCGTGTAGACGCCGGCCGGTTTCTCGATCAGCACATGGATGCTCCGTTCCAGCGCATCGATGCCGATCTGGGGGTGCAAATAGTGCGGAACGGTCGTGACGACCGCGTCGACCGTGCCGGAATCGAGCAGGGAGACGTAGTCATCGAAGAAGGGCACACCCGGGTAGTCCGCGGCCGCGATGGCGGCTTTCGCCGGATCGGTGTCGGCGATGGCGCCGAGGGTCAGTTCTGGTATCAACGCATCGGCGAGGTATCTCGCATAGATCGACCCTTGTATTCCGAGCCCAATGATGCCCAAACGTACGTTGTCCGCCACGAAAATTGCTCCATTCGTTTTGCTGTCAAGGTTGTGCTGTGAAGGCCGCGGCAGGGCTAGAACAGGTGTCCGTAGCCCAGCGCGACAATGTTGTCGTAAGAGGTCTGCAGACACTCGAGCGGTGTGCGACCGTAGTGTTCGTCTTGCTCGACGAGCAAATACTGCGCGCCGATCTGCTGACTCACCGGAATGATCGAAGCGAAGTCGAGGTTGCCTTCGCCGACTTCGGCAAACTGCACCACCGTGGCCAGTTCAGCATTGAAGGCGGTTCGGTCACCCGCGTCGAGCTCGTCGAACGCACTGGCGGAGATGCGCCCGATCCGGTAGTCCTTCAGGTGAACCATGGCGACGCGCTCTCCATACTTCTTCAGCGTGGCGACCGGGTCGAGGCCACCGCGCTGCACCCAGTGCACGTCGACTTCGAAGCCGACCAGCGGAGCGCGTTCCGCGATAACGTCCAGTAAGTACCGCCCGTCGTACTTCGTGAAGTCGATGTGGTGGTTGTGGTAGTACAGCCTGATGCCGTGCTCTCGAAGCCGCGCGGCCACGTCGTTGCTGCGATCGCAGAACTCGAGCAGCATTGCCGTCGACGCCATGGCCTCAGCCGGAAGCATGCCGACCCTGATCATGGTCGCACCGAGTCGCTGAGCGTCATCGACGTACTTGTCGAACTGGGTCGTCAGTGATTCGCCGCCGCTTCCTGCGGGTGCAAGCGACCCCGAGATCGAGGCGATGTCCATGCCGAGTTCTGTGCGCGCCCTCTCCAGCTCCGCGACGTTCTCGGGCGTCATCGCCATACCGGCGACTTCGAGCGCGTGATAGCCGATCTTGCTCACCGAGCGGAGAGTCTCGAAGATCCCCGACCGTGCGATCTCGTCCACGAGCAAGGTTCCCTGCACGCCGATCCTCGTCATCTATCTCTCTCCTTTGTTCTTCTTCTGCTGCGGCGCTCAGATTGCGGCCCTGCCGCTGCTGCCCCGCGTGCGGCCCCACTGCCAGGCTAGGGCCGCACGCAGGTCGAGGGTGCTAGTGCGCCTGCCAGGAATTGTTCGTCAACGTCGCTGCAAATGTCGCAGGCGAGTCGTTCTGGTACGCGGCCTGACCGCTGCGCAGATTCTGAACAGTGGTGTGGATGAACAATCCATTGCCGATGACGCCAGAGTTGATGTAGACGCCCTGATTCGCTGGCGCGTCGATCGTGTTGTTCGTGAGCGTCACGTCGTCGTAGGTGTGGTCGATGAACAGGCCAGAACGAAGGGATCCGCGCATCAGATTGTTCGTCATCGACACATTCGTGTGCGCGGTCGGAAACCTGGAGGTACTCGCAGGCGAACTGATCCGCACGCCATGACGGACAGTGTTCCAGCCGCCACCGCCGAGCAGAACGTTCCCGTTGACCAGGCAGGACTCCAACGGATGCCCGCTGTCACCGTACACGCCGATGTCCATGGCGCTGTTGGCGGAGACGGTGTCAACCACATTGTCGAATATCTCGATGTCCTGGCCGCCGGCGACGCGGATGCCGTTCGCCCACCACGGCGCGACCGCCGTGTTGTTGACGATGCGCACTCGACGCACCTGGCCGTTGGTTCCACTCGCACCGGAATCGGAATACACGGCGAATGAGTCGTCGCCGGTTCCCCGGGCGAAATTGTTTCGAACCGTCATGTTGTGCGCCAATTTGTCGGGATTCGGGGTGTTGCTGTTGTTGACGTTGAATCCGTCGCCATACCCGTCGCCAGTTCGGCAGTTCTGAATTGTCGCGTTGCTGCCGGACAACCAATTGGCGTCGCAGTGCCGCGTCCACATGCGGTCGATCAGCCACCCGTCGGCGCCACTGGCGTTGACGCCGTAGTCTGAACCCCCGGTGACCCCGAGGTTTCTCGTGGGCGCATTGGAATCGATCTGGATGTCGGTCAACGTGGTGCCCGATCCGATGAGGATCTCGGACCGCCAGCGCACCACCGGCGTGGACGGGACGTTGCGGTAGATGATCGAATGCCACATTCCTGACCCGTTCACCGTCACGCCGGTGAAGTCCAGCGGTGTCGGCGCCAAGCTGTTCGTCAGGTATTTGCCCTGCGGAATCCACACGGTGCGGCCCTGCGCCCGGGCTTCGTTCACGGCGTTTTGGATGGCGACGGTCGAGTCCTTCTGGAACGTCGGGTCGGCCCCGAAATCAATGACGGACAGCGCGCCTGCGGGCCGTTCCAGCGGGCCCGAGACGTTCTCGAGGTCGATGCAATCGATGTCGTAGACCGTTGCTGTGTTGTCGGCATCTTTGCGAAGGGTGATCGTGCTGCCGGGCGCGATCGGAGCTCCCGTGAGCCAGAAGGGGAACTCGTTGTAGAAGCGATAGGGCGTTCCGCCGCCGTTCGGGTTATCGGGCGTGGTCGACGAATTGCGGTAGATCCACGCTTGCGCGGAACTCAGAGTGAGCGCTTGCCGGAACACTCCGTCGACGTACAGGTTCAGGGTTGCGGTGATGCCTCCGCCCGTCGGCGCATCCGGTATTGACGCACGAACCACGATCGTATTCGCGGTCACTTTTGTGTCGTTGGCGATGGTCACCGAATCGCCGATGCTCTTCAGTTCGACCAGGGCATAGCCCGATGCTTCCAACTCGAGCGTCGCAACGGCCGGAACAAGCATCCCTGGGCTGAACGAGCGGATGCGTGCACCCCCGCCGAGCGTGCCTGATTCGGCTCCGATCGTCATGAACGGTGTGGTGGCGCCGGCGTTCGCGTAGGTCCTGCCGTCATTGGCTGTGCTCGCGTTGGCCGGGGTCACTGACGGCCCAAACGATGCCAGGCCGGTGAGCGCGGTGGCTCCTGCGATCCCGCCGAGAACGGCGCGCCGCGTGACAGGCCGCCGGAAGAAGTCTTGCTCCTTTGCCATTCGATTTCTCCTTGTGATGCTGACTGTGGCTGATTGACGACATCCCGGTCGCATCCGCTGCGCCGGGGTCGAACCCATATAAAACCAACAATGTTATTAAGTCAATGCTTTGCGCCGAATTTATGAAAGTTGCGGAATTCTCGGGTTTGCCTGCGTATTCGGGCGCCTCTGAGCGGTCTGAAGCGGTTGGAAAACCGTGAAGGACAATTTGCGGAGTTCTGTTGACTTAGTAACACTTATGGTTTTATAGTTCCACAAGGGTTCGGCCCTTGGCACCACACCATCCACAACTCACACAAACTCACGGGAGTTTCAATGAAGAAACAGAACCTGCGGCTCACGCTCGCAGTCGGAACGATCGGGATCCTTACCGCGTTGACGGCGTGCTCCGCCGGCGGAACAGGCTCAGCGAGCACAGACGCATCGAAGGCGGATCCGAACGCGAAAGTCACCATCACAGTCGGCGATGAGCCGACCGCCGACAAGGCTGCGGACCGGGCCAACTTTCTCACGATGGTCCAACAGTTCGAGAAAGCCAATCCCAACATCACCGTCAAGCCGTCGACCGAATACTGGCAGGCTCAGACGTTCCAGGCGAAGCTGGCCGGTGGCACGTTGCCGACCACAATGAACGTCTCGCTGACCTACAGCAAACAACTCATCGCCAATCACCAGCTGCCGAACATGACGCCGTATCTCAAACAGGCCGGCCTGCTCGGCGAACTGAACCCGCTCGCCTTGAACAACGTCAAAGACAGCAAGGGCGATGTCTATACCGTGCCGTACGGTCTGTTCTCGGTCGGAATCTCATACAACCGTGCGATCTTCACCAAGGCCGGACTCGACCCGAACAAGCCGCCGACCACCTGGGACGAGGTGCGCGCTGACGCCAAGCAGATCCACGACAACGTGCCCGGGGTCGCCGGCTATGCACAGCTGACCACGAACAACACCGGTGGCTGGATGCTCACCACCATGACCTACAGCATGGGTGGCACTGTCACGAACAAGGCGGGGACCAAGACCGACATGGGGCCGGCTACCGAGCAGGCGCTGCAATTGCTGCACAACATGCGCTGGGTGGACAACTCGATGGGTAGCCAGTTCCTATACAACCAAGATGATATCCGCAAGTCCTTCTCGGCCGGCAAGATCGGCATGGTGCTGCAGGCGCCGGACATCTACACTCAGGCGATTCCGACCTATGGCATGAAGCCTGCTGATTTCGGTCAGAGTGCGCTGCCGCAGGCGAACGGCACGAACGGTACGCTCACGGGTGGCACGATCGCGATGTTCAATGCGAAGGCGACCCCGAACCAGCTTCTGGCGGCAGCAAAGTGGGTTAAGTTCAAGGAGTTCGAGAAATACTTCGACAAGACCACCGCAGTGGCGGGCGCCAAGGCGGACTCCGCTTCGAACAAAGCGGTCGGAACTCCGGGCCTGCCTCCGGTGGCGGACAGCATCAATAGTCGCTACCTCGGTTGGATCAAGGACTACATCAACGTGCCGCTCGACCAGTTCAAGGGCTACACGTCGTCGACGCTGCCGCTGATCCCGGAGCCCGCGGATGCGCAGAACACCTATGCAGCGTTGGATCCCGTTGTGCAGAAGGTGCTGACTGATCAGAACGCGAACATCAAGCAGCTGATCAGTACGGCCGCGCAAACCATAGACCGCAACCTGTCGCAGGCCGCGGGCTGACACCCGAAACCGCCAACGGCCGGGCCTGCCCTCTTCGGGGCAGGCCCAACCGATCGGATACGAAACATGTCCAAGACACTTGCCATAGAACTGCGGCCGACCTCGCGCCGCAAACCGTTCAACGTCGTGCGCTGGTACCAGTCGGGCGGATTCACCGCCGTCTTGTTCGCGGTGCCAATCGTGCTGATCTTCCTGTACTTCACGTGGGGGCCGATCGTCCAAGGCGTCGTGCTCAGCGTGCAGCGCACCAATCTGGTTTCGGCGGCGAGCTGGGTGGGCCTGAAGAACTTCGAGTTCGTGCTCACCGATCCGGGATTGCCGCAGGCCGCGCTCAACACCGGGTACTACGCCTTGCTGGGGCTGGTGTTCGGATTCCCCGTGCCGATCCTTATCGCCGTGTTCATCAATGAGCTTCGCAAATACGACTGGATGTACAACCTGCTCGCGTACCTGCCTGCGGTCGTACCGCCCGTAGCAGGCATTCTGCTCTGGAAGTTCTTCTACGACCCGTCGGGCGAGGGCATCTTCAACACGATGCTCGGCTGGTTCGGAGTGGGCCCGCTGCCGTGGCTGAACTCGGAGGCCATGGCGATGCCCTCCCTTGTGCTCTATACGACTTGGGCGGGTGCGGGCGCAACCGCGATCATCTACCTCGCCGCGATAGGGGGGATCAGTTCCGAACTGTACGAAGCCGCCGAGATCGACGGCGCGGGCATCTGGTCGCGGTTGTGGCACATCACCATCCCGCAGCTGCGCAACATCATCTTCATCATGATGTTGCTGCAACTGATCGGCACGTTCCAGCTGTTCACCGAGCCGTTCCTGTTCACCGGCGGCGGGCCGAACAACGCCACCCAGACGATCATGCTCAAGATCTACAACTACGCCTTCATCAACGGCGACTACGGCGCGGCGACGGCGCTGAGTGTGCTGCTCGCGATTTTCTTGTGCCTGCTGTCGGTCGTCTACCACTTCGTGACCAAGAGATGGAGCCCATCATGAGCGCGATCGGTACACAAGTCACCGTCAGCCTTGTCGAGCCAGCGGTGCTGGACGCGGTACCCCGGGCGAAAAAGAAACTTGTCGTCGCAAAGGAGCGGGGGGCGATCTCGTCTGCCGACCGCAAGCGCCCGATCGTCAAGGCCAGCATGTGGATCATCCAGATCCTGATGTTCATCGGGCTGCTGGTTGCCGGATTCGGCCCGATCGCCTGGTCGGCGCGAGCGGCCGTATCTGGGAGCCAGCAGATCATCACGGATCCGACGGGCATCTGGTTCTCCCCGGTCTTCTGGGTGAACCTGGTGCATGCCTGGAACGGCGCTCAGATCGGATCATCGCTCGGCAACACCGTCATCGTTGCCGTCGGTTGCACGATCTCCACGCTGTTCATCAGCACGACCGGCGCCTACCTGCTGAGTGTGCTGCGCCCGAAATGGAGCCCAGTCCTGTCCGGCGCAGTGCTCGCCACGCTGTTCCTTCCCGGCGTGATCTCGCTTGTGCCGCTCTATTTGACGATCCTGCACATGCCGGTTATCGGGGTGAGCCTGCAGAACACGTTCTGGGCGGTGTGGTTGCCGGCGGGCGCGAGCGCCTTCAACGTCATCGTGCTCAAGCGCTTCTTCGATTCCATCCCTCGGGAGTTGATCGAGGCGGCCAAGATCGACGGCGCTGGACCCTTGCGTGTGCTGACCACCCTGGTGATCCCGCTCTCCCGCCCCATCATCGGCGTCGTGGCCCTGCTGACGATCGTGGCGTCGTGGAAGGACTTCCTCTGGCCGATGCTGGTGCTGACCGATCCGAACCTTCAGCCGGTTTCGGTGACGCTCGGCGGCTTCGCCAACGGAACATCGCAACCATTCTCCGTGCAAATGGCTGCGGTGTTCCTGACGATCATCATCCCAGTGATTCTGTTCGCGATCTTCCAGAAGCAGTTCCTGCGCGGCGTCAGTTCGGCCGGAGGCATCAAAGGATGAGCAATCTTTCAGACGCCAGAGTGCTCGTTACCGGAGCATCCGGGCGAATCGGCTTGGTGACAGCCGAGCATCTCACGGCGCTCGGAGCGAAAGTCACCGCGTTGTCCGACCGCGAAAACCCGTTGCTGGTCGCGGACCGCGTGATCATCGGCGACACTCGTTCGGAGGCGGATGTCGCCGACGCACTTGACGGCGTCGACTTCGTGGTGCACCTCGCCGCGCTGGCGCACCGTGACATCGCGCCCGCATACGAGGTGTACACGACCAACGTGGCGTCGACATTCAACGTTCTCGCGCAGGCCGGGGAACGAGGAATCACTCGAGCCGTGGTCGCGGGCAGCATCAACGCATACGGCCTTCCGCAAAACTTCCACGAGGTGACGCCAGCGTACTTTCCGCTCGACGCCGGCATCCCGGTCGACATCGGCGATTGGTACTCCCTGTCGAAGCTCAACGACGAGAACACGTCGCGGATGGCGTGGCGGCGGTGGGGAATCGACGTGATCACGTTGCGGTTCCCTCACGTGAACAGTGTCGACAACCTGCTGGAGCAGTCACGGCAACTGCAGCTGAATCCGCGTGCCGGAATTCGCGAAGCCTGGTCCTACCTCGACACCCGGGATGCGGCGCGAGCCATCGAGCTCGGCCTCACAGCCCAGACGAAAGGCGCCCACGCGTTCTTCCTTGCGGCCAATCGAACGAATGCGCCGTATCAAACCGAGGACATGTTGGACGCGTTCGTGCCCGACACCCCGAGAAGTCGGCGCTTCGTCGAACGCGAGGTTCCGATGGATCTGACGCCCGCACGCGAGCTCATCGGCTTCGAGGCACGACACGAACTCGACCTGCACACGCTCGACCTTCCCGACGGCCTGTGAGTTTCCGTAGCACTATTGAGTATGAAAGGCCCACCACCCATGCCCATCGACACGTTCGCCAACCCGTGGCCGGCGCGAGAGAACATCCGGATCACGTCCGTGCGTGCAATCACGACGGCGCCGGAAAATACCGCGCTCGTGGTCGTGCGGATCGACACGAATGTGCCCGGCCTCTACGGGCTCGGCTGCGCCACATTCACCCAGCGGTGGAAGGCTGTGCAGACCTACGTCGATGAGCATGTCGCGCGATTGCTGATCGGTCGATACCCCGGTGACATCGGCGACCTGACCCGACTGATCGGCTACACCGGATACTGGCGAGGCGGACCCGTGACGAACAATGCCATCTCTGGTGTTGATCAAGCGTTGTGGGACATCGCGGGCAAGCGGGCCGGGCTGCCGGTGCACGAACTGCTGGGTGGAAAGGTGCGCGCCGCTGCCGACACCTACATCCATGCCGCCGGACGCACGGCCGAAGAAGCCATAGCTCAGGCGCACCGGTTCATCGAGGACGGATGGCGGCACATCCGTTTGCAGTTGTCGACGCCGGGCGGGGGCGGATACGGGGCACCGGCGTTGCCGACGGAGTACCCGAACGCCCCCTACTCCAACGGCTGGAGTGCGCGGGACTACCTTCGGCGCGTTCCCGGGTTGTTCGAGGCCGCACGTGCCGCCCTGCCCGACCACATCGAGCTCCTGCATGACGTGCATTCTCGGTTGACGCCCAAAGACGCTGTCTGGCTGGCCCGCGCTCTCGAGCCGTATCGCCTGTTCTTCCTCGAGGATGTGCTGCCGCCCGAGCACTGGGACCGACTGCCCGAGGTGCGCGCGGCGAGTCCCATCCCGCTCGCCGTGGGCGAGCTGACGACATCGCTGACGGATGCCGTGCGGCTCGTCCGCGACGGCGGCGTCGACTTCATCCGTAGCCACGTATCCGACATCGGCGGACTCACCCCGGCACGCAAGGTCGCGGATCTGGCGGAACTCTGCGGAGTCAAGACCGCATGGCACGGACCGGGCGACACGTCGCCGATCGGTGCGGCCGCGAACGTCGCGCTCGACGTGTCGTCGGTCGCCTTCGGAATCCAGGAGGGCCACGTGTACAACGAGGCCACCCACGAGGTTTTCCCCGGCACGTTGAGCATCACAAACGGCTGGCTGTTCCCGAACGACGCCCCGGGTTGGGGGATCGACATCGACGAGGAAAAGGCGGCACACTATCCAGCAGAGCTGTCCGGACACGACGCCTGGGCCGCGGGCGTTCGCCGCCCAGATGGAGCGCTGGAGGCGCCGTGAGCAAACTGACCGACCCCGCCACCCGACCGCTGAGCAGCATCCGGCCGTATGCGACGCGGAATCCGCGCTCGCTGAGTGGCCGGAAGCAGCCGGGTGCGAATCAATACGATCTCGGGTCATTCAATGAGTCCACAATCATCGAAACGATCAGACAAGCTGGCACAATCAGTCGAACGGAAATATCCGAGCAGACTGGGCTGACGCAACAGTCCGTTTCACGGATCTTGCGCGTGCTTCTCGAGCGCGGCCTCCTGGTCGAAGGCGCCCAGGAGCGTACCGAACGGTTGGGCAAGCCGCGTACTCCGGTGCGTCTGCGCGCCGAAGCGGCGCACGCAGTGGGCATCCTCGTCGACCCTGAGTTGATATCGGTCGTCTTGGCGGATCTGGACGGCCGAATGGTCGAACGCAGAACTGTTCCGTTGCACGGGGAGATCGCGCCGCCCGCACTCGTCGAGCTCATCGCAGGTTGCGTGCATGATGTGGTCTACGCATCCGGAATCGACCGGAGCACTTTCCTCGGCGTCGGCGTCGCCGTACCCGGCCCGATCACCGCGGACGGTGAGCTTCTGGACCTTCCGCTTTCCGAGGCCTGGCGCAATGTTCCGCTGCAATCCCTGCTCGCAGAACGCCTCGACTGCCCCGTTGTCGTGGAGAAAGACGGTGCGGCGGCCGCGGTCGGGGAACGATGGATCGGCCGAACCGAGCGTGCAGGCGATTTTGTCTACCTGTATTTCGGAACCGGTATGGGCTCCGGGCTGGTGCTCAACGGCGAAACGTACCGCGGTTTCAGCGCCAACGCGGGTGAGTTCGGCCAACTCTGCGCCATACGCCTCGGCCGCATCGATGACGCCGGGCGACCTCAGCTGGTGCGCGAATGCAACCCTCCCGTTGCGATCCCGGAAATTGCTCGTGAGTTGGGCTATGCGGGGGCGGCCCGCACCTACAAGGAGTTTTGCGCCGAGGTCGGTGCGACGAATCCGGCCGTTGTTGCGGCCGCGCATCAGGTCGCCGACGTCATCGCGCTCGGCGCCGTCGCGTTGATCGACCTTCTCGACCTGCCGTTGCTTGTCATCGGCGGCCCCGCATTCGAGCCGGAACTCGAAGAGATCGTCGTGACGACCATTGATCGTGCGGTGAACTCAATGCCGACGGCATACCATGCCCGTCACGTGTCCGTGCAACGCTCACTCTTGAAGTTGGAGGCAGGCGCCCTCGGTGCGGCCTCGACGATCTTCCATGCGTCCTTCGCGCCGTCTGTGCGGCGCACGCGGCAGAACAGCTTTCGGTGAGCGGTCATCAGGGTCCCGATAGGCAGGTATTGCTGGCCTCGGTCGATGGCACGTTCGCCGTGGCCGTCGACCGACTCGGTGCTCGCGTATCGTCGCTCGTTCACGCGGCCAGCGGAACGGAATTTCTACTCGCTACACCGTGGGCAGGCGAGGATTTCTCCGGCGGATACTCATCCGATCGCTCGAACGAGGAATGGCACCGGCGCTACGCGGGCGGATGGCATACCCTACTGCCCCATGCAGGCGACGCTCGTACGCTCGACGGCGTACAGCATCCGTTCCACGGCGAGGCCGCCTGGCGACCTTGGCGATTGACCGAACGTGATGCAACCTCGTGCACGTTCGACATCGTGCTGCGGACGGTTCCGTTCGCGGTTCGACGCCGACTCGCGGCGACGAGCGCCGGCTTGCAGGTGACGCAGAGCATCACCAATCTGTCCGGGCGTGACATCGCGTTCAGTTGGACCGAGCATCCCGCACTCAGCGGCGCGCTCATCGGTCCGCGCTCATCGCTGTCGATCGACGGAGATGAGATCGAGCTCGTGTTCCCTGACGCGGACGAGAGTTTTTCGGGATTCTGCACCGTGCCGGCCGCCGGGCGCAGTTCCGTGAGATTGCATAACGACGACACGGGCACCGCTATCGTGCTGCGCTGGAACCCGGAATTGTTTCCCTATCTCTATGTCTGGCAGGAACATCGCGACACGGCGGGCTTCCCGTGGTGGGGGCGTGTCGACACCATTGCGCTCGAGCCCGCTTCGCGGCCTTACGACGCGGATGCCGGCTCCCTCGGCCCGCTGACTCTCGCCGGCGATGCGACACTGAGCGCGAGCTTCGCATTGGAGCCCAGCGTGTGTGAGACGGCTCCGATCAGCGACTAGCGGCGGATGCCGCCGGGCGCGTCCGACAACGGCACGGCCGCCGGGCGTTCGCAGGAGCTCTCAACCACGACGCTCCGGCCAGACGCGGCCGAGGTGAGCAGCGAGGTCATGACGTCGAGCACGTGATATGCGAGGTCGCCGTTCGCCCGCGGCATCCGGTCCGGCGCGGTTGTCGCAAGGTCGGCGATGCCGTAACCGCGCGACGCGTCACGGTAGCCTGCGCTCGGCGCCAGAGTGTGCCATTCTCCGCCGAGTTCGTGCAGCAGGACGCTGCCGTCGAATCCATTCGGATCCGGCACGATAATCGAGCCTGCCGGCCCGTGGACCTCGATGTTCGAGGCGCGGCTGGCGACGACGTCGAAACTCATGACGATCGTGGACAGCGCGCCGGATTCGTGACGAAGCACACCGGTAACATGGGTGTCGACGTCCACAGGAATCGCCTCACCTTCGCGCGGACCCGAACCGATCGTGCGCGTCGCTCGCGTGTGGCTCGCGGCGCCGATCACGGATTCGACCGGGCCGAGCAGAGTGACGAGGGCGGTCACGTAATACGGCCCCATGTCGAGCAGAGGGCCGCCGCCCGGCTGGTAGTAGAAGTCGGGGTTCGGATGCCAGCGCTCGTGGCCGGGCGTGACCATCGTGGCCGTTGCCGCAATCGGGGTGCCGATCGCGCCGTTGTCGATCGACTGTCGGGCGGTTTGCACACCCGTGCCGAGCACGGTGTCGGGCGCGCATCCGACGCGCACGCCGGCAGCGCGGCCCGCATCGATGACGGCTCGTGCGTCTACGAGCGTGGCTGCGAGGGGTTTCTCGCCGTAAACGGACTTGCCGGCGGCGATCGCCTTCAACGCGACGTCGGCGTGTGCGGCCGGAATCGTGAGATTGAGCACGAGGTCTACGTCAGGAGACGTGATCAGTTGGTCGACCGCGAGCGCACGCACGCCCTGTTCGGCGGCAACGGATGCGGCGCGCGCCGCATCGATGTCGGCGATCGCGGTCAGACGCACGGCCTCCAGTCGTTCGAAGGTGGAGAGATATGCGCCGGAGATTGCGCCGACTCCCACGATCCCGATTCTCAGCGGCTGGCCCACGGGCTGCCCCCTTTCATTGTGTTGAAGTTTTAAGGTGTTGAGGTGATGTTCGCCGCGTTTGAAATTTGCGCAACTTCGGCTGTGCACTGATTCCTCACCACGCATTTCTATTCCGATTTATGAGGGAAGTCAATCCATAATCAGATTCAAAGTTGCGCAAACACTCGTGAGCTTGTTAGTGTCCGGCTATGGCAGCACGTCGTCGAATTACACTGGCGGACGTCGCTCGGCGAGCCGGAACGACCGTCCCCACCGTGTCGAAAGTGCTCAACGGTCGAGCGGATGTGTCGGCTGAACTGCGCTCGCGGATCATGGGCATCCTTGAGGAGGTCGACTACCGGCGGCGACCGGGGAATGGCGCCGTCGGGCACGACGTAAGCGGGCTACGCGCAGGAGGGCAACGTGCGGTCGGACAACTTGGAACCGCGGCACTCGTCGATCTCGTGCTCAGCAGCGTAGAAGGGACCTGGTCGAACCGTGCACTCAGCGGCGTGGAGAGCGCTGCAGTGCAGGCCGGCGTCGATCTGGTTGTCTCCGTCGCACGCGTGCCGGACGACGCTTGGCTCGCGCGACTGCTCGCGCGAAATCTGCGCGGTGCCGTTCTGGCGCTCGTCGACACGACGGGGCCTCAACTCGCGACGCTCGCAGCGGCGAACGTGCCGGTCGTGCTGCTCGACCCGGTGCGCCAACCTCCGGAATCGGTCGCCAGCGTCGGGGCCACCAACTGGGGAGGCGGGCGTGCTGCGGCCGAACACCTCATCGCCCTCGGACACACACGGTTTGCCGTCATCGGTGGACGACGAGAACACCTGTACAGCCAGGCTCGTATCGACGGTTTTCGGTCGGCCGTATTGAACGGCAGTCTCGAGTTGCCCGCCGACCGAGTAGTCCACGCGGACTGGCGACGGGCGGATGCTGCCGCGCTGAGCGCTGACCTGCTGCGAACGGCAGCTCGGCCGACCGCGATCTTCGCCTGCTCCGACACGATGGCGCTTGGAGTGTACGACGCGGCGGCCGAGCTCGGGCTTGGCATCCCTGACGAAGTCAGCGTGGTCGGTTTCGATGATCTGCCCGAAGCACAATGGATGCGTCCGCAGCTCACCACGGTGCAGCAACCGATCGCCGAAATGGGTGCGGCGGCGCTGAGAATGCTGCTGCGCATCCGGTCGGGTGCGCATCCAAACGTCTTGCGCGAAGAGCTCGCCACGACCCTGGTCGTTCGCGGGTCGACCGGCAAGGCCCGGTGACCCGGGCACAACCGTCCGCACCCAGATCCCCATCCCCCGGTGAGGTGCGGACTTCGGTCGCTCTCGAAGCGCGGGAAGCGACACAAGTCCGCACCTCACCGAGGGGGTGGCGGCTCGAGACCTGCTGCGTCGCTGTGTGGGACTCGATACGCGCATTCGCTGCGCTCATGCGCTATTCGACCAGCGAAATCGTCGCTACGGCCATCCCGCGGACCAAATTCAGGCTGAACCGGGGGTTCGCGGCAGCAACCTGCCAAAAATGTCGCATCCAGCCTGAATTCGGCGCGCCTCGCAGCCGCGGGGCATGCCCCGACCCGTGCGTGGCCCCACGACGGGCATTGTCAAGCTGCGAAGGGTCATTTGGGGCAATTCACGGGAAGGTAGCGTGGGCGCGTGAGAGTAATTCCCGAACCGGTACCGATCTCGTTCGACGCGTTGCGTCGGCATCCCGACGTTGAAGCGGCGAACCTGTTCGCAGCGGATGCCGCCGACCGGCTGATCCTTGACGTCGCGGCCGACGCACTTGCGGTTTCCACACCCGGCCAGGTCGTCGTGATCGGGGACAACTACGGCGCGCTCACCCTCGGGGCTGCTGCGCTGCACGGGGTGCGCGGCATCCGCGCGCATCAGGATCCGCTGACCGGCGAACGGGCGCTGGCTGAGAATGCGGCGCGATTCGGGCTTGACGGTGTGTACACGTCGCATGACCTCGACGCCGAGTTGTTGGCCGGCGCTCGGATCGTGCTCCTGCGGCTGCCGAAGAGCCTGGCCGCCCTGGAAGAGCTCGCCCAGACCATCGCACGTTACGCCGCCGAGGATGTAACCGTCTATGCCGGTGGAATGCTCAAGCACATGACTCGGTCGATGAACGACGTGCTCGCGGTGTCGCTCAGCGACGTGCAGGCAGGGCTCGCCCGCCAGAAGGCCCGGGTGCTCACGGTCTCCGGTGGTCGAGTAGCGAGGAACGAGCGTATCGAGACCCCTCTGGGGGCCGTGCGAGGTGGTCTCAATACGCGCGCCCTTCGACAAGCCCAGGGACCGGAAGCCGCGGCCAACGGTGAGTGGCCACGACGGGAGTTTCACGCCGACCTTGACCTGTGGGTCTGCGCCCACGGCGCCGCGTTCGCGGGCACGACTGTCGACCTCGGTACCCGCTTTCTACTCGGCTTCCTCGAGCAGGCGAAGCCGGATGCGGCATCCGCCATCGATCTCGGATGTGGCACCGGCATCTTGGCGGTCGCGCTCGCGAAAGCGCGCCCGGGCATCCGCGTGCTGGCGACGGACCAGTCGGCGGCGGCTATCGCATCCGCCCGAGCCACCGCGCAGGCGAACGGTGTTGCCGATCGGGTCGCGGCGCTACGCGATGACGCGTTGGCAAGCCGGCCGGATGCATCCGCAGAGCTGATCCTGCTGAACCCGCCCTTTCATGTGGGCACGGCCGTGCACGCAAGCGCCGGGTTGAAGCTCATCGAAGACGCTGGCCGAGTGCTCGCAGCGGGCGGCGAGTTGTGGACAGTCTTCAACTCGCATCTGGCCTATCAACAGATGTTGCGCCGGTTTGTCGGCCCGACTCGCCAGATCGGTCGCAACGAGAAGTTCACGGTGACGGCGTCGACAAAGGTTTGAGGCATCGTAGGCTCAACGCATGGAAGGACCGCCGCGACCGAGGCATGATCCGCAGCCTGGTGAATGAGGCCGTGCTGGCATTCCTGGCGGGCGTCGCGGGCATCATGGCGACACTGCTGCTGATCAGCGGCGGTGGGCCGGAGGTCACTCCGACCCTGAGCCTGTATCAGATCTTCGGCTACACGCTCATCGTGCTCGCGGCGCTGCTTGTGCTGCGCGTGCTGTTCGACGTGTTCCGGTTGCGGCGCCGGGAGTAAGGTCTGGCTCGTCGAGCCGCGCTGCGATCGGCCGCGCCGTGCGGTGAACGATAGTGATTCCAACCTTTGAACGATGCGACAGCGTTCGCCGGTTCCCTATTCTCGGAGATGGAAAGGTGATCGAACGATGACGGACGGGCGCGCGGAAACGGAAGCAGCAGAGACGGCAGCGGCGCGCGCTCCGGGTGCAGCCGCGGCAGCCGCAGCGCCATCCGGTCGGCGTCGCTGGATCGGCCTGGGCGTGCTGGCTGCGGCGCTTTCCATGATCGTGCTCGACGGCACAATCGTGGGTGTTGCTCTCCCCGTGCTGATCGATGACCTGAAACTCGACCTGAGCCAGGCTCAATGGGTCAATGGTATTTATTCCGTCGTTTTCGCGGCACTGTTGCTGACCGCCGGCCGGCTTGGTGACCGCCTCGGCCGGCGACGGATGCTCGTGGTCGGCGTTCTCATCTTCATGCTCGGCAGTCTGCTGGCCGTGCTCTCCGGCAGTGCTGGCGCACTGATCCTGGCGCGCGTGGTGCAGGGCGTCGGCGGCGCGCTGATTCTGCCGACCACTCTGTCGACCGTGAATGCAACGTTCCGCGGCCGCGATCGGGCCGTCGCGTTCGGCGTCTGGGGCGCCGTGATCTCCGGCATGGCCGCGTTCGGCCCGCTGATCGGCGGCTGGCTGACCACGGCGTTCACCTGGCAGTGGATCTTCATCGTCAACGTTCCATTCGGCGTGCTGGTGCTCATCGGCACCTATTTGACCGTCGCCGAGACGAAGACGGTCATCCGCGCACGCGGACTCGATGTCGACGGACTGCTGCTGAGCGCGATCGGCTTCGGCGCGCTCGTCTTCGCCATGATCGAGGGGCGCACGCTCGGGTGGTGGGCATCGGTGGCGGACTTCCGCATCTTCGGCTGGATCTGGCCGCAAACTGCACCGATTTCGCCGATACCTGTGATTGGCGCAATCGGCATCGCCGCGATCGTGCTGTTCGTGCTCTGGGAACGGCATCGCGGGCACAATGGGCGCTCTGCCATCCTTGATCTCAAGCTGTTCGCTGTGCCGACCTTCACCTGGGGCAATCTGACCGCACTGTGCGTGGCGATCGGCGAGTTCGGCCTGCTGTTCGTGCTGCCGTTGTTCATCGTCAATGCGATGGGGCTCACTACACTCGGTGCCGGCTTCGTTCTGGCGGCTATGGGCGTCGGCGCGTTCTTCTCCGGATCGATGGCTCGGCACCTGTCCGAGCGGATGGGGGCGCCGAACGTCGTTCTTCTCGGCCTCGGCATCGAGGTGGTTGGCGTCATAGCGACCGCGCTGACGCTTGGTGCGCACGGATCGCCGTGGCTGCTCGCCGCACTGCTGGTGTTCTACGGGCTCGGGCTCGGCCTCGCCTCGGCCCAGCTGACCGGAACGGTTCTGCGGGATATCCCGCCGGAGCAGTCCGGCCAGGGCTCGGCCACGCAGAGCACCGTGCGGCAGGTCGGCGCAGCACTCGGAACGGCATTGATCGGCGCCGTGCTCGCCATCGGGCTGGCGCAGGCGGTGCCCGCCCAACTGGGCACTGTGCCCGGGCTGCCGCCCGCAGTGTCTCAGCAGCTGTCGGATTCGACACAACTTTCCGCCGGCGGAACGATCGCGCCGATCCGAGCGCAGGGCGACCGCGGCACGCTTGGCGCATCTGGACCAGCCGTCGCCAGTGCACTCTCCAACGGCATGGCGGATGCGTCGCGCGCGTCACTGCTCGCCGCATCCGGATTCCTGGCACTCGGCTTCTTCTTCGCCCTCCGGCTGCGGGCGCGCTCGCGGCGGGTACTCGTTCCCTGAGCGAAACCGGCGGGCGGCGACCGAAGTCGTTCCCTGAGCGAAGCCGGCGGGCCACCCTATACCGCACGTTCGTGCAGCCGGGACTTGTGGCCGAAGCCCTTTACCTGCGAGTTTTCTGAAAACCATTTGACACACGATAGTCAACGATATATCTTTGACACATCGCAGAACTGCTGCGATAGCTCCCATGTGGGGAGCAATGAAAGGATACTGCGACGATGAAAGACGCACACAACTCAGAACACGGATCGCCGTTCGGGCGATTCAACCACGACCCCTCTGAAGGCCACCACGGGCGCGGCCACGGAATGGGCGCTGCCGGCTTCGGCCCTGGCTTCGCCGGCTTCGCGGGGTTCGGCCCTGGCTTCGGCGGTTTCGGACCTGGCGGTTTTGGCCCTCGTGGTTTCGGTCCGCGCGGAGGACGCCGCGCAAATCGCGGCGACATCCGCTCCGCCATCCTGTCGCTCTTGGCAGAAGGGCCGTCCAACGGTTACGGCCTGATCAAGGCCATCGCCGAGAAGACCGGCGGATCATGGCGCCCAAGTCCCGGGTCGGTCTACCCGACCTTGCAACAGCTCGTCGATGAGGAGCTGATTGTCGCCAACGGCGACAGTAAGCGCACCGAGTACGAGCTGTCCGACGCGGGCCGCGAATACGTCGAGGAGAACGCCGACGAACTCGCGCGCACCTGGCAGTCAAACCCAGGCCCGACTGAAGCGGATGCCGCGTTCATCGCGAGCGTCGGCAAGCTGATGGGGGTCGTGCACCAAATGCGGCACTCGGCGACGGATGCGCAACGCACCGCCGCAATCGAGAAGCTCGACGAGGCGCGCCGCGCCCTCTACCTGATCCTGGCCGACTAGATCGCAGCCGTCCAGATCACTGGCTGACGAGATCGCGGGAGCTCCAGCGAGCCCGGGACCCATGGGGCCCCGGGCTCTTTAGGTTTCATGCTGATCGATGGCCTCGGCTGCAGCTTTGATCGACGCCAGCCGAGTGTCCCAGCCGTCGGCGAGTTCGCGCAGCCACGCGGCCGACCGTTCGAGTTCTTCGCGCCGGACCGAATAGAGCACCTCGCGGCCCGCACGCGCGGACTCGACGAGTCCGGCGCGCGCGAGCACGCGCAGATGCTTGTCCACGGCTTGCCGGGAGACCTCCAACGAAGGCGCGAGCGACGAGGCGGATGCCCGCCCGTCACGCACCAGCAGGAACAGCAGTCGTTGCCTGTTCGCGTCCCCGAGCGCTGCGAAGACCGGCGCTGTTGCGGCGGGTGCTGTCGTTGCGAGAGCTGCCAGATTCATACCCGCTTGGCCGGCTCGCTTCGCCTGGCCGGCTCGGTCCGCTCGACCCAGTCGATTGCGGCGGCCAGCTCGATCTCCCAGCCCTCCGTATTGCCATCGATATTCTTCCGCCGTTGCTCGTCATTGACAGACAGTGAGTCGAATCCGCTCTCCACAACGCGCAGAGTGACTCCACCCGGCCGCGGGTCAATCCAGAATTCGACGAGGGTCGACGTCGAGCCCCCTGCAGACTCGTCATCCTCGCCCTCGCCGGCGAGCCAGCGAAACGCGGCGTGCCATGGTTCCTCGAGCGTGACGGTCTGGACGCGAAAGCCACCGTACTGCGGATGCCAGATCACGTTGACATCACTCGTTGCGTCATATGCGACCTCGACGATCGTGCCCTCGTTGATCCACCAACCAGGAACACGGATCAGTTCCCAGACGCGCTGCGCACTCGCCGCAATCGTGACCTCGCGCACGATCCTGTCGGTATTCGCTGTCATCGATATTCCCTTCGGCTAACGTGCAATCACATATTCGCATAACAGCAAGCAGAGTGCAACCAGATGGTTGCGTCAGCTGAGGGTTTGCCACGAGCGCCGCCCAGGCTCGACGGATGCCGGTCGATGGATGCGGGTTGGCGGATGTCCGTCGGCGGATGCCCCTCAGCGGATGCGGCGCAACGGCGCCAGCCGCGCGTTCACCGCGTCGCGATCGAAGCGGGCTGCGACGGCATCACTGCGTAGCTGCTGCGCCCATCCGCTCGGGCCGCCCGAGTCCTCGTCCGGCGCTGCCCCGCGGCCGTCGGTGCAGGCCGGGGCGTCTGCAAAGCCGGCCGGCCGGAGCTCCTCGAGCCGAATCAGGTGCCGCCACTCGTCACCGAAGTCGTAGATGTAAAAAAGGTCGTCTGCCGGCTCGCGCAGCAGCGCTCCGAGCTCAATCAGATTCTCGTCGAAGGCGCCGCCGAGCACGCCACTGCTGACCCCGTCAGGAACGGGTCCGAATGTGGGACCGCCTGAATACCAGTCGTCCACTGTGAAACGGTGCAGGTGGCTGTCATTCCACTGGAATGAGCGCTGAATGGCTTCGTGCAATTCGCCGAGCGTGGCATCCGCTTCGATGAGGATGCGACGCCAGACGACGGGACGCGCATCGACCAGCGCGATCTTCAGTTGCAGGAGCGTGCCAGTCGGGTGCGGGCTGTCGAGCAGTTCGTCATCCAGCTCGTCGTCCTCGGGCTCCAACAGGTCTGTCTGCGCCTCGATCAGAGCCTCCGCGACCACGGGCCGCAGTTCAGGGGGCACCGCATAGCGAACGGCGCCATCCGCCGTGACGTGTTTCACGAGGATTCCGGTTCCGTACAGATGGCGCAGCGCGATCGCACATCGCCCAGCACCGACGGCGCCGACGCCCAGTCCGGCGAAGTCGGTGGATTCGCTGAAGATATCGGCCAGTGCGGACGTGCTGAGCTCCGGCAACACGTGCGGGCTGACAGCGGCGGCCAGTTGTCCGATCAGGTTGATGACAGCCAGCGGCCCGAGGAGGTCGTCACTCTCGAGTTCGCGCTGCCACCACGAGCCCACGTAGAGCCGCAGGAATGCGGTGCGCAGCGTGAAGTGCTCGGGCGCATCCGTCGACCGCCAGGCGGCAGCCGCGGGACCGGGGCGCACAGTTGTCGCCGTGATCTCGATCACGCTGAGGTCGTCCAGGGTGACCCACCACGCGGCGAGTTCTGGGAGATCCCACATCGTGCCGACCTCGATTGGTGCCTTGGTGGTCGCAGGGTCGCCGTGCAGCGCCTGATCTGCGCCGGTGAGGAGCGCCTCGAACTCGTTCTCGACTTCCGCATTCTTGCGACCGACCGCAGCGAGGCCAATCAACGCCGCAACCGGTTGGATGTCGACGAGTCGCAGCGCACCGGTGGAGGTGAGTGTGCGGCTGCTTCCAACCCACGCAAGAAATCGGTCAACACCGTCGACGATCGGGAGCGCGTTCATTGCCCTCAATTGGTCGGAGGGAAAGACCTCCGGCACCTCGTCGAGCGCGGCCATGAGTTCGCGAAGGACGCCGGATTCCGGAGTGTCAATATCGTCGAGGATCGCGTAACTCGCGTCAAACTCTTCGTCGGAGGTGTTCCAGGAATCGGTGTCATCGAGGAAGTCGAGGTAGTGCCCCAACACGTCGACGGCATCGCCGGCCAGCGTGAAAGCGTCGTCCTCCGCGTCGATGGCGTCGAGCAGTGCCGTCAGCGTCGTGTGGCGCGGATCTGCGAGCGTTCGACCGTGGCCCAGCTCCCGGACCATCGCGAAAAGGCGCGCGACCAAGGCCGAGACGGCCGGCGTCGACAAATGCGCGTCGTCCAACCCGTCGTGATGCTCGTACCAACTGATGAACCGTCGTTGCAATGCCGTCTCCGCCGCGAGGGGGGTCCCGCCGCCGTTCCGGCGGTTTCGATCACCGCTGGCGCCGCTGGTTCGTTTCTTCTTCTTTTTCGGCATGTCGCTCACAAGGGTCGAAGTGCGTGCGCTGGTCGCAGTGCACAGGGTCAACTACGGAGTCGATTAACCGTAGTCGTCGGCGGGACTGTGCGCCCCATTCTGCCCACCGGGGCCGAATTCAGGTTGAAGTCGAGCGTGAACTCGTGAACCGTGGCTGTGAACCGTGGCAATGCGCGCCGCCCAGCCTGAATGCGGGACGGTGTCGCCCGTGAGTCAAGCCGTGTTTCACCGGCAAGCCGTGTTTCACCGGCCATTCGTGTTTCACCTGCCATCCGTGTTTCACCGGCGAGCGGCCCCGGTCCGGACACAGCGTGGAATTCTCGGCGCGTCCCTAACCCGGCGGCGTTAGGTTGGGATAAGCCAACCGATTCGACAGCGAAGGCAGCGCATGAGTGACAATGACCCGATCGCGTATACGGCTTTGACGAAGGGCACCCCGGTTGACAGCGCGTCGGGCAGCAAGCTGGGCACCGTCGAGCACGTGCTGGCGGACCCAGAACTCGACCTCTTCGACGGTATCGTGCTCAGGACCGCCTCAGGCCTGCGTTTCGTTGACGCCGCGCAAATTGCAATGATCACCGCGGCAGTCGTGCAGACCAGCATCACGGATGAGCGCGCTGCCGACCTGCCCAAGCCCGACGGCGATGCCGTGTTCGAGGCCGATCCCGAAGAATTCACCGGTTCCCGGCTGTCGGATCGCTTCGGTCGGATGTTCCTCCGCGAACACTGGATGCGCGACCGCGACTGACCGCCGCGCCGCGCTTCGCCGCAGCGACTAACTGCGGCGGCAGCCGTGACTGGCTGCGACCGCTGCCGCGACTGGCTGCCGTGACTGTCCGCGGCGGCTACTGGAATGGCCTTGGAGCCGTTCACGCTGTACCGAATTCAGGTTGGATCGGGGGTTGAAGACGTGGACTGCAGCAAATCGCGCCGCCGGTCCTGAATGAGGAACCACGGTCACCGTCATTTGCCCGGCGCGATGCCCGATCCGCCTCGTTGTTGCCAAAGGTGTGGAACAGTCTTGTCACAGTTGTAAACAGCCGTTTATAATGCTAAACATGGGTTCACAAAATATTGATGGCGCCGGCGAGGGTCGCGCCGGTCACGCGACTCGAGGGGGCCGCCCGGCACGAGGGGACCGCACCGCCAAGGCAGTTATTCGTGATGAAGCCATGCGCCTGTTCGCTCTGCGTGGTGCGGATGCGGTGACGGTCCGGGATATCGCGGGAGCCGCATCCGTGTCGCCTGCGCTCGTGATTCAGCACTACGGATCAAAAGACGGCCTGCGTGAGGCTGTCGACGCGCACGTGCTGGCCCAATTCGAGGGGATGATCAGCGAAGTCACGCGCGCCGAACCGGCGAGCGTTGCCCCCACTGACCCGCGCGACAGCGCGTCACTGGCGCAGACCATGTCCGCGTACTTCCCGACGGATTCCGCCATGCCGGATTATCTGGCGCGCATGCTGGTTTCTGAGAGCGCGGCGGCGAGCACGCTGTTCCGGCAGCTGTTCGAACTGGCGCGCGCAGGCCTGGACGGCATGGTTGCGGCAGGAACAGCGGCGCCCGGCGCGAACCCGAACGCACGGGCTGCGGTTCTCCTTGCTAATGACCTGGCGGTGATCATTCTGCATCGCCGATTGAACGAGGTTCTTCGGGTGGATCCGCTGTCGCCGGATGGCATGGCGCTCTGGGGCGGCGAGCTTCTGGCCGTCTACGGCGGCGGCCTGACCGCTCCATCTGTGCCGCTGTGACCCCGATCGCGGGGCAAGTGAAAGTTGGATCGCGAGACAAGTGAAAGAAGGAAATGAGATGTACCGCACACGCACGCCGTCGATCGGCGCGAAGCTCGTCCTGGTCGGCCTTAACGCGCTGGGTGTCGCGATCGGTGCGTGGCTGCTTTTCGGCGGTCTGGCCGTGATTGCGGGTTGGTTCGGGGCAAGCGTTCCGGATGCTGCGCTCCCGCGTCGTATCCTGCTCGTCGCATGTTCATTCGTCTATCTCGCACGCATCATCGCCACGACGTTCGTCATGGTCAATCGCGAAGTGAAATACGGTGAGGCGATCGGGGTCGGAATCTGGATCATCGCCATCCATGTCACGATGGCGACCCTCGGTGCACTCAATCCGGATGCCGTGGGCATCGGGACCGCAGTTGGCATCGTCCTCTACCTGGTCGGTTCCGTGCTGAATACGGCGTCGGAGTATCTGCGCAAGCGCTGGAAGACCGACCCGGCGCACGTCGGCCAGCTGTACACCGGCGGTCTGTTCCGCTACGCAGTGCACATCAACTACTTCGGCGACTGCATGCTGTTCATCGGATTCGCGTTCATTGCCGGAAGCGCCTGGGCGCTGATCATTCCGGGGCTGATGGTGTGCCTGTTCGTGTTCGGCAACATTCCGATGCTCGACAAGCACCTGGCCGAGCACCACGGGGAACCGTTCACGGACTACGCCAAGCGCACCGCGAAGTTCGTGCCGCTCGTGTACTGAGCGTCGCTGCGGACAGCTCACTCGACGGCATCATCGCCACTGCCCGTGCGGGTGCGCGGCTAGCCTGAAGTCGTGACGATCGACACGGGCTTCCGAGTACAGACCTTGGCTGCGGCGTTGACCGAGTGGATGCCCGTAGCTTCTGAACAGCGCGAGCTACGGCTCGAGTATCTCGACTTTCTCGACGCGCGCGGCGCATCCGCTCTCGCCCGTGACGGCGGGCCACAGCATCTGACCGCGAGTTGCTTCGTGTTCACGCCGAAGCTTACGCACACCCTGCTCTGCTTTCACAAGAAGGGGCGGTTCTGGGTGCAGCTCGGCGGCCACATCGAGGCGGACGATGCGTCGGTCGCATCCGCCGCTCTGCGCGAGGCGCGCGAGGAGAGTGGCCTCGCCGGGCTGACGCTGATTGACGACGAGCTCACCAACCCGACGCCGTACGACCTGAATCGACATGCTCTGGCGGCGGCCTTCGGTCGTTGCGCGACCCATTGGGACGTCGGCTATGTCGCGTTGGCCGAGGCGGATGCCACACCCGAAGTCAGCGCCGAAAGCGAGGCCGTCGCGTGGTGGCCGATCGATGCGCTGCCGTCGCAGCTGCCCGACCGCTTCGGCGATCGGCTGCACACAGCGTTGGGCGAACTGCGAGCGCGAAGTTAACCGGCTCCGCTTCGAAACCAAGCGTGCCTGAAACGGACGAGCGTGCCTGAAACATGCCTGAAACGGACGAGCGTGCCAGAAACGGACGAGCGTGCCTGCCTGGGCATGCACGCTCGTCCGATGCGACAACGCTCGTCCATTAGAGCATCGTTCGATGCCGGCCGGCGACTCAGCCCCGACCACCGGCTCTGCGCACCCGAGTCAGCCCGACGCCTGCGGCACCGCCCAGGCCGTGACCGAGACTCGCGAATCATCGACCAGGTCCGTGTCGATCGCGAGTTGTGTGCGTTGCGCTCCCGGGTATGCCGCCACCCAGAGTGTGCGGGCCGTATCGTCCACGGCGCCTGTCGCGCCCCAGCCGAGGTGGGCCCCGACCGAAGCGCCGGGCGCAAGGGTCACCGCGGTCGCGCCAGCGCCGCCAGCCGAGCAACCCGCACAACGCAAGGCCGAGAAGCCCGCCGAACAGCAGTGCGCCGAGCGTCGGCAGTAGCAGATTCCATGGCGCCAGTTGTTGCCACGCACGTGCCAACTGGAACCGTCGGCGGAATGAGGAGCGCAATGGCGGCCTCCCAGCGGATCGAAAGTGACGCAACGGCGAAGATCGCAAGCCCGCTGAGGAACCAGAGCACAGCACCGATGGCACCCCGGATGGTGGCGGTCGCAGCGACGAAGCTTCGATTCAGGTGCACCACCCCGAGTATACGAAGATGGGTCCGGGCAGCGCCCGTGCCTCAAACGGACGAGCGTGCATGCCCAGGCACGCACGCTCGTCCGTTGAGGCAACGCTCGTCCGTTCGAGCAACGCTCGATGCCCGCCTCGGCCGGCCCCCGGCATCCGGCGACAGGGGTGGGCGGCGCGCGGCATCCACACAACTCGCGTTTCTGGTGCGCAAAGTGCCCTGCCGATCGACCGAGCGGGCACTTTGCGCACCAGCAACGCAGCAGGTGGGACGCGCTCATTCGGCGGGCACGTTTGTGGTGTGCGAAACGCGCTTTCCCCCGGTCGAGCGCGCACTTTGCGCACCACTTGCCGCGGCGAGAACGCGGATGAGAACGCGCGCGAGAACGCGGATGAGAACGCGGGCGAGAACGCGCGCGCGAACGCGGATGAGAACGCGGGCGAGAACGCGCGCGCGAACGCGACCAATGCGACGTCATCGGCTGCGAGCCTCAGCAGTGTGATGGGTCGCCCCTTGCCGCTGCGTGCAGCAGGCGCAGATTCGTGCAGGATGGCGGCACCGGTCAGCGCGGTCGTCAGAGCGGTGACGGCTCTCCGGGTCAGTCCAGTGCCCGCCGCGATCCGACTGCGCGAACTCGGGCCCTTGTCGACAAGATAGCGTGCGACGACGGAAAGATTATGCCGTCGCAGGTCGGCACTCGCCAGCGTGCTGTCCGGCGCGGTGATCGAGTGCTCACTGCGCGCTCTCGCTCGGCCGCCTGTCGGGCTGGTGGATGCCAGACAGTAATGACCACAGGTATTCCAGGTGATCGGACATGTCCCGTTCGGGATCGAGCATCCACTGCACCTGCATCCCGTCGGCAGTGGCGATCATGACTGTCGCGATCATGTCCGCATCGAGTTCGGCGGGGAACTGTCCGGCGGTTTGCTGGGTGCGGATGCTGTCGGCGAACATTCGTCGCATCCCGTCGTAGCGGCGCACGAAATAGTCATGCGCCGGGTGGTCCGCTTCCGTCGCGGCGGCGGAGATGTTCGCGTACAACTGCACCAGGCCCGGCACCTCGGCATTGTGCCGCATCACCGCGACCAGGGCGTGCGCGGCCTCATCGGTTTCGGCGTACCGGGCGCCGTCGAGTTCGTCGCGTTTGCGCAGAATCTCGGCGAACAGTTGCTCCTTCGAGTCGAAGTAATGCAGGATGCCGGCCTGGCTGAGGTTCACTGCCTTGGCGAGCTCGCGTAGCGACGTGCCGCGATAGCCCTGACGAGAGAAGACCTCGAGGGCGCTGCGCAGAATCTCCTCGCGCTTGGCGAGCCCCTTCGCGTAGCTTCCCCTGCCTGCCATGGATCCGATGTTAGGCCATTGCGCACGGTCCGAGCCGAGCGCACGCGAGAAAACTTAGTGTGGGTCGGTATTGCGTTAGCACCGCACAATACCTGGCGCACCGTGTCGGCGCGACGCCCGGCGACGGCGGGTAGACACAGGCGCAGTGCTCCCGCATGATGAATTGACGACGGGATGCGCGGCATCCGTTCGTTCCGATCGGGGAGGGATCACGTGCGGGTACTCGTCTTCGGCGCAGGGGTGATCGGTCGCGTCTTCGCTGCACGCCTTCTGTCGGCTGGGCACGACGTGCAGGTTGTCTCCAGAGGCGAGACGGCCGAGCTTCTGCGTGCGCACGGCATCACGCTGGTGCGCGACGGTGTTCGAGCAGAGACAGTGTTCCCCATGGTCGTGACGGATGCCGCGGATGCCGACACCGCCGACGTCGCCCTCATCGCGATTCGGCGCGATCAAGTCGATGCGGCGCTGCCGCAACTCGCGGGGCTCCGGGCGGGCGTCGTGGCAAGTTTGATCAATGTGGCCAGCGGGTCGAGCGAGTCAGGGGAACTCGGTGTGCTCGAAGCCGCGATCGGGTCCGCCCGCTTCGTGCCGGCGTTTCCCGGTGTGGCCGGCAAGGTCGAGGACGACGGCGTCGTGCGCTATCTGCAGGTGGCGCAACAGCCGACGACGATCGGCGTGGCCTCCGGTCGGGCGGTTCAGGATGCGACCGCCCCACACTCACAGCTGCGTGCACTGTTGCGCACGGCCAACCTGCCTGTTGCGCTCGCCGCAGACATGCGCGCCTGGTTGCAGACCCATCTCATCTTCATCTCGGCGTTCGAGTCGGCGATCGCGGCCGTCGACGGAGACGTCGCGGCGCTCGCCGCCGACAGCACAGCCGTTCGTGAGCTCGTGCTTACAGTACGCGAAGGATTCCTCGCGCTGAGGGAGCCGGCGCGAGCCCGGTCGGGCGCGTATCGGCCCGGGGCGACGATCACGCCCCGTGCTCTCAGCGTCATCTTTCTGCGGATGCCCGTCTGGTTCTCCACCCGCTACTGGCAGCGGCAACTTGCCGGCGATCTCGGCCGACTGGGTCTGGCGCCACACGCAATCGCGGCGCGCTTCACTGAACTGCCGGCGCTGCAGCGTGACGTGCGTGACCTGATGGCCCCGACGCCGGTGCCGCGTCTGGAGCGCCTCTTCGCCACGGCGGCCGGCTGAGCGCAGCGGGGGGCCGACCGCAGCGAGCATTGACCGCGCCAGCGCACGTGCAGCGCACTAGCGCCACGGCACATTGTGGGGGACGATAGATGACGCCGCGCGCGTCGGCGACGCTGGCAGCAGCATCCGAGGTTCAGGAGCGAACGATGGAGTATCCAACCGACGAGCAAATGCGTTCGCGACTGCAGGGTGCGAAGCGGTACACCGCGGTGATTTTACGCAAGACCGCGAAACGCGTCGAGAGCGGTATGGATGCGATCATCTGGGAGCACGGGCGCCGCAACTTCGCACTGCGCGAGGCGGGGCTTTTGGCGATCGTGTGTCCGGTCAACGACGAGTCAGACGTTTCAGGCATTGGGATCTTCACCGGTACGCCGGACGAAGTGCGAGTGATCATGGACGACGATCCTGGTGTGCGGGCCGGTATCTTCACGTACGAGGTGCACGCCACTCGCGGTTTCCCGGGGGATGCCCTTCCCGCGTGAGTGGGTCAGGTGGCGCGGTTCATCGGGCTGGCTGTACTGTGCCGGTGCCCGACGTCAGCAGATGAGAGGGATTTCATCTGGCGCACGCGGCGCTTGCGGCGGCGATCCGGATAATGGAGGTGTGCGCGTCGTAACGAGATCCAAGCGACATACGACTGCTCGGGTTGACCGGCGCGTGCTTTCCGTGCGTGCGCGCATCGTCGTCACCATCCTTCTCGTGGCAGCGCTCGGGCTTCTCGCATCGGGAGCCGCCACCTATTTCGTTCAGCGTGAACGCGCCTTGGCGGGCGTGGATCAGGCACTTATGCGCAGCGTCACGGATCTCAAGGCCGTCGCGTCCCGAGACAAGGCGACGACCGTCGATCAGCTGCTTCGAGCGGCAATTCAGCAGAGTTTCCCTGCGCAGAATGAGAGCGTGCTGGGCATTATCAACGGCCAAGCCGCGCTCGTACCGGCCGGGACACTGTCGTTCCGCATGGATCAGCAGAAGGCGCTCGTGCATCGCTTTGTGGCCGAGGCGGATCCGACGCACGTCGTGATCGGCACGGCCAAGACGACGACGGCCACGATCCGTTACATCATCGTTCCCGTTTCGGTCGCGGGCGACCCGAGTTCGGGGCTGTACGTCGCCGGGTACGACCTTGACGCGGTGCTCGGATCGATCGCGGGGTCGTTCCAGATCTACGCCATCGTTGCGGCCGCCGCTCTGCTCCTGATCGGGCTGGTGGCGTGGTTCGTGGCCGGACGACTGCTGCGCCCGCTTCGCCTGCTCGGGGATGCCGCGGCGCGCAATTCGGCCAAGGATCTGACCCAGCGGATCCCGGTGACCGGGAACGACGATATCTCGCGGTTGACAGTGACCATCAACACGATGTTCGATCGACTGGAGCAGTCGTTCCTTGCGCAGCGCAGGCTGCTCGACGACGTCGGGCATGAACTGAAAACACCGATCACGATTGTGCGCGGCCATCTCGAACTCATGGAGGCGACTCAGCCGGCTGACGTCGAGGCGACGCGGGCGCTCGCGATTGACGAGCTCGACAGAATGAACGAGCTCGTTGCGCAGATCTCACTGCTCGCGGAATCTCGGGGGCCGGGCTTCGTCATTCGAAAGTGGGTTGATCTCGACGAGTTGACGGCGAGCACGCTGGCGAAGGTCGCTGCGCTTGCGCCGGAAAGGGAGTGGCTGGTCGAGGAGTCGGCGAGCGGCGAGGTCGAGCTCGACATCCATCGCGTCACGCAGGCATGGCTCCAGCTTGCCGACAATGCCGCCAAGTACTCGACTCCCGGGCGAACAATCCGGATGGGCAGCAGTCGGTCGTCCGGGCGCGTCCAAGATGAACTCCGATTCTGGGTGCGCGATGACGGTCCCGGAATCCCAGCCCTCGATCAGGCTCGAGTGTTCGACCGCTTCGTCCGACTTGACACGCCTCACCATCCGGATGGCTCCGGCCTTGGCCTCGCCATCGTGTTCGCCATCGCTCAGGCTCACGGGGGCACCGTCGATCTGCTGAGTTCCAGCAGCGGCTCGACGTTCACGATGCGCATCCCGGTTTCGCTCGCGGTCGACAACGAGCCGGTCGACGACGACCCGGTCGACGGCTCCGAACATCCGCACCCATCTGAGAAAGGCAGCCGATGAGCACAATCCTGATCGCCGAAGACGAGCAGCGCATTGCCGCTTTCGTCGAGAAGGGGCTGCGCGCAGCCGGCTTCTCGGTCACGATCGCCGCCGACGGCGGGAGTTCGCTGGACGAGGCTCGCACTGGTAAACACGATCTCCTCATCTTGGACATCGGATTGCCCGGCATCGACGGCTTCACCGTGATGGAAACGCTCCGGGGCGAGGGGAATCCCATCGCCATCATCGTTTTGACGGCCCGATCATCCAGCCAGGATGTCGTCGCCGGGCTCGAGAACGGCGCGGACGACTATCTCGCGAAGCCATTTCGCTTCGACGAACTGCTCGCGCGCGTGCGCCTTCGCCTCAAGGATGCGCGCCCTAGGACGCTGCTGAACAATTCTGCGGTTTAAGGCGCGTCTTCGACCGGATTCGCAGGTCTGGTTAAGACTTGTTTCATGCAGGGTCGTGATGATGGTCGACGTCAACTTTTGGATGTCGAAGCTCTCGCGGGACATTTG
>DATCDQ010000007.1:0-46525 GCA_036510655.1 Microbacteriaceae bacterium | reverse complement strand
CATCGTCAACAACGAGAAGCGGATGCTGCAGGAGGCCGTCGACGCGCTGTTCGACAACGGTCGTCGTGGTCGCCCCGTCACGGGCACAGGCAACCGCGCCCTCAAGTCCCTGAGCGACATGCTCAAGGGCAAGCAGGGTCGTTTCCGCCAGAACCTGCTCGGCAAGCGCGTGGACTACTCGGGCCGTTCGGTCATCATCGTCGGCCCGCAGTTGAAGCTGCACCAGTGCGGTCTGCCCAAGCAGATGGCTCTGGAGCTGTTCAAGCCGTTCGTGATCAAGCGTCTGATCGACCTGAGCCACGCTCAGAACATCAAGGCAGCGAAGCGCATGGTTGAGCGCAGCCGTCCGCAGGTCTGGGACGTGCTCGAGGAGATCATCCGTGAGCGCCCCGTTCTGCTGAACCGCGCACCCACGTTGCACCGTCTGGGCATCCAGGCGTTTGAACCGCAACTGGTCGAGGGCAAGGCCATCCAGCTGCACCCGCTCGTCTGCGCCGCGTTCAACGCGGACTTCGACGGTGACCAGATGGCTGTGCACCTTCCGCTGTCCGTCGAAGCTCAGGCCGAGGCGCGCATCCTGATGCTCGCCTCGAACAACATCCTGAAGCCATCCGATGGCCGCCCGGTTACCCTGCCCACGCAGGACATGATCATCGGTCTGCACCACCTCACCACCATCAAGGAGGGCGCAGTCGGTGAAGGCCGCGCGTTCACCTCGGTCTCCGAGGCGATCTTGGCCAAGGATCAGGGCTCGCTCGATTTGAACGCGATGGCGCGCATCCGCCTCACCGACCAGGTCTTCGCCGAGGGCACGCAGCCCGAGGGTGTCGAGCTCGTTGACGTGGAAGATGGCCGCGGCAAGGCCGCCGGCACGGTGCTGGTTCCGACCAGCCTCGGCCGCGCGCTGTTCAACGAGGCGCTTCCCGCCGACTACCCGTTCATCGTCGATGTTGCGGACAAGGGCACGCTCTCTGGCATCGTCAACGACCTTGCCGAGCGCTACCCGAAGGTCGAAGTCGCCTCTGCCCTTGACAACATCAAGGACGCAGGCTTCTACTGGGCAACCCGTTCCGGTGTGACCGTCGCGCTCTCGGACATCCTCACGCCGCCGTCGAAGCCCGCGATCATCGCGCGTTACGAGAAGTTGGCCGCGAAGGTTCAGGGCGAGTTCGACAAGGGTCTTACAACAGAGACCGAGCGCCGTCAGGAGCTCGTGAAGATCTGGACGGATGCAACAGCCGAGGTCGCCGAGGCGATGCAGGCGAACTTCCCGAAGGACAACACGATTTACCGCATGGTCTCCTCCGGGGCCCGCGGTAACTGGCTGCAGGTGCGCAACATCGCCGGTATGCGTGGACTCGTGAACAACCCGAAGGGTGAGATCATCCCGCGCCCGATCGTGTCGAGCTACCGCGAGGGCCTGTCCGTCGCGGAGTACTTCATCGCCACGCACGGTGCCCGCAAGGGTCTGGCCGACACTGCTCTGCGTACCGCAGACTCCGGGTACTTGACCCGTCGTCTGGTCGACGTGTCGCAGGACGTCATCATCCGTGAAGACGACTGTGGCACCACCCGTGGCCTGGAGTTGCCGATCGCTGCACCGGATTCCACCGGCAAGCTCGTGCGCGACCCGAACGTGGAGAACTCCGTGTTCGCCCGTTCGCTGGCCGCTGACGCGGTGGATGCCTCTGGCACCGTCATCGCGGAAGCCGGCTCCGACGTCGGCGACGTGCTGATCGACAAGCTGGTTCTGGCCGGCGTGGAGAAGATCAAGGTTCGCTCCGTGCTGACCTGTGAGTCTGTGGTCGGCGTGTGTGCGGTCTGCTACGGCCGTTCGCTGGCCACCGGCAAGCTCGTCGACATCGGCGAGGCCGTCGGCATCATCGCGGCCCAGTCGATCGGTGAGCCCGGAACGCAGCTGACGATGCGTACCTTCCACACCGGTGGGTCGGCATCCGCTGACGACATCACACAGGGCCTGCCCCGTGTGACGGAGTTGTTCGAGGCCCGCACCCCCAAGGGTGCGTCCCCGATCGCGGAGGCCGCCGGTCGCATCCGGATCGAAGACACTGATCGCAGCCGCAAGGTGATCCTGACGCCCGACTCGGGCGATGAGGAGCATGCTTACCCGGTGTTGAGGCGTTCGACGCTTCTCGTCGAAGACGGCGACCACGTGGAGCTCGGCCAGCAGTTCATCGTCGGGGCGGTGGACCCGAAGGAGGTCCTGCGCGTTCGCGGTGTGCGTGCGGTGCAGGAGCACCTCGTCGGTGGTGTGCAGGGCGTGTACCGGTCACAGGGGGTGCCGATCCACGACAAGCACATCGAGGTCATCGTGCGCCAGATGCTGCGCAAGGTCACCGTCGTCGAGCACGGCGACACCGACCTGCTGCCGGGTGAACTGGTCGACCGTCAGCGGTACAACGAGCTCAACCGGGCCGCGTTGACCGAGGGCAAGAAGACGGCATCCGCTCGTCAGGAAGTCATGGGTATCACCAAGGCATCACTGGCAACCGAGTCGTGGCTGTCTGCCGCGTCGTTCCAGGAGACCACGCGTGTTCTCACGCAGGCCGCCATGGAAGGCAAGAGCGACCCGCTGATCGGTCTCAAGGAGAACGTCATCATCGGAAAGCTGATCCCGGCCGGTACCGGCCTGGGTCGCTACCGCAACGTCACCGTCGAGGCGACCGAGGAGGCGAAGGCGGAGCGTTACCCGAACCGCATCTTCACCGACGACGCCGTGTTCAACGAGAACGACCTGAGCTTCGTCGACTTCGACAGCTTCAGTTCGGATGACTACACCCCCGGAACGTACAACTGATCCAGTTGATCGGTTGATGGCGTTTCGCCCCCAAGGAAGGCCCCGACTTCGGTCGGGGCCTTCCCCCTTTATTTATGGGAATCGCGTCAGGTGCGTCTGGTCACGCGCCGCTTCCGCGCACGCTCAAGCGCGCCTGCGGCGATCATGAAGGCGGCGTAGCCGATGAGGGCGACCGCAATCAGCGGAATCAGCGATGAGCGGTTCGATCCGTTGAGAGTATTGTTGATGTAGCCGACCCACGGAACGCTGTACCAGACCACGCCTTTGACCTGGGCGGGCACGACAACGGGGTCGGCAACCGCATTGTTGTCGCCTTTGGTGATGAAGGTGCGTTTCCCGTCGCTGGAGGTGGAGATGCTGATCACCCGGTGTGACACGACGGCGGGCTTGTCCGGCGCGATCTGGTAGGTAATGACATCCCCGGTCCGGATGTTCGCGATCGGTTCCGGCTTGACGACGATAAGCGTGCCCGGTGGCAGTTTCGGTTCCATCGAGCTAGTCAGGATCGTCAGCGGCGTGGCATGCGCGATCCACGGCACGATAATCAGCACTGTGGCCAGCAGCAGCACGAGGGCGAAGAGCCCAGCGCTCAAACCGGTGCCGATGGCACGGAAAACGGCATGATGTTCAGGCTCGGCGCGTACCGGCACACCTCCGGCCGAGGACCGGCCGGTGTCGGCCGTGTTGCCGGGCAGGCGTTCCGTGTCCATATTGCGCATCATAACCGCGCCGCGCACGAAGGACGTGCATGCAACGACACGTGTGGTGTGCGGCATTGCGCTCACAGCCGGTGTTCGTCGCGCGTCCGGTGGCGTCGCGCCGCCGCCACGAGTGCGAAGCCGACTCCTGCGAGGGCGGCAGCGGCCGCCAGCGGAATCAGCAGCCCGGAACCAGTGTCGGCGAGGTCACCGGGTTCCGACCAGTCGGTGGGGGAGTGCGGGTCGGACACGACGGGCACCTCGATGCCGGCCGCGCATGCCGCGCCCGGGATCGCCGGTTCGGCCGCCGCGTGGACGGAGACGACCACATTGAAAGCGGCCCGCCCGCGTTGTCCTTCTGCACCGGAGGCTTCTGCCGACATCACCAGGGTGAGTGTGACGTGTGTCGTCATGCCGGCGGGAAGGGAAATCGCGGAAATCAGCGGGAGGCAGTCGCCGCCGCTGAGTCGCACGGGCGCACCGCTGCCCCCACCATCGGCCGAGGCTGAAACCTGCAGCAAGCGTGCCAGCTCCGTCGAAGTGTAGGAGACCTTCATCGCATGCAGCGTGATAGCCGCTGCCCGCGTCGAGTCGTTGCGTATATAGAGGGATGCCGACTCGCTGCGGCCGGGGATGATCAGCCGGGCAGGATCGAGCAGCGGCTTCGCCAGCGCGTCGGCGAAGTGGGTACCGTCGGCGCTCACCACGATGCCGGTGTCGGATTGTGCAGCTGTCGTCGCAACGGCCGGGAGCGACACCCATCCGACCGCAACGGCTCCGGCGAGTGCGATGCAGAAAGCGGCAATGCGCGAGACCGTTGTCAGCCTTGGCATAACGGCACCACCTCGTTCCAGAGTTTTTGCGAGCCGATCGTTCTACTGAAAAGCGGCGTGCTCTGACCGCTGATTCTCACCACGACTGGAATGCCGGTTGTCGGCTGCGAGACGCCAGCGCTGCTGAGGACGGAGGACGTTATCTCGAAAGTCGTGTAGTAGTAGGTCTGCGACTTGCTGGACACGACCACCCCGTTGACGAGAACGTCATACTTGGTTGATGTCGGCGCGCCGGCCGGGTTCGTCCATGTCACCACGGCGTTGTACGGGTCCTGCTGGGTGCACATCAACGTTGGGGTGGCGGCGGTGGTCGTCACGCTCACGCTGCTCGAGCGCGGCGAGAGGTTGCCTGCAGCATCCGTCGCCACCACCGAGTAGGTGTACGTGGCGCCCGGCGTCAGGGTGGAGTCGGTGAAGGTCAGGGTCGATCCGGTCACCGTTCCAACGGGTGCACTCAGGTCGGAGCGGTAGATCGTGTAACCAGTGACAGCGTTGTCGTCTGTTGCAGCGCTCCAAGTCAGAGTGGTGGCGCTACTGGTCGTGCCGTTGGCGGTGAGCGTGGCTGGTGCGGTGGGCGGCATCCCGCCGGATCCGACGATCGCGGTGGTGAAGGTGAAGAGTTGGCTCGTGTTACCGGCGACACAGGTTAGCTGCCGCATCGTGTTCGAGTTGGATGCGGTGCCGTTAGCGTATCCGCCGGCATCCAGGCACAGGCCGCTGTTGCGGGACACGATCTGGAATTGACCGTTGCCCGCCGGCACGAGTTGCCACTGCTGGTTCGCGATGCCGGAGGTCTTTAATCCCCACAGGAAGACTTGCACGCCGTCTCCCATTCCGGCACCGTTGACATCCCACACCAGATTGCCGGCTGCGTAGCCCGGGGAGACGACGAAGTAGCCGCTGTCGCTCGTCGTGAACCGCCACGTCTGGTTGCCGGTCGCCGGAACGACGCAGGCCTGGTGAGTGAGCGCTGTTCCCGGCGCCGTACCCCAGCTGGTCGCTTCGATGCACTGCCCGGTGCCGACGTTGGTCACCTGGTACCAATTCGTCTGCGTGACCGGCACGGTCGTCACGGTCGCGGTCCCGCTCGAAGCAGACGTGTTGCCGGCGGCGTCACGGGATCGCACGGTGTAGGTGTGGGTGGATCCTGCAGCGACGGTGTCGGTTGCGCTGAGCGCTGACACTGTCTGCCAGAATGCGCCGTCACGGAAGAGATCGTAGCCGGTCACACCCACGTTGTCGGTGGCAGCCGACCAGGAAAGCGTGACCGATGTTGGCGAGGCGGCCGTAGCGGTGAGTGTCGGAATGGATGGTGCGGTGCGGTCGACGAGCAAACCGGCGGAGGAGGTTGTGTTGCCGGCGGCATCGCGCGCCTTGACGGTATAGGTGTACGTGGTGTTGGCTGCCACAATCGTGTCGGTGAAGTCGGTCGCGGTGGTGGTGCCGATCGGCGTGTTCGTGCCGCTGCGGTACACGTCATACGCGATGACGCCCACGTTGTCGGTCGCGGCCGTCCAGGCCAGCTTCGTCGAGGTCGCTGACACGTTCGAGGAGGCCAGGGCGCTCGGCGCCGTGGGCGGCATGTCGTCTCGGAACGTCTGAGTGAGACTCGCCGATGCGGAGGTGCTCCAGCCGGCAACGGACAGATCCGTCGTGACGACCGGCGTGAGCGTGTCGCCGCTCGAGATGCCGGCCGGCACCGCCGTCACATTCATCGCGCTGCGCAGGCAATAGGTGACGGATCCGCCGGCGGGGAGTGTTCCGGTAACGGGTGCGGCGGTGCTGCCCGCGATCATCGACGCCCAGGTGCCGGTGGCGGCGCCAGCCGGCACGAGGGCCGAGGCAGTGCAACTCGACGGCCCGGCCACCGGCCAGGCCGTCACAGTGATTGAGTTGGCGAGCGTCGTGGACGAGCCGGTGCCGAGTGTGAGGCTTGCGGTGTAATCGGCGGTGACGTTACCGGCGTTGGTGACGAGCACGCTGCCGGTGGTCGTCGTGTTGCCGCTGTTGTATGTGGTGGTCAGCGAGGCGGAGATGGTCTCGGCGACGCTGAGAGTTCCCGCGGTGACTGTTCCGGCGTTGACCGTTGTCCGCCCGTTCCAGAGGGCAAAGCTGCCGCCGGACACTGCGACCGCCGCAGCCAGCACGACCGCCGTCGCGGCAACCGCCGTCGCGAGGGTGCGGCGGTCGCCTGTGCGCGCGCTGATGCGTGCCTGACGCGGCGGTCGCCGTATGAAACGGAGTGCGGGAGACATTCGGGTTGTCTTTCTGCAGAGGGAGGGGTGTCACGGCGCTCGGACTAACGATGCTCGGGCTAAGGGTCGGGCGGGAAACTCGCCGGGCCCGCGCACACGTGGCCGGTGGCGGATGGATGCCCGGGGTTGCGTCAGGGCATCCACCCGCCTGTCAGGGGTCGGTTAGTTCTGTGTGAGGGTGAACGCCAGGCTGGACAGGTTGACCGAGCCGGCCTGGGTGGTGTTGTCGCCTGCCGTGCCGCGCGGGAAGGGCAGCGTCACCACCACGGTGACGGTCTGGGGGGCTGTCGCGTTGGTGACCGTGAACGTGTTCGCCGTTCCACCGGCAACGATGTTAGCGGGCAGACTCGCGATAGAGACGGTCATCCCTTGGAGCAGCGCGGTTCGCAGCGCTGCGCTCGCTGTGGGGTTGGTCGCGTTCGCGACGATCGATGTCGGGTCGACGGCGAGTGTGGCCGTCAAGTTGTCGCCGATCGCGGTGACGTCGAGCTTCTGCGTGAATGTGAGCGTGTCACCCGGCACTGCCTTGAAGCTGCTGATCGTGACGGAGGCCGGCGTACTGCTGCCGTTGGGCGTGTTCTGCCAGGTCCCGTCAGTGTTGCCGGTCTTGGCGACCGAGAGCGCGCCGGACTGGATCTGGCCGGCCGATGCGGAAGCACTGCCATTCCACAGTGCGAACGATCCGGCGCCGCCAAGGAGAAGTGCGATACCGGCGGCTCCAGCGATTGCACCTTTGGTGAGCTTGTTCATTTTAGTGTTCCTTTTCATCGGGTGGGACTTCCCGGCGAGCAGCGGTGATGAACAGCGCCCTATGGGCGCGATTCAACTGCTGGTCGGGTAGTCAGTTGAAGGGATGACATGGGCAAACAGCACCGGTGATTTGATCGGGTTGATGTTCACCGTGTCGGTCTTGCCAATTGACAACAGTGTGCTGGGCCTGTCTCAACATCGCGCAGAGGTTGCACTAAGGTTTGCTCAAGTTTGGCTCAAGCTTTGCCCGACCTGAGCGCGGCCGACCTGCGGGTTCTCCGGGAGTCCCCTGAGTGGGTGGCACCTCATTGCGGGGCTGTGCGAACGAACCCGTGTACACGTACTCTGGCCATGCCTGTACCCGACCCACAGGCGGCGGCACAGTGACCCGAACATTGTTGCCTGCTTTGCGATATTGCTTACCCGAAAGGGGGCACACTATGCCCTCCATCACCGAGATCTTGATTCTGCACGGGGCACTGCCGATCGAGCAACTCGATTTTGCCAACGACAACCGACTGGACGAGTTGAGCGCTATGCACACTCTCGTCGAACAGGGCGTGATCAGTGACGTGCAGGTTGCACGCGCACTCGCTGCGCAGGCGGAAGTGCCGTTCGTCGAACTGCTGGACTACCCGATCGACCCCACCGTGGTGGGGCTCGTCGCGCCGGCCATCTGCCGACGCCACTCGGTTCTGCCGGTCGGCCTCGACGGTGATTGCCTTGTGCTGGCCACCGCGGACCCGAACAATCTCTTCGGTATGGACGACGTGCGCACGGCGGCACACCTGCCGGTGAGCATGGTTGTCGCCGAACGTAGCGATCTGGACGCGGCCATCGATCGATATCTGCGTGCCGATGACGAATTGAGCGATTTGACGAGCACGCTCCAAGAGGAGCAGTCCACGGCTGACGCCACGTCGTTCCAAGTGGCTGAAGCTCTGGACGATGATGCGCCAATCGTACGGTTCGTTAATCTGTTGGTGTCGCAGGCCATCCAGGATCATGCCTCCGACATCCACATCGAACCCGGCGAGCATGCTGTGCGGGTGCGCTACCGCATCGATGGGGTGCTGCACGAAATGCAGAGCGCGCCCAAGAGCATCCAGAACGGCGTGATCAGCCGCTTGAAGATCATGAGTGATATCGACATCGCCGAGCGGCGCAAACCGCAGGACGGCCGGATGTCGGTCAGCCACGGTGGGCGTGTCATCGACCTGCGCGTGGCGACGCTGCCCACGGTCTGGGGTGAGAAAGTCGTCATGCGAATCCTCGACAACATGAGCACGAGCATGACGCTGCGCGATCTCAGCCTGCTCGAGCGCAACTTCGAGGCCTATCAGGCGGCGTACTCGAAACCGCACGGAATGATTCTCGTCACCGGCCCGACCGGCTCCGGCAAGTCGACGACGCTGTATACGACACTGAACGCGGTGGCCCGCTCTGAAATCAACGTGATCACGGTGGAGGACCCGGTTGAATACCGGATGGCCGGCATCAATCAGGTGCAGGTGAATCCCAAGGCGGGCCTGACTTTCGCCAGTGCGCTGCGTTCCATCTTGCGCAGCGACCCGGATGTCGTGCTGCTCGGCGAGATCCGAGACCACGAGACCGCGCAGATCGCGATCGAGGCGTCGTTGACCGGCCACCTGGTGCTGTCGACGCTGCACACCAACGATGCTCCGAGCGCCGTCACGCGTTTGACCGAGATGGGGATCGAACCGTTCTTGGTCGGGTCCGCTCTGGACTGCGTCGTCGCGCAACGACTGGCGCGTCGGCTCTGCGACCGGTGCAAGACACCGGTCGTCTATGAGCCGGACAAGCTCGCTCGGCTGCGCTTCGGCTTCGACGCAGACGACGACCAGCCCGACCTCTACCAGCCCGTCGGATGCGCGAGTTGTTCGCACACCGGCTATCGCGGCCGCATCGCGGTGCACGAGGTGATGACGATGACCGAGGAGCTCGAACGGCTCACCGTGGATCGCGCGTCGGGCGCCGAACTCAATCGTGTTGCGCGGGAGCAAGGAATGCTCACCCTGCGACAGGACGGCTGGGAAAAGGTCAAACTCGGTCTAACTTCAGTCGAAGAGATCGTGCGAGTGGCGTCATGAGCAGGGCGTCATCGGGGGGAATGAGAGGGGCAACGCATGATTGATCCAATTTATGAGATTCCGGTCACACCGCCGGAACCAGGCTTCGATGGCTGGCATCCGGGACAGCCGGGGAGGCGGGCGGCACCGGAGCCGGAACTCGACGCCGCTGGCGCCGCTAGCGGCGTGATCGACCCGTCGCCGCTCGTGCCGGTGGTACCGATTGTGCCGGTTGTGCCGGCAGCAACGTACGCGCCGCCGACGCAGGTGTACGCGCCGCCCGCGCAGGCGCCAGCGTACGCGCCGCCCGTTCAAGCGCCGGCGTACGCGCCGCCGACTCAGGCGCCGGCATACGTCCCGCCTGTGCAGGCACCGGCGCACGCTGCAGACGCGCCGAGTCTGGCCGTGCCGGCCGGGTCCGCACTGGATGCCCCGATTGCGGCCATCGAGTTGGAAGAGCATGCTCGGCTGCACGCCGACCCGGAGCTGATCGAAGCGCTGATCCAGGTGGTGCGGCAGGGCGCATCCGATATGCACCTGACGGCGGGGGCGCCGCCGATGCTGAGGGTCAACGGGGCCCTCAGAGCGGCTGCGGCGGGAGAGCCGTGGAACAGCGAACGCGTCTCCAGCGCCTTGCGCAGCCTCCTCAGCGCCGAGCAGGAAGAGCGGTTCGAGTCCGCTCTCGAGCTCGATTTCGCCTACGGGCTTTCTGCGACGGCCCGGTTCCGCGTCAACTACTATCAGCAGCGTGGCGCAGTGGGCGGGGCGTTCCGGCTCATTCCTACGCAGATCAAGCAGCTGGACGAGTTGGGTGTTCCGGACTCCGTCGGACGCTTCGCCGGACTTCCGCGGGGCCTGGTGCTGGTCACCGGTCCGACCGGTTCGGGAAAGTCAACGACGCTGGCCGCGCTGATCGATCTGGTCAACCGAACCCGTGCCGACCACATCGTGACGGTCGAGGACCCGATCGAGTTCATCCACGCGCACAAGAAGTCGATTGTGAATCAGCGCGAGGTCGGTGCGGACACGCACAGCTTCGCCAACGCGCTCAAGCACGTGCTGCGGCAGGACCCGGATGTCATTTTGATCGGCGAGTTGCGTGACCTCGAGACCATCTCGGTGGCGCTGACCGCCGCGGAGACCGGCCACCTAGTCTTTGCGACACTGCACACGCAGGATGCGCCGCAGTCCATCGACCGCATGATCGACGTGTTTCCGCCGCACCAGCAGGATCAGGTGCGTACGCAGCTTGCGGGAACCCTGCAGGGCGTTATCAGTCAGACGCTGATTCCGAAGGCCAGCGGTGCAGGTCGCGTCGTGGCGACCGAGGTATTGGCGATGACACCAGCCATCGCCAACCTCATCCGCGAGGGCAAGACCTACCAGATCGCCTCTGCCATGCAGGCAGGACGCGACTTGGGCATGCACACGATGGATCAAAACCTGGCCGACCTGGTCAATAGCGGTCGGATCACCCACAAGGCGGCTCTGAGCAAGGCGCAAGACCCGGAAGGCTTCGCTCGTCTGGTGCAGCGTGTCGAGTCGCCGACCGAAGAGTCTGCCCGAGCGATCGCTGCCAGTGAGATCGACTTCGGTGATGTCTACTCCGGCGGGACCCGCTGATGGCTTCCATGACCTTCGCGTACAAGGGCCGCGACAGCGGCGGCAAAGTCGTCAAGGGGCGCCTGGACGGGGCCAGCGAAGGAGCCGTCACCGCGCGTCTGCGCACAATGGGGGTCACCCCGATCGCGATCGACCAGGCGGATGCCGGCACCGGCCTGCAGAAAGAGATCACGATCCCGGGGTTCACCGCGCATGTGAAGCTCAAGGAGCTCGCGATTATGAGCCGCCAGATGGCGACCATGATCGGCGCGGGGCTGTCTTTGCTGCGCACCCTGAACATCCTGGTGGATCAGGTCGGCGGCAAAAAGCTGGCCGAAATCGTGGCTGCGGTGCGCGACGACGTGGAGGAGGGCGTTTCGCTCTCCGAAGCGATGGCGAAGCACGCCGCCGACTTTCCGCCGCTGATGATCAACATGATGCGGGCCGGTGAGACCGGCGGCTTTCTCGAGGCCGCGCTGGACTCAGTGGCGACCAATTTCGAAAAAGAGGTCAAGCTGCGCGGCACCATCAAGTCGGCGATGACCTATCCGGTGATCGTGTTGATCATGTCACTTGCATCGGTGGTGGTGATGCTCGTGTTCATCGTGCCGATCTTCCAGAACATGTTCGCCAGCCTGGGCGGGCAGCTTCCGTTGCCGACGCAGATGCTCGTCACACTCTCGCACGCCATGGTCTGGCTAGGCCCGTTGCTGGCCATTCTGATCATCGCGTTCTGGCTATGGTGGCGCGGCCATAAGCACACCGAACAGGTGCGCCGCGTCGTCGACCCGCTGAAGTTTCGAATACCGGTGTTCGGCGGCTTGTTCAAGAAGATCGCCATCGCACGGTTCTCACGTAACTTCGGCAGCATGATCGGCGCCGGCGTACCGATCCTCGAGGCACTGCACATCGTTGGGGACACCTCCGGCAACTGGGTGATCGAGCAGGCACTGGTGAGCGTCAGTGAATCCGTGCGCCAGGGCGAGTCAATCGCCGGCCCCCTCGCCAAAGAACCGGTCTTCCCGCCCATGGTCACCCAGATGGTCTCCGTGGGCGAGGACTCCGGTGCGCTCGAGACGATGCTCGAGAAGATCGCGCTGTTCTACGACCAGGAGGTGGAGGCGATGACCGAGTCGCTCACCTCGATGATCGAACCGCTGCTCGTCGCCTTCCTCGGCGTCGTGGTCGGCGGGATGATCGTTGCACTTTACCTGCCGATTTTCCAAATCACGACCCTGATCCACTAACAAATGTCACGTCGAAACCCGGGAGAAATCGCACAATGCACCCTGAACTGGGGACAAGTTGTGACATTATACCCCCCTTTCGTGGGATTGACGTGCGAAACACCTGGCAATTAGCTTGACATTACGGGTGGCTCTGACTTAGGGCTTCTCATCCACATTCCCGACCGAATGGAACAACAATGTATTTCCGCATCATGGGCAAACTCAACGCCCGCCGCAATTCGCTCATCGAAGACGAGAAGGAACAGGGCTTCACCCTGATCGAGCTCCTCGTCGTCGTGATCATCATCGGCATCCTCGCCGCGATCGCCATCCCGATCTACATCGGCGTTCAGAACAACGCCAAGGACGCCGCCGTGCAGTCTGACGTGACCAACGCGAAGACCGCCATCGTCGCGTATCAGACGGATCACGGCACGATGCCGACCGCTGGCGTCATGACTGCGGCCATACTTGGCAAGTACGGGTTCACTGAAGGAGTCAACACCGCGTCCATCACGCTCAGTGTGACCGCTGATGGCACCGGCTGGTGTGTGGAGGGCGACAGCAGTGTAACTACCACAAAGTTCGGTGCGACCGACTCGTTGGGCGCGGCCAAAGGCACGTGTGCCACCGGTGCCTTCACAGCAGCGAGCTAGCGCGATTTCGCTCTAACACCACACCGCGGGTGAGGCGTCGAGTGATCGGCGCCTCACCGTCCGTGAATCCAGAATTTAGAGCGCATCACCACCCGACACCCGACCCGAGGGAGGTGAAAACCGTGAAGCGCATCCGTACTTTTCTTACCCCGACCCAACATTCCGAAGCAGGCTTCACCATCATCGAGGTGGTGGTGGCCATGATGGTCTTCGCGATCATCGCCGTCGGCATCGCCTACTCGCTGACGACCACGCTCGTCACCTCCCGCGACTCGCGGGCACGTCAAGTGGCCAGCAACCTAGCCGCCCAGCAGATCGACAACGCTCGCTCGTTCCAGAACGTGTTCAAGGTCGACTCCGGCACTAGCACGCAGGCCGTCGACGGCACGACGTACACGATCAAGCAATCCGTGAACTGGGTCTCCAGCACCGGCACCGCGTCGCTCTGCGGCACGGCCGGCGGCCTGCTGCAGGCGAAGGCCGTCAACGTCAGTGTCACCTGGTCGGGCCAGCGCATCGCTGGTTCCGCCGTTCAAGCGAACACGATGCTCGCGCCATCCGGTCCGCTCAACGATCCGAGCATGGGCACCATCCTGGTGCACGTGGTGAACGCCGCAGGCACCGGCGTTGCCGGCGTTGCCGTGTCCGCGAAGAAGGATACGTCGGTCTCCGGCAACACCGCCCAGGCGCCCAACCCGCAGCCGCCCAGCACCGACGCCGATGGGTGCAGCTACGTCTTGAAGGTCGTTCCCGGTTCCTACCTGATCACGATCGGCAGCGCTGGAAACGGCTACATCGGCTCCGACCAGACGCTGACTCCGTCGAAACCCATTCAGGTAAAGGCCAATGACTCCGTCACTGCGGAGTTCACCTACGATCAGGCCGCCATGCTCGCAGTAACTTACACCTCTACCGTGTCGCTGGCCGGCGCGATGTTCCCGTCGTCGCTCGACGTCAGCCTGGCCAGCGTGAACGCGCTCGACGACGTGACCACTAGCGTATCTTCTGCTTCCGCCAGTTCGAACGTGCCCGTGTTCCCGTTTCCAGGAGGATACTCGGCCGTGTTCGCCGGCAACTCCGCAGCTCCGAACGGGCAGGCGCCCGCGTGCCTCTCGGTGAATTCGGTCAACTGGACAACGGCCAACTCGGTGGGGGCGGTCGGCGCGCCGCCGCCGTCCGTGACCACGGCAGCCGGTTCCACTCCGCCCGTCAACGTTGCGATGGGCGCCGTCACCGTCAAGAATCTCAGCGGCAAGTACCTCAAGGCAGTGTCGGCCACCCCGCCCTCCGGCAGCGGAGATCCCGGCTGCGCAACCGGCAGCACGTACTACTTTCCCAGCACGATCCCGTCCAATTCGGCGACCGTGGCACTGCCGTACGGCACTTGGCAGCTCTACTACGGGGGGACGTCGAGCAGCATCACGACGCTCATCACCTCCAGCTATCTCGGTTCGGTGCTGGGAACTCTGCTCAGCGGAAGCTCGACCATCACCCTCGACCCTCGAGCCGCGTCATGAGCGCGCCCGGGAACGCCCTGATCCGGCGCATGCGCGCCGAAGACGGCATCACTCTGGTCGAGTTGATCGTCGCGATGGCACTGACCACCGTCATCGTCACGGCCGCGGTCGGGTTCTACATCAGCGGCGCGAAGGCGACGTCGCTGGCAGAGAACGTCGACTACGCAACCCGGCAAGCATCCAACGGTATGAGCGAGATGTCGCGCATGATCCGCGCCGCCACCGCCAACCCGATCGCCAACCCAACCCCCGGTAATCCGACGACGGTGCCGGCCGTGGTAAGCGCAGCGACCAACTCCGTGACGCTCTTCGCCTATGTGAACCTGACGGGTTCGAACGAAAGCCCCGTCAAGGTGACCTTTGCGCTCGACACCACGAACGGGCAGCTGGTCGAGACGATCTATCCGGCCACCTCCACCCTCCCCGGCAGCAACGGACACTGGGACTTCGCCGCGGCCTACAGCTCGAAACGCATCCTGTGCGACTCCCTGCCGACCGGCCTGCAGCTGTTCCATTACCTGCCCGTCGGCGGGCCGCCCGAGATGACACCGCCGGGTACCGACCCAACCGGGCTCGCCAACATCCGCTCCATCCAGATCACGCTGACGGTGCAGCCCGGCCCGTCGAGCACCGCGGTGACGCTGACGAACAGCGTCGGCATGCCGAACCTCGGCTTCACCAACCCGGATTCGGGGTCATGATGTTCGCACGATTCAAACAACTGCGCATCGGTGGATCTGAGGCCGGCATCGCCTTGCCCATCGTCGTCGGACTGGGCATGGTGCTGATCCTGCTGGTCAGCGTCGGCACAGCGGTGTCGACGTCGGGCATGATACGCGCCAAGAACAACGACGACTGGAACGCGGCCATGTCGGCCGCCTATGCCGGCGTCGCCGATTATGAGGGCCGAGTCACGAACGACTCGTCCTACGCGCAGTACGGCAACCCCAACTCGCCGTTCACGATCGCCGGCGGTTCGAACACGACTGTCAGGATGCCGCCCACCACGAACCCCGCGTTCTCGATCGCGGCCGGTGGGTCGTGGGCAAACGTGCCGCTGGCAGACGGCAGCGCATCAGGTGCCTCCTACCGCTACGAAGTCGACAATTCGAAGCTGGCGAGCACCGGTGTGCTGAGGCTGCGCTCGACAGGCAAGGTCGGCACCGCAACCCGCACGGTGGTCGCCACCATCAAGCAGACCGGTTTCACGAACTACGTCTACTTCACCGACTACGAGATGATCGACCCGAACGTGCTGGGTGGATGCCCGCAGGATTATGCCTGGCGCACGCCACGGCCCAGCAACTGCCTGATCAACTTCATCCCGGGCGACACCCTGGATGGACCGGTGCACTCCAACGACACCATCAACATCTGCGGCGGCACATTTCTCAAGGGCGTGACCAGTTCCGACCCCGGCCTGCATGCAGGCGTGCGCTACACCCAGACCAGCTGCTCGACCAATCAGACGCCGGGCTTCGCGAACACCGGCGACCCCAGTTACGCCAGCACGATCGCGATGCCCCCGCCGACGCAACAGATCAATCAGACCCGCACGGACACGCCCACGACCGTGCCGATGCCCGGCTGCCTCTACACTGGGCCGACATCCATCGTGTTCAACAGCAACGGCACCATGACGGTGCGCTCACCGTGGACGAAGGCCACCCAGATCTCCGGCAGCCCCGCAACCAGCGGCACGGCACCCAGCTGGTGCGGAACCCCCGGCAACCCAACGAAATCGGCGACGGCCAACGCCGGCACACTGGCCGGAACTGCTGGACAGACACTGTCGATTGGCGCATCTACGCAGCTCTACAACAACCTGGACTACGTGCAGAGCGTTCCAGCGGCGCCGACGGACCCGAACTATTCGCCGACCAGCAACTACTGCCCGGCCAGCATCTCCTGTGTGACGACGAACATCGGGAGTAAAAGCAAGCCGAACAATGTCACGACCTGCACCGGGGCCGACGGCTCCACAACCGGAAACGGCATCGGCTACCCGATCGTCGGCGAAGTCGCGCCGCGCAGTGACAGCTACAGTTGCACCAACGGCGACGTATTCGTTCAGGGAACCATGCACGGGGCACTGACGATCAACGCCGACCACTACGTGTACGTCACAGGCAATTTGACCTACCAAGACCCCGCACACGACATCTTGGGGCTGGTCGGCGCCGGCTCGGTGTACGTCTGGAATCCCGTCAACTCCAGTGGCCAGAACCTGGTGAGCTGGGACACCCGTGCAGCATGCGCCCGCAGTATCAATGCGGCCATCCTCTCCAACCTGCACAGCTTCGCGGTTCAGAACTACAACCGGGGCGGCAACGACGGCAACCTGTGCGTGACCGGTTCGATCGCGCAGGAATACCGCGGACCGGTGGGCACCGGAGGAGGAGGCGGGGGCATGACGGGGTTCACCAAAAAGTACTCATACGACACGCGGCTGCTGTACACGCCACCGCCGAAGTTCCCTACCCCGAAGACGACATCGTACGACGTGGCAACCGAAGTTGAGGTCAAGGGCGCGTTCAACGCGGACGGGAGCCCCGCATCGTGAACGCACAGTTCGAAACTTGGGTCGTGGCCGCCGCGGCCGTCGGGATCTTCGGGATCCTGATCGGATCGTTCGCGAACGTGGTCATCTATCGCGTGCCCGCAGGCGTATCGATCGCTACGCCCCCGAGCGCCTGCCCGCATTGCGGAAACAGGATCAAGCCGTACGACAACATCCCGGTCATCTCGTGGCTTCTGCTGGGCGGCAAGTGTCGCACGTGCGCCGAGCCGATCTCCAAACGCTATCCATTGGTCGAACTGACCACCGGCGTTGCGTTCGCCGCCGTGGCCGCCTGGTGGCTGGTGCAGGGTGGAGCCTGGACGGGGCCGGCGGAGTCGCTGCGGCCGCAGGCGTCCGATCCGCTCACCGCGGCCATCGTCGGCATCCTGGTCTTGATCGCATTCCTCTATCTGGCTGCGATCAGCGTGATCCTGGCCATCATCGACCTGGACACCCATACCCTTCCGAACCGGATCGTACTGCCGAGCTATCTTGTGGTCATCGTGTTCTTCGTGGCTGCCGCTGCTGTCGGCGGAGATTGGCCTGCATTGCTGCGAGCCGGTAGCGGGCTCGTCGGCCTGTGGCTGATCTACGCAATCCTGGCGTTCGCCTACCCTGGCGGCATGGGTTTCGGCGACGTCAAATTGGCCGGGGTGCTCGGTGCATACCTGGGCTGGCTCGGGTGGGGATCCCTCCTAGTCGGGGCGTTCGCGGCATTCCTGCTCGGCGGGCTCTTCGCCCTTGCGCTGGTGGCGAGCCGACGCGCGAACCGCAAGAGCGGCATCCCTTTCGGCCCGTGGATGCTGCTCGGCGCCTGGGTGGGCATCTTCCTCGGCGAACCGATCTGGCGCGGATACCTCGCGACATTCGGCCTGGCATGAACCCGAATGCACGGAAAGTGAGAGACAGATGGCTAACACGATCATAGGACTGGATATCGGCAGCACGGCGCTGCGGGCCGCGGAGATCATCGACGCGGGCACACCGCACCCGACGCTACGGCGCTACCACGAAATCCCGGTGCCGGACGGCGCCGTGAGTCGCGGCGAGGTTCTTGAGCCGAACACCGTGGCGACCGCTCTCAAACGGTTGTGGTCGGCTGGCGGTTTCACCAGCAAGCGGGTCGTGCTGGGCATGGGCAATCAACGTGTGCTCGCTCGTGACCTGACCGTGCCGAAGGCGTCGATCGAGCGCATCCGAGAATCGCTTCCATTTCAGGTGCAAGACATGCTGCCGCTGCCCGTCGCGGACGCGTTGCTCGACTTCTATCCGATCTCGGAGGGCCTCAGCGAACACGGCCCGGTCATCAACGGGCTGCTCATCGCGGCGGTGAAGGACGCCGTGCTCGGCAACGTCAAAGCGGTGCAACTGGCCGGACTCGTCCCCGTCGAAGTCGATCTGATCCCATTCGCACTGGACCGTGTGCTGTTGACGCGGCCGCAGACAATGGGAACGATCGCGCTGATCGACATCGGCGCGGCGACGACGAGTGTGATCATCGCGATCGACGGTGTACCGCACTTCATGCGCATCATTCCGACCGGCGGCGCAGACCTGACCCGCACGCTCGCGACCCGGCTTGAAATCGAGGTAGAGCAGGCAGAGCACCTCAAGCGCACGCTCGGGCTTGCGGCGGCGGCCTCGACGGCCGAGGAAAGGCGGGCTGTCAGCGTCATCCACGAGCTGGTGAATGAACTGCTCGGCAGTCTTCGCAACACAGTGAGTTATTTCACGAACACCCGACCGGACGCACCTGTGCGCCACATCGTGCTCACCGGCGGCGGTGCACAATTGCCCGGCCTGTTCGAGGCGCTCGGCGAATTCGTCCGGCTGCCGGTAGTGGCCGGCGAACCGCTTGCCGGCGTGACACTGGCTCGGTCGATGCGATCCGATGGCGAGCGTCTCCGACGCGCATCGTTGACCGTCGCTCTCGGGCTCGCGTTGGGGAGTGTGGCGGCATGACGACCACAGCGCGCGAGAATTCGCACCGTGTCGAACCCGGCACGGCGAAGACACGTGCCCGTCGGCGGGAAGACGCCGGAGCAGCGAAGTCACCGACTCCGAGCCGCGCAGAGCGCCGCCAGAGGAAAGAAGCCCACCGAAAGGGTCAGCGAGATACCATGATCGAGCGCGAGACGCGTGCCGGTGAGACGCGCGCGGGTGAGGCATCGTCGACCGTGCCGGTTGCGGTGCTGGAGACTGCCACGCCGACGGATCGCCCCGCGGATGCGTCCCGGGCCGGCAAAACGAAACCGGGCACGTTAACAGCTCCGTCAAAGGGTCCCAAACGCAACCGGCGCAGCACAATCGTCGTCGGCGGCGAACCAAGAGTCGACCTGCTGCCGCCCGAGATTCGCGCCCACCGCAAGCGTGGCCGCACTGCCGGTCGACTCGGACTGGTGCTGATCCTCGTCGTGCTGCTGATGATTGCGGCAGTCGGCGCCAGCATGTACCTGTCACTGACGGCGCAAGCGCAACTCGCCGCCGAGCAGGCACACACGACTGCGATCTTGCAGCAGCAGAGCAAGTACATCGCGGTGCGCAACGTGCAGAGCCAGGTCAACTTGATCAAGGCGGCTCAACAGGTTGGTGCGTCGACGGAGATCGACTGGAACACGTATCTCGCACAGGTGCAGAGCACACTTCCGGCCGGAGTCGCCATCACGACAGTGACCATTGACTCGGCATCGCCGCTGACCGCATATGCACAGGCCACGGCACCGCTGCAGGGCGCGCGGGTGGCGACACTGAGTTTCGCCGCGACCAGCCCAACTCTGCCGGAGGTTCCCACATGGCTGAACGCACTGGCGACCCTTCCGGGGTTCGCCGACGGGGTTCCCGGCTCGGTTGCCTTGAACGCGAATGGCAGCTACACGGCCAACGTCACCCTGCACATCGACGAGGCGGCGTTCGACGGACGCTTCGCCGCGAAGAAGGGTAAGTAACCATGGACAGGAACAGGCTGTTGATCATTGCAGGAATTGTGGCGATCGTCGCAGTTCTCGCCCTCGGAAGTCTTCTCGGCGTGCAGCCGCAACTCGCGAACGCGACGGCTGCCGACCAGCAGCGGCAGTCCGTCGCGAACGACAACACCGCGAAGCAGCAGGTGCTCGACACGCTCAAGAACGACTACAAGGGCCTCCCCGCCCTCAAGCAGAATCTGGCCACTCTGCAGCAATCCGTGCCGCCCTCCGCTGACATGTCGGCCTTCATCTCAGCGCTGGACGCACTCGCCGGCTCCACCGGCACGACGATCGAATCGATCACCGTCAGCGACGCACAGCCCTACACGCCTCCGATCGCACCGGTCACCCCGGCACCGACGTCCACGCCGGCCGCATCCGGTTCGGCCAGTACTGCCACGGCGAGCCCTGCTCCGGCGCCGTCAGCGCCGAAGCCGAAGGCTCCCGCTCAAGTCACGAATCCGCAGATCACCGCCGCAAACTTCGTCGCCATCCCGATCCAGGTCAGGATCGGCGGCGGCTACGATCAGGCACTCGCGTTCGTGAACGGCCTACAACATGGCGCACGACTGTTTCTCGTGACGACGTTCGCGAGCAGCGGTTCGTCGGCATCCGGTGGATCTTCGGCCGCGCCAACCGTGTGGACCATCGGCGGCGACGCGTACGTTCTGCTCGACGGGTCCAAGACTGGGGCAGTGAAGTAGCATCGGTGTTGCTACAGTGTGACCAGCGCCGGATGCCCATGCGCGAGATCACGCTCGAGACGAGGAGCGATGCTATGAGTAACACGACCCCGGAACCACCTGCCGAGGACGGCAGTACCGACCCCGTCGACGTGTCTGTTGATGAGGGCGATGAAGCTGCCGACGCGCGGACCCCGGCCGAGGGTGGCCCTTCGGCACGTTCAGCGAGCGAAAGTTTTGCGCCCGCGAAGCCCGTTGCGGCCGTGAGTCATGCTGACGAGGCGCCGGTTGATGAGCCTGTCGCAGCGCGCCCGGCGGTGCCTGTAGCTGCGGAAGCAGGGGCTGCCGAATCTGCCGACGTGCCCGCACAAGCCGAGGGTGGCCCTTCGGCGAGCTCGGGGAGCGAGAGTTTTGCGCCGGCGCCGCCTGTGGCAGCCGTGATTCACACCGCTGAGGCTCCGGCCGCTGAACCCGCTCCAGCCGAACCTGCACCAGCCGAACCTGCACCCACCGACGCACCCGTCTCTGCCTTCGCGCATGCCGGCGCCGCAGCGACGAGCGTTCTCCCGACTGAGCCGCCCGCGGCATCCAATGCGACGCCGGTGTATGTCGCCGCCCCGCAACCGCCGAAGCACAAGGGCAACCGGGGTGCGGGCATCCTGATCGCTTTGTTGGCGGCGGTCGTTTATGCGATCGTGTCCGCGATCGCGGTGCTCGTGATCTTCCTTGTGAACAGGCATAGCGCCCAGGTCGCAACTCACGATTTCATTCAGTACCTCGGAACACCGTCGTACTACGTGCCCATTGTGATCTTCGCGCTGGCGTTCATTCTGCTGATTGCGATCGTCAACCGCGGCGGATGGTGGGCCTACGTTCTCGGCGCGTTCATCGTTGCGGTCATCGTGTACTTCGCATACATCGGCAGTGTGCTGCTGAGCGTGAGCGCGTGGAACTTCACGCCCGCGCAGGTTGGGCGGATCGTCAACCAGTTGTGGGCGAATCCGCTGACGTTGGCCGCCGCGATCATTGCGCGGGAGGTGCCGATCTGGTTCGGCGCCTGGATCGCATCCCGCGGCAAGAAGGTGCGGCAGCGTAATCTGGAAGCAACTCACGCGTACGAAAAGGAGATGGCTGCCGGACCCCAGCCGATTCAGCGCACGAGCTGATCGTGTGGCTGAGCGCCTGAGTTGATCGCGTGATTGGTCGCGCGAGTTGGCGGCGCAATTTGATCTTGTGAACTGGTCGCGCGAGCTGGCGGCGCAATTTGACGAGGAGCATCCAACGCGTGCGTAACTTCCGACGCTATGCCGCGATTGTGGCCGCGTTTGCGGCCATGCTCTACGGTGCACTTGTGGTTGCGGCTTTCGGGATGATCAGCCTGCTGCTGAACCAGGATGTGATCGCCGACCGGACCGCTGGCCCACTTGTCGGACCAGTAATGACGGGTGTTGCAATCCTGATCGTCTTCGTGGTCTTTCTGAATATCGCCTTGGGCGTTCGGGAAGACAAACAACGGATCTCGCTGGCGGCAGCCCTGCTCACCGGGTTCGCTTCGTACTTCTTCTTCGGCGTCGCCGGTGGTGTGTTGATGGGTGCTGGCCGCGGGGATCCGGTCGGCTTCATCATCTTTCTCGCGACGCAGTTGGTGAGTCCGTTTGCGATCGCGGCCGGTGTGCTGGCGTTCTTTGTCACGATTGCGTTCATGCTGATCCTCGCGTCGCGTGTCGGTGACAGGGGTCGCCCGCGTTGGCCCTGGGAGCGCCACGACGAGAACGACGACTGAGCCGGCCTGCGGCATCCGTCGGGGGTCTCGAGACGCCTGCTCGCGGCCGTCGGTACCGGTGGTCGAGGAGGCCGCCCGCGGCCGTCTCGAGACCCTCGCAGCGGCATGTTGAAGCGCCCGCGAGCGATAGTCGGCTGGACGAGGGTTACCCAATCGGACGAGCGAGCGTGCCTGGGCGCCAACGCTCGTCCAACCGCGGCACGCTCGTCCGAACGGAGCACGCTCACCCGTATTCGCGCGCGATCGTCACCGAATTCGGGTGGCGAAGTCGCGCGCGGAGCTGCGCATCACAGAGGCACAGCTTCGGCGAAAGCCTCGGCCGCGACGGCAGGTTTCAGTCCGGCCGCGGGAACAATGTCCACAGGTGCATGGAGAATGCGCTCTGCTTCGCCACGCATCCGTGACACGGCGAAAACGCCGACGTCGTCGCGCAGATCAACCAAGAGATCGATGTCGCTGTCTGCATTCTCGTCTCCACGAGCAACGCTGCCAAACACGCGCACATTCTCCGCCCCGAGGTCATTCAGGGCTTTCAGGAGTTCGACGCGATTGCGGGCCAAGCGAGTGCGCATATCGGTGACAACCGACGGCTGCAGGTCAACGTGCATGTCGAATCCGGCTGCGTGGATCAGTCGCTCGAGGACGGGAAACGAAGGCTCACGGTTTCCTGATTCGTATGCGCTAATGACGCTTTGCGTTAGGCCAGCGCTCGTCGCGAGCTCAGTCTGCGACAGGCCGCCGCGCAGCCGCGCCCGTTTGATGTACTCAGCAGCGGTTGCCATAGGTTCAATATAGCGGATTGTAGATATCTAGGCTGAGGGGGTCTCGAGACGCCTGCTTGCTGCGCTCGCGGGCTACTCGACCAACGAACCCGGTCGGGCAGCCATTCGTCACGATGCGCCGGCGGATTCAACATCACTAATAGCGACATCCTCCTTCACCGCGCGTGGGACTACCGCACCCATGTGGGGCTACGTCTTCGCGCAGCCACCTCGCGATTGCTGTGGTGAGAATGCGGTCGTCGCTGGTGAGCTGGGAAAGCGTGAGCGTGCCCGCGACGGGGCCGCCGGCGGTGGGCACGCGCGCGTCGAACCGATCGTTGATAGCGCTAATCGCTTCGGTGGTGTTGACATCTACCCACCAGCCGATGGGAAAGCTGAGATCGAAAATAGCCCGACCATCGCGGAAAGCACGGGGGAGCCAGCGGGCTTTCATGTTCCCGGCCTCGTCCCACTCAGCAACCACCTTGGTCCAAAGTTCATCCAGCGGCACGCCCATCAACTCGGCGTCCTTCTGCAGAGCGTGCCTGGTGCCGTCGATCTCCGTGCGGTAGGGAGAAAGGAGTTCCATGTAAGCGGTGAGCCTGTCGGCGCTTGCGTAGATTGTGCGCCCGACTGTGTCGTACCGGCTCCATCCCGCCGGGTCATCTCCAGAGGCTCGCGGACGAGGGTCAAGCGGACCAAACGATTCTCTTGCGATACGCAACGCACTGACCGGGCTCGCCGATAGGGCGAGCCCGGTCTTTGTGCAGACTCTCTCGATCAACCGCTGAAGGCGTCGTCGATGAGAGCTTGTGCCGCGATATTGACGTCCTTAAACCGGCCCTCACGTATTGCGGTAATCGGTGTGTCGTAGCCGAGCCACGGGTTGGCTCCGATGAACCAGACCCGCGCCACGTGCTCACCCTCGGCCTCGGTGACCCTTTGCCACTGCTCGTAGGCGAACATGAGGCGACGGATCGTTTCCGGTCGCGGGGCTGGTCCACCATCCTTAGCCCACTTGTGCGACGCCTTCGAGTCTTTCGATCCAGCCAAAGCTGAAACCAGTGTGCCGCCGAGAGCGGCGTTGAGACGCCGAGTGACCTCGCGAATATCCAGGCGGATCGCGCGCAGGTGAGCTGTGCCTGTTACGGCGTTAGCCATTTCGGACCTCATCTCTGTCTCGTGACTACTTCAACAGTATCGTGAAGACTCCAATAAAGATACCCATAACGCTACCAATAAAACACTCAAACGGCACGCGCGCCGCGCACCACACGCCGCCTACGCGTACAGCAGGCCGAGTTCCAGCGCCAGGGTCACGGCACGGGTGCGGTCACTGACGTCGAGCTTCTCGAAGACGTGCAGCAGATGGGTCTTCACCGTGGCCTCACCGATGAACAGTTCGCGCGCGATCGCCGGGTTGCTCAGCCCGTCGGCCACCAGACGGAGTACTTCGAGTTCGCGCGCGCTCAGGCGCGGGCGCGCGTTCGCGGCGGTCGCGTCGTCAGCGCCAGCGGCCGCAGCATCCGCCGCTCGTACGCGCTGCACGAGCTTCGCCGCGATCGCCGGCGCCAGCACCGTCTGGCCGCCGACGATTGAGCGCACGCCGGCCAGGATCTCCTCGGCCGGCGCGGCCTTCAGCAGGTAGCCGCTCGCGCCGGCCTCGATCGCGCCGAGGATGAGATCATCCGTCTCGTACGTCGTCAGAATCAGCACCCGAGTACCGGGCAGCGCCGCCGTGATCTGGGCGGTGGCATCGGCGCCGCCGAGGCGCGGCATCCGCAGGTCCATCAGTACGAGATCGGGCAGCAGTTCGCGGGCGCGCTCCACCGCCTCCACCCCATCGGATGCTTCGCCCACCACCGTGATCCCGCTCGCCGACGCAAGCAACCCGGCGATGCCGCTGCGCACGACGGGGTGGTCGTCGGCGACCAGAACGCGGATGTCCGCGGCGGTGTCGGGTCTCGATACGCGTGCTCCTTCGTCGCTCGCTACTCGACCAACGGGTTCTCCCGCATCCGCGCCGCTCACGCGACGAGCTCGACCTTCATCGGAATCGTCACGAGCAGGGTCGTGCCGACACCCGGCAGACCTGACACGTCCAAGCTGCCGCCGACCAGCGCGACACGATCGCGCATGCCGCCCAGGCCGAAGCCGGTCTCTTGCAGGGGGGAGTAGTCGGCGATGCCGCATCCGTTGTCCTGCACGGTGAGGTGCACGCCGCCGTCATCCAGACTCACCGAAACCTGCGCTTCGGTTGCCCGCGCATGCTTGCGCACGTTCGCCAGCCCCTCCTGTGCGCAGCGCAGCAGCACCACCTCGAGCTCCCTCGGCACAGCGGATGCCGTCACCGACGCGGTCACACGCACTCCCGTTTCGCGGTCGAAGCGGTTGGCCAGGCGGGTCATGACTTCGGCCAGGCTGGAATCCCCGACGTGCACCGGTGCGAGCGCCGCCACGAGCGAGCGGGCCTCGGTGAGGGCGTCGCGCGCGGTCGTCTCGATCAGGTCGATGCTCTCAAGCGCTGGCGCGAGAGTCGGCGGAAGTTCGCCGCGTGCACGCTGAGCGAGCATGACCAGACTGGTCAGAGACTGGGCGATCGTGTCGTGGATCTCGCGGGCGATACGCTCCCGCTCGCTCGCCACACCGGCCTCACGGTTCGCGGCAGCGAGTTGGCCCTGCACTGATCGCAGCTCGTGAAGGAGGTGTCCGCGACGTTCACCGTCCCGCACGATGTGGGTGATCCACAGGCCGAGAGCAAGGCTGAAAATCAGGGACAGCCCCTCCATCATCACGGCCTGCGTGACCGCATCGATCGACACGCCCAGCCCGACGACGAAGCCGACGGCAACAGCGACGATGAGGAGGACGTTATAGACGATCGCGTTTCGCGTGTCGTTGATCAGGCACCACACATAAGGGATCGCAATCGCCTGCAACGTCGCGAGCGACGGAGTGAACGCGGCCGCCAACCCGCACGCGACGACGAGCACTAGAACGAACGGCACGGCGAACTGCGGCTGCCTGAGCGCCCGCCGTCCGAACGCGATGTAGCACACGCCGACGGTGGCGAGCACGATGAGAGCAGCCCAGTGCGCGGCAGCAGTCGGCGAGTAGCTCATCAGATCCATCAGGGCAAGCAGCGGCAGGCTGAGGCCGAAGGCGAGGTCCCACCAGTTGGTCGAGTGCATGTCGATGACCGCACTGGTCGGCTGGTCGTGCAAAGCTGCGTCTGTACTCGAGGCTGCGTTAACGGCAGTGCGTGCGTAGTCGCACGCTGGGCCGGCGAATGGTGTGTGCGCTTCGTCTTGCGTCATGGTGCGTTCTTTCATGCGGTGTTACGTATGCGCGGGTCGTGCTGCTATCGAGGGTACGCGCGGCAGGCGGCATCCGCTGGCCTTAACTGTCCTTGCGGATCCAGCGGAACGTCAGCCGGCACAGCACCACTCCGATGATCAGCCAGGCGAAAAGTGCGAGCGCGACCCAGCCGAGATTCCACGTGCCGCCCTGCTCGGCCGCGGCGAAACTGCTCGGCAGGAATACGGCGCGCATGCCCTGCGCCATCCACTTCAGCGGGAAGATGCTGGCCACGTTCTGCAGCCAGGTCGGCAGCATGGTGAATTGCAGGTAGACGCCGGAGATGAATTGCAGGATCAGCGTGATCGGAATGACCACCGCCGTCGCACTCTTGCCGGTGCGCGGCAAGCCCGAGAGGGCGATCCCGAGCACAGCGGATGCCGCAATCCCCACCACGAATACCCACGCGAAGGTGAGCCAGCTGCCGGCATCCGTCGGCAGTGCGACGTTGAATGCGAAGCGGGCGACGAGCAGCAGCAGAATCGTCTGCATCACGCCGGTCATGAGCACCTGCCCGAACTTGCCGATGAAATAGCTCATCATCGGCAGGGGAGTGCCGCTGAGCCGCTTCAGCGTTCCGTCGCCCTTCTCGCCCGCTATATCCACGGCGAGGTTCTGCAGGCCGCTGAGCAGCACGCCCGCCGCGAGCATGCCCGGCAGATAATAGGCCGCGATCGTGATGCCGCCTGACCCGTCCGGATTCGTGCCCAGCTTGCCCTGGGAACTGAACGCCACCGCGAAGATCGACAGCATCACAACCGGGAACAGGAACGTGAAGAAGACGGTGTCGCCGCGGCGAAAATACGTCTTGACCTCGTAGCCGATCCGGCTGAACCCGAGACGGATGCCGCGCCCCGCCGGCAGCGCAGCCACCGTGGTGGCGAGACGGGTGGTCATGCGCGTGTCTCCGTTCGTTCTTCGGTGGTCGAGTAGGGAGCGCTAGCGACCGTATGTTCGTCGGTGGTCGAGTAGGGAGCGCTAGCGACCGTATCGAGACCCGGTGAGGCCGGGGTGGGGTCTCGATACGCCCGCTCGCTGCGCTCGCCGGCTACTCGACCACCGAAGGGGGCGGCGGCGCCCGCACCCGGCGCATTCAGCAGCTGCAGGTAGATCGCCTCCAGGCTTGGCCGGATCACTTCGAGCGACTCCGGTTCGCCGCCGAGGCGAGCGACCAGCTGCGCGACGAGCTCGGCCGGCCGCGTCGTGCGCTGCTCTCGCAATACGGATGCTTCGCGCCAGCGCACGACGGGCACGCGAGCATCCGCCCCGCCGATTTCGTCGATCGGGCCGATCTCGATGAGCTTGCCACCGGCGATGATTGCGGCGCGGTCGCCGAGCTGAGCGGCCTCGTCGAGGTAGTGCGTCGTGAGCAAGATGGTCGCACCCTCAGCCTTGAGCCCGCGGATCAAACCCCAGAACTCGTGGCGCGCCTCGGGGTCGAAGCCGGTCGTCGGCTCGTCGAGGAACAGCAATTGTGGGCGGCCGATGATGCCGAGGGCGACGTCCACGCGGCGGCGCTGCCCGCCGGACAGCGCCCGAATACGTGTCTTCGCCTTGTGTGTCAGCCCGACGGATTCGATCACTTCGTCGACGTTGCGCGGGTTCGGGTAGAAGCCTGCGAAGTGCGCGAGCTGCTCGTGCATGGTCACATCGCCCGGCTCACCGGTCGATTGCAATACGATGCCGAGTTGCGCCTTCCAGGCGAGCGAAGCGTGTTGCGGGTCGACGCCGAGCACGGTGACCTCACCGCCGGAACGGTCGCGATATCCCTCGAGGATCTCAATCGTCGTGGACTTGCCAGCCCCGTTCGGGCCGAGCAGCGCAAGGGTTTCGCCGCGCTGAATGTCAAAGGTCACACCGTCGAGCGCGGCCACGGTGCCGTAGCTTTTGCGCAGGTCGCGAACGCTCACAACCGAGTCGGATGCTGTCATGGTCTCAGAATCGCAGCCCGCGACCCCGGGCGGTAGCGTCCGATCGGTCGATTTTGGGCATCCACCGGTCGGTGGATGCGCGGTGGCGGTCGAGGAGCGCATGAGCGCAGCGAATACGCGTCTCGAGACCTGGTAGTGCGGGTCACGGGGGTCTCGAGACGCCTGCTCGCTGGCGCTCGCGGGCTCCTCGACCAGCGGGGCTGCCGCTGCGCTCGAGGGCTCCTCGACCAGCAAGAGGTGACGCACAGGCAGATAGGGTGTCTTTCGGGGTGTCGCACCGGGCACGCCGAAGGGGAAACAGATGCGACTCAAGCTCACTCTTGCGCGCTCATCCGGTCCCGCTGCCGACATCGTCGTCACAGCGGATGCCGCGGCGAGCATCTCAGACATCGCCGCGACCATCAACCGGCTCGACCCCGCGCAGGCCGGCCAGCCGACTCCCGACCCGCGATCCCTCACCCTGCGGGCGATGCTGCCGGGACAATCACAGCCGCTGATCCTCCCACCGGATGCGCCGGTCGGCGAAGCCTGGATCGGCAGCGGTGCGACGGTGAGCATCGCCGATGCGGGAATCCATTATTCGCCGAACGGGCTCGGCAAAGGCCCGACCGTCGCGACGTTGCGCGTGCTCACCGGCCCGGATGCGGGACGCGAGTTCGCGCTCACGCACGGCACGACGGTGCTCGGCCGCGAAGCATCCTGCGACATTGTTCTGCAGGACAAGCTCGTCTCGAAGCGCCACGCGCGGTTCGAGGTGTCTGACGTCGTCGAAGCCATCGACCTCGGCTCGGCGAACGGTGTCGTCGTCGACGGCGGAATCGTCACACGGCTGCGCATCGCCAAGCAGGAGACCCTGCTGATCGGTGACTCCGAGGTGCAGATCAGTGTGGTCGAGTCGATCGCGGCCGACGGTATCGCGCCGAAGGCCGGGCCGATCTTCTTCAACCGGTCGCCGCGCGTCGAGCAACGTTACGCGGGCCAGGAGTTCACCCCGCCCGAGGTGCCCGGCCAGAAAGAGCCGCAACCGTTCCCGCTGCTGGCGATGCTCGCGCCCGTGCTGATGGGCGGCGCCATGTACGTGTTCACGGGCAATGCCGCGACCCTGTTGTTCTGCGCCATGTCTCCGGTGATGATGGTCGGCAGTTTCATGACCTCCAAGACGCGTGACAAGCGAGCGTTGAGACGCGCGATTGCAAAGTTCGACGAGCGGCTCGAATCTCTCACATCGTCGCTGAACGCACAGCGGCCGATCGAATTGGAGAACCGGCTCAAAGAATCGCCGTCGACCCAGGATGCCTTCGAGCAGGCCGTACGCCGCGGCCCGCTTCTGTGGACTCGCCGCCCCGAGCACTGGTCATTCCTCAACGTGCGGCTCGGCATCGGCACGATGAGCTCGCGCAACACGGTCGCGGTCGCCACACGCGGCGAGTTGCTGCCCGGATTCCAAGAGCGGCTTGACACCGTCATCGACGAGTACAAGAGCATCGCCGGGGTCCCGCTGATCGACAACCTGTACGAGTCCGGCGCACTCGGTATCGCCGGCACGCCCACGCAGGCGATCGGCTCGCTGAACTCGATCCTGGTGCAGTTGGCCGCGCTGCATTCGCCGGCCGAGCTCGCGGTCGCCTCCCTCGTGAGTCCGCGTTGGTCACGTGAACTCGAGTGGCTCAAATGGATGCCGCACACCTCATCCCCTCAGTCACCGATCGAGGGCAGTCACCTGGCCGACAGTGCATCCAGCGGTGCGCAGCTCGTCTCGAAGCTTGAGGGGCTCATCGCACAACGGCTGGCCGACCGGCGCGGAAATGCGCACCGCCGCGGCGCCATGAAGCAGAACAACGCCGCACTGGAACGCGGCGGTGACATCGGCTCGTCGAAGGCCGACGATGGCACACAGTCGCCGGTTCCGGCCGTGGTGGTGCTGATCTCGGACGACGTCGCCGTCGACCGCGCCCGGCTTGTACAGCTGGCCGAATCCGCAGCGGATGCCGGCGTCTACCCGATCTGGATCGCCGCGGATGTCCCCGCCCTCCCCGCCGTGTGCCGCACCTTTCTCGCGTTCGACAGGGGCAGTGCAGGCCAAAACACGGCTGGCCAAGACAGCGCCGGCCAAACCAGCGCCGGCCAAAGCAGCGCAGCGCGGGTCGGTTTCGTTCGCCTGGGCGAGACCATCACGGATGTCGCAACCGAGCAGGTCGACTCGGCTCGCGCCCTCGAGTTCGCCCGGCAGCTTGCGCCGGTGATCGACGCGGGGGCCATGGCTGCGGACTCCAGCGACCTGCCCCGCACCATCTCGATGGTGTCGCTGCTCGGGCACGACATGATGGAGGCATCCGATGCGGTGATCGACCGGTGGCGGCAGAACGCATCCATTCACGATCGCAGCGGCGGGCCGCTGAAGGCGCGCCGCGCCGGCAAGCTGCGCGCGATCGTCGGCTCGGGCGGTGTCGACGCAATGCACCTGGACTTGCGCACGCAAGGCCCGCACGCCCTGGTCGGCGGCACGACCGGTGCAGGCAAGAGTGAGTTTCTGCAGGCCTGGGTGCTGGGCATGGCCGCCGAATACAGCCCGGACCGCGTCACATTCCTGTTCGTCGACTACAAGGGCGGGTCGGCGTTCGCGGACTGTGTCACCCTGCCGCACTGCGTCGGCCTGGTCACAGACCTGAGTCCGCACCTCGTGCGCCGCGCGCTGACCAGCCTGCGGGCAGAACTGCACTTTCGTGAGCATCTGCTCAACCGTAAGAAGGCCAAAGACCTGCTCGAACTGGAGAAGCGCGGCGACCCGGAGAGCCCGCCGGCGCTCGTGCTCGTGATCGACGAGTTCGCGGCGCTCGCCGGCGAGGTGCCCGAGTTTGTGGACGGCGTCGTCGACATCGCTCAGCGCGGTCGCTCGCTCGGCATCCACCTGATCATGGCGACGCAACGCCCGGCCGGCGTGATCAAGGACAACCTGCGTGCGAACACCAACATGCGCATCGCACTGCGGATGGCCGACGAATCGGACAGCAACGACGTTGTCGGCATCAAGGATGCCGCGCACTTCGACCCGGGAATCCCCGGCCGCGGCGTTGCCAAGACCGGCCCGGGCAGGCTCGTACAGTTCCAGTCCGGTTATGCCGGCGGCTGGACCAGCCGCGAACCGGAGCTGCCGGGCATCGAGGTCGCCGAGTTGCGCTTCGGATCCGAGAATCGCTGGGAGGAACAACGGAGCGAGGAAGAGCGCAGCCGCGAGAGCGAGGTCAGCGAGCTGGGCCCGACGGATCAGCAGCGCTTGGTGACGACGATTATCGGGGCATCTGCGGCCGCCTCGATTCCGGCGCCGCGCCGGCCGTGGCTCGACGAACTAGCGACGGTCTACGACCTCGGGTTGTTGCGCCAGCGCACCGATGCGCAACTGCTGCTCGGTGTCTCGGATTTTCCCGATCGGCAGCAGCAAGCTCCGGTCTACTTCGAGCCGGATGTCGATGGACACATCGCCGTCTACGGGACGGGCGGAGCGGGCAAGAGCGCACTGCTGCGCACCCTCGCATCCGCTGCGGCGATCACCCCGCGCGGCGGCCCCGTGCACGTGTACGGTCTCGATTTCGGTGCGGGCAGCCTGCGCATGCTCGAGGCGTTGCCGCACGTCGGCTCGATCATCCCAAGCGACGATCCGGAGCGGATCATCCGTCTGTTCCGTCAGCTGCAGGCCGAGTTGGAGGATCGCGGTCCACGTTACGCGGCAGCGAACGCGTCGAGCATCACGGAGTACCGGCAGCTGGCGAACCGTCCGGCTGAGCCGCGCATCCTGCTGCTCGTCGACGGATTCGGTTCGTTCCGCGAGGACTTCGAGATCACCGCCGGGCGCTCGCAGTGGTTCGACGTGTTCAAGGACATCCTCTCCGACGGCCGCCAGCTGGGCATCCACGTTGCGCTCACGGCAGACCGTTCCGGCGCCGTTCCGACCGCGATTGCGTCGAGCATTCAGCGTCGCGTCGTCATGCGCTTGGCGGATGACGGCTACAGCATTCTCGACGTGCCGGGCGACATCCTCTCCGCGAAGTCGCCGGCCGGGCGTGCCATTGTCAATGGTTATGAGACCCAGATCGCGATCCTCGGCGGGTCGCGCTCCGTGCCGGACCAGGCCGCGGCCACGCGCCGGCTGGCTGAGGCGATGCAGCGCGCCGGCGTCGCGACGGTGCCGCCGATCGGCTCGCTGCCGAAGGAATACGCGCAGTCGCAACTGCCGGCATCCGTCGGTGGGATGCCGGTGCTCGGCATCAGCGACGCCGACCTCGGCCCGATCGGATTCGAGCCGTTCGGCACGTTCTTGATCGGCGGGCCGCCGGCCAGCGGGCGCAGCAATGCGCTCGAAGCGCTCGCGCAATCTTTCGAGCGTTTCGATCCGGATGCCCGCCTCTACTATCTGGGCAACGCGCGTTCGCCGCTTGCTCGCGCGCGCGAGTGGGCGGGCACCGGCACGACGATTGAAGACGTGCAGGCGTTGGCCGCCGATCTGGCCGCCGCCGTCGCGGACCCGGACACAGAGGGGCGCATTGCCGTGTTCATCGAGAGCATCGGTGACTTCCTGCAGTCGTCCGCAGACTCAGCGATCGTCGAACTGACCCGAGCGATCAAACGCAGCGACCATCTGCTGGTGGCGGAGGCCGAAGTATCCGCATGGGGTTCGTCGTGGCCGATCATGGGCGAGGTTAAGAACGGCAGGCGCGGCATCCTGTTGCAGCCAGACTCGGTCGAGGGCGACATCATCCTGAAGACGACGCTGCCGCGGTTGAACAAGTCGGAGTTCCCGCCCGGGCGCGGCATGTTCATCGCGAAGGGCAAGTCGGCGCGCGTGCAGCTGCCGCTGGCGCCGGTGGTCGAGTAGTGCATGAGCGGAGCGAATACGCGTATCGAGACTTCGTAAGCCGACCTACGAAGGTCTCGATACGCCCGCTCGCTGCGCTCGCGGGCTACTCGACCACCCGAGGGCGCATGGGGACCGCTGCCCATCGTCAAAGCCGATGCGATTGGCTAGTTTGTCGTTAGTACGATAATCGCGGCAGCGGGTGGTGGGGTCGCGAAACCGCAAGAAGGGGAATTTCCGTGTCCGATCTAGTACTCGACATGAAACTGCTCGACCAACTGCGAGACGACTTGACCGCTGTTGTCTCCGAGTTCCAGAACGCGGACAGCTTCAGCGATGCAGTCGCAGCAGCGACGGGTCACGACGATCTGGCCGGGCACGTGGAATCGTTTGCGCACAAATGGAACAAGAAGCGCGCAGATATGACCAAGAGTGTCGAGAACCTCCAGAAGGCTGTTGAGGCGATCACGGCTGGTTTCACGAACGTCGACAAGGGTCTTGCCAAGGCATTGGAAGACGCGGCCAAATCGGGTGACAAGGCCTATCCGGCGCCGAAGCCGAACGCGAAGTAACGAGAGGCGATCGCAAATGAGTGACACCGAGTACCTCCCGCTGAAGGGCGATCCCGACGTTTTGGCGGCCAAAGCAGCCCACTATGCGTCGATCGCAGACGCGATCCAGCGGTCTGTGACGACCCTGCACAAGATCCACGACGTGGACAGCATGAAGAGCAAAGCCACCGAGGCGTTGAAGAGTTCAGCGGATGACGTCGCCAACGACATCAACAAGGCGCACGACCGCTACAGCAAGACGGCTTCGGCATTGACCACATACTCCAGCGTGCTGCGCCAGGCGCAGGACGACGCCAACCGGGCGATCAGCCAGATCGACGCAAAGCAATCCGCCGCGAGCACGGCGCACCAGACCGCATCGACAGCGCAGCAGGCTGTGACCGACGCGAAGTCGAACGACAAATCGACCGCGACGACGATCGCGACTAAAGCCGACGACGCAGCGCAGGCGGCGGATGCGGCGCTCGCATCCGCCCATCAGGAATGGCACAACGCGCTGGATAAGAAGAACACGGCCGCGCAGGTCGCGATCAAGGCCATCGTGGATGTCGTCGACCACCACAACAACGGGCTCAAGAATCCCGGCTTCTGGGACAATCTCGTGCACTGGGTAGAGAAAATCGGCGACATCGCCGGGATTCTCGCCATCTTCTTGTCGTGGGTTCCGGTTCTCGGGCAGATCTTGATCGTCGTTGCGGCGATCGCCTCGATCATCAAACTGGTCGACAGCATCGTCAAGTTCGCCAATGGCGAGGGCACGTTCCTGGACATCCTCGGGGCGGCCGTCGGCACTGTGCTGACACTCTTCGGCGGTCGGATCTTCACGTTCCTCGGTAAGGCCGCGCGGTATCGCAGCCTCACCCGCGCGCCACAGATGCTCGAACGCGCGCAGACGGATGTGCGCGCTGCGGCTCGTCTGCGTGCCGGCAATGCCGCGATGAAGCAGGCCGCGAAAGACATGTTCAAGGTGCCCAGCTACGCGACGAAGGCCGAATACGTTTCCGCGATCAAACAGTCGTTTTTCAAAGCAGCCGGTGAGGATCGAGCCGCGTACAAGGCGCTGTTCAGCGGTGGCTCTTCGCGGCTCGACGCACTGGGAAAACTGGCCGGTGTCAACCAGGCGACCGTACGCGCCGTGCGCGACGATATCGCGAACGGTTACAAGGATCCGGTTGCCGCGGCAGCACTCTTCCATCAGGTACAGTCGCTGTACAACAAGGGCGCGGGCATTGCCAATCTGCCGGGCGACGTCAAGCAGGTATTCGGAGACGGTGCCGGCGGCCCGGTACCGAAACTCAACCTGACCAACGTCGGCGTCAATGTCGGCAACACGGTGGCGCCGACCTTCAAGTCGTACAACTGAGCACGCAGGAGAGGGCGACACTCGTGAGTAGCGCACTGGATGCCCAAGACATCCTCGACTTCGACATCGAGCTGCCGACCGGGTGGTTTTCGATGCCGTTCGCCGAGTCACCGGATGCAGCGGGCTGGCCTCGCTCGCTCGCCGCGAGCTTCTCGCTCGACACCGCGGCGACGGATGGCATCGCACGGTTGCTGAAGGCGATTCAGGGCATAGTCGCGGAAGAAGACCCCGCGGATGCGACCGATACCCGCGTGTACATTCCGCTCCCACAGACGGGGATCGTCAACGGGTTCATGACGTGCAGGCTGCTCTGGCTGGATTCAGATGATTCACCCGAGAGTTACCTTGCCGAGGTCGACGCGCATGCCGACGATCGCTCGCCGGGCTATGAAATACGCGGGTACCAGTCGTGGCGCGCACCGCACCAGCAGGGTGAGCTTGTCGGCTTCACGCACCTGACAGCCCTCGCGGACTCGGCCGAAGAAGACCCGGAAGCCATCCTGGAGCAGCGCGTCGCGTTCGGGATCTTCCCCGTGGGAGCAGCGCAGATGGTTCAACTGGTCTTCCGCTCCGCGTTCGTCGGCGGATTCGACGATATGGTCACCGAAGCCCAGGCGATCGCAGACACACTGCGTGTGTCGCTGGGAGCTGCCGCATGACCCGGCAGACGAGTTTCGGCGGCGGAGAACTTGCCGTCATTCTGCCCGGAACCTGGGCAGCGATCCCCGTCGGTGACCCCGAGGCTGCGCAGAAACGCATTTCCGCGCTCGTGAAGCAACAGGTGGGTCGATCCGACCGGCTTGTACGCGTGCGACGCGACGTGAGATCTCAGCTCGAGACCGTCGTCGAGCAGGCGCGCAGCGCGGACGTGTTCTCGTTCGCCCTGTCGTTGGAGATCCTTCCTGGGGTGCCGTTTCCGGCATCGATGATCATGACGCGAGAGAGCTGGCCCGTCACTGCGTCGGCCGTCGCACGCGAGCTGATCGGGGAGCCGGCCGTGGAGCCGGAGTCGGCCGGGGCGGCGGATGCTGCGATGTCGGCGGATGCGGCGGACGCTGCGGTGTCTGCGGATGCTGCGGATGCTGCGGATGCTGCGTTGCGAGAGCGAATCGGCAGCGCCTTTCCCGGGGCGGATGTCCTCGACCTGTCGATCGGGCCGGTGGCACGCACGTTCTCCGTCACGTCCACTCAGTATGAGGAAGAGTCTGCCCCGGAACTCGTCGCAGACTATCGTTTCGCGCCGCCGGAGCAGGACCACATCATCCGGGTGCACATCAACGCGCCGATGGCGCAGTTGCCGAGCTCTACCTCCAGCTCTTTGACGCGATCGTCGACTCGATCACATTCAGGAGGCCGCTGCCGCAGTCGTCGCCGGTCTCCTGAGGCCGTAGCGGAGGCGGGCATCCCGCACCACAAGGATGACGGTTGCGACCGCGAATACTGCCGTCACGATCCACCACGCCGTAAGCGGGGCGGGGGCGTGCACCGGCCACATCGTCCAGCCGACCGTCAGAAAGTAACCGAGGCCGCAGGGCGCCGCCGCGTACAGAAGGCCGCGGCTGGGGCGCCAACCCATCAGTGCGGCACCGAGCCAGAACTGAGACCAGCGCGTCGCTCTCTGAGGTATCAGTGAAAGGGCCACCGGGTACAGAGTGATCGGCCCGAGCGACTCCCGCGACCATCCGGTCGCAGAGAGCCGTGTGGTGCGGTACGCGGGGCGCAGGCTTCGCACGACGTACGTCAGCGACAGCACCATCAGGGGACCGGTCGCGAGCGGCAAGGCGATGAACAGATAGCCGAACAACGGCACCAAGAAGACGAGCGCGAATAGTCCGAATAGGATGCCGACGAACAGATCCATGTTGTCGAAGAATCCACTGGTCGCGTAGTCGGGGTTGTCGGAGCGCAGACCGAACGGCAGAAGCAGTGGGAGCGCGAGCGTTGCCGCGAATAGCGCGGCCCAGACAACGGCGACCAGCAAATATCCGAAGGGGCGCGCGACTACTTCCCAGCGCGCCGGCGGCGTCATGGCTCGGGCGTTTTCAACGCGCTCGGGCGGCGGCGGCGCGGCAGGCTGGTTCGCTTGAGCCCGCCCGGCGGTTGAGCTCGCATTTGGTTTCATCGGTCCGTAAGTTGGCATGCGGTCGGTTCCTTGTCTTGCGCGTGCACGAACATACGCCCTCTGCGGACGGCAGCGCAAAGGCGCGCGCGGCGCACATGGGTAGTGCTGCCCATTCCGCATCCGCCGGTCGCTTCTGTAGGTTAGCTGTAGTTGGTTGGCCTGAAGGGGTTGGCCGAATGACCACAAGGAGCTATTTTCATGGCAAACATGAACGTCACCTACAGTGACATGTCCGATGCGGCCAAGCGCCTCGACGGCGGCAAAAACGACATCATCAGCAAGCTGAACGAACTCAAGGCGCTCGTCGGCCAGTTGGTCGGTGCAGGCTTCGTGACGGATGCCGCCTCCGGCGCATTCAACACCTCGTACGAGCAGTTCGACAAGGGCACGCAGCAGGCCGTCAACGGTTTGGACGGAATGTCGCAGTTCCTCAACCAGGCCGCAAGCGCGATGCAGAACGTCGACAGCGAGCTGGCCAAGGGCATCGGCGGCTAATTCGACACCAGCTGTGACCGTGGCCGGACCCTTCGGGGCCCGGCCACAGCTGTTTGTGGGCTCTGGTGGAAGGCTCCACCCTGTTTGAAGGAGATAGTCGAGTTCGAAGGACTGTTTCGGCGAATTGGTCCTTCGAACTCGACTATCTCCTTCAGACAGTGGGCAAATATCAGCCGCGGGGCGGCCGCGGGGCGGCGCCGGGGCCGCTGGGGCCGCTGGGGCCGCTGGGGCCGCCGGGCCGGGGCGGGGCGTCAGCGGAGCGGGGCGTGGAGACCTTGCCCCAGCGCTTGCAGGATTTCCTGTTCGACCCGGGGCCATTCGAACATGATCTCCTTGTAGTCGTAGCGAAAAACGGTGTAGCCACGTCGAACCAGTGCTCGATCATGCGCAATGTCACTGCGCCGTTGTTCGGCTGACGAGTGATGGGCGTAGCCGTCGATCTGCAGTACGAGTCGTTCACCGATCAGTCCGTCGACGGCGTGGCCGCACAGCACCACTTGTTGTCGAACCGTGATCCCGATGAGCGTGAGGCGACTGACCGGGAGCGTCTCGATCCCTGAATCTGCGAAACAGGTGCTCGCTGCTCGCACCGCACGGGCCGCCTCGCTGCGAAGCGGTAACTGGGCTAGCTCATCCTCGGATGTAAGCCCGCGATTGAGCGCGGAATCCCAGACGACAAGGGCGTTCTCGAATGGCTGGCAATCGGCGATCTGCACAAGGGCGTTCTCGATCGGCTCCACAAGCGTGTAGCGGCCGACGGGCACGATGTCGCGGCTCCAGTGCAACCGCTGGCCTTTTGATGTCTTGTAGGTCGAGTGCGGTGAGACGCGGAGATGTTGAAACTTGTCGTCTATGGTCCAGAGCTCCAACCGTTTCGCGACGCTCAGGCACGCGATTCGGCCGCCGACTTGCGCGGCCGTCCGTAGATCGGCGGGTGCGCTCGACACGGCCAACCAATCCCGGCGGATGCGCGTCACCCGACCCTGCGCAAGCGCGGCACGCAACTCGTAGCGTGTGTAACCCGCACGCAGAGCCTCGTGGGCGTGAGCGATCCCATTCCGTTCGGGCTCAGCCAGCCAGTTCTGCAATGGCTGCGGCTTCTCCGTGTCTTCCATGACCAGCAGTCTCGCGGCTCAGCCAAGTCACCAGTCGGCATCCGTCCCAATCTGTGGACAACTGCCCCTTGTGCACAAAGCCGCACGTGCACAGGGCCGCCCGCGCACAGGGCCCCCCGCGCACCAACCCGCACGGTTCAAAGGAGATAGTCGAGTTCAAAGGACCATATCGCCCGAAGCCACCGTATTACTCGACTATCTCCTTCAAACCCGACGCGCGTGGCACGGCCCGCATCTTGCGTTCAGCCTGCAGCAATTGCCGGCCAGTAGGCTGATCGGCGTCGTCAGTACAGCAAAGGGGGAACCGCATGAGCGATGCGTCGGGCAATAGCGTTCCGCCCGTGCCGACCACCTCGGCTGTGCCGGCCACCTCGGCTGTGCCTGCCACCCAGACTGTGCCGGCCATCTCGGCCGTGCCGGCCACCCAGGCTGCGCCACCGAATCTGGGCGCGCAGCCTTCCGCGGAGCAGCCAGCCGCGCCGCATCAATGGGCACCACTGCAGCCGGCGGCGCAGGATATGCCGCCGGTGGAATATCCGCAGCAGACATACCCCGCTCCGTATGCGCAGCAGCCTGCCCCCGCGCAGCACGTCGCGGCGCAGCCCCTCCCACAACCGCAACCACAACCACAACCACAACCACAACCACAACCGCAACTGCAACCACAACAGCCACGCAAGTCACGCCGCGGCCTCATCGCGCTCGTCGCCGGCGGGGTGCTGGGGCTCCTGCTGATCATCACGGGATTCGTCGCTGCCGTGGCGCTGTCCGAGGCGCATGCTCCCGATCGCCCCGTCGCGGCCTACCTGCAGGCGCTCGAGAGCGGCAACGCGGCGAAGGCGCTGAGTATCAGCGGGGTGCACGCGACATCCGCAGATCTTTTGCTGACGGATGCCGCCTACCGGGCAGCCACCGGCCACATCAGCCACTTCACGATGGGCGCGACCGCAATCAACGGCGACGCCGCGACGGTGACCGTTCAACTTACACAGGGCGCGAATCGCTACTCGCAGACGTTCACGCTCAACAAGACCGGAAGCGACCTGCTGTTCTTTCCGAACTGGCAGCTGCGGGTGCAGCTGGGTGCGGTTCTCGTCCGCGTGAACGGACCGTCGGATGCCGCGGTGACCGTCGCCGGCATCACCGCACCCGGGGCGACTGTGGAACTCGCAGCGCTGCCGGGCACATACCCCATCGCAGCGGCCGCGACCTCACAGTGGTACACCCTGAACGACGCAAGTGCCGTGGTGATCGGGTTCGGCACCACCGGCTCGAAGCCGGTGACCGTGAATGCAACGCTCACCGCACGCGGAGTCGCCGCCGCGACGGATGCCGTCAACAACTATCTCGACACCTGCGCCGCCTCCACATCATTCCTGCCACCGAACTGCCCCTTCGGGGCGACCGGGCAGGATCCCGCGTACACATACACCAACGAAAAGTGGACGATCGATCCGCGCCCGATGATCGAGATCGGCGCGTGGCGGGCCGGCGGCTGGAGCGTGACGACGACCACGCCGGGTGCCGCCACGTTCACGGCGGACATCTCGAACGCAACGGGGCACGGCACCTCGAGCACCGATCCTATTCCGGTGCGCGTGTCCGGCTCGATCACGAAGATCGATGATTCGGGGGCAACGTTCGCCACCGTCGTGGTCGACCCCGCGACGGCGTAGAGGTAGAGGGTGGTCTCGATACGCCTGCTCGCTGCGCTCGCGGGCTACTCGACCAGCGGGGCGGTCGCGTTCACCGAAACGCGCGCAGAAGTGCTATTATTTTTGGGTGTGCGCTTTGTCGCGCGCTCGTTCCGTGCCCGAAATTCGGATGCCCCGCATCCGGTCGTTCGATACGGACCGCGTGCAGGCACGTACCGATCCATGTTGGGCGATCAGTCGCCCCCACGGCATACCATCCAGCGAACAGAACTCATTTTAGAATGTCCATTCTGGGATGCTGCCTGGTCAAGCAACACATGCAACAGCTGTCACCGTGCAGTTCATTTTCAAGGAGTAAGTAGTGCCCACCATTCAGCAGTTGGTTCGGAAGGGCCGCACCCCCAAGGTCACGAAGACCAAGGCGCCCGCCCTGAAGTCCAACCCGCAACAGCGCGGCGTTTGCACCCGCGTTTACACGACAACGCCGAAGAAGCCGAACTCGGCTCTGCGCAAGGTCGCTCGTGTCAAGCTTTCCAACGGTACAGAGGTCACCGCGTACATTCCCGGTGAGGGCCACAACCTGCAAGAGCACTCGATGGTGCTCGTCCGTGGCGGTCGTGTGAAGGACCTCCCCGGTGTTCGCTACAAGATCGTTCGCGGCGCGCTGGACACCCAGGCTGTCAAGAACCGCAAGCAGGCTCGCAGCCGCTACGGCGCGAAGATGGAGAAGAAGTAATGCCTCGCAAGGGTCCCGCCCCGAAGCGTCCCGTTGTCGCTGACCCCGTTTACGGTGCACCCATCGTCAGCCAGCTGGTGAACAAGATTCTGCTCGACGGCAAGAAGGGCCTCGCCGAGCGCATCGTCTACGGTGCACTCGAGGGCGTCTCTGCCAAGAACGGCCAGGATGCAATCGTCACCCTCAAGAAGGCGCTCGACAACGTGCGCCCCACCATCGAGGTCAAGAGCCGCCGCGTCGGTGGTTCGACCTACCAGGTGCCGATCGAGGTCAAGCCGCACCGCGCGAACACGCTCGCGCTGCGGTGGCTGACCAGCTACGCAAAGGCTCGTCGCGAGAAGACCATGACCGAGCGTCTGACCAACGAGATCTTGGACGCGTCCAACGGTCTCGGCGCCGCGGTCAAGCGTCGCGAAGACACGCACAAGATGGCCGAGTCGAACAAGGCCTTCGCGCACTACCGCTGGTAATAGCGGATTTTCCCATCGTTGGTCGAGTAGAGAGCGCCAGCGAACGTATCGAGACCCGGCAACGGATCTCGATACGCTCGCCCAGGGGCTCGCTACTCGATCATCGACATGCTTTCAACTCTTTCGTAAGGAATCCCCAAAGTGGCACACGACGCGCTCACTGACCTGAGCAAGGTCCGCAATATCGGCATCATGGCGCACATCGATGCAGGCAAAACCACCACGACCGAGCGCATCCTGTTCTACACCGGCGTCAACCACAAGATCGGCGAAACGCACGACGGCGCGTCGACGACCGACTGGATGGAGCAGGAGCAGGAGCGTGGCATCACGATCACGTCTGCGGCCGTGACCTGTTTCTGGAACAAGAACCAGATCAACATCATCGACACCCCTGGGCACGTCGACTTCACGGTCGAGGTGGAGCGTTCGCTGCGCGTACTCGATGGCGCAGTCGCTGTGTTCGACGGCAAGGAGGGCGTTGAGCCCCAGTCCGAGACCGTCTGGCGCCAGGCCGACAAGTACGACGTTCCGCGCATTTGCTTCGTCAACAAGATGGACAAGCTCGGCGCCGACTTCTACTACACCGTCAGCACGATCGTCAGCCGTCTGGGCGCGAAGCCGCTCGTGCTGCAGCTGCCGATCGGTTCTGAGTCCGCGTTCACCGGCGTCGTCGACCTCGTCGAGATGCGCGCGCTGCTGTGGCCGGCCGACTCGAAGGGTGACACAACCCTGGGCGCCCACTACGAGGTGCACGAGATCCCGGCCGAACTCGCCGAGAAGGCCGCAGAGTACCGTCACGCGCTGCTCGAGACCGTCGCGGAGACCGACGACGCGCTGTTGGAGAAGTACTTCTCCGGCGAAGAATTGACCGTCGCCGAGATCAAGGGCGCCATCCGCAAGCTCACCATCAACAGCGAGATCTACCCGGTGTTGTGCGGTTCCGCATTCAAGAACCGCGGCGTGCAGCCGATGTTGGATGCCGTCATCGACTACCTGCCGTCGCCGCTCGACGTGCCTTCGATCGAGGCGCACGACGTGCGCGACGAGGAGAAGGTCATCTTGCGTCATGCGGATGCTTCGGAGCCGTTCGCTGCGCTCGCCTTCAAGGTTGCCGTGCACCCGTTCTTCGGTCGCCTGATCTATATCCGCGTGTACTCCGGTCACGTGGACTCCGGTGCCCAGGTCATCAACTCGACCAAGGGCAAGAAGGAGCGCATCGGCAAGATCTTCCAGATGCATGCCAACAAGGAGATCCCCGTTGCTTCGGTCACTGCCGGTCACATCTACGCGGTGATCGGCCTCAAGGACACGACGACGGGTGACACCTTGAGCGACCCGAACAACCAGGTGGTGCTTGAGTCCATGACATTCCCCGAGCCGGTGATCGAAGTTGCGATCGAGCCGAAAACGAAGGCCGACCAGGAAAAGCTGGGAACAGCCATCCAGAAGCTGGCCGAGGAAGACCCCACGTTCCGCACCGAGCAGAACCAGGAGACCGGCCAGACCGTCATCAAGGGAATGGGTGAACTTCACCTGGACATCCTGGTCGACCGGATGAAGCGTGAGTTCAACGTCGAGGCGAACGTCGGCAAGCCCCAGGTGGCTTACCGTGAGACGCTCAAGCGCACGGTCGAGAAGTACGACTACACCCACAAGAAGCAGACCGGTGGATCCGGTCAGTTCGCGAAGGTGCAGATCTCGCTCGAGCCGATGGCCGTGACGGCGGACAAGTCGTACGAGTTCGAGAACAAGGTCTCCGGTGGTCGCGTTCCGCGCGAGTACATCCCAGCGGTGGATGCGGGCATCCGTGATGCCATGCAGGTCGGCGTTCTCGCCGGCTACCCCACGGTTGGTGTCAAGGCGATTCTGCTCGATGGCGCCTACCACGACGTCGACTCTTCGGAGATGGCGTTCAAGATTGCCGGATCGATGGCCTACAAGGAAGCTGCTCGTAAGGCACACCCGATTCTGCTCGAACCGTTGATGGCCGTCGAGGTGCGTACCCCTGAGGAATACATGGGCGATGTCATCGGCGACCTCAACTCGCGGCGCGGTCAGATCCAGTCGATGGAGGATGCGAGCGGTGTCAAGGTGATCCGCGCGCACGTTCCGCTTTCAGAAATGTTCGGTTACATCGGAGACTTGAGGTCCAGGACCTCCGGCCGTGCGGTGTACTCGATGCAGTTCGAGAGCTATGCAGAGGTCCCCAAGGTTATCGCCGAGGAGATCGTGCAGAAGGCCAAGGGCGAATAACCCGCGTAACGAAACCACCATTCCATCCCGTAACATAAATACACAATCCCCGTAGTCTGTTCGGTCGCACAACCATTGCGTCTGGATCTGCTACACGAGAGTCCTGAGGAGGACCACAGTGGCTAAGGCCAAGTTCGAGCGGACTAAGCCGCACGTCAACATCGGAACGATCGGTCACGTCGACCACGGAAAGACCACCCTGACCGCAGCGATCTCGAAGGTGCTTGCTGACAAGTACCCGTCGTCGATCAACGTTCCGCGTGACTTTGCGTCCATCGACTCCGCTCCTGAGGAGCGCCAGCGTGGCATCACGATCAACATCTCGCACGTCGAGTATGAGACTCCGAAGCGCCACTACGCGCACGTCGACGCCCCGGGGCACGCTGACTACATCAAGAACATGATCACCGGTGCCGCACAGATGGACGGAGCGATCCTCGTGGTCGCCGCCACCGACGGCCCGATGGCTCAGACGCGTGAGCACGTGCTGCTCGCCAAGCAGGTCGGCGTGCCGTACCTGCTGGTTGCGCTGAACAAGTCCGACGCTGTCGACGACGAAGAGATCATGGAGCTCGTCGAGCTCGAGGTCCGCGAGCTGCTTTCCAGCCAGGGCTTCGACGGCGACAACGCTCCCGTCATTCAGGTTTCGGCGCTGAAGGCGCTTGAGGGCGACGAGAAGTGGACCCAGTCCATCCTCGACCTCATGGATGCCGTTGACGAGTCCATCCCGGACCCGATCCGCGACAAGGACAAGCCCTTCCTGATGCCGATCGAGGACGTCTTCACGATCACCGGTCGTGGAACCGTCGTCACGGGTCGCGCCGAGCGCGGCACGCTGAAGATCAACTCCGAGGTCGAGATCGTCGGCATCCGCCCGACGCAGAAGACCACGGTCACCGGTATCGAGATGTTCCACAAGCAGCTCGACGAGGCATGGGCCGGCGAGAACTGTGGTCTGCTTCTTCGTGGCACCAAGCGCGAAGAGGTCGAGCGCGGCCAGGTCGTCGTCAAGCCGGGTTCCGTGACCCCGCACACGGTGTTCGAGGGCACCGCGTACATCCTGTCCAAGGACGAGGGTGGGCGCCACAACCCGTTCTACGCGAACTACCGCCCGCAGTTCTACTTCCGCACCACCGACGTGACCGGCGTCATCACGCTGCCCGATGGCACCGAGATGGTCATGCCCGGCGACACCACGGACATGACGGTCGAGCTGATCCAGCCGATCGCCATGGAAGAGGGTCTGAGCTTCGCGATCCGCGAGGGTGGCCGCACCGTCGGCGCCGGAACGGTGACCAAGGTCATCAAGTAGTTCCGCTCTCGGTGATCGAGTAGCGAGCGTATCGAGATCCGCAGATAAGATCCACCAAAAGAGGGGTCGAGCCGAAAGGCTCGACCCCTCTTTTGTGTGCTCACAAAGGAGGCGTGCCGGTACGACCGGTCGAAAGCCCGAATAGGGGGTAGGTGAAAGCGAGATTTGCTCGTTTTGAGTAGTATTTGAGGAACTCTCAATTTATACTGAGGGCTACTGCAACATCCAAGGCCCGAACGCGGAGGTGAAGCGTGTCTTTGTTGCGCCCATTTTCCACTGCACTCTCACGAGATCCCGCAGTGATCGCCGATCAGACGGCTGCGATTGCTGACGTAGCGCCGTCTGCGGTGCGCCTGCCCGCAGTGCGCACCGCTGACGGCGCGCAAACAACCGACGTGATACGGGGGCCGGCGCTCGGCTCCAACGGCAATGCGCGTGCTGAGCCGGTCATCGCGATCGCCCACGACTATCTCACCCAGCGCGGCGGCGCCGAACGTGTGGTGCTTGCCATGCTGCGCGCGTTCCCGAATGCCAAGCTGTACACCACGCTTTACGATCCGGATGGGACGTTTCCGGAGTTCCGCGGGGCCGACATCATTGTTTCGCCGCTCAACCGCATCGGCGCACTTCGACGCAACCATCGCCTCGCGCTGCCCCTTCTCGCTGTGGCGAGCTCTCGGATGCACATTCCCGCTGACGTCGTCATCGCCTCCAGCAGCGGTTGGGCCCACGGATTCCGCAGTTCCGGTCGCATGATCGTGTACTGCCACACCCCCGCCCGGTGGCTCTATCTCAACGAGGAGTATCTCGGCGGCGTCACGGGCCCGTCGTTGAAGCGAGCGGTCTTGAGCCTGCTCAAGCCGGCGCTGGCCCGATGGGATGGCCGGGCGGCAGCCCGGGCCGATCGCTACCTCGCCAATGCCACAGAGGTGCGGGAGCGGATCCGTCGCGTCTACGGGCGTGAGGCCCCTGTCATATTCCCCCCGCACAGCGTCGACACGCACGGCGCACAAGAGGCTGTCCCCGGGCTCGAGGAATTCGCCAGCGGCAGCGAGTACTTTCTCCTCGTCTCGCGCCTGCTGCCATACAAGAAT
>DATCDQ010000006.1:0-28594 GCA_036510655.1 Microbacteriaceae bacterium | reverse complement strand
GCGAAGACTTCGCCCGCCTGGACCAGCGCAGGAGCTGTTCCCGCTCATCCTCACTCAGCGTCAACTCGGCCTTCGGACGTCCCGTTCTTGGCATACCCCATTCTACAACTTAACCAGAGAATTTCAGGCGCAGGACACTAGGTGCACTCGCCGAGTTGGTGGCGATCGACGAGAACCTCGTTGCCGCTGCGCCGCGGACCGTGGAGCTGGCGGATGCCGCGGCCTTGCCGCTCGCGGGCCTTACAGCACAGCAAGCACTCGGCGCAGCTCACCTCGACGTTGGGCCCGGCGACAACCTGCTGGTAACGGGCGGCGCCGGCGGTGTCGGACTACTGGCGATCCAGCTGGCCAAGTGGCACGGCGCCCACGTGACGACGACCGCCTCGACCTTGGGGCGGGAGCTCGTGCTCGCTGTCGGGGCCGACGAGGTGATCGACTATCACACACAGAAGATTTCGGCCGTGTCGCCGCCCTTCGACAAAGTCTTCGATCTCGTCGGCGGAGACGCCCTTGGCGACGTCGTCTCCGCGACGCGCCGCGGCGGGCGGGTGGTTTCGGTGACCGGCCCTCTGACGGCCGGCAGCGTGACCGCGGACATCGTCGGCCTGCGACGGGCGATCGTCCGAGCGGGGGCCGCCGTCATGAGCAGGGGCATTCGCAAGCGAGCGGCCGGCGCGGGCGTGTCATATGAGCACTTCTTCATGGCACCGGATGGTGCCGGTCTGGCAGAGCTGTCAGGGCTCGTCGACGACGGCGCGCTCACGCTCACGGTCGACAGTCGGTTCGCCTTTTCAGATTTCCGAAGCGCGTTTGCGCGCCTCGAGTCACGTCACGCGAAAGGGAAAGTGGTCATCGAGTTGCCGGCGTGAGCGCAGCAATCATCGTTCGTTCTCGGCCGACTCAGTGATCCTTTCGACACGCGCCGGGTCCGAGATGGAGTCGATTTCGATGACCTTGCCGTCGGCGATCGTGAAGCCCATCACCGTCACTGGGCGGCCCGCCATGGTCACGATCACCCCGGGCCCCCCGTTGACGACTGCAGGAAGAATGCCGGTGTCTGCGCGCGAAAGCACCGTCTTCAAGCCTCGGTTCGACTGCGTGGCGACCTCGGCAGCACCGCGCACGACCATCGAGGCGGCCGGGAACGCGCTGCCGCCGTCGATGCGCAGCACGACGTCAGGATGAAGCACCGTCACCAACGCGTCGAAGTCGCCTTCACGTGCCGCAGCGAAGAACGCGTCGACGATCTCACGCTGACGGCGAAGATCCGCTCTGGGCGCAGGAACGTCGGCACCCTTGACCCGACGGCGCGCCCTGCTCGCCAGCTGCCTGGCCGCAGCCGGCGTGCGCCCGACCATCGGCGCAATCTCGTCGAAGGGAAGCTCGAACATGTCATGGAGCACGAAGACTAGTCGTTCTGCCGGGGTCAGGGTCCCTAACACTACCAGCAGGGCGAGGCTCACGGAGTCGGCCAGCACCGCTTCATTCTCAGGGTCGTACCTGTCCTGCCGGCTGACGACGGGATCGGGTACATACGATTCGAGCGGCTGCTCCTTGCGAACGTTGCGCGATCGAAGCATGTTCAGACACACGCGCGCAACGACGGTTGTCAGCCATCCGCCGAGGTTTTCGACATCACCGGCCTCTGCTCGGTGCAGGCGCAGCCAGGTGTCCTGAACGGCGTCGTCGGCGTCGGCGAGCGATCCGAGCATCCGATAGGCAACCGCCCGCAGATGACCTCTGTGCTCCTCGAACTGCTGTGTCAACCACTCTCGCTCGTCCATCGGTCACATTCTCCTGTTCTCACGTGTCATGTTAATGACCCCCCGAGCACGATCAGTGTGACAAGGCACCTGACACGCCACCTGACAAGGCGGGCGGTCCAAAGAAAGGAAGTAGCACAATGCGAGTTTTCGTCACAGGTGCAAGCGGAGCGATCGGCGCCTATTTGGTTCCGCAATTGATCGAGCACGGCCACGAGGTGATCGGCACATACACCTCGTCTCCTGCAAAGGCCGCGCGGCTGCGGGCATTCGGTGCTGTGGCGGTGCAGCTCAACCTGCTCGATGCCGCTGCGGTGCGCGCTGCGGTGCGCGCTGCGAAACCGGATGCCATCATCCACGAGGCGACCGCCTTGTCGGGTGGCGGCTTCTCCCGCAAACTCGACACGTCTTTCGCCCGCACCAACCCGTTGCGCACCGCGGGCACCGACGCGCTGCTCGCTGCGGCGAAGGAGGCGGGCGTGCAGCGCTTCGTCGCCCAGAGTTTCGCGCCGTACCGCTACGCGCGGCAGGGCGGGATGGTGAAGACCGAATCGGATCCGCTCGACACCGCGCTCCTCAAGGGCACTGAGGAGACCTTCGGCGCCATGACTCATGTGGACACGGTCGTCCCGGAAGCGGGTGGAATCGCACTGCGCTACGGGGGCTTTTACGGCTCGAGCAGTGATCAACTGCCCGGTGCAGTGCGCAAGGGCATGTTCCCGATCATCGGGAATGGCGAAGGTTACATGTCGTTCGTCCACCTCGAGGATGCGGCCGCCGCAACCGTTCTCGCGCTGGAACACGGTGAGGCCGGCATCTACAACATCGTGGACGACGATCCAGCCCCTCTGCGCGAATGGCTGCCGGCGCTCGCTGAAGCACTCGGAGCCAAGCCGCCTCGGCACATGCCGGTGTGGCTGGCGCGCCTGATTGCCGGCGAAAGCGGAGTGAGATCGGGCACGCAGACGCGCGGCGCATCCAACGCCAAGGCCAAGCGCGAGCTCGACTGGACCCTGCGCTATCCCAGCTGGCGCCAGGGCTTCATCGCGGCATACTCTGCCGCAGGTGTTCAGCACGGTGCCCGATAGCATGGCAACCACCCATGAACGTGCAGCCGCCTCGAGTCGAAACCCCCCGGACGACGTTCGTGCTGCCGTTCACGCCGCCCTATGAGGCGTCCGCAGCGCTGGCGACACTCGCCGCCCACGCCATCCCGGGCGCCGAGCACACCGATCTGGTGGCCCGGTCGCATACCCGGTTGTTCCCGGATACCGCGGGCACGATCGCCGCGACCGTCACCTTCGCAGCCGACCATGTGATGGTGACGGCGGACACGGATGCGACGGGCGCTGCACGCCTCACCCCGGTACTGCGCCGCTGGCTCGATCTCGACGCAGACCCGGATGCGGTGTACCGAACACTGCGCGACGACCCGATCATCGGCCCGTTGGTCGTCGTACGGCCGGGACTGCGGGTGATCGGCTACCCGGACGGGTTCGAGGCGGCGGTCACCACGGTGCTCGGCCAGCAAGTCTCGGTCGCGGCAGGTCGCACGTTCGCCGGCCGGCTGACCGCCGCCTACGGTGTGCCGGGGCCCGGCGGCATGACGGTCTTCCCGGCTCCGTACGCACTGGCAGCAGCCACGCCGGACGAACTGCAACGGGCGATCGGATTGACGGGTTCGCGGGCCAGAACACTGCATTCCCTGGCCGAGGCGTGCGCAGCCGGGCTCATCATCGCACCGAACACGGATCACGCGGAGGTGCGGCGCAGACTGCTCGCGCTTCACGGGATCGGACCGTGGAGCGCCGACTACCTCGCAGTGCGCGTGCTCGGCGATCGCGATGCATTCGTGCCCGGCGACCTTGTACTGCGCAAGGCACTCGGTGGAATCACCGCGAAACAGGCTGAGATCGCATCAGCGGCCTGGTCGCCGGTTCGCGCATACGCCCTGTTCCAGCTTTGGACGGCCACAGCCTATGCGGCCTGAACACGCTCGTACCAGTGCGCTCTAGTACCAGTGCGGGCTGCGGGCCTGCCACTGGTCCCACGCCGAACACGGTGAGCCGTACGCCGACGAGATGTAGGAAAGGCCCCAGTTGATCTGCGTGTTCGCGTTGGTACGCCAGTCTGCGCCCGCGGTGGCCATCTTGGAGCCCGGCCACGACTGTGGAATGCCGTACGCGCCGCTGGACGGATTGTAGGCATTGGCCCGCCAGCCCGACTCACCGGTCCACAGGTTGACCAGGCAACTGAACTGGTCGGGACCCCATCCGTACGCACCGATCGCCCCGCGGGCGTACGCCTGCGCGGCCGCAGGATCGACCACGACACCGGTCGTGTCGATGTAGACGGTGCCACCCGACGAACTGCTCGTTTGTGCGGCGAGCGCGGCCTGCTTTGCAACGCCGACGTAGTAGCTCTTCTCCACGCTGGCCGCGGTGTTGTTCAAAGCGGCTGCCTGCGCGTACAGTGTGGCGCTGATCGTCTGCTGTTTCGCCAACTCGGCGTCCGCGGCGACCTGAGCAGCCTGGGCTGCCGCCAACTTCTGTGCGGCGGCGACGGCAAGTTGGTCACGCAATTGCTGCGCGAGGAGCGCCTGCTTCGCCGTCGCATCCGCAATGTTCTGCTGCTCGACGGCGCGCGTGCGCAATTGCGAACTTTGTCCGGAGAGTTGATCCATCGCACCGAGTTTGCCGAGCAGGTCTTGGGTCGTCGGTCCGCTCAGCAGGAGCTGGGTTGTGAAGTCGGTGCCGCCAGAGATGTAGAGCTGCGACACATACTGTCCGAAGCGCTTGCGAGCCACCGTGGCGGCTTGCGCCGCACTCGTCGACTGGGCCTGCAGGTTGTTCGCGCGCACCGTTGCAGCGTCGAGGGCGTTCTTCGCCACGGTGTACTCCGCAGCCTTCTGCAACTCGGTGGCCGCCGCCGCGTTCGCCGATGTTTGGAGCTGGCTGACGAGAGCCGTGATCTTGGCGACCTCTGCTTTGGCCGTTGCGGCGTTGGCCTTCGCCGCCTGTACGTCGTTCCAACTCGGGTAGTCGTCGGCGTGTGCGGGCGCAGCCATCCCCAGAACGAGCGCAATAGCAGTCGCGAGGGCGATCCAGCCGGTTCGTCGCCGCACGTGTGAATTCTTCGCGCGAATGTGCACGTACCCCAGGATAAGCAGTACTCGGCCCCCTGCTGGGGGACGACACCCGGATCGGGCAAATCGCAAGATGTGAGATTCGATTGCCAAGATCGGCGCCGTCGCGTTGACTGAGTGGGTGACCCCGCTTCAATTCCGCGTTCTTCTGATCGCTATTCTGGCCTCGTTCGTCGCGTTCTTGGACAGTTCGGTCATCAACGTGGCGTTGCCGGCGATCGACCGCGATCTCGGTGGAGGGCTTGCGCTGCAGCAGTGGGTGGTGGATGCCTATCTCGTCACCCTGGGGTCGCTGATTCTCGTGGCCGGCTCCCTTTCTGACGTGTTCGGCCGGCGGCGGATACTGCGTGTCGGGCTGATCGGCTTCGCCGTCACGTCTCTCGCCTGCGCTCTGGCGCCGAGCGGCGTGTTCCTCGTGGCCGCCCGGGCTGCACAGGGGGTGGCCGGCGCGCTGCTGGTGCCGAGTTCGCTCGCGCTCATCATTTCGACGTTCAGCGGCGCAGCCCAGTCGAAAGCGATCGGCCGCTGGACCGCTTGGACCGGCCTCGCGGCCATCGCCGGGCCGATCGTCGGCGGGCTGTTCGTCGACCTGCTGTCCTGGCGGTTTGTATTCGCGATCAACCTGCTGCCCATCGCCGTCACGCTGTGGCTGATGGTCGGGGTCGGTCACGACGAGACGCGGCCGGGTGGCCGTGTCGACTATCCCGGTGCTGCGCTGGGTGCATTCGGTCTCGGCGCCATCGTCTTCGCCCTGATCGAGCAGGGCCAGTACGGCTGGGTGGCACCGCACGTCTGGATCAGTCTGACGCTCGGCATTCTGTTGATGGCCGGGTTCTTCGTCGTGGAGGCACGCTCATCGCATCCGATGCTGCCTTTCTCGATCTTCCGCATACACAACTTCTGGGTCGGCAACCTGTCGACAGCGGTGATCTATGGCGCCCTCGCCTTCGGGCCGTTCATCCTCGTGCTCTACCTGCAGCAGGTGGCCGGCTTCAGCGCGACCGAGGCCGGGGTCGCGATGATCCCCGCCACACTGTTGATGCTGGCCCTCTCCGGCCTGTTCGGCTCGCTCGCTGGCAAACACGGCCCCCGCTTGTTCATGGCCGTTGGACCGGCGATCGCAGCGCTCGGCTTCCTGTGGATGATGACGATGGGCCAGTCCGTCGTGTACTGGACTCAGCTTCTGCCCGGCGTGCTGCTCTTCGGGCTTGGGCTTTCGATCACCGTCGCACCGTTGACCTCCGCGATCCTCGGCTCGATCGACCCGGCGGATGCCGGCATCGGCTCCGCGGTCAACAACGCGGTCGCCCGCGTGGCCGGGCTCGTCACCGTGGCGTTTGCGGGCATCCTCATCGGTGGGGCGCTGGATCACGCGGGCATGCAACGAGCGATGCTCGCCACAGCCATCCTGATGCTGGTCGGGTCTGCGATCTCAGCGGTCGGCATCCGCAATCGGCAGCTCGTTCAGACGGTCAGCGATTGACCCGAGAGCACGAGCATCGCGACATCGACCAAGGCCCCGGCCATCACGAGCCGCATGAGCATGCGGGAGGTTCTGGCGTGCGCGATCAACACGATTCCCCACACTGCGATGGCCAGCGCCGTGATCATTCCGACCCATCCGATCGGTCCGGGCGGCAACCCCGGTGAGAGACCGAGCAGGATGCCCGCCGCAGCCAACGCCGCGAACGCGAGCACGCCGGAGGTGGCTCGGCCAAGCAGATGGGGGAGACCCCGAACGCCGGTGCGCCGATCATCCTCGAGGTCCGGCAGCACGTTCGTGAAGTGTGCGGCGACTCCGAGCAGTGCGCCGACGATGATCACCCACGGCGCGGCGTATGCGGGCTGCTGCTGCCCGAGTGTCGCAACGGCGGGGAGCAGCCCGAAGCAGACGACATACGGCAACACGGAGAGCACGGTCGACTTGAGCCCCAGGTTGTACGCCCAGCCCGCCGCCGTGCCCAGCAGGTTCGCCACCGCAGCCAATGGGCCGAGCAGCACGGAGAGAACGACGGCGGCAGCGGCGGCGGCGAAGGCGGCCGCGCGAACGGTGGCGGCTGAAACCGCACCACTCGCGACCGGTTTGTCCGTGCGATGAACGGCGGTGTCGCGGGCGCCGTCGATCCAGTCGTTCGACCAGCCGATCGACAGTTGCCCGGCGACGACCGCCGCTGCCAGCAACACGAGCCGGGCCGGCGGGTAGCCGAGCGTAATGCCCAGCAGGATCGCAACGGTGGTGACGACGGCCGTCGGTCCGGGGTGGCACGCGAGCAGCAGTGCGGTGACCCTTTTCGGCATGCTCATCATGCTAGGCGGATTAGCCGACACTTCGAATGTCAAAAAGTTGCACGTTAACGCAAGGGGTTGCGTACTATGGCCTCATGTCGAAACGTCTCGCGGAGGTCGCACGCAAAGTTGGAGTCAGCGAGGCGACCGTCAGTCGCGTGCTCAACGAGAAGCCCGGCGTTTCGGATGCCACCCGCAAGGCGGTTCTGACGGCTCTGGACGTGCTCGGCTACGAGCGGCCCACGAAGCTGCGGGGCGGGCGCGCCCGCCTGGTCGGCCTGGTGCTTCCCGAGTTGCAGAATCCGATCTTTCCGGCGTTCGCCGAGGTGATCGGGGGTGCACTTGCGCAGAACGGCTACACGCCGGTGCTCTGCACACAGACGGCGGGGGGCATCACAGAGGCCGATTACGTCGAGCTGCTGTTGCAGCAGCAGGTCTCCGGGGTGGTGTTCGTCGGCGGAGCCTACGCGCAACGTGATGCGTCGCACGAACACTACTTGCGGCTGGCAGAACTGAAACTTCCGACGGTGCTGGTGAACGCACCCGTGAAGAGCCTGCGGTTCGCCACAGTGTCGTGCGATGACGCCGTGGCGACCGAACAGGCGATGAACCATCTTCGCCAGCTCGGCCACACACGGATCGGCTTTCTGCTCGGTCCGCGCGACCATGAGCCGTCGCTGCGCAAACTCGCCGCAGCGCGCAGGATCGCGGCGGGTTGGGGCGCTGTGCTCGACGAGGACCAGATCACCACGTCGCTGTATTCGCTCGAAGCGGCACAAGTTGCGGCGTCTCGACTGCTGGCGGCCGGGGTCACTGCGATCGTCTGTGCCAGCGACCCCATGGCACTCGGTGCGATCCGCGCGGCACGGCGCGCCGGGCTGAGCGTACCTCGCGATGTGTCCGTCGTCGGCTACGACGACTCTGCACTGATGAACTGCACCGAGCCGCCGCTGACGACGGTGCGGCAGCCGATCGAGACGATGGGCAAAATGATCATCGAGCTTCTGATCAGGCAGATCTCCAGCGATTCCGCCAGCGCAGACGAGTTCCTGTTCGAGCCCGAACTGGTGGTGCGCGGGTCGACGGCGCCGTTGCGCGTGTGAGCCGAGTGCAAATAGACGTCTGATTGCGCAATTTAACGCAAGCGAATTGCTGCTTGTTTAGTTCTTGCGTCATTCCGTCAAGAACTGTACTTTCGCTGTGTGAGCCTCTCGATGTTGAAAGCACTGCCGTCGCCGAGCCGCGCCGATCCGTTGTGGTGGCGCGACGCGGTGATCTATCAGATCTACATTCGCAGCTTCGCGGATGCGAACGGAGACGGCACCGGCGATCTGGCCGGCGTACGCAGTCGGCTCGGCTACCTCAAGGACCTCGGTGTCGACGCCATCTGGTTCAACCCGTGGTACGCGTCGCCGATGGCGGACGGCGGATACGATGTCGAAGACTATCGGCAGATCAACCCCGCGTTCGGAACGCTCGAAGAAGCGGAGGCGCTGATCGCGGATGCGCTGGACTTGGGCATCCGCACGATCATCGACGTCGTACCGAATCATGTTTCGGCGCAGCATCCGTGGTTCCAGGAGGCTCTGGCGGCCGGCCCCGGATCGGCCGCGCGGGACCGTTTCTGGTTCAGACCAGGACGAGGTCGCGACGGCGACCAGATGCCGAATCACTGGGTGTCGAACTTTTCCGGCGACACCTGGACGCGTACGACGAACCCCGACGGAAGCCCCGGCGAGTGGTATCTGCACCTGTTCACGCCTGAGCAGCCCGATCTCAATTGGAACCACCCAGACGTGCGGCGCGAGCACGAAGACATTCTGCGGTTCTGGTTCGACCGCGGTGTGGCGGGGGTGCGCATCGATTCGGCAGCGCTTCTCGTGAAGGACGCTGCTTTGCCGGAAGTTTCCGGTTCGCACGGCCCGGGCGAACACCCGAACCAGGACCGCGACGAACTTCACGAGATCTATCGCGACTGGCGCGCGGTGGCCGACAGCTATCCGGGCGCGCGCGTCCTGGTCGGCGAAATCTGGCTGCCGGACATCGATCGGTTCGCGAAATATCTGAGAACCGATGAACTGCACACCGCCTTCAATTTCGACTTTCTCGCACGGCCGTGGGACGTACGCGAGTTCCGCGACTCGATCGACGACACCTTGCGTGCGCATGCCCCGGTCGGAGCACCGTCGACGTGGGTGCTCTCCAATCACGATGTAACCCGGCCCGTGACCCGCTACGGTCGCGACGACACCTCGTTCGCGTTCGCAAAGAAGCGCAGGGGAACACCGACCAACCTGGCCGTCGGGCAGCGCAGGGCCCGCGCCGCCGCGCTGTTGACGGCGGCACTACCCGGGTCGCTGTATATCTACCAGGGCGACGAACTGGGTCTGCCGGAGGTCGAGGACATTCCGGTGGATCGTTTGCAGGATCCGATGCATTTTCGGTCGGGCGGCATCGACCCCGGCCGGGACGGATGCCGCGTGCCACTGCCGTGGCGCGGCATCCATCCTCCGTTCGGCTTCAGCCCGATCGGCGCGCCGAGTGCTCCCTGGCTTCCGCAGCCGGCCGCCTGGGCTCGCCTCACTGCGGAAGCGCAACTGAGCAACACCTCGTCGATGTTGTGGCTCTACCGAGAGGCGCTCAGGATCCGAAGACAGAACCCTGCGCTCGGCGACGGCCCGTTCGCCTGGATCGATGACGACCCAGACGTCCTGCAGTTTCAGCGAGGCCCGCGATTTCTCAACGTCACCAACCTCTCTTCGCGCGGCATCCCCCTGCCCGAACACGTCAGCATCCTGCTGTGCAGCAACCCGCTCGAGAACGGATTGCTGCCCCCAGACTCCACGGCATGGCTACGAACACAGCAGGAGCCGCCGGAGAACCGCGACAGACACACCAACCGGTCGCGGGCGTTCCACCAATAATCCCGAAAATCCCAGAAAAAGAACCCTGTAGAACATCGAAAGGAACATGACGATGACGTCACGCAGAAAGGCCATAGCGATCGCAACCGTTGCGCTCGCTAGCGCCGCACTCCTGAGCGGGTGCAGCAGCGGCGGCAGCGACAGCAATGGAACGGTCAACCTCGTTGTTGCCCCCGTGCTGCCCGGTTCGACCGCTGACGCCCTGAACGCGCTCGCGGCACGGGTGAAGCAATTCGAGAAGTTGAATCCGACGATCAAGGTCAAGGCGATCGAATATCAGTGGACCGGCACAACATTTGCTGCGGAGCTCGCGGGCGGGACGCTCCCGGACGTGTTCAACGTGCCGTTCACCGATTCGAAGACCCTCGCCAACAACGGCCAGTTGGCCGACATCACCACGGCGTTCAACCAGACCAGCACGGCGAAAAAGTGGAATCCGAACGTGCTCTCGGTAGCCACGGGCAACAATGGCAAGATCTACGGCATCCCCTGGGGCCCCTACGCCATGGCGTTGTCCTACAACCGCGACCTGTTCACGAAGGCAGGCCTCGACCCGAACAAGCCGCCGACGACCCTTGACGAGATCCAGCAGGACGCCAAGATCATCTCGCAGAAGCTCCCCGGTGTCGCCGGCTACATGCAGATGACGAACAGCAATACGGGCGGCTGGGAGCTTGCTACCAACACCTACTCGCTCGGCGGGCGGTTGGAGACGGTCGGCGCGGGCGGCAAAGTGACCGTCACCACCGATAACCCGCAGACCAAGCAGGCTCTGACCTGGCTGCATGACCTGCGCTGGAATGACAACTCGATGGGCAGCAACTTCCTGTGGGACTGGAGTGGCATCAACCAGGGCTTCGCCTCGGGAAAGATCGCCATGTACATGAGCGGATCGGATGTCGTCGGGTCGCTCATGCAGGCCAATGGCGTCGATCCGAGCAAGTACGGCGTCACGACCTTCCCGATTGATTCGTCGAACGCGAATGCCGGAATCCTTTCCGGCGGCAACGTCGACGTCGTCAACGTGAAGGACACTGCTGCACAGGTGGCCGCCGCGGTCAAGTGGATCGACTTCTACCGCACCCAGCCGAGTGTGGACAAGTCTGCTGCCGTGTCGAACGCGAAGACCCTGGTAGCAGGCAAGCAAGCCGTCGGTGCGCCGACTCTGCCGGTATTCGACAAGGCAACCTGGCAGCAGAACCAGCAATGGATCCAGCCCTATGTGAACGTGCCGGTGAGCAACGTGAAGCCGTTCACAGACGGGATCTGGAATCAGAAGATCGTGCCTGAACCGTCCGCACACACGCAGGATCTGTACGGTGCGCTCGACTCGGTCGTGCAGGCCGTTCTCACCCAGCAGAACCCTGACGTCGACACCCTGCTGAAGGGCGTCGATACTAAGATCCAGGCGCTGATCGACGCGGGCAACTAGGCTCCTGCGGCGTTCGGGCCGCCGGAGTACCACCCCGGCGGCCCGAGGCCGCGTCCCGACCGAAGGGCGACGACACAATGGCAGTCTCGACAACCTCCTCCGCTTCACCCGGTTCCGCCGGCAGGCCCGGTCCGGCAGGTCGGCCCGGTTCGGCCGGCGTTGTTGCCGGCTCTCGCACGCAGGCATTGCCCGCCCGCACGAAACGACACCACAATCCGGTTACCTGGGTTCAGCGCGGCGGACTCACGACGCTGCTGTTCTTGTTGCCGTTGCTGATCATCTTCGGAGTTTTCTCCTGGAATCCGATCGTGCAATCGGTGATCATGAGTTTTCAGAAGACAAATCTGGTAACGCCGGCGGTGTTCGTCGGGTGGGACAACTTCGTTGCGGTCTTCAACGATCCGGTGTTCTGGCTTGCCGTGCGGAACACCGGCTACTTTGCGCTGCTTGCGCTGCTCTTCGGCTATCCGCTTCCGCTGGTCGCGGCCGTGCTGATGAGCGAAGTCAAACGAATGAAGGGGTTCTACAGCATCCTGGCCTATCTGCCGGTGATCATCCCGCCGGTCGTCTCTGTGCTGCTGTGGAAGGTCTTCTATGATGCTTCGCCGACGGGCGTCTTCAACAGTGTCCTCGCCTGGTTCGGCATCCCCCCGCAGCCGTGGATCCAGTCCGTGACGACGGCGATGCCCTCGCTGGTGCTGCAGGCGACCTGGGCGGGCGCCGGCGGCGCCATCATCATCTATCTCGCTGCGCTGACGTCTGTCTCTCCGGAGCTGTACGACGCAGCCGAGGTCGATGGCGCAACGATCTGGAAGAAGATCTGGCACGTTACGCTGCCGCAGCTGCGCGGCATCCTGTTCATCACTCTGATTCTGCAGATCATTGCAACGGCTCAGGTGTTCCTGCAGCCGTACCTGTTCACATCGGGCGGCCCGGTCAACTCGACGACCACCATCCTGCTGCTGATTTATCAATATGCGTTCACGAACAGTCTGGGCGGCGCCTATGGCCAGGCGACCGCGCTGAGCCTCATGCTGGCGATCTTCCTGGCAGTGCTGTCGATCGTGTACTTCCGCGTTACCGCGAGATGGAGCGACAATTGACCACCAGCTTTTTAAGCCCGGACGCACCGGTCAGCACTCCTGCCTCGGTGACCCGCGGGCGCGCTTCTCGCCGTAACACTCGGCGCGCTCGCGCCGATGCAGAGCCGGCCGCCGATCGCGGCATCCTCTCGTCGATGGACTGGCACCGGCCGCATGTGCGAGTCCTTGGCGGTGGCCTGCACGTCGTGCTGTTGATTCTTCTAATCATCGTCGGCCTGTTCCCGCTGCTCTGGCTGCTGAAATCGGCCGTGACGACGACGCAGGACACCCTGACGCAGCCGCTGGCGTTCTTTCCGCACGGCATCGAATGGTCGAACCTGTCGAAGGCCTGGAACGACGTGCACATCGGCGACTTCTTCTTCAACACGATCGCGATGGCCGCGGGTGAGTGGGCCGTGCAGTTGTTGGTCGCAACGACCGGTGGTTTCGTGCTCTCCGTGCTGCGCCCCAAGTACGCGAAGGTCGTCAGTGGGCTTGTGCTCGCAACGATGTTCGTGCCTGCCGTGGTGCTTCTCGTACCCCTGTACTTGACGATCCTGCACCCGCCTCTGATCGGCACATCGATGATCAACACCTACTGGGCAGTCTGGCTGCCTGCCGGTGCGAGCGCCTTCAACGTGCTCCTGGTAATGCGATTCTTCGACAGCCTGCCGCGGGAAGTCTTCGAAGCAGCAGAGACGGATGGCGCAGGCACGTTCCGGCTGTTCTTCTCGGTCGTGCTGCCGATGTCGAAACCGATTTTGGGCGTGGTCTCCGTCTTCGCGATCACGGCGGCGTGGGCCGACTTCCTCTGGCCGAATCTCGTGCTCACCGACATCTCCGTGCAACCGCTCTCAGTACGATTGCCGCAGATCCAGTCGAGCACTGACCTCGGCGTCTACCTGGCGGCGCTGGCGATCGCGACGCTGATCCCCGTCATCATCTTCCTGATCTTCCAGCGCACGTTCATCAGAGGCGGGGGATTGGGCGGTGCCGTCAAGGGGTGAAGCGACGACGGCATGCGAATCGGGCATGCGCTCACCCGCCGACGATCTCCTCGTGGATGCGGCGCAGGTCCTCGAGTAGCGAGCCGAGCAGCACCCAGTGCTGCGGATGCGGCGTCGTGATGACGAGCGGCGAGGTCAGTGCCAGATCCTCCGAATCGGTGGCTGCGGCGGAGAACGGCTGGGCCGGCGCATCGTGCGCGTGCGCGGCAATCAGCCGCAGATCGTGGGCGGCACGGGAGATCTCATCCGAGATCGCCTTGACAGTCGGCTCAGTATGGAGGTTGTCATCGTAGTGATCGTGCACGGCACGCGTCATGCCGAGAGTGCGTGTGACGAGCGCAGGCATCCGTGCGAACAGGTCCAGCTCGCCGCTGAGCGTTCGTTTGTGTTTGAAGCCGCGCGGGTTGAACGTCAGCGACTCCTCGGCCTGCGTCAACGCGGTTAGGGCCTTGACCTGCATCGGACGCAGCAGTCGGGCGGTGACAAGAATCTCGGCAAGGCCTGCGGCACTCTGCGGTGCGAGCAGTGCGCCAGCGAGGCGGTCGAGGGTTGCGGCGACCTCCTCAGCCAAGGCGCGAACGGCATCCTGCGCCGGCGTCAGCAACACCGGGGCGACGATCACCAGATTGACGATGATCGCAATCGCTGCACCGATCATCGTCTCGATGATGCGATTGAACGCGTACGCATGGTTCGTCGCACCGATGGAGAGCACCAGCATGGCACTGATCGGCACCTGATTGGCCGTGCCTGCAGTCAGGCGCAGCGCCCAGGCGATGAAGATCGCGGCAACGATGGCGAGCAGAACCGCCCAACTACTCTGCCCGAAGATCAGGATCACCAGATAGGCGACGATGACGCCGACGATGACGCCGATGGTGCGCTCGACGGCCTTGCCGAGTGACTGGTTGACGCTTGGCTGTACGACCAGGAGCGCCGCGATCGCAGCGAACACCGGCACCTGCTCGGGCAACACAGCGGAGGCGATGAGCCAGGCGGCGACTGTTGCGATGGCGGCCTTTGCGGTCTGCAGAAACGGCACGCGCGACGCCGCTTGCAGAGCAGAGGCGAATTTCACCTCTTCAGGGTAGCCGCGGATGCGCAGGTTGCCGTGCGTTAGTCGAACACGCCGCGCTCAGTCAACTGGTTGAGCAAGCCCGCGCCGTCCGGCGCATAGACCCAGGGCACGCCGCTGGATTGCGCGTGCTCCGCCGCGTTGGAGCGGCCGCCTGCGAGCACCGCTTCGCCGGGGGACAACTGACGGATGGCGACAGCTGCCACGCTCTGCGGGTTGTTGCGCACGAACTCGCTGTATAGCGCCTCATCGTGTTGGCCATCGTCGCCGACGAGGAGCCACCGCAGAGACGGGAACTCCTCGGCAAGCCGCGCGAGGCTAGCCCGTTTGTGTTCCCGTCCACTGCGAAACCATCTGTCGTGCGTCGGACCCCAGTCGGTCAGGAGCATCACGCCGGCCGGAAACAGATTGCGAGAAAGAAAACGAGTGAGGGTCGGTGCAACGTTCCATGCACCGGTAGACAGGTAGATGACCGGTGTTCCCGGCGATGCGGACGCAAGACGCCCGAGCAGCACGGCCATGCCCGGTGTCGGCACGCGTGCGTGTTCGTCGACCACGAAGGTGTTCCACGCCGCGAGCAGCGGGCGAGGCAGTGCGGTGACCATGACCGTGTCATCGACGTCGGAGATCACACCGAATCGCGTCGATGGGTCGACGATGAAGATCGGAGCCTGCGATGTTCCGCCCGAGTCGGATGCCCGCATCACCGCCGTGTGCCAGCCCGGCGTCAGCTGCACGGGCACCACCTGATCGATCACTCCTCCACGGTCGGGATAGACGCGGTGCAACTCTCCACCGATCGTCACCTCGACGACGATGTCCGCGACCGGCACGCTGGTGAAGCTGCGCCAGCCGCGCACGCTCTCCTCGCGTCTGCGGTACTTGCGTTCCGCTCTGCTGCCTGCGCGGGGCTCCTTGACCAGAACGACACGCCCCAGCACACGCACCCAGGACGGTGCGCCATAGCCGGCGTACGGCACGATCGTCGAGAGGTAGCCGCGCTTTCTGGCGCGTCGTGCTCGGAAGTCGTGCAGCGCATCCTCGATACGGGCGGCGCGATGCACCACGGGCGCCGCAGCGGGATCGTGGTTGTCCGGTGGAGCAGCCATTAACCTAGTCTTTCACGCCCCGGCGTTGCGGACGAACGGAGCCGATCTGGCACCTCGTTGCGGGCGTGGCGAGCCGAATCTGGAAATTTGAAGCTTTCTCGTTCTAAGATCGCAACAGTGCGTTGGAAGTTTCCCGGCATAAGGGGTGCCGGACGACTGTGTCCATCGCCTGCCCTCAAAGGAGCAATCGTTCGTGCCATTACATGACCTTCTCCCGGAAAACGACAAGAGATCCAATCTGCTCGTCCGGACCGAACCTGTGCAGGGACGAAGTGCTGCCCGCATTGACGCCTTGTTGGACGCTGCGGCGTTCGTCGTCGACCAGACAGGCATCGATCGGCTGACGACCGCAATGGTCTCCGAGCGTGCCGAGGCATCGATCGGCACTGTGTACCGTTACTTTCCCGACCGGATAGCACTGCTCCAGGGGCTTCGCGACCGCGCCGAGAACCGCTACCGACTGGCGGTCGTGGCCGAGATCCAAGACAGCAACCCAACGAATTGGTGGGGTGCTGTGGAGTGCGCCTTGCGCGCTTTCGCGCAGATGTACCGTGCTGAGCCGGGTTTCCGGATCATTCGGTTCACCGATGTCGCTCGCGCCGGAGCCGAGCGCGACCCGGATGACGGGGACGCGGTCGAGTGGTCCGATTTGTTTGCGGAGCGGTTCAGCGAGATCCTCTCCGAAGAGTACGGTCTTCCGGCGGGCGAGGAACTCGCGTTCCGTCTCGGCGTCGCAGTGCAGATCGCCGACGCACTGATCACTCAGGCGTTCATGGCGGACCCTGCGGGGGACGAACGGATGCTCATCGAAGCACAGGCGGTCGTGCACAGTTACCTGACGGGTTACTACGGCGGAGCTCCGGCAGAGTAACAATCGTCCGCAACTGCGCGGATTTCTGGGCGGATCGGGAATGTCGGTGGTCGCTGCAAGGGTTACACCAAGTGACGAATTGGGCTTGCCAATCAGGTCAAATGCTGTTTAGTTGAGACTGGTCAGTTGAACCCATGGCACGTGTTGATCCGAAGTCCGCCTCGAGGAATGAGCCGTAGTACGCATGATCGAGTTCCGATCGGTAACCAAGCGCTATCCAGACGGCACGATCGCCGTCCGTGATTTCAGTCTGGTGATCCCGTCGCGGAAGATCACAGTTCTCGTGGGATCCTCCGGCAGTGGAAAGACGACGATCCTGCGGATGATCAACCGGATGGTCGACGCGACCAGCGGAACCGTCGAAATCGACGGTCAAGACGTTGCGACACTCGAACCCGTGCGGCTGCGCCGAAGCATCGGGTATGTGATGCAGAATTCGGGGCTTCTGCCACACCGCAAGGTTGTCGACAACATCGCTACAGTGCCACTGCTGCAGGGTGTGCACAGACGAAAAGCGCGGGCGCGGGCACTTGAGTTGATGGACACGGTCGGCCTCGATCGATCACTGGCCGAGCGATACCCTGCCCAGCTCTCGGGCGGGCAGCAACAGCGCGTCGGAGTTGCCCGGGGACTCGCAGTCGACCCCAACATTCTGCTCATGGACGAGCCATTCGGCGCCGTCGATCCGCTGGTGCGGGCGGAATTGCAGCATGAACTCACCAGGCTGCAGCGCGAACTGGATAAGACCGTCGTCTTCGTGACACACGACATCGACGAGGCCTTCCTGCTCGGCGATCAGATCGTGATCTTCAAGACGGGCGGCATCGTTGCGCAGATCGGCACTCCCGCAGACATTCTTGCGTCTCCGGCCGACGAGTTCGTCGCGAAGTTCATCGGTGCCGATCGCGGAAAGCGGGCACTGTATCTGCAAGACAGTGCGAACGGCCAGATCGTCGTCGACGGCGCGGGTCGCGCCGCCGGCATCCTCGAGGTAAAGGCCGCCCCCTCACGGGGTGCGGGTGCTTCGGCGCAGGGTGAGGCGGGGTCGTGAGCTGGTTCTGGTCGAACTTCGACTCGATCTGGCAGCTCACGCTCAGTCACGTGGCGCTGAGCATTCCGCCGATCCTCATCGGGTTCGCGCTGTCCGTGCCGATCGGCTGGCTGGCGAACCGCTATCACGCAACACGTGGGGTGTTGTTGTCGATCGGCGGCCTGTTGTATACGATTCCGTCGCTTGCGCTCTTCGTCGCCATGCCGAGCCTGATCGGTACGAAGATCCTCGATCCGGTGAACGTCGTCGTCGCACTGAGCATCTACGGTCTTGCGCTGATGGTGCGAACAACGGCGGATGCTCTCGCTGCGGTCGACGGCGACGTCAAGCAGTCGGCGACCGCTGTCGGTTTCTCCGGTTGGCGCCGCTTCTGGGGTGTGGACCTTCCGCTGGCCGGCCCTGTGCTGCTGGCCGGAGTGCGCGTCGTGTCGGTCAGCACCGTCAGCCTGGTGAGTGTCGGGTCGATCATCGGCGTCAGTAGTCTCGGGAATCTGTTCCTCGATGGCTATCTGCGCAGCTTTCCGGAAGAGATCCTGGTGGGCATTGTCGGCACCCTGATCATCGCCATCCTGTTCGACGTGATTCTGGTCCTGCTCGGACGATTGCTCATGCCCTGGTCGCACACGACGCGTGCCGGGCGCCGACGTGCGCGAGCCGCGCAGTCTATGGCGGTGAGCGCGTCGTGAACAATTTCTTTGCGGCGTTCGCCTGGCTCGTCGATCCGGCGCACTTGGTTGGTGCGGACGGCATCCCCGCCCGCGTGGGCGAGCATGTCGAATACACACTGCTGACGTTGCTCATCGCAGCGGTGATCGCCTTGCCGGTCGGGCTCGCCATCGGTCACACCGGCCGAGGCAAGACCATCGCAGTGCAGTTGTCCGGCGGTTTGCGCTCCCTGCCGACGCTGGGCTTGGTCACTCTGCTCGGTGTTGCCGTCGGAATCGGATTGCTGGCTCCGCTGATCGCTCTGGTGATTCTCGCGCTTCCGCCCATCCTTGCAGGAGCGTATGCCGGACTCGAATCCGTGGATCGGCACACCATCGATGCGGCCCGAGCAGTCGGCATGACTGAATGGCAGATTCTGACTACGGTGGAACTTCCGCTGGCGGCACCGTTGATCATCAGCGGCATACGCTCCGCCGCGTTGCAGGTGATCGCCACCTGGACGGTCGCTGCCATCCTGCCCCTCGGCGGGTTAGGCCGCTACATCTACGACGCGATCCCGGTACTCGACTACACGCAGATGCTGGCCGGGTCGATTCTGGTCACCGTTCTTGCGCTGGTCGTCGATGGACTTTTCGCGCTGATCCAGAAATTCGTCGTGCCGCGCGGCGTGGTTGCCGGGCGGGTCGCAGAGGTACGGGTGAAGACGTCTCGTCGGCGCCCGGCGGCAGGTGCAGCCCTGCAGCACAACCAGTCCAGTTGAAAACGAAAGGAAACGGTTCAACAATGTTCGCAAAGACAGTGTTCCCAAAGACAGTGTTGGCGAGAAGAAGAGGCCTGATTGTCGCCGGCGTGCTCGCGGTCGGGGCAATTGCTCTCGCCGGTTGTTCGTCTGGCAATCCACTGAGCAACACGACGACCGCCGCATCCGGCTCGGCGAGTTCGACCACGATCACAGTCGGCTCCGCCGCGTTCCCGGAGAACGAGATCATTGCGCAGATCTACGCGCAGGCGCTGGCCGCAAACGGGGTGACCGTCAAGACTCAGCTGAACATCGGGCAGAGGGCGGTGTACCTCGCCGCGTTACAAGACGGCTCGATTGACCTGGTGCCCGAGTACAGCGGAAATCTGCTTCAGAATTACGATCCGAAGTCCACAGCACAGTCGAGCGACGATGTTTTCGCCGCGCTCAACGACGCGCTGCCCAAGGGATTCGAAGTTTTGAAGCAGTCGGCCGCGCAGGACGCGGACTCCTACAACGTCACGACGGAGTTTTCCCAGAAGTACAACGTGAAGAGCCTGGCTGACTTGGCCGGCCTGAATATCCCGTTGATCGTCGCGGGAAACCCCGAACTCGGCCAGCGGCCGTACGGGATTCCGGGGCTCAAGTCGGTCTACGGCGTCACAGCGACGCTTCTGCCGATCAGCGACAGCGGCGGACCGAACACGGTGAAGGCGTTGCTCGACAACCAAGCACAACTTGCCGACATCTTCACCACGACTCCGGCGATCAAGGCAAACGGATTCGTCACGTTGGCGGATCCGCAGCACATGATCGTCGCGCAGAATGTCGTGCCGCTGATCAATTCGAAGAAGGCCAGCGACAAGGTCACCGCGGTTCTGAACAAGATCTCGGCTGCACTGACCACGCAAGATCTGATCGCGATGAACACTAAGAGCAGCGGGTCCGCGAAGGAGTCCGCAGACGCGATCGCCAAGGAGTGGCTCGCTCAGAAGAATCTGTTCGGATAATTCGGCGGCAGGAGTCGTATGCAGGGTCGGCAACCGCAGGGTTGCCGACCCTGCATGCTGTTCGCGGCTCGCCGTACTCGCTCGCGACCGAATGCGCACCGTTTAGGATTCTGGTGTGGAGCGGCCTCTTCTGCGCGCGCGCATCGACTGGTGGGTTGCCCCGGATGCCGCCTTCCGCGCACTCTACGCGGCGTCAGAGAACGCGTTCTGGCTTGATCGAGGCGTCTTGGCCACAGACGGAATCAGCCACATGGGCGGGGCCGCCAACGACCGGGCCGACGGCCCGATCGTCACCGCGAGTGTCGCCGACGGGACTGTGACCCGTTGCCGCCCGGACGGCGGAGCTCGAAGCCAACGGGTCGAATCCGTTTTCGACTTCCTTGATCGCGTCCTCGCTGGTGCGTCCGGCCACGCCGGCGCCGCCACCCAGGCTGCGGCCCTCGTTCCGGCTTGGATCGGCTGGCTCGGTTACGAGGCGGGTGCCCAGGCGGCGGGCTCGCCGGTTGCGCTGTCACGCTATCCGGATGCCGCCTTGCTGTTCGCCGACAGAGTTGTCGCGTTCGACCACGCCGACCATTCGATCACCCTGACCGCGCTCGACGCACCGGGTGCGCAGAACTGGATCGAAGCGACGCGAGCGGTACTGGCCGAGTGCGCAGACTCGCCGAGCGGCATCCGTTCTGGGCTCGCAGAAGCTAGGTCTGCAGAACCTGGGCAGGAGCCGGCGGCACCCGCTACCGCTCAGTGGCGCCACAGCGGGCCGGAATACCTGGGCATGATCGCGCAGGCGCAGGCAGCGATCGCCCGCGGCGACGCGTATCAGTTGTGCCTCACCAACGAACTGCGTGTTGATGCCGTTATCGATCCGGTGGCGGCGTATTCGGAGTTGCGTCGGGCAAGCCCGACGCACAACGGCGGGTATCTACGGATCGCAGGGGTATCGCTGTTGAGCGCATCGCCCGAGCAGTTCCTGTCGATCGACAGCGCGGGCACGATCACGACCCGTCCGATCAAGGGCACGCGGCCGCGCGGCGACACCGAAGCGGCCGATGCCGAGCAGGCTGCTGAGCTGGTCTCGAGCGACAAGGAGCGCGCAGAGAATCTGATGATCGTGGACCTGATGCGCAACGATCTCGGGCGGGTCGCCAGCCTTGGCAGCGTCCGCGTGCGCGAGCTGTTGACGGTCGAGAGCTATGCGCAAGTGCATCAATTGGTCAGCACGGTGCAGGCACAGCTTGCCGACGGTATCGGCAGCGCGGCGGCGGTACGCGCCTGTTTTCCGGCCGGGTCGATGACCGGGGCGCCAAAACTCAGCGCGATGCGCATTCTGCATGCCCTCGAGGGCGGGCCCCGCGGGATCTACGCGGGCTGCTTCGGAGCGTTCAGTCTCGATGGCCGCGTCGAACTGAGCATGGTGATCCGCAGTATCGTGGCCGACACAACCGGCGTATCGATCGGCGCAGGGGGAGGCATCACCGCACTGTCCGTGCCCGAGGAAGAACTGGCAGAAGTCCAGTTGAAAGCGGCGGTCCTCGCAGGAATTGTCGGCGCATCCAGCACGTTCGACAAGTTTGAGTAATCTTGAGGAGTGGAGCGCCGCCGCTGGCGTGACCATGACAGTGCGCCGTGCGGAGGATCAGCACGCCACTGGCTGGCGCGATGCGATCCCGAGCGATCACACTGGACCCCGAACACGCACCTGCTGAGGCAGAGATTGAGAGCCCCGTGGCACACGAGCACGACCCAGCCACACCCGGCGACACTGCACACTACGACTTTGCCGCCATCCAGGAGAAGTGGCTGCCGATCTGGGAGAAGCTTCGCCCGTTCCGCACCGATGACCCGGCAGATACGCGCCCGCGCAAGTATGTGCTCGACATGTTCCCATACCCGTCCGGCGACCTGCACATGGGGCACGCCGAGGCGTTCGGGTTCGGTGACTTCGTTGCGCGGTACTGGCGTCAGCAAGGCTTCAACGTGCTGCACCCGATCGGCTGGGACTCCTTCGGACTCCCGGCAGAGAACGCCGCCATCAAACGCGGGATCGATCCTCGGGGGTGGACCTACAGCAACATCGCGCAGCAGAAACACAGTTTTCGCATCTACGCGCCCTCGTTCGACTGGGATCGCGAACTGCACACGAGCGACCCGGAGTATTACCGCTGGACGCAGTGGCTGTTTCTGAAGTTGTACGAAAAGGGCCTCGCCTACCGCAAGGACGGGCTTGTCAATTGGTGCCCGTTCGACCAGACCGTTCTCGCGAACGAACAGGTCATCGACGGCCACTGCGAACGCTGCGGCAACCTGGTCACCAAGAAGAAGCTGACGCAGTGGTACTTCCGCGTCACGGACTACGGTGATCGTCTGCTCGACGACCTGAACCAGCTCGAGGGCGCCTGGCCGAGCAAGGTGCTCAGCATGCAGCGCAACTGGATCGGTCGCTCGCTCGGTGCGGACGTCGAGTTCGCCATCGAAGGCCGCGATGAGCGGGTGCCTGTCTACACCACGCGCCCCGACACGCTGTACGGCGCGACGTTCATGGTGGTGGCTCCTGATTCCGACCTCGCGGCCGAGCTCGCTGCCGGCGCATCTGCCGAGGTACAGAGTGCCTTCGACACTTATCTGCAGTCGGTGCGCTCGCGTAGCGACATCGAGCGTTTGAGCACGGAGCGACCCAAGACCGGTGTATTCCTCGACCGATTCGCGGTGAACCCGTTGAGCGGCGAGCGGATTCCGATTTGGGCGGCCGACTACGTGCTCGCGGATTACGGCCACGGCGCGGTCATGGCCGTGCCCGCACACGACCAGCGCGACCTGGACTTCGCCCGCGCCTTCGAGCTGCCGGTGCGGGTCGTCGTCGACACGAACGCGCCGGTGACGGGTGCGATCCCGGTGATCCCGACTGATCCGGTCACCGGCGAAGCCTTGTTGCCGGACGACCTGCCTCCGCTGGACCCGGCGGCCACCGGCATCGCCCTGGCCGGTGAGGGCCGCCTGATCAATTCCGGTCCGTTCAACGGGTTGAGCAAGGTGAACGCGATTAAGAAGATCACGGAGGCGCTTGCGGCAAGTGGGCACGGCGGCGCATCCCGCAACTTCCGTCTTCGTGATTGGCTGATTTCGCGCCAGCGCTACTGGGGTGCGCCGATCCCCATGATCCACTGCCCGTCGTGCGGCACCGTGCCGGTCCCAGAAGACCAGCTGCCGGTCGAACTTCCGAAGGCAGATGGCCTGGATCTGCGGCCAAAGGGAACAAGTCCGCTCGGCGCTGCCGAAGACTGGGTGAACGTGTCGTGCCCGAGTTGTGGCGGTCCCGCGAAACGGGACAGCGACACGATGGATACATTCGTTGACAGCTCTTGGTACTACCTGCGCTACATGAGTGCAAAGGACGCCACACAAGCGTTCGATGTCACAGAGGTCGAGAAGTGGGCTCCCGTCGATCAGTATGTCGGCGGCGTCGAGCACGCCATCCTGCACCTGCTTTACGCACGATTCGTCACGAAGGTGCTGTTTGATCTGGGCTATCTCAGCTTTACAGAGCCGTTCACCTCCCTGCTCAACCAGGGCATGGTGCTGATGGACGGTTCGAAGATGAGCAAAAGCAAGGGCAACCTGGTGGAGTTCGCGGACGAACTGCGTCAACACGGTGCGGATGCCCTCCGGGTCACCCTCGGCTTCGCGGGTCCGCCCGAGGACGACATCGACTGGGCTGATGTCTCGGCAGCCGGAAGCGCAAAGTTCCTCGGGCGCGCTTGGCGTGTTGCCCACGACGTGACCAGCGCACCGGATGTCGCGTGGAAGAGCGGTGATGTCGCGCTCCGCCGAGTCACGCACCGGTTCCTGGCAGACGCCCCGACGTTGGTCGAGCAGTTCAAGTTCAACGTCGTCGTGGCGCGCCTCATGGAACTGGTCAACGCAACCCGCAAGACGATCGACTCCGGTGCCGGCCCCGCGGATGCAGCGGTGCGGGAAGCCGCGGAGGTCACGGCCATGGCGTTGAATCTGTTCGCCCCATACACGGCGGAGGACATGTGGGAGCTGCTCGGTTACCAACCGACGGTTGCGCTGGCGCAGTGGCGCAAGCCGGATCCCGCGCTGCTGGTCGAGGAGTCCATCACCGCGATCGTGCAGGTCGACGGCAAGGTGCGCGATCGGCTTGAGGTTTCACCGAAGATCAGCCAGGAGGAGCTGGAGGCGCTGGCGCGGGCATCCGCTGCGGTGGCGCGCTCGACAGTGGACCGGGACATTGCCGCGGTCATCGTGCGGGCGCCGAAACTTGTCAATATCGCGACGAAACCGCGCGCTTCGTAGCAGCAGGTCGGCGGGGCAGCCTTGTCCTCCACAGGCACAACGGTGGGCCGGGTCTGCACTGATCGCTCGCCGGGTCGGATGAGGCGGCGCGTCGGCCCTTAGCCTTCCGGCATGACGGTCGATCCGGATGCGGCTGGCGACGCCGACAGGTTGGCGCTGCTCGCGCCCGGGGTGCGTCGCACATCGCGCACGGTGCGGCTGCGGTTGGGTATCGGTGCAGCGGCGGTCCTGGTCATCGGTGCTCTCGTTGTGACGGTGGTGATCTCGCTTCTCGCGCCCGGCAACGGAAACCAATCCGTTGCGGCGGTGACGGCGCAGACCGGGCAAGGGGCGTCAACCGGCGGGCCGGCCGGCGGTTCGACTGGCGACCCGGCAGGCGATCCAACGGGCGCGGCTCGGCCCGGCGTCGTTTACGTTCACGTGCTCGGCGCGGTCAACCGCGCCGGACTGTATCAGCTGAGCACCGGCGCCCGCGTCGTTGACGCCGTAGCGGCTGCTGGGGGATTCACGGCGGATGCGAACCCGGGCGGCGTCAATCTTGCGCGCCCTCTGGCCGATGGTGAGCAGCTGGTCGTTCCGAAGGTCGGGGAGCCGATACCCGGTGAAGAGTCCGGTGGAGGTGCGCCCGGGGTCGGCGCGGCAGGCGGCAGCGGAGCTGGGGTGGGTGCGGGCGGAAAGGTCAACCTCAACACGGCGGGCGAGGCTGAACTGCAGACGCTGCCACACGTGGGTCCTGCGCTGGCGTCTCGAATTCTGCAGTGGCGCAAAGATAACGGGCGCTTCAGCACGGTGGACGACCTCCTGGCTGTCTCCGGAATAGGCGCGAAGACCTTCGAGTCGCTGAAAGACCTCGTGACGGTATGACCGTCGACGCCCGACTCGTCGCCCCTGCGCTGGCCTGCTGGGTCTCGGCCGGCATCGTGATCGCTCTGCCTCAGGCGGCAGCGCTCATCGCGGTGACCCTGTGGTTGGCGGCGGGGGTCAGCGGTGGGACCGTGCTGTGGCTGCTGCGACGGCGGCACGTGCGGTCGCCTGTCCGCATGCGGGACCGCACGAAGGCGCGCGCACGGGCGGTCGCCGGCGGCATCGTCGTCTGTGTGGCGGCCGCAGCAGTTGCGGCGTCCGCGATCGCGTTCGCGCTGCCGGCACGGCAACCGGCTGTGCTGTCAGCCGGTTCCGGCAGCCACATGGTCACGGCGGTTGCACAGGTGGATTCGCTGCCGCACCGCGCGGTAGGCGGCAGTGCGTTCGGTGCCGGCGGTCGCGTGCGTTTCACGGCCACTCTGACGCAGGTCGAGTCGGCGGTAGGAACAGTGGTCGGCCGGATGCCGGCGCTCGTGACGGTTCGCAGCGTCGAAGATGCCGAGCGCAGCATCGACATCGGGGCCACTGTCATGCTGAAGGGTACGCTCCGGCCCGCAGCGCCCGAGGAACGCAGCGCTTTCTTTCTGAGTTCGTCCGAGCCGGCCAGCCTGATGGCGTCGGCCTCAGGCGTGCTCGCGTCGACGAATCTGTTGCGTGCTCGTTTCTCGGCGGCCGCAGGAGCACTGCCCGGTGAGGGCGGGGCGCTGCTTCCCGGGCTCTCGATCGGGGACGTGTCTGCGGTCGGGGATGAGCTCGACACGTCGATGAAACTCAGCTCGCTCAGCCACCTCACCGCCGTGTCGGGCGCGAATTGCGCCGTTGTCATCGCGGTGATGATGCTGGTCACGGCGCTGATGGGGCTCGGGCGGACGACACGCGTTGTGATCGCGCTGACGGCACTACTCGGCTTCGTCGTGCTGGTGACTCCCGGCCCGAGTGTGCTGCGGGCCGCCGTGATGGCCACGATCGTCGTGTTTTCGATGGCTGCGGGCCGCCCGGGACGCGGCATCCCTGCGCTGTGCGCCGCCGTCATCGCGCTCGTTGTTGCCGACCCGTGGATGGCACGCGACTACGGCTTCGCGTTGTCCGTTCTGGCCACGGCAGGGCTGCTCGTGCTTGCCCCGCCGTTGGCGCGCAGCATGGGCAGGCATATGCCGCATGCCCTGGCTGCGGCGATCGCGCTGCCGCTGGCAGCACAACTTGCCTGCCAACCCGTGCTCATTCTGCTGAATCCGAGCGTGCCGCTCTACGGTGTTGGTGCGAACTTGCTCGCGGAGCCGGCGGCACCGATCGCGACGGTTCTCGGGCTTATCGCCTGCATCCTGATGCCGTGGGCGCCCGGCGTCGGGTACGCCTGCGCGCAGGTGGCGTGGCTGCCGTCTGCCTGGATTGCCGCGGTCGCCGACGTGTGCGCATCGCTGCCCGCCAGCCAATTGCCGTGGCTAAGCGGTGCCGCGGGCTTGGCTGCGATGACGCTGATGGTCGTCATCGTGATCATCGTGGCGGTGCCTGCGCGCGCAGGGTCGGCGGAACGAGACGGGTCGGCGGAACGAGACGTGCCGGTGGACAAGGCTGTGCCGGAGCGGCCGGTCGGGGTTGCGCCTGCCGCGCGGGCCGGGCCGGTTCCGCACGCCGGTCACACACTGCGCGTCGCCGCGGCAGTCTCACTGCTGGTGTTCTGCGGATGCTACCTCGGCGCTTTCGTGGGCATCAGCGTGGGCAGCAGCCTTGGCAGGCCGGCGGATTGGCAACTCGCGGCGTGCGACATCGGGCAGGGTGACGCCGTTCTCGTGCAGGATGGCAACGCCCACGGCCTCGTCGATGTCGGCCCGGACCCGAAGCCGTTGACAGCGTGCCTGGACGGCCTAGGCATCGCACGAATCGACCTGCTGGTGCTCACGCACTACGACAGGGACCACGTCGGCGGTGTCGACGCAGTCGTCGGGCGCGTCGGCACCGCGTTGGTCGGCCGGCCGACGGATGCACACGGGCAGGCGATCGTCGATGCCCTCGTACGCGGGGGAGCGGATGTGCGTTTCGCCGCCAGCGGCGATCACGGAAGCCTGGGGGGGCTCGACTGGCAGGTGCTCTGGCCGACGGCGGGGGCGCGCTCCATGCAGTCCGGCAACGAGGGCAGCGTGACGGTTTCGTTCGAGGGTCGCGGCATCCGTTCGGTGTTCCTGGGCGATCTCGACGAGAGCGCACAGGATGCCCTTTTGCGCTCAGGGCGAGTGCGGCCGGTGGACGTCGTGAAAGTGGCGCATCACGGTTCCGCCGACCAGAGCGAGCGGCTGTACCGGGCACTGGGGGCGCGCGTCGCCCTCATCTCCGTCGGTGCGAAGAACGATTACGGGCATCCGACCGAACGCCTGCTCGGGATTCTCGGGCGGGTGCAGGCGCGCCCGTTCCGCACCGACGTGCAAGGATTGACGCTCGTGTCGAGCGGGGCGGGCGGAGCGCTGGAGGTTTGGACGCAGCGCCAGGCGTCATCCGGCGCACTGCAGGTGCCCGGTGCACGCCGGTGACGTCGGATGCCGCAGCTAGGCTTGTGGGGGCAGTGAGGAGCATCGTGGCGGCACGATCGGGCGGTTCCGCAACACGCGGTAGGACAGGCGGCGGAACCGCGATGAAGACACCCGTGATCCCCCAGCTGGCCTGGCATCAGGTGCGCGCGGCGCCGATCGTTCTCGTCTCCGGCACGGAGAGCGTGCTGGCCGATCGAGCGATCCGGCTGTTGCGCGATGCGCTGAAGACCGCGGACCCCAGTCTCGAGGTGAGCGATATCGCTGCGAACGACTACGCGCCGGGCCAGCTGATCACGATGGCCAGCCCGTCGTTGTTCGGCGAACCGCGGCTGATCCGCGTCGACGCCGTCGAGAAATGCACCGATGCGTTCCTGCTCGATGCTCTCGACTACCTTGCGTCGCCCGCCGATGACACCGTGGTCGTGCTCCGGCATGCCGGAGGCGTACGCGGCAAGAAATTGCTCGACGCCGTTCGCTCCGATCACGACGCTGCCATCGAAATCGTCTGCGCCGAATTGAAGAGAGACAGCGACAAATACGACTTCGCCCAGGCAGAGTTCCGCACAGCGGGCAAGAGGATCAGCGCAGGTGCACTTCGAGCGCTGACGAACGCGTTCGCCGATGATTTGGCCGAGCTCGCCGGCGCCTGCCAGCAGTTGATCGCCGATGTCGGAGCCGAAATCACCGAAGCGACCGTCGACCGGTACTACGGCGGGCGCATTGAAGCGAAC
>DATCDQ010000005.1:0-20859 GCA_036510655.1 Microbacteriaceae bacterium | reverse complement strand
CCCGGCCAACCGACCCCTCACAGCCGGCCGCACCAGCCCTGCATCCCGAAAACCGTGACACAGCGCGCCAGGACGTCGGAATCAAGTCAGCGGCACGAACAGCCATCAACCGATGAGGCGATTACTGACCCGCGCTCCTAGGCTGATTCCATGTTCACAGATCTACCAGAGCAGGAACTCCGCAGCTATCGAAGCACTCAGAACGATCCGGAAGATTTCGACGCGTTCTGGGCCGACACACTGCAGATCAGCCGTGCTGCCGGCGGATCCGTCAGCGTCGTGCCGGTCGACACCGGACTGACAGCCATCGAGGTTTACGACGTCACCTTCCCTGGGTTCGCCGGCCAACCCGTCAAGGCGTGGCTGCGCGTGCCCGCCGGAGCGAGCGGCCCACTGCCGGCGATCGTGCAGTACCAGGGCTACGGCGGCGGGCGCGGGCACGCGCTCGAGAACCTGCTCTGGGCATCCGCCGGGTTCGCGCACCTGATGATGGACACGCGCGGGCAGGGCTCGGCCTGGTCGCGCGGCGACACACCGGATCCGGACGGTTCAGGCCCGCAGTTCCCGGGCTTCATGACGCGCGGCATCGAAAGTCGTGAGACCTACTACTACCGGCGCGTGTTAACGGATGCTGCGCGCGCCGTCGACGCCGCGCGCTCGCTCGACGTCGTCGACTCCGATCGCGTTGTGATCATGGGCGCCAGCCAGGGCGGCGGCATCACGCTGGCGGTCGCCGGGCTCGTTCCGGATGTCGCCGCCGCGTTCGCGTACGTACCGTTCTTGTGCGACTTTCCCCGGGCAACCGTGATCACGGACAACCATCCGTACAAGGAGATCGGCAGCTATCTCGCAGTGCATCGCGACCAGGTCGCGGGCGCTCACGACGTGCTCAGCTATTTCGACGGGGTCAACTTCGCCAAGCGTGCGCAGGCGCCCGCCTGGTTCTCGACAGCGTTGATGGATGCGACGTGCCCGCCGTCGACCGTGTTCGGTGCGTTCAATAACTATTCCGGCTCCAAGGAGATCGTCGTCTGGCCGTACAACGGCCACGAAGGCGGACAGGCCGACGACGATGCCCGTGCGATCGCCATCCTTCGCGGCCTGTTCGGCTGATTGCGGCGCTAGCCTGAGACGATGACGTTCACCGACGAGGTGCAGGCTGAGCCGCTGCGCGTTGTCGCGGCTGTCATCATTCGTGATGGATGCGTGCTGGCGTGTCGGCGAAACGCGGCCCGGTCCGCAGGTGGGCTGTGGGAGTTCCCGGGAGGCAAGGTCGAACTCGGTGAGTCGCCGGAGCACGCGCTCAGACGCGAGATCCGGGAAGAGCTCGACGCGGAAATCGAAGTCGGCGAGCTGATCCATCGGGCCACAACGCCGACCGACACCGCACACATCGACTTGAGCAGCTACGAGGCGCTACTGACGGATGCGGCGCCGACACGCAGCACGGATCATGACGTGCTGCGCTGGCTTCGCCCGAACCAGTTGTCAGAGCTGGAATGGGCGCGGCCGGATCTGCCGGTGGTTGAGCTTCTCGGCCAGCGCGGTCGGTGGTCGAGTAGCGAGGCACGAGCGTATCGAGACCAAGAGACCTCGTAAGCCGATCTTGAGACCGGCTCACGGGGTCTCGATACGGCCGCGGGCGGCCTACTCGACCAACGAGCCGCTAACGCACCGCGACCGGCTCGCCCTCGGTCGCGTGTTCACGCGTCATCGGCACCACCGTCTCCGCAGCGTGCGCCAGCGAGACTCCCTGGTTGCGCCGGCGGAACAGTAGTGCCGCGAGCACCGCACCGAACGCGAAGAACCCGGATGCGCACAGGTACACGACCGAATAGCTGTGCACCGCGGCATCCGCGGCCACGCTCGCTGTGTTCGGAAGGTTTGCAGCGGCATACGCGGTCGCAGCGCTGGCCGCGATCGTGTTGAGCAACGCGGTTCCGATCGAACCACCGACCTGCTGACTTGTGTTCACCATCGCCGAGGCGACGCCGGCGAACCCGCGTTCCACACCGAGTGTCGCGGTCTGGATCGATGCGGGCATGATCGTTCCCATGCCGGCTCCCATGATCATCAGCGGGGGAAGGATGTCGGCGGCATACGTGCTGTTCAGGTCCAGGTGTGTCAGGTACAGCATGGCGGCCGCCGCAATGAGCATGCCGATCGGAACCATGATCTTCGGGCCAAACCTCGGCACGAAGATGTTGGTTGACAGCTGTGCGAAGAGCACGAGCATCCCGATCATGGGCAAAAACGAGACGCCGGTCTGGATCGGCGAGTAGTGCAGCGCGGTCTGCAGGTAGTAGGTCACGAACAGGAACACGGCGAACATCCCGACGCCGGCGATCAGCACCGCGCTGTATGCCGCACCCCGGTTACGGTCGAGCACAATCGAGAGCGGCAGAAGCGGATGCGTCGCCCGGCGCTGCCAGATCACGAACGCGATCAGCAGAATTCCGGATGCCGTCAGGAAGCCCCATGAGGCCGGCGAATTCCAGCCGTCGGTCTCGGCATTCGAGAATCCGTAGACGAGCGAGAACAGTGCGGCCGAGACCAGGAGGGTGCCAGGCACGTCCAGTTGCGGACGCGGGCCGACCCGCACTGCCTTTCGCACGAAGTAGGTTGCGCCGATCACGGCGACCACCGCGATGATCACGTTGATGTAGAGGTTCCAGCGCCAGTCGAAGTTCTCGGTGAGCAGGCCGCCAAGCAGCAGCCCGATCGCGCCGCCGGCTCCGGCGATCGCGCCGAAGACGCCGAATGCGCGGGCACGCTCCTTGGGGATGGTGAATGTCGTGGTCAGCACGGCGAGCGCGGTCGGGGCGAGCAATGCGCCGAATGCGCCTTGCAGGGCTCGGGCGCCCACGAGCATCCCGAACGAGGTGGCGGCACCACCCAAGGCGGATGCGCCGGCGAAGCCGATGAGACCGATGATGAAGGTGCGCTTGCGGCCGATCAGGTCGGACACGCGCCCGCCGAGCAGCAGGAGGCTGCCGAAGGCGAGCGAATATGCGGTGACCACCCATTGGCGGTCTGCGTTGGAGAAACCGAGGTCGGTCTGGGCGGAGGGCAGTGCTATGTTCACGACGGTGGCATCGAGCACGACCATCAGCTGTGCGAGGGCAACCGTGGCGAGGGTCCACCAGCGGTGCGGAGCGGCGGCCGTGGTGTTGCCGACTGTTGGGGAAATTTCAGACATGACGATTACTGTATACGAGACCAGCTAGTTTCGGATATACCCAGTTCCAAAACTCGTTGTTCCCGTAATGCGCTATAATCGGGTCGAGACATGAAGGAGGGGATAGCCGCAATGACGCAGCTTGACCTTGAACAATCTGGCGCGGATGTGGCACCGGAGCCGGCGCCGAAGCTCGGTCGCAAGCGGGACCATACCCGCGACCCCGAGATCCTTGATGCGGCGATCGAAGTGCTCGCCGAGACCGGGTATGACGGCATGACCATGGACATGGTCGCCACTCGCGCGAAGGCGGGGAAGGCCACGGTCTACCGGCGCTGGTCGTCCAAGGGCGAGTTGGTGCTCGACGCGATCGCCTGCATGAAGACGAACGAGATCGACTACGAACACCTGCCGGACACCGGCACGCTGCGGGGTGACCTCGTCGCAATGATCAAGCCGCACACCATCGAGACGGCCAAGCGCAAACTCGAGGTGATGGCCGGCCTCATCTCGATGCTGTCGCGTGCGCCTGAGCTGGCGGATGCGGCGAATGCGGCGATCGTCGAACCGCGCGCAGCGGCCAACCGCATCCTGATGCAACGTGCGATCGATCGCGGCGAGATCTCGGCGGATTGCGACGTGGAAGCCTTGGCGCTAATCAGTCCGTCGATGGCGGCCTATCGCGTGCTGATCCTGCGGAAGCCGGTCGACCGCCCCTTCCTGCTGTCGCTGATCGACGGCGTGATTCTGCCCGCGGTCGGGCTCGGTGGCGGGGCTGGTGCCGAGCAGGTGAAAGCGGCTTCGAGCGCGCAGGGCTAGTCGCGAGCGAACGTGCTGAACGCCTTGCAGTGGCTCGTGAACATGGGCTGGGAGGCCACAAAAACCGGGTTCCGCGCCGCGACGTAGGATCGAACACATGGCTCCAGATCCCAAATCCAACACCGACACGAACACCAGCATCCAGTGGCAACTCGTCTCCCGTCCCAAGGGGGAGCCGACCGGCGAGAACGTTGCGCGCGTGCAGGTCGAGCTGCCCGACCTGGCGGACGGCGAGGTGCGTGTGCGCAACACCTACTTCTCCGTCGACCCGTACATGCGGGGGCGGATGAACGAAGGACGCTCCTACGTTCCGCCGTTCGCCCTCGGTGAGACGATGCAGGGTGCAGCTGTCGGCGAAGTCGTGGGGTCCGCATCCGACTCTCTACCAGTTGGCGCGCTGGTGTTGCATCAGCACGGCTGGTGCGACATCGCCCAGGGGCCGGCAGAGAGCTTCCGTGCGGCCCCGGCCATTCCGGGACACTCGCCGTCGCTCTACCTGAGCGTGCTCGGCGTTACGGGGATCACGGCCTGGGTCGGTCTCACTGAGATTGCCGGGATCAAGGAGGGAGACGTCGTCTTCGTCTCCGGAGCGGCCGGCGGCGTCGGCACGATGGTCGGGCAGATCGCCCGGCTGCTCGGCGCATCCCGGGTAGTCGGCAGTGCGGGAACGCCTCAGAAAATCGAGGTGCTGACCTCGAAATACGGCTACGACGCAGCTTTCAACTACCGAGAGGGCGACATCGCTGCCCAACTGAAATCTGCAGCCCCGGATGGCATCGACTTGTATTTCGACAACGTCGGAGGCGAACAGCTTGAGGCGGCGCTGCGGAGGTTCAACGATGGCGGGCGCACGGCGCTGTGCGGAGCGATATCCGAGTACAACGCCACGGACGCCGGCCACGGTGTTCGCTACACGTCGAATATCGTCACTCGCGGGCTCTCGCTCAAGGGCTTCACGATGCCGAGCTACCAGCATCTCGCTCCGCAGTTCGCCGAGGTGATGCGCGGCTGGCTTGCTGAGGACAAGATCGTCTACGACGAGACGCTCTACGACGGAATCGGCAGCGCGTTCGACGCGTTCACCGGGATGATGCACGGTGCGAACATCGGAAAGACGCTCGTGCGGGTGTGACCGGTTGAAACACGCCGCTGACGAATTCCGGGGCGGACGCCGAGCGGGCGCACGGCAGCTATGTGAGTCAGCGTTCGGCCGCGGATGACGCCCCCATCTCAATGCTGTCGCGTGCGTTCGCGGCATCCGCTGGTTTTAGACCGCGTTGATTCGAGCGGACTGCGACCTGGAAACACTCGTGCTGGTCAGTCCGTCGATGGTGGCTTATCGCAGCGGCCCGTCCCGAAGGGGCGGGACCAGCGCATCGCGAAGGATGTTGGCGCGACTTGCCGCTCGTCGGCGACCCATTCACGGTAGGCCGAGGGGGACCGGCCGACGATCTCGGAGAATGTGCGGCTGAACGTGCCGAGACTGCTGAATCTGACCGCCATGCAGACCTCTGTCACATTCAGGTCACCGTGCCGCAGCAGGAACATTGCTCGCTCAACCCGGCGGCGCCGCAGATAGCGGTACGGCGTCTCGCCGAAGACGCGCTTGAATTCTCGGATGAAGTGGGCTCGCGACATGTAGGCGAGTGTGGCGAGTTGTCCGACGTCGAGCGGCTCAGCGTAGCGGCGGTCCATGTGGTTGCGGGCGCGTAGGAGCCGCAGATTCACGGCTTCGGTCTCGCTGGCCACGAGACCATGGTACGAGCGAGCACTTCTGGAGAAGCCGCAGCGCCGCACGGTACGTAGCGTGTACTCGAACGACCAACAACCGATCAACAACAACCTCGAGGAGCTCATCATGCTGACCCGCAACAACCTGTCATCGATCTACGTGCTCGACCAGGACGAAGCGCTGACGTTCTACACCGAAGTACTTGGCCTGGAGGTGAGTGCGGACATGAACTTCGGTCCGATGCGCTGGCTCACGGTGCGAGTGCCCGGCGACCAGAAGGAGATCCTGTTGGAGCGGCCGGGTGCACCAGCGCACGACGAGGCCACTGCGGCCCAGGTTCGCGACCTGGTCACCAAGGGTGCTGGGGGCGGGTGGCTCGCGTTCACCACCGATGACGTGCATGGCACGTTCGACAAGATCGCGGCGGCAGGCGTGGAGATCACCCAGGAGCCGATGGAGCAGCCGTACGGAACGGACTTCGCCATCAGGGACCCATTCGGCAACAACATCCGCATCGGCTCGATCAAGCATTGGGACCAGCAAGGATGACCGCTGACGTCAGCAGACACCGAGCTATGAACGACGAGCCAGTATCCACGGGCGAGGTGGTGCTCGAGACGGATCGGCTGTTGCTGCGCCGTTGGCGCGTGTCGGATGCTGCGCTGCAGCGCGAGCTGTGGGCCGAGCGCGATCCGCGGGTGCCGCCGCATCGACGGATCGACGCGGACGGTCATCCGACGCTGAAGGAACTCGAGGATCGTATCCGTCGCGAAGCCGCTTCGGCTTCGGATACCTCGCTGGGGCTTTTGGCGGCGGAGCGAAGGGGCTCTGGCGATGTCATCGGCTATTGCGGGCTGATCCCCAACGTGCACGGACAGGATGGTGAGCCGGAGTTGGCGTATGAGTTTCTGCGTGAGGTCTGGCGCCAGGGTTACGCAACGGAGGCCGCGCAGGAGGTGCTCGGCTGGGCGACGGAGTCGGGTTACCGGCGCCTGTGGGCGACGATTCGTGAGTGGAACGCCCCCTCGCGTCGCGTGATGGACAAGCTCGGGTTTGTCGAAACCGCTCGGGTAGAGCCCGATGACGTCCACGGGGATTCGCTTTTCTACATGAAGGACCTGCCGTCGCTTCCATGACCGGTCCACTCGCGGACATCCGCTGACCGACCGACTCAGCGGCCGGCACATGGTGGGCTAGCATTCGGGAATGACGAACCCGGGTCCGATCGAGGACATCCCGATCGGTGGTGAGGTCATTCGCCTCGGACAGTTCCTGAAGTTCGCTGGGCTCCTCGACTCCGGCGGAAACGTGAAAGAGGCCATCGTCGACGGCTACGTGACCGTGAACGGCGAGGTTGATCGCCGCCGCGGACGGCAGTTGCAACTCGGCGACATCGTCGCCTTCGAGGGACGCAGAGTCCGCGTCTCTCGGTAGCCGGTCGCGCATAGGGATCCACTTGCGTACGGTTGAGGTGGGGCGCGGAGGGCGCGCGTAGCCGGATCGCGATCCGCGCGGATCCATGACGCATGAAGGGCCTTACGTGAATATCACCCTGCTCGTTCGGTTTGTCGCCGTGGCCGAGGAGCTTCATTTTCCGCGTGCGGCAAACGCCCTCAACATTCCTCTTGCTGCTCTCTACTCGTCGATTTCGAAGCTTGAACGCGAAGTGGGGTCCCCGCTGTTTGTCCGTGACCCTGCGGGAACCCGGCTGACCAAGGCCGGAACCCTCCTTCTTGCCACGGCGCGGGACGAGATCGCGGCGGCACCCGCCCGAGTCGAGAAGCCCGCCATTCCGGCTGGCGGTAAAGCCAAAGCCTCGAAGGGCAAGGGGCGCGCCCCGGCCGTCAAGGGGCAGCCGAAACCCTTCAAGAAACGTCAGGGCCGCTAGTCTCCACGTTCTGACGCGCCCTCGACATCTGTGAAGGTCGTCTGTCGCGTCATTCGTGTTCGGGCAGGACCGGAGTCGACCATCCTGGATCGCGGCCGAGTTGCGCGGCACGTGCGACGGATGTTGCGCCGAAGCGATCGCGAACGGCGTCGAGCACGGTGTCGAGACGTGCCCCGCCATCCCAGTCGATCGGAAGTTCGGGCTGGAAACTGTCGGCCCGTCCCAGCTGCGACAGCGAGACGCCGATCAGCGTGATGCCGCGTTCTGTTATCTCGGGCCGAGCGGCTGCGAGGAGGCCTCAGGCGACGGTGAGCAGTACGGACGTCCGGTCTGACGGGACGCCGAGAGTGCGCGATCGAGGGGCCCTGGCGAAGTCGCCGAAGCGCAGCCGCAGCACGATCGTGCGGCACGTGCGGTCGCCGTCGCGGAGCCGGCGAGCGGGTCGATCGACGACCTGAGTGAGGATGAGGTCGAGTTCCCCGGCAGTGCGCGGGCGGTTCCCGAGTGCGCGTTGGGAGCCGATGGACCCGCGTCGGCGCGTGGCGTTGACCGCGCGTGGATCCCGCAGCCGGGCCAGCGCGTGCAGGTGCGCGCCGGTCGCCTTGCCGAGCAGCTTCTCGGCCGTAGCCTCTTCGAGTTCGGCGAGCTGACCGACGGTGCGGATGCCGAGTCGGTGCAGCTTCTCTGCGGTAACGGTGCCGACACCCCACAGTCGTTCCACCGGGAGTGGGAGCAGAAACTGCTGTTCCCGGTCGGGTTCGACCAGGAGTGGCCCGTCGGGCTTGCTCACGGCGCTGGCGACCTTGGCGAGGAACTTGTTACGCGCGATCCCGACCGAGATGGCGAGACCGACCTCTGCACGAACGCGCTCCCGCAGTCGCATCGCAATCTGTTCGGGCGTTCCTACAATCCGCCTGAGCCCCCCAACTTCGAGAAACGCCTCGTCGATCGACAAGCCCTCGACGACCGGGGTCGTGTCGCGGAAGATCGCGAACACGTCTTTGCTTGCCGTGGAATAGGCATCCATACGCGGCGGGACGACCACGGCGTCCGGGCATAGGTCGCGCGCCTGCCGGCCGCCCATCGCGGTGCGCACTCCCCGCGCCTTCGCCTCGTAGCTTGCCGCCAACACCACTCCGCCGCCGACGATGACGGGCCGGCCGCGCAGTGCGGGTGCGTCGCGTTGCTCGACCGAGGCGTAGAACGCGTCGAGATCGGCGTGCAGCACGGTCGCCTCGCCCCGTATCCCGCCCTCCGATCGATCGCGTCGAGAGAATGGTCGCACAGGCGGCGGACGCCCGCCTCGACGCGGTCATTCGTTCCACAAGTTGACGCTGTTCTCCGAGAACACTCGCTCGTTGGGTGCTCGGCCGCGGAACCCAAGGCCATCGACCCAGTCCCTGCAGCTGCGCTCGGTTGAGGGCATTAGAGATTCGAGATGGTAGGAATGCTTCATGTACAGCGCGGAGGTGCAGGCGGCGATCAGCGAGGATGTTTTCAGCTGGCTTGACAAAAGAAGGGCATCCGGCATCGAGGAATTGGCGCGCGCCGAACTGCTCGACTACCGCTTTGGCAAACGTCTGATACCTCTCGTCGACCGCAACCGCGGTATCCGCAACCCTGCGGAATTTGATGCAACACTCAGCATCCTCACGAGCCCGACCGGTCCATACGACGACATCGCAGGAGCCGATGGCCTGGTGCACTACGCATACCGCGATGGAGATCCGTACACCGGCGACAACCGCAAGCTTCGGCGCGCGATGGAGTTGGGCGTTCCGCTTGTCTACTTCCAGGGCGTGCGGGCCGGATACTACGTGCCGGTGTATCCGGTTTACGTGGTCGGTGACGACCTGAAGCGACGCACGTTCGCCATCGCGCTCGACAAGTCGCTGACGTTCCTCCCGAACCCGCTGCAGATAACAGCCGACACCCGAAGTTACGCCGAGCGCATGGTCCGGCAACGCCTGCATCAGCCGATGTTCCGGGCGCAGGTCATCCATGCCCACGATCGGTCATGCGCGGTTTGCCATCTCCATCACCCGGACCTGCTGGATGCCGCACACATCCTGCCAGACTCGGCGCACGCCGGCATTCCGGTCGTGTCGAACGGGCTCGCGTTGTGCAAGATTCATCATGCGGCTTATGACCGCAATCTCCTGGGCATTACGCCCGACCACGAAGTGCGCATCAATGCCGAATTGCTGGCGGAAGTTGACGGGCCGATGCTGCGTCACGGCCTGCAAGAGATGCATGGATCAACGATCACACTGCCGAAGCGTCGCGCCGAACGCCCCTCGAGAGATGCGCTCGCCGTGCGGTTCGCTGAGTTCGTAGCGTGAGGAATCGATGATCGCAGCTGAGCCACTGCGCGTTGTCGCGGCAGTGATCGTCCATGAGGGATGCGTGCTGGCATGTTGGCGCAACCCGGACCGCTCAGCGGGTGGCAAGTGGGAGTTCCCCGGTGGAAAGGTGGAACATGGCGAGTCGCCCGAGGACGCTCTGGCCCGCGAGATACAGGAGGAACTCAGTGTCGATATCGAGGTCGGTGACCTGATCCATCGAGCCACGACATCCACGGGGTCCGCGTATGTTGACTTGAGTAGTTATGAGGCGCACGTGACGGGCACCATGCCGACACGCAGCACCGATCATGACATGTTGCGTTGGTTGCCTGTTGACCAGCTTTCGAAACTAAGTTGGGCAGCACCGGATCAGCCGGTGGTTGAACTGCTCGAGGGGTTCGATTCGGCGCTATGAATCACGAGTGGGTGTCCACAGGCGAGGTCGTGCTCGAAACGGATCGGCTCGTGCTGCGCCGCGCTGGCGCGTGTCGGATGCCGCGCTGCAGCGCTGCAGCGCGAGCTGTGGGCCGAGCGCGATCCGCGGGCGCCGCCGCATCGTGGGATCAGCTCAGATGGCCATCCGACAGTGGATGATCTCGAGGATCGCATCCGTCGCGAAGCTGCTGACGATTCGGATGCTTCGTTGGGCTTTTGGCGGCGGAGCGTCGGGGGTCTGGCGATGTCATCGGCTATTGCGGGTTGATTCCCAACGTGCACGGACAGGATGACGAGCCAGAGCTGGCGTATGAGTTTCTAGGTAGGGTCTGGGGTCAGGGCTACGCAACGGAGGCCGCGCAGGCGGCGCTCGGCGGGGCTACCGAGTCAGGTTACCGGCGCCTGTGGGCGACGGTTCGCGAGTGGAACACCCCATCGCGTCGCGTGATGGACAAGGTCGAGTTTGTCGAAACCGCTCGGGTCGAGCCGGATGACATCCGCGGCTACTCGCTGTTCTACATGAAGGACCTCTAGGCGCACGCAGTCGAGCGCTGTGCTCCAGGGTCGCTCGCCTTACTCCGGCTGCGAGTTGATTGCTGTCGCAACCGGAAAACTTGGATTCGTCTCATGGGTTGGCTCGTATGTGGATGTCTCGTGCTCAGCGGGCGATTCCGGCGAAAAGGCTTCTGACGGGTCATTGTCGCCGTCATCTTGGAATAGAACTCGGTCCCAGTTGTTCAGCGCCTTGACGTCGTCCTTAAATTGTTCAAATCGAGGAACGTTTGGATTAGTGAGATCGGCTAGCTCATAGTCGCGACCAATCTGAGTAACGATCTTCCTGATCTGGTCGGCATGATCGGTATCAGCTAACGCAGCGTTTATCGTTCGTAGCGTCCGCTGGGCATCAAACTTTCTCATGCCCTTGGGGTGGTCACGGAGAAAGGTCTGGATAGCTCTATGTAGACGGTCGTCGGACCGCTCGTGTGATTCCTCGGCTGCGGCTTCCATGAGGGTCTCAGAAAGCAAACGAAGTAGCGAATTGAACCTCTCGCGAATTGCTCCCGATCCCTCTACTTCTGTCTTCATGCCAAGCAACTCGACCACCTCGCGAGCAAACCCTGCTTTTTCCATGTGTTCATCCGGAAACGCCGCTTTCAACGCCTCGATCATTCCGTTCCATATCCTGCCGCTTGCGTTTTTGACGTTCTCCGTAATCAATTCGATTGAGAAGTGGTCAGCTTGGGCCTCGGTCAGGTCAGCAAATCGCGCGACATAATTCAGAACGGCTCGCCGCGCAAGAGCGATTGGAACTAGATCTTCAATTTCTTCGACCTCGCCGGGCTTGAAGAGCCCGCTGTCGGCTGCCCAAGTGTCCAGCCTGATTACGAATCGGTCTTGAAGGATGCGTTTGCGTCGAGCTTCGCCTCGAAGAAGGACTCGCTCCGCGTTCTGCCCAGACTGGTCGCCATCGAGGAGAGCGACACAGGCCGGCTTGACGGTGTCTCGGCCGCGGGCCAGGTAGACCATGTAAGGAACCGCGTCCGCTCCGCCACAGGCCACGACCGTGACAGAGTTCAGATCAAGGACACCTGCAGTCGACGCGGAGCGTCGTGCGATGTGTGATGACAGACCGGCGAGCAGTATTTGGTCACCGGCCCCTTCGACGAAAAGATTCTGCCCGCCGATAAATGCTGTCTCAGCAACGTATGCGCCAAGCGCGGAACGCAGAGGTTCGTACCGGTTGTTGGCTGCGTCTCTAACTACTCGCGTACCTTCGTCCTCGGAGCCCTTATCTAACACACGAATGCGGTGAGGCGCGTTCTTGTCGATTAGGAAGGGCGAGTGCGTGACGTACACCACTTGGCTCCGAGGGCTTTCGTCCTCGGGGAACGCGTAATCGTGGAGCACTCGCAGCAGGTCCTGCTGTCCGACGCTGGAAAGGTACGCGTCTGGCTCGTCAAGAAGCAAAACGTCGGGCTTCGTGTTCTGCAGGCGGTGCGCCGTCAACTGGACAAAGTAGCTCAGGAAAAAGCGGAGCCATTGGCTCCGTTCTTTGAATGAGTATGTAGACGCGGTGCGATCCCTAATCGTGAAGGCCAGCTCATGCTCCCGAGCTTCGACCAGCAGGTCGAAATCCTTGTCCTGCGTCCACCACCTCTGAATGTTGAGGTTCTCCTTGATTGTCGCGTTCATCTTGCCTACGAGGCCCTCAACCTGGCCTTCACGCCCGTCTGCGAGCGCTTCAAGCAGCTCGTCGAAGGCCCGCCTATCGATGCCTGCGGCGTCGACTAGCAACTTTCGCGCGAGCTCGAATTCCGCGTCGGCCTTCTTGGGATCTGCTGGCGCCCCCGAGCTAGTCACCACCGGGAATAGAGCTTTGCCCAACGCAGCCTCAGTTGGCTCCGCACCGAAGATCGTGGAAAGTAGGGAAACGCGTTCACCGCGCGCGAACGGTTGGACTGTCCTTCCCGCGAGGCGCGCAATGGAAACGCTGTCCGGAATCGCGAGATCCGTCTCGAGCTTGTGAAAAGACGGAAGAACCACCTCAAGACTAGCCAGCTGGGCGGCATCTATCTCGACTCGCTGGCTATCAACTACAAGGAAAGGCAGGTCGGCACCGGGGCGGTAGAGCCCGAATTCCTTGACGCCGTGCAGAGCAGGGATGGAGGCAAGGGCATCGCCGTCCTCGAGTTCGAACCACGCGCCGAACTCCGGCAGGCGAATCTCGTCTTTTTTCACTGAGTACAAGTCCGAGTATCGGCAAAAATCCTGCCGCCGGATCGAGTTGCCGGTCAGCGCGGCCTCGATGCCATCGAGTAGTTGACTCTTGCCAGACTCATTCGCACCGACGATGGCTGTAATCTCGCGGTCGAGAGCTACTCGAACAAACGGGTGCCACTTCCCGGCGGAAATCTCCCATGAAGGCGGTTCGCGGTCGTCGTGCTCATCTTTAGCTTTCAGCTCATAGTCGAAATTGAATGACTTAAAAAAACGAACATCGACACGTTTCAACTTCACGCTGAGATCTCTTTCCGGCCGCCATTGTCTCTGGTCGCTTTCGATCCTGACAGAGTTGAGGCAAGGTCGTTATCCCCACAAGGGGGCGACGCTCTCACCGGCTGAGTAGATCGTGGTGGTATTCATCGCGAGTGCTTCCTGACCGTGACTGCGGTGCTTCTCTCGGATCTAGCGCATGCTTCGGCCCATTACCGGGTTGGCCTCATGCCTCGGCGACCCCGGTTGATGTCGAAGAATATGTGATCCTGAAGATTCCGCACGGGGCCGACTTTCAATTGCGTGTCAATGCGCAGTGGCGCGCTCCAAACCCCGCTTTGGGGAGATCGAGGATCCGCCAACATCTGCCACCATCAGAGCATGGAAACTTCGCCTCTATTGTCCTGGACCCTTCAAAACGAGATCCCGATCCCGGACGATGTTGCGCAGCTTCTTGTCGAGGGCGAACAGACCGTTGCGGCTTTCAAAACTTTCCGCGACTCGGCGATCTTCACCGCTAAGCGGCTCGTTGTCCGGGACGCTCAGGGCGTTATCGGCAACACTCCGGTCGCGCATCCGGAGTCACTACCGGGGCAATGCGTCGCAATCCACGCTGCGGCTGACCCTCGGGTCGCTGCTGCACGAATTACTGGATATCAGACTTGGTCTCACCGATTCAGGGCGTCTGACGTTCGGTACTGGCGAGGCGGCCCTGTCGGAATGGATGGCGAAGCACACCCAGATCTGCTGGGGGGAACATTCTGAACCGTGGCTCGTTGAACGCGCCTTCATCGCGTCGGTTCCGCTTCGTCTCAATCTCGACCAGAACCGGAACAGTGAATTCCACCCCCAGCTAACAGCGGCACGTGCGGAGCAGAGAGCAAACGCACGGCGGGCCGGGGGAGGGAAGTGACTGCACGCGGTGTTCTCCGGGGCAAGGCCGCCTCAGTCGAATCCAATTCCGCGCCAAAAACTGCGTCCTCATAAATGCTGGCGCCGTTGCTATTGCCGTGACGTCGAAGCCGCCAGCCGGATAATGAGGGCGCCGACGACGTGAACCGTCAACCATGCGTCTTCCGGCTTTGCGTCGGTGGCGTGGTGCGCGTCGCCCATAGTGCTGCGATCGCTCGACATCCAATGCATGAGGTCTTCGATCGCGTGAGTCATTCGGCTGTCGTGATTACCGAGCAAGCCCCGCTTCTTTGCGTCTGTGATGAGCGGCCCGAGAGCATTACCTGTACATCCCGCCGCTTCCAGAGCTTCTTGCAGCGCGGCGCCGGCGTCTGTGATCGCATCAGATGGTGAACCACCGTGAAGCTCCGCCAACGCGTCCTGGTAAGCCGTTTCTACAGAATCCCAGCCGTTTTTGCCACCAAGAAGCCGCAGTGTGGGGGCCACCACCTCGGTATGCAGCTCGAGCGAGTTCTTTTCAATCATCACGCCGTCGATCAGCTCAAAGCTGATGCGATGGTGCGTCAGCCGCTCATTTCATAGCGCTCCAGGCTGTGCCGGGGCTTCGGCCACCAGGTACCAGGATTCGGCACGCCGCGCGCAGCGGCGCGCGCGAAATCGGCATGATAGAGGCATGATATTGCGCTCCGACGACGTTTTCATACCTGGTGGACTTCCCGATACGACATATGTGCCTCGCGAGCACCTCAGTCTGGAGGGACACCTCACAGACTGGCTCCAAGGTCGTCAGAAGCCGATGCTGTCCGTCTCCGGCCGACGAAATCGGGGAAGACCGTGCTGATTAGGAAGCTCGTGGACGACCCCATCGCGCTATCCGGTGGCGCGATTGACACCGCGGACGACTTCTGGATGGCTGTGTGTGACGAGTTGGAGGTGTTCACCGAGCACTCACTAGCGGTTGCCGCGGGTGAGTCGGATTCGCACTCCCTGACGGGCACCGTCAATGTTGGAGTGGTGAACGGCTCAGCTACCGGCACAAATGACCGAACGCTCGACAAGGGCGTGACCCGAAGCCGCACGTCCGGCTCCCGGTCCGCTGCCCGGCAAGCGCTGAAGGCCACCAAGAGGATCGTTTTCATCGACGACTTCCATTACATCTCTAGCTCCGAGCAGCTATCGATTGTTCGCGGACTGAAGGACTTGATCTTCGACGGCCTTGGTGTCGTGGTGGCGGCGGTGCCGCACCGCGCGTACGACGTTGTGCGGGTCGAGAAGGAGATGACCGGGCGCGTTGCGCCTCTTCCTGTCGTTCCGTGGGACGAGAACGACCTGAAAGAAATCGCCACGAAGGGTTTCCGGGCCCTCGGAGTCACCGTGAGTGCGTCAGCGGTCAAGCGTATGGCGGAGGAGAGCTTCGGGAGTCCCCACCTCATGCAGACGCATTGCCTAAATCTCTGCAAGGCAAATAAGGAAGTGGGGGAACTTCGCCAGACCTTCGTTGATCCCATCTGGGATTCCTTCTTTGAGCAGCAGGCATCAGCCACCTCGAAGTCCGCCTTCGACCTCCTGAAGGCTGGGCCACCGCGAAGCAATAGGAACCCACGGACTCTCGCGTCCGGTGTGGTGACCGATATCTACGGCGCGGTTCTGCAAGCCATCTCGGCTACCGGTCCACGAACGACCCTGCCTTACGAAGACTTGCGTGTTTCACTTCGGGAGGTGCTGGCGGGCGATCTGCCCCAGCGCCACGAGATCACCAATGTCCTTGAGCAGATGACTCGTATCGCCAGGGATCAGATCGAAGGCGAACCGGTGTTGGAATATGACACGGACTACTCAACCGTCTACCTTGTGGACCCGTATTTCGCGTACTACTTGCGTTGGGCACCGGCATCGTTGAAGGACATCGCAGTGCGGGTCGCGAGTGAAAATGATTAATCCGCACTTACACTCGCTAGCCCGGCGCTTGATGTGGATTGAGCTAACGTGGCGTCGTGAGCACCATCTGGTAGGCGCTGGGCGCGACATTTCGGCCCGTCGCTATCTCGCTGGCCACCGTCGCTTTGCTTGCCCATCTTCGGTTGATCACACCCACTGTTCGATGGGGTTATCGGCCCCGAGCGCACGATGCCGAGTCCATGGTTTCAACCGTCCACCTCGGTGAAGAACGACGGCAGGCACGCCTGCTCCCTGTGCCAAAGCTGCGCAGGTTCGGGCGATCATCGCGTGGTGCCCGATGCAGGGCAGGTGCCCCACTACCTACAACGTTGATTCGGTCAAAATGCCGCCCGTGAAAGCCGATGAGCTTGGGACAGGGTGAGATGTCGACGGATCCGGCTACGCACGATTCAACAGCACACGTACCGCGGGGCGGTGTCACGGATGGCGTGCCTACAGCATCCGGTAGCGTGCGCGTGGCCTTCACGGCCGAAAAACGTGTCCAAGATGTTCTCCGGAAAGAATGGTGACGTGCTTGCCCTGCAAGAGGTGTCGCTGCGTGTGGACGAGAGCGCGTTCGTCTGCGTCGTCGGGCCGTCCGGATGCGGCAAACCCACTCTGCTGCGCATCCTCGGCGGACTCGAGACAGCGACATCCGGAGCCGTGACCTCCTCATTCGAAGACACGAACGTGCCGGCATCCGCATTCGTGTTTCAAGAGCACGGCGTCTTTCCGTGGTTCAACGTGCTCGACAACGTGGCCTTCGGCATTCGGATGGCGGGCATCCGCAAGCCCGAACGCATCGCCATCGTCCGCGCATTCGCGACCGGCTCGCCGTGCCTGCTTATGGACGAACCACGCGGCGCGCAAACGCGCATCCTCATAACAGCTCATGCACCTCTGGGAGGAGGAGCGCAAAACGGTAGTGCTCGTCAGTCACCAGATCGAGGAGGCGCTACTGCTCGGCGACCGCGTCGAACCCGGACGGCCCTTCGATCGGCGCGATTGTCTGGCCGGGGAATCCAACTATTCAGCGTCAGCATCGCGAGCCCGGGGCGGTTGTGTACTGGTGGGATTCGCTCAGGGTCTGGTTGCGTTCGGATCCTGAACCGGACATGGCGCGCGCACTTGATGCACCGCCTCCATCCGTCGATCGAGCACACGCTACGCCCGAACCGCCGATCACATTCACGAACCTCGCCGAGGGAGAATCTGCGGACTGAAGCCCGTCGCGTCAACGGGGTGGCGACTGGAAACGCCCCGACCTGCAGAAGCGATACCGCGGATACCTCTTGTGGCATCTCGCTGACCGAGTTCGCGGAATCGCTCGGTGAGCCGGAAGGTGGTGCGAACCCGCGCTCAGCCTGATGACCGGACTGCGGCGACCGCGGTCGCCACGGCAGCCGCTACTGCTCCGCCGATCAGGACGGTGAACAAGGCCAACCATACGACAGAGGGGATGCCGGTCCTGCGATAAAGCAGGTAGGCATCCGATGTGCGCAGCCGATCACGGTGGCGGATGTGCACGCCGATCACCGTCGCGAGCCCGCGCACGGAGCCCACGAGCAGAGCCGTGCCGAGCACGAGCAACGCATAGCCCTGCACCGTGGGTGATGCGTAGAACCAGAGCACGGCGCTGACCACGGCGGATGCCGCGACGACGAGAACGCCGAACAGGTTGCGGATCACCAACAGGGAGAGCATCAGCACGACGCCTCCCGCGAAGAGGGCGATGGCGGTGTATCCGTGGAAGACGCTCCACAGTTGGGCGGCGCCGACGATGGCGGGTGCCGGGTATCCGAACAGGCCGCTGACGATGGTGCCGAGAGTGCCGCGTCCGCTGGTCAGAGCGTCACCCGAGTGGTCACGGCGCAGACGGATGCCGTGGAGCATGCGCGCCGTCAGCATTGCGGCTACTGCGTGGCCGAGTTCGTGCACGAGGGTGGCAAACAGCCCGAAGTACTGCCAGGTGGCACGCGGAATGCTGAGTGCGCAGGCTGCGATGAGGATTCCAAGCAGAAGGACCGGCGGTACGTCGAGCGGTGCCGCGGCGCGGAAGAGAGCGGCCCAATCCGGGGCGATGGTCACAGTGTCGATGCACCTAGTGTGCATGATCTGCCCGGCGTGATGTTCCCGCCGCGCGCGTCGGGCTTCGCCTCGTCGAAATGCTCATCGGTGGCCGAGTAGCCACCGCGCCATTTCCGCCGCATCGGGTCTACGCTCAGCCCAGGAGGTATTCATGCCGACAGACCAGGTGTTGGTTACCGGCGGCACCGGATTCGTCGGGATGCACTGCATCGCTCAGCTGCTCGAGCAGGGTTACCGGGTGCGCACCACGGTGCGATCGCTGACGCGCGAGAGCGACGTGCGCGCGATGCTGGCGCAGGCCGGTGTCGACGCATCCGCTCTCGAGGTCATCGCAGCAGACTTGACCGATGATGCCGGCTGGCCCGACGCAGTTGCCGGCTGCGCCTACGTGCTGCATGTGGCATCCCCGTTCCCGGTCACGCAGCCGAAGGACGCGAACGAGCTGATCGTCCCCGCTCGCGACGGGGCATTGCGCGTGCTGCGTGCCGCTCGGGATGGCGGGGTGCGGCGGGTTGTGCTGACCTCCTCGCTCGCAGCGATCGGGTACGGGCATGGGCGGCTTGACCATGCCCTCACAGAGGAGGACTGGACCGACCTCACCGGCCCGGATGTCTCGCCATACGTCCAGTCGAAGACGCTCGCCGAACGTGCCGCGTGGGATTTCATCGACAGTGAGGGCGGCGACCTGCAGCTGACGGTGGTGAATCCGGTGGCCATCTTCGGCCCCGTGCTCTCGCCCGACTTGTCCACCTCGATCGAGCTCCTGCAGCGGATGCTGGCCGGCAAAGTGCCAGCGCTGCCGCACATCGACCTGTCCGCCGTCGACGTGCGCGACGTTGCCGACCTGCACCTGCGGGCGATGACGCATCCGGATGCCGCTGGGCAGCGATTCATCGCGGCCGCGGGGGATCCGATGCAACTGCTCGACATGGCCCGGATGCTGCGCGACCGGCTCGGCGCCGCCGCGTCGCGTGTTCCGACGCGCACGTTGCCGAACTGGGTGGTGCGACTGCTCGCTCCTGTCAATCCGACGCTGCGGGATGTCGCGCCCCTGCTCGGGGACGCGAAGCAGGTCTCGCACGAGAAGGCGGTGCGGATGCTCGGCTGGGCGCCGCGCTCAAACGAGGATGCCGTGCTCGCCAGTGCCGAGAGCCTCGTGCGCTTCGGGTTGACCGGGTAAGGGCGGCCGGACCAGCGTCCCTGACATCTGGCCAGGGCATCGGCCGCCACGTCTCACAGCTGACTGCAGCTCTCTCCGTTGAGTGTGTGCCCCTCCATCGACTCGGACGCCCCGGCGCTGAGCGATGCCTGAATTGCACTCGAAGTCAGGGCGCGTTGAGCTCACAGATCCACGTGCCTGGCTGGACGACATGCGCGCGGTTGGGAAGGGCGATCCGGATCGAACTGACGCTGGTCGAGATCGTGCTGCGGTGCATCAAACACCTGCTCTACACGCTGCGGCAGGCGGAATGATCACTGCTTCGACTCGGTACTTGCCGCGCCGCTTTCCGGTCGTCGTTCTCTTGTGGGCGTCACGCCGAGCGCGGACACTAACTGTACGGAAGACAACCTGTTTGCACCGCTCGACGACAACCGTGCCGCGGACTTCGTGATCGTGCCGGATATCGCTGGGTTGCCCTTCCTCGAAGCGCGGGAGATTGCATACGCTGCCGGCGTGAGCATCGCAAACCCGAACCGGGACGGTCCTCCGATCCGCGCGATTGTCTGGCCGGAGAACCCAACAATTCAACGCCAGGATCCCGAGTCGGGGACGGTTGCGTACCGGTGGGATTCGCGCAGGGTCTGGTTGCGCTCGGATCCTGAACCAGACATGGCGCGCACGCTTGACACGCCGCCTCCATCCGCTGATCGAGCACGGGCTACGCCGGCAGCGCCGATCAGCTTCACCGACCTCACTGGAGGAGCATCGGCGGACTGAATTCAGGCGACAGGCCGATGCGCGAACCCGAACCTGGAGCACTGCGAGCCGGATCGCTTGTACTCCACAGGGCGCAATTGGCTGCAAGAGTGCACATCTTCTGCCGCTGCCGTCGTGAGAGCTCCGCTCGAGCTCTACCCTCGAAGCAATCGATCGAGCACAATGGAAGGGTGTTGGAGATGACCGAGCCTCAGGTGTGGACGCTGATCGGCGTGTTCGCTGCTGCGGTCTTCGGCATGATCACGGTTGTGTCGACGTTGTTCGTGCGCGTCATTCGGAGTGAGATCGGCGGGCTGCGCGGTGAGATCGGCGGTCTGCGCGGTGAGATGAATGCTCGGTTTGAAGCGGTTGACCGTCGTTTCGATTATCTCGATCGTGATGTCCAAGCGCTCACCAAGCATGTCTTCGGCCGCCCGGACTGACGTCGTAACACGAGGCGAGTGTGTGCCCGATAATGCCATCCATGCCGTTGCGCGGTCGCACGTCACCGATAGCCTGGAACGATGACATTTGCAGATGCAGCAGTGGACGCGGAATCGGCCGAGCGGCTCGAGCAGCACGGCTTGCGCCTCGGGCTCGTCGACACCGCCG
>DATCDQ010000004.1:0-34261 GCA_036510655.1 Microbacteriaceae bacterium | reverse complement strand
CGGCAGGCCGGCGGCTACGACGGCGATCACCACGGGCACAGCAGACCACGCCAGGTAGAGCGGGTTTGTCAGGGTGCTCAACATGGAGACCAGGAACAGGACGACGATCGGGACCCACGAAATGCGCTGAGGATGTCGTGGTGAAAGGATGCGTGCGACGATTCCGACGGTCACGATCATTCCAACGACGGTGGCGCTGTAGTACGTCGTTGTTGCGAGTAATGAGACAAGTTCTAGACTGTTGCGGTTCGCCGTGCTGTCGAGCAGCACAAAGATGGTGACGCCCGCAATCGCAAGCAGCGCGCCTGTGATGCGCGACCGGCGCGGATGATTGGGCATCACGCATCCGGTAACGAACCGGAATGAGAGGTAAACCGCGACCAGGTTGATGATCGCGCTCAGGATGAAGGTTGCCTTCACTGAAAACCCAAGTGCTGCGAGGCCTAGGTAGACGATGAGTTCGGGGATGAATAAGACGGAGGACATCGCCCAGTCCTGCGGTTGGCCGATCGCGAGTGATCCGTGAATGAGCGCGGGGAGGACCGAGTCACTATCGTAGAACAGCAGCCAGGACCGTGGGGTGTCTACGAGGTGCGTGACCATGAGGAGCGCGGCCGTGAGTGCGAGGACGCCGCCGCTGAGTTCTGTGAAAATTGCATTGGTGAGGGTGTGTGGTTGCGCGGATTGTTTGAGCCCGCTCATTTCTAATCGCATCCCCACAGTGCACGTTGTTGTTGTCGTCGGTTTCGGATGTCGGACTGCCGATTGACCAAAAAAGAAACGCCGAGAGCAGTCTAGGCAGTGCCCGAGCTGATGGTGCTGTGAGGCTTGTGCACCGGTGCCGTGTCGGCCGTACGGTCATGTCTCGGTGGCTGGTGAGGTACCGGTCAGCTGGTGAGGTACCGGTCATCCGGCGAGGTACCGGTCGGCTGGTGAGGTACCGGTCATCTGGTGACGTACCGGTCATCCGGCGGTCCGTCGCTCAGCCTGCGGCAGATCACTCAGCCGGCAACCCGTCGCTCAGCCTGCGGCCAGTCGCTCAGCCTGCGGCAGATCACACAGCCGGCAACCCGTCCTTCGGCCCGTGGCCCGTCCTCAGCTGGTCACGCGTCGGTTAGCTGGCGACGTGCCGGTCGATGACCCGGTTGCGGCGAGCGGGCGTGCGAGTTTGGGTGCTTTGCTGTGCAGCGGAATGGGTGTTTGTTCAGTGTCGATACCGGGTGGTGGCACCAACCAGTACGTCGCATTTTCGCGGATGATCTTCCACCCGTTGTTGTGAATGAGCATGTGGTGGTAACGACAGAGCAACATCCCCCGAGAGAGGTCTGTCCGTCCGTTATCCGCTACCCACTCGTCGATGTGGTGAGCTTCCGTGTAGGAGGGCGGGCGGTCGCAACCAGGACACATGCAGCCGCCGTCACGGAAAGCGAGGGCGATGCGTTGTTTCGTCGTGAATAGGCGTTGTTCTCGACCAACATCGATTGGGATTCCGAGCGCGTCAGTGAGGATCGGTTGGATGCCTGCGTTGCAGATCAGCCGAGTGATCAGCGAAGTGGGAACAGCTTCACCGGTTTCTTCGAAGTAGCCGACCCCTGTTGGGGTGCCGTTTTCGTCGTGCTTGTTCAGCTCGGTTTCGCTGATGATGACACGGATGCCGGGCTGGCGCGATCCGAACGCGATGGACGGGTCGGCCTGGGAGCCCGCTCGCAGCGTGTCCATGAGGAGGTCGAATACGAGTTGGTCGTTGCTGCGTGGGTCCTCGACGAGTTTCTCGGCGCGTTCGGCCTCGTCTTTGGCTACGAAGCGCGGCCCACCGCGACGTGGCCGCATGCCGGCGCCGACGATCGCGTCGACCCATGCGGCAGATTCGTCATCGAATCGCACCCAAGCGGTGCGCGCTCCGTCCGCAGTGTGGCCGAACCGCCAAGTGCGTTCCTGATAACGCGCGGCAAAACGTTCCTCGACCCCACGCGGATCGGCCTGGTCACGTGCCCAGCGGGCGCGTTTAGTCAACTCGTCGACGTGCATACCTGCAGCGTCGCCGATCAATTCGATCGCGGCGATCCGCAACGCTGCACCATCGTAGTGTTCGTTCGGTTCACCCAGACCGCGCAGGATTGCCGAGGCCGCCTCCGAACTCAGCATGTGCTCGGCGACCGCCCGTGTAACTGGCTCAAACCACGGCATCACCGGTGGGTCAGTATCAGGCCGTTCATCCCCCGGCGCACCAGCACCCGGCCGGCCGTCACCAGACCCATCGTTGTCGGGCGACGAGTCCGGAGTACTGAACGGCTGTTCGGCGGTGTTGCCCTCACCATCGAGAACGTTGTCGCCTTCTTCAAGCCGGTTGGTCGCGGCATCCGCTTCGGCCATAGCCTCACCGAGGCGAACCTGACGGGCCGCCTCCACACGTGAAGATCCGGTCAATGACTGCAGCAATCCGACCGGGGTGCGATGCCCCGTGCGTTGCGCCAAACCTTGATAGCCAAGATCTCGTTCGGAGCGTTTCGCGAGCACCCCAGCACCGGCGGCGATGACCGCGTCGACCTCGGACCGCAACGCGGCTGCACCCGCCACCAACGCCTGCACCCGATCGTCGTCCAATCGGTCGACCATCACGCTCAACGGCGCAGACGCCGGCTCCTGCGCGCATGCGGATGCGGATGCGGATGCGGCGACTGCAGTCGTCACTTCGGCACAACCCGGCATCGCGGCCCCGCGCATTGCCGACGCAGGAGCCACCGACGCGACAGCCGCGCTCCCGACAGCCGCGCTCCCGACGTCCGCGGCATCGGATACGGTCAAGAACGAGCACACCTGCAGTGCGCCCTCCCGTATCCGCTCCGTGATCGATTCCATGACTCATTGTATCACGGTTTCGGTGTTATGTTCTACTAGTTTTTCTCAGTAAAAGTCATCTTTCGAAGCTTTGTTCTAGTACTCAGCTGCGTAGCCGTACTCCACTACAGGCCGAATCTCGGCGTGACCAGCCTGCGGAGCATCTGTTTGTGACGACGTCGAGGTCACTGTGAGGATGCTCGCAACGCTGAGCTATTTCGGCGTCTCCCCCGCGCCGCACGTCTCGCCTCCGCCGCACGTCTGGCCTCCGCCGCAAGTCTCGCCTCCACCGCGCACCCCGCGCCCGCACCGCACCAGCGGCGCCCCGCCTCGCACCCCACGCCGTCCACCGCGCCTCTACCGCACCCACCGCACTCACCGTTGCCCACCGCGCCTTCACCGCACCCACCGTGCCAGAATCGACCCGTGACGACCATAGCGACACCACAGCTCCAGCTCCCGCGCGGTTTTGAATTCTCCGACGAAACCGCCCGCATGGATCGCGCGCGCATCCACCGCTGGCTCTCCACCGAGTCATATTGGGCCGCCGGCAGGCAGCGAACAATCCAGGATGCCGCGATCGACGCCTCACGCAACTTCGGCATCTTTCGCATCGAAACACGCGAGCAGACCGGCCAGCAGACCGGGGAACAGACCAAGAAACAAGCCGGCGAGCAAGTCGCCTACGCCCGCATCGTCACCGACGGGGTGACTTTCGCCTGGCTCTGCGACGTGTTCGTCGACAGCTCCATGCGCGGCCTCGGCATCGGCGTCGCCCTGATCGACGGCGTCTGCGCGGCGCTCGAACCCCGCCACCTGAAACGCATCATGCTCGCCACTGCGGATGCCCACGGCCTCTACCGCAAATTCGGCTTCGAGCCGCTCGCCGCCCCGGACAAATGGATGGCCAAGGAGACGCGGCCGAACTGAATAGCGCGGAACTGCAACGCAGCGCCCCGCACAGTACCGGAACTGCAACGCAGCGTCCCGCACAGTACCGGGCGATCATTTTTCGCTGGCGTTGGCTCAGTTCCGAGGCCGATTCAGTCCTGCCATGAACACTCGCGCCATGCGCTGGTTGAAGTCCGGTTGCCCATCGGGGATCGGCTGACAAAGAAGAGCGACGGTCGTGAGCACTTCCCGAGCCGTCACGTCGTCGCGTGCGTACCCACCGTCCACCGCTCGGGCGAGGAGTGTGTGGAACGCCGGCTCGAGCCGGTCCATGAGGTGCTGCGGGAGGCCATCGTAGGCCGGGTCGCCGGAGTGGAGCGCAGAGGCCAACCCACGCTTGGTGCCAACGAAGTCGGTGTAGCGCTCGATCCACCGCGTCAGTGCGTCCCACGGGCCGAGCACGTTCCCGAGCTCTTCCGCAGCTTCGACACACTCGTCGATCTCGTGCTGCATCACAGCGACAATGAGGTCGGACCGGCGGGGGAAATGCCGATAGAGCGTTCCGACTCCCACTCCCGCGAAATCCGTGATCTCCTTCGCGGGCGCGTCCACACCGCCATCTGCAAACACCGTCTTGGCAGCTTCTACCAGTGCGACGGCATTCCGCCTTGCGTCGGAGCGCTGCCGACGGGACGGGTCGGTGACGCCATCCACCGGCGCCGCCAGTGACCCGACGAGCTCGGGAGCCATGATCCTCCTCTTGCTTACCGGAAACATATTCCGTATAGTTTCGGAAAGGGCTTCCGCTTCATTGCAGTATAGGTCGACGAGGTCGGCTCAGCGCGTCAGGCTCACAACTCTCAGCGCGTCAGGCTCACAACTGGAGAACTCTCATGCAGTATCGAAATCTTGGCAGAACAGGTATCAAGGTCAGCCCATACGCAATCGGCGCGCTCATGTTCGCGACTCAGGTCGGGAACTCCGACCCAGAGGACTCGATCCGGATCATCCACAAGGCACTCGACGCGGGCATCAACCTCGTCGACACCGCCGATGCATACGGAGACTCGGAGGAGGTCGTCGGCCGGGCACTCAAGGGCAGACGTGACAACGTCGTGCTCACGACGAAGTTCAGTCGCCCGACGGGCACCGACCCCAACCAGCAGGGCACCTCCCGCCGATGGATCATGACGGCAGTCGAGAACTCGCTGCGCAGACTGCAAACCGATCACATCGACGTATACCAGATCCATCGGCTCGACCCCGACACCGACATCGAGGAGACCCTCTCGGCGCTAACGGATCTCGTCCGCACCGGCAAGGTACGCGCAATCGGTTCGTCGAACACGCCCGCCTCGAACATCGTCGAAGCACAGTGGGTCGCCGAGCGGCGCGGTCTTGAACGGCTCCGCACCGAGCAACTGCCGTACTCGATCCTGAACCGCGGTGTGGAGCGAGAGGTTCTTCCTGTCGCTCGGCAGTTCGGCATGGGCGTTCTCGCCTGGGGACCGCTCGGGCAGGGCATGCTCACCGGCCGGGTGCGACGGGGGCAGGACACCGATGTGCGTCGAGCGAAGATGTTCAAAGCGTTCAGCAATCAGCAACGCCTGGACACCGTGGAGCAGTTGATCCCACTCGCCGAAGAAGCGGGGCTGTCGATGCCGCACCTCGCGATGGCGTTCGCGATCTCGCACCCCGATGTCACCAGTGCGCTGCTTGGTGCCCGCACTATGGAGCAGCTCGACGACCTGCTCGCGGGCGTGGACATCGTCCTCTCGGACGAGGTGCTCGACCAGATCGACGAGATCGTGCCGCCCGGAACCGACATCGGTACCCTCGACCAGGCATACGTACCGCCGTCAATCCAGAACGTGGAGTTGCGCCGCCGCGCGCTCGGCGAGCGCTCCGCCACCTGAGGCTGGCACCTACTTCCGCGCCATGAGGTAGGCCTGCGCCGTCTTCTCTCCTGGGCCCGGTTCGCGCAGCACGCGTGTGTGCACAGTGAAGTCGGCCTCGCCAAGCAGCTCAGCGATGCCGTCCGGCGGCAACCGATAGGCATCCAGCGACACCTCATGCCCGTAGGCGTACTCGAGTCGCAGCGTCTCGTCTCCGACTTGAAACGCCAGCAGAAGCTGGCCATCGACGGCGAGCACGCGATGGAATTCGGCGAACACCTGCGGCAGTAGTTCGAGCGGTGTGTGGATGATGGAGTACCACGCCACGATTCCGACGAGCGCCGCATCCGCGGCCTCTAGGGCAAGCAGTGAACCCTCTTCGAAGCGCAATTCCGGATGCCGTCGGCGGGCTTCCGCAAGCATCCCCGGCGACAGGTCCACGCCGAACACATCGAGCCCGAGGCTCTTCAGGAATGCTGTGATCCTGCCCGGACCACAGCCGAGGTCTGCGACCGGTCCTCCCGCAACGAGTTCGGCGAATGTTGCCAACAGAGCACGATCCAGCGGTTTGGCGGAGAGCTCATCAGCGAGCAATTCAGCGTAGTCGGCAGCGACCGTATCGTAGGACATCCGGGTGTCACGCAGAAAAGGCAGCTCGGGGTTCGCCCCACTCGTCAAATCAACCACCGTCATACCGTAGCGGCCGTCAGGCGCCCGGACCAGACGACACGATCGGCCCAGCCACCCTCAGCCGCCCGTGCTGGACGACACGACCGCCCCGGCCGGCACCGCCCGCGCCCCGACGACGGCCCGCTCGGCCGGACCACCGAGCGCCCGCAACGCCCAGAGGATCGTGGCCAGATCGACGACCTCCTGCAGCACGGCGCCGACAATCGCGGGCAACAACCCGAACGTGGCGACGATCATCAACCCGATGCTTAAACCGATCCCGATCCAGATGGCCTCCAACGCGACGCGCGTCGTTGCACGCCCGATCTCGACAGCCCGCACGGTCTTGCCGATGTCGTCGAGCATGATGACGACATCCGCCGACTCGCTCGCAGCCGTCGATCCTCTCGCCCCCATCGCGACCCCGATATCAGCGGATGCGAGCACCGGCGCGTCATTCACACCGTCGCCGACCATCATGACGGGGCGCTCGGTCGCCTCGCTGATGATGCGCACCTTGTCTTCGGGCAGACACTCGGCACGAACATTGTCGATGCCGACTTGCTCGGCGACGTGCTCGGCCGTCGGCCGCAAGTCGCCAGTGAGCATCAGGATGTCGCGCACCCCCAGCTCCCGAAACCTCTGCACGGTGGCAGCCGCATTTTCCCGGATTCGATCGGCCAGGATGACATCGCCCGCGTAATGCCCGTCAACTGCCACGTAGACAGCCAGCTGCCCGCCGACCGGCAACGGCGAGTCGATGACGGCGCCGAGACCGCCGATGAAGGCCCGCTTGCCGACGGCGACGCGTCGTCCGTCCACCGTCGCCTCGACCCCGTTCGTCGCGTGTTCCGTCGCATCCGTCCCCGGGTGGATCGCAAGCCCGCGCCGCGCCGCCGTGACGAGAATCGACGCAGCCAGAACGTGGCTGGAATACTGCTCGACGCTGGCGACCAGACTCAGCAGTTCGTCGGCGCTCAACTCGTCGGCGCTCAGTCCGCCGCTCGGACGCACGTCGACGACATCCGGAGTGCCGTGGGTGAGGGTGCCGGTCTTGTCGAATCCGACGGTGCGCACACGCGAGAGCTGCTCGAGAGTGCCGCCGCCCTTCACGATCACGCCCGCTTTGGCGCTGCGACTCATGCCGGCGATGAACGCGACCGGCGCCGCGATCAGCAACGGGCACGGCGTGGCCACCACCATCACCTCGGCGAAGCGCACCGGGTCGCCGCTCAGCCACCAGGCCAGCCCGCCGATCGCGAGCGCCACGAGCGTGAACGGCACAGCGAACCGGTCGGCCAGGCGCACTATCGGTGCCCGCGACTGCGCAGCGGCGCCGACCAGCGCGACCACCCGCTGATACTGGCTGTCCGCCGCGATCGCGCTCGCTCGCATCGTGAAGACGGTCGGGCCGTTGACCGACCCGCTCATAACGGATGCGCCGCGCGTCAACTCGACCGGCAAGCTCTCGCCGGTCAGCGATGACTCGTCGACGGGGGCCGCCTCCGACACCAGCAGACCGTCCACAGGCACGACCTCTGCCGGACGCACCAGTAGTACATCGCCGACCGCGACATCGTCGATCGGAACGTCCACGATCGATTCGTCTTCCGCAACCCGGTGCGCCTGCATCGGGCTGCGCGCCAGCAGCGCACTGACCTCGCGACGAGCGCGCTGGCTCGCAAAGTCCTCCAGCGCTTCTCCGCCGGAGAGCATCAGCACGATCACCAGGCTGGCCCAATATTCACCGACCGCCAGCGTCGCCGCGATCGCGATGATCGCCAGCACGTCGATGCCGACCCTGCCTTTGAACAGGCCGCGAAGCATGTGCCACGCCTGCATTGCGGCGATCACGATCGCATAGACGGTGATCAGCCACTGCGCCGCGACCGGCACACCGCTGAAGAAGAGCGCGAGGCCGCCGACTCCGACACCAATGGTGATGGCCACGACCGCGTATCGACGGACGAAACGCAGAATTCGGCGCATCCCCTAGTGTCCCTCATCGGTGCTGCCGAAAGCTATTCCCCCGGCTCCGCCCGTCTGGGAACGCCCGCGCTAGCCTTGCTACATTTCTGGTGCGCAAACTGTGCGCTACCCCGCCGGCCACGACACTATTCGCACCACTTACGCGGACTCGGACGAGTGCCAACAGCACGCCGGCAGATATGACCGGCCGGCCCGACCAGCCGCGCGACCGGTGCGGCTACTTCGTGATCTGCAGCCTGACGCTGTTCGACGTCGATCCCGCGATCGTGTCGTTGCCGGCGAAGGTGGCGCGCAGCGTGTGATTGCCGCGCGACAACTTCGGCACCGCGATCTTCGCCGTACCCGACGCGTCGAGTGTCGTGCGAATCGTCGTGCGGTCGACCGTGAGCGTGACGGTGCCCGACGGCGGCGTCGACGACTTATTCGTCACCTTCACCGTCGCCGTGACGCTCTGCCCGGAGTACGCCACCGACTTCGACAGAGACAGCTTGGCTGTCGAGTCGTATTTCACGATCACCGCCGGGGAAACGGCCGATGCAGACGGTAGCCCCTTCTTCGACGCCGTCACGAGCACGGTGAGGCTGGCTCCCTGATCTGCTGGACTCACCCGATACCGTTCAGACGTCGCCTTGGCGATGTTCTTGCCGTTGGCCTGCCACTGGTAACTGAACTGCAATCCGTTCGGGGTCCAGCTGCCCGGCGACGCCGTCAGCGTCTGCCCGACGGCCGCCGTGCCCTTGATGCTCGGCGGCGCCGTGCTCACCGGAGCGCTCGGCGGAGCTTCGACCGTCGACACTGCCACGACGGTCGTGCGGCCGGTGTCTCCGTATTCGACGAGGCCGAGGTAGAGGGCATCCTTCTTCAGCTTCTTCCACGACGCCTGGTACGTCACCGGCACCCCCTGCACGCCCGCGAGCGTGGACGGCGTCGCCGTGAACGAACCAACCCCGGCACCCGGCAGCACCGAATAGGTGGTCATGTCGAACGCGGTCGATCCGCTGAAGTCGTCGACGATGATCAGGTAGTAGCCGGCATCCGGGTTCGGCAGGTCGACACGCTCGTCGGACGAACTCGTCGCGGACTGCCAACCCGCCACCGGGTTGCCGTTCGGCCCGTCCAGCAGGTACACGGTCAGGTCGAGGTCGGCCGTCTTGTTGACGGCGGTGAGATCGAACCGTTGCAGCTGCACACCGGTCGGCACCTGCACCTGATAGCTGAACTCGGCGCCCGGCGTGCCAGACCCGCTGTGCGGGCTGTGCTTATCTGCGGCGTCCGGCAACGTCACTCCGGCGACCAGTCCACTGGTCTTCAGTGCGATCGGTCCGGTGCCGCCCGGCGTCACCGTGATGCCGACCGATCCGTCCCGTCCGGTCCCGGATGCCGACGCAGGCGCCACGATCGTCACCGGTCGCACCGCGATCGGGCTGTGCACCATGGTCGAGCCGCTCACCCAATCGAGCGAGCCGGTCGCGAATGTGTCGAGCGGAGCATCCGTTCTGATGAACGTCACCGTGTAGCTCTGCGACTCACCGGCCGCGCCGAACGTCAGCGTCGACGGCGAGACGACCGCGTCGATGCCCGGAATCGAGATCGGCTTGGCAGTGAACGTGCCGGCCTGCGTGCTCGTGACGGTGCGGGTGACGGTCTTCGGCGCGGTCATCGCGCCAACCGAGATCGACGCCAAGTTCAGGTTCGAGGGGTCGATCGGGGCGACCCCGACGTCATAGCCGATGCCCTGGATGTATGCATACCAATCCGCGGTGCCACTCAAATAGAGCAGTCCAGGGTTGAAATACTTGGTCGGGTCGACGTGACCGGCACCCTGCGTGAACGGATCCGTCACCGGGGCGCCCGATGCGTCGACGGTGTTGTACGCCGTGGTCATCATCGCGCTCTTGATTTCGGATGGCGTCGCATTCGGATGCTCACCCAGGTACAGCGCCGCTAGTCCGGCAATGTGCGGCGTGGCCATTGACGTGCCCGATTCGAACTGGAACGTCGGCGTTCCGCCCTGCGCGTTGGCGCCGTCTGCGATGATCGCGACGCCCGGGGCCGTGATATCCGGCTTCAGGATGTCGCTGCCATCCGCCTCAACCGGTCCGCGGCTGGAGAATCCGGCCACCTGCGGTGTTGGCGGGGTGACGCCTGTCGTGTTGCCCGGCGTGAACGTCACCGTCGCACCGGCTGTCGCCGCGTACGCGCTCAGCGCGGCATAGAATTGCGCGTCGAGGTGGATGGTCGGCACCGAATGCTCGTCGAGGTCGGTCGAACCCGGCGTCTTGTTGACCAGCAGCATGCCGATGCCGCCAGCGCGCTTGACCTCGGCAGACTTCGCGACGCGGTCATAAACGCCGCGTTCGCAAAACACGATTGTGCCGGCCACCTTCGTCGGGTCGAGCGAATTCGGTCCGCACAGAATCGCGTTAGCAACTCCGGCATTCGCCACAAGGTCGGCGCGCACCAGGTCGCCCGTCAACGGAGTCGCCCCGGGGGTCGTGTCCACAGTGATGGATGCCCCGGCGTACGCCTGCCCGTTGCCGAGCGTCGCCGTCGCCTCATAGCTCGGGATGCTCGAGGCCGCGACCGTGGTCTCCCACGGTGCCGCGTTGTCCAGTGTCGAGGCGCCCGGCCCGGCGTTTCCGCCGGCTACCGCAACGAAGATCCCGGCGGATGCCGCGCCCAGGAATGCCTGGTCCGTCAGCGAGACCGTGGTGGTGGCCGCACCGCCGCCGATTGAGAAGTTGATCACGTCGACACCGTCGGCGACCGCCTGGTTGATGGCGGCGAGCAGGTCGCTGGTGGCGCATCCGTCATCGGCTGTCGTGGTCGGGTCCGGGCCTTCCCAGCAGGCCTTGTAGACGGAGATTTTCGCGGCCGGTGCCATGCCGGAGATCTGCCCGTAGGACGTTCCGGCGATCGATGCGGGCACGCCGTGGTTGCCTGCTGCCGTGCTCGCGGTGTGCGAGCCGTGGCCGTCGCCATCGCGCGGCGACACGTATTCGCCGGTCGATGCGTTGCCGATGTTGCCGGCGCCGAAGCCGTCGAGGTAGTAGCGGGCGCCGATCAGTTTGGTGCTGCAATCGGAGGCGGTGAACTGCTCGCCGGTCTGGCAGACGCCGTGGAATGTGTTGCCATCCGCCTTAGCGAACGTGATGGTACTGCCGTCGAGGTAGGGCGCGCTGCCTGCGGTGGTGCCAAGTGGTGCACCGGCGAACGAGGGGTTCTCCGGTGCGATGCCGGTGTCGATGTCGCCGACGACGATGCCGGCTCCCGCCTTGTCTGTTCCGCCGACTTTCGCCCACACGCCAGAGCTGCCGTCGAGGCCGAGGAAGCTGTAGTCCGACTGTGCTTGCACGTGCTGAATCGCGTCGGGCGTGACGGCGACGATGCCCTTGGTGGCGGCAAGTTGCGCCGCTTGCTTAGTCGTCAGATTGGCCGAGAACCCGTTGAGCGCCAGCGTGTAGGAGTAACGGATGCTCACCCCGGCGGCATCTGCGACCTTCTTTTGCTGGCCCTTGAGGTATCCGGAATAGTCCGTCACCTTCTTCGATTGTGGGGCGAGTTGCTTGCCGGCCTGCGGCTTCGTTGCCTCAAGACCGGAGATGCCACCCGCGTAGGTCGCCGCGGCGTCTTGCGCGAGTGTGACGATGTACTTGCCGGGCTTGAACTGCGTCATCGGCTGGGAGATGCCAAGACCCAGACCGCTGCCCGGCGTCGGTGCCGGTGCTGCGGGTGCTGCGGGTGCCGGCGTCGCGGATGCCGCCGCGCCGCCCGCGAGCGCGAGACTGGAGCCCACGAGCGCCGCGACCGCGGTGACGGTCAGCGCCCTGAAGAGCCGAGTGGATAAAAGTCGTGTGGAAAGCAGTCGTGCTGATACTGGTGGCTTGAATTTGTGACTCAAAACCCTGTCCAATCCATTTGAATGCAATAGGTAATTGCTAGCAGTCGGGTCTGCACATTGTTTCGAACTTAGCGTAAGAGTGTCCCTCAAACTAGGGGCACCTCTTCGAGGATCGCAGGTCGCTCAGATGAGCATGGTCGACGAGGCCCGCTACGCGCACACAGCTGATTGGGCGGAAAGCCTCGACAGCATGCTGCCCGACGCAACAATCATTGACGCCACGATCGACCAGGACGGTCGCAAACTCATTGAGGACCTGTACGCGTCCAGCGACGCGATCGAACGGGCAATGGGCCGACCCAGCCTCGACGGGCGCATGACACGGGGACACTCCCCCCGTGCGCCAGGTTCGCCTGCCGCACGGCCCGACGTCACACCCGTATCCGGATCCGAAGCGGTCGCCTGGTGGCCCAGAACGTCGAACCCCAAACGCCATGCATTCCCGGCTGGATCATGCATCGAGACCATCGACATCCCGTCCGGTTGATCGCAATCGTGGCACTATTCTGGCGATGCTTCTAGTGGCGGATCAGCCCGTCGGGCCATGTGACTTTAGTTGTGCAAAACGAACCAGCCACATGTGCTGGCCAGCCTTGTGGTCACCGCCACGACCGCGTACAGTTTCTTGTACGTGAGAGGAGTTCCAATGCGCATCATGACGTATTCAGAATCGCGCGCGAAATACGCTGAGACGCTCTCGGCAGTGGTGGACGACCGGGAAGAAGTCCTCATCACTCGCGCAGGACACGAACCCGTGGTCATCGTGTCACTCGACGACTACGAGTCCCTCAAGGAGACTGCGTACCTATTGAAGAGCCCCGCGAATGCGCGCCGCCTCCTCGGATCGATCGATCGCCTCGAGGCCGGCCACGGCACGCAGCACGACCTGCACGAATGAAGTTGATCTGGGACGAGGACGCCTGGGATGACTACTGCTGGTGGCAGACGCAAGACCGCAAGATCCGGGGGCGCATCAATGCTCTGCTGAGCGACATCGTCCGTAACGGCAACGAAGGCATCGGCAAACCCGAGCCCCTTAAGCACGGTTTCCACGGGTATTGGTCACGTCGGATTACCGATGAACACCGTCTGATCTACAAAGTCGAGCACGAAGAGGTCCGTATCGCCGGCTGCCGGTACCGCTACGGGCGCTAACCGACCCCCGCGGCGGCGGCCGGCCCATGCTGTGGTTCAGCGCGCCTTCAGGCGCGTCGGATGCGCAGCGTGACCAACTGGAACGGGCGCAGCGTGAGCGCCGCATCCGTTCCGCTCACCGCGGTCAGTGCCGTCGGCTCGCCCAGTTCACGCTCGAGCAGATCGGTTTCAACGATCTGCGCGGCACCGCCGAAGACCGCCGGCTCCCCCGGTTGCATGCCAACGATCGCAGCATCAACCGTGACGGTTGCACGAGCGCGCCCCCCGCGCGACTCGTACAACCGCACGATCAGATCGCCGGAGCGATCCTCGGCGAGCTTGACCGCTTCGACGACAACGGCCGAGTTGTCGACGCTGATCAGCGGTCTCAACGGAGCCGATCCCGTCGCCGCACGCAGCGGCAGGTTGATGCGGTAGCCCTCGCGCACGGCGTCCGCGATGTCCGCACCGACGACGAACGAACTGCGGAAGACATGCTCGCCCTGATCGGCATCCGGATCGGGGAACAGCGGAGCACGCACCAGCGACTGCCGCACCAGCGTGGTCGAGCCGCCACCGACGCGCGGCTGCCGCGTCACGTCGTGGCCGTAGGTCGCATCGTTGGCGATCGCGACACCGAAGCCGTTCTCGCCGACGTGCATCCAGCGGTGCGCACTGGTTTCGAAGCGGGCGAAGTCCCATGACGTGTTCTCGGCGACCGGCCGTGAAATGTGCCCGAACTGGATCTCGGACACGGCCTTGTCCGCGTGCACGTCGACCGGGAACGCGAGCTTCAGCAACTTCTGCCGCTCGTGCCAGTCGACACGCGTCGTGATCTCAAGGCTCGCGCTGCCCGCCGCGAGTGCGAATTCCTGGCTGAGCGTCGACGACGCGAAGGACCGGTCGACGCGCACGGCCACGCGACCCGCGCCATCCGCAACGATCTCGATGGTGTCGACCCCGTCGAGCACCTGCTCGTGCCGGCGATAATGCCGGTCGATGTCCCACGCCTCCCATTGGTTCGGGGTGTCGCGGAACAGCTGCAGCTCCGCCGCGTGCTCACCGGGTGCTACGGCCTCGCGGCCGGTTTCGACATCAATCGCCGAACTGATGCGACCGGATGCGTCGAGCACGAACCGCGCGCGATCGCTGGTCAGCACGAAGCCGCCGTCGCGTTCCTCTATACCCACGGTTCCGGCCGGGTGGGCCGCCCCGGCAGACAGCGGCGCAACACCGTCGATCTCGAACGGCGACGCGTTGAAGACAATCGCGCCGGGGGCGTCCGCACGCGCACCGAGCGCGGCGATCGAGGTGGCGATCAGCTGCTCGAGCTCCGCCTCGACCCGCGCATAATTCTCCTCGGCAACGCGGTAGACCCACGCGATCGACGAACCGGGCAGGATGTCGTGGAACTGCTGCAGCAGCACGGTGTGCCACGCCTCATCGAGCTTCTCGTACGGGTACTCGACCCCGGTGCGGATGCTAGCGGTCGCCGCCCACAATTCGGCCTCGCGCAGCAGCGACTCGCTTCGGCGGTTGCCGCGCTTGGTGCGCGCCTGCGACGTATAGGTGCCGCGGTGGAACTCGAGATACAGTTCACCGCTCCACACGGGCGGTGTCGGGTATTCCGCTTCTGCACGCTCGAAGAACGTCTGCGGGGCCTCGATCTGCACGGTCGGCGAGCCCTCGAGCGAGTGCGTCAAGGCAGCTGCGGCGAGCATCTCGCGGGTCGGGCCGCCACCACCGTCGCCGTAACCGAACGGCACGAGCGACGAGTTGGCCTCGCCCTTCTCCAGGTAGTTGTGTTCGGCCCGGGCCAACTCCAGTCCGGACAGATTCGAGTTGTAGGTGTTCACCGGCGGAAAGTGCGTCAGCACCCGCGTGCCGTCGATGCCCTCCCAGTCGAACGTGCTGTGCGGAAAGACATCCGTCTCGTTCCACGACAGCTTCTGCGTGAGAAAGTACTTCGAACCGGATGCCGCCACGATCTGCGGCAATGCCCCTGAATAGCCGAACGAGTCGGGCAGCCACACTTCGAGCGTGTCGATTCCGAACTCGCGCAAGAAGAAGCCCTTGCCGCTGATCAGCTGTCGGGCCATCGATTCCCCGGACGGCATATTCGTGTCAGACTCCACCCACATGCCGCCAACCGGAATGAATCGCCCCTCGGCGACCCGCACGCGAATGCGTTCGAACAGTGCGGGGTAGAACTCCTTCATCCAGGCGAACTGCTGGGCAGAGGAGCACGCGAAGATGAACTCCGGGTCGTCATCCATCAGCGCAAGCACGTTCGAGAATGTGCGGGCGCACTTACGGATCGTCTCACGCACCGGCCAGAGCCACGCCGAGTCGATGTGCGCATGGCCGACTGCAGAGACACGGTGTGCACTCGCGTTCGCCGGCTTCGCCAAAACGCCCGCGATCGCGGCACGACCTGCGGATGCTGTGTGGGCGACATCCTCAGGATCCATCGCGTCGACCGCGTGCTCGAGCGCGCGCAGGATCTCGGCCGGGCGGATCGTGTCGGCCGGGAGTTCGGCCATGAGGCCGCGCAGAGTGAAGATTTCGCGGTCGAGCTGCCAGACCTCGGCGTCGAGGAGCGCAACGTCGATCTGCCGAAGCGAGTAGATGGGCTGGCTGCCCGCCGTCGTTGTATCGCCCATCAACGTCGGGTGGATGAAACCGCCGGCAGCGACATCCGGATTCGAAGCGGCCTCGATGTAGACATCGATCACGCCGTCGGCCGGCAGCGCAACATACGTGTTGTACGGCTCGATCGCCTTGATGATGCAACCGTCGGGCGCATAGACCAGACCCTCGGCCTGGAACCCGGCCTGCCCGGCGGTGAAGCCGAGGTCGACGAGCAGTTCGGCTCGCGTGCCTGCCTCGTGCTTCCAACTCTCCGGCACCCGCCCCGTCACATGGAACCAGGTGGTCCCCCACGGCTTGCTCCACGGCTGACCGACCGCGAACGGCCGGTAGCTCTGCTCGATCGCGTGCGCGAACGGCACCGGCTCATCCGGAACCTCCCACGCCTCGATCGTGAGCGTGCGCCGCTCGCGGTAGATCGCAGGCTCAATGCGCTCGGTGACGAAACGCGCAATGCGGGTGCGAACCAGCTCGGAATTGTCGTGCACGAAGGACTCCTTTGTAACTAATGATTATTGCTCAGCCCTTGACGGCGCCGGCCAAAGCCGAGCCACCGCCGAGAACGCGCGAGGTGAAAACGTAAAGAGCGAGCACCGGCACCGAATAGACCAGTGAGTATGCAGCCAACTTGCCGTACGCCACAGCGCCGTACTGGCCGAAGAACGCGAAGATGCTCACGGCCGCGGGTTGGTTCTCCGGGCTCAGCAACAGCACGAACGGAACGAAGAAGTTCCCCCAGGCCTGCACGAACACGAAGATGAACACGACGGCGATGCCCGGCCGCATCAGCGGCACGACAACCTGGGTGAGCGTCGTCATCATCGATGCGCCGTCGGCCCATGCTGCCTCTTCCAAGACGATCGGCACCGAGTCCATGAAGTTCTTCATCATCCAGATCGCCATCGGCAGGCTCGTCGCGGCCATGAACAGAATCGTGCCCGGTAGCGAATCGATCAGGTTGAACATCACGAACAGGCTGTAGACCGGCACCATCATCGCCGTGATCGGCAGACACGTTCCGAACAGGATGCCGTACATGTACGGCTTGTTCACGCGCATCTTGTAGCGAGAGAGCGGGTAAGCCGCCAGGATGGCGACGACGACCGTGAGAATCGCGCATCCGCCCGACAGAATGAGACTGTTCCACAGCGGAATGAACGCCAGGTCGGGCGTGAGCACCGACGTGAAGTTCTCGAGGGTGAACGTGCTCGGCCATTTGACCGTCAATGTCGCCGTCTTGTCGAACGAGGCCAGCAGGAGCCAGATCAACGGCAGCACGAAGCACACGCCGATGACGACGAGAACACTGTTTGAGACGCGGCGCATCACGCGTCCGCTCGGTGAGGTCATGGCCATCAGTCCACCTCCGGTTTGAGTGCGCGGATGTAGACGATCGAGAACACAGCACCGACGATCAGCAGAATCGTGGCGATAGCCGTGCCGAGCCCCAACTGCGAGAACTTGAACGCTTCCTGATAGGCGAGCACGGGCAGCGTCGAACTCTTGGTGCCCGGGCCGCCGCCTGTCATGACATAGATCAACGTGAAGACGCTCAGCGTTTGCAGGGTGGTCAACATCAGGTTGGTGCTGATGCTCCTGCGGATCATCGGAAGAGTGATGTAGATCAGACGCTTGGCGCCCCCGGCTCCGTCGATCTCGGCAGACTCTCTAACGTCGTCTGGAACGTCCCCCATGGCGGCCGAATACACCAGCATCGAGAACGCGGTTCCGCGCCACACGTTGGCGATGATCACGGAAAACATCGGCAGCGAGTACAGCCAGTTCGGGCCGGTGATCCCGATTGCGTGGAGCATCGCGTTGAGCGTGCCGTCCACGTTGAAAAAGGCATACAGCGCAAACGCCGCGACGATTTCCGGCATGATCCACGCGGTCACCACGAACGTACCGACCAACCCGCGCAAGGTCTTGTTGCCGTTTTGCATCAGAATGGCCAGCGCGAGCCCGAGTACGTTCTGGCCGATGATGGCCGATCCGATCAGAAAGACGATCGTCAGCCAGATCGACTGCAGAAAGTCCGGATTCTGGAACAGTGCGAAGTAGTTGTCGAGCCCGATGAACGACGCACCTTTTGCGGCGCTGCCGGTCAACGACTCATCGGTGAAAGACCCATAGAACGAGGTGATGACCGGGCCGAGCAAGAAGATGGCCAACAGCACCATCGATGGAACGAGCGGGATCGCCCGAACAAATGATCGCCCGACCCGCCGCCGCGGGCGGGGAGGCTTACTCCCCGGCCCGCGGACGGCAGTCGTGACGGTAGGCGTCAACGACGACATCGGCGATTGCTACTTCGCCTGCGTGATGTTCTTCGCGCCGACCGCAGTCGGCAGTGCGTCGTCATACGTCTTCGCAGCTTGGGCCGGCGTCTGCTGCCCGGTCATCACAGACTCCATCGCCACCTGGATGTTGTTGGACACTTTCGGATAGTCGGAAGTCGCCGGCCGGAAGTGCGTCACCTTCACCAGATCGGAGAAGAACGAGTTCGTCGGGTTGGACGACGTGTACTTCGGATCCGTTGCGACATCGGTGCGAACCGGAATCTGGCTCGCGGTGATGTCGTAATTCAGGGAGTTCTTCTGGTTGAGGGCGAGGGTAACGAAGTCCCACGCCGCCGCCTTGTTCTGCGACTTGGAGCCGATCGCGAGCGTCCAGCCACCGGACATGCTGGTCGATCCCGGAGCTGCGCCATCCTGCGTCGGCATTGCAGCGACACCCATCACCTTGTTCCAGTCTGCCCAGGGTGCAGCGCCGGTCGGCAGCCAGTTGCCGCTCATCCACGATCCGTCGAGGTCGATCGCCAGCTTGCCCTGAGGCAGCCAGGTGTCAGCGATGTTGTTGCCGACATTGGTGTCCAGTGCTTGCTCCGGTGTCGGACCGATATTGCCCTGATAGACATCCTTGACGAACCCGAGAGAGTCGGCGAAGCCCTTCGATCCGGACATCCACTTCTTCGTGTCGGTGTTGTAGAGCGTGTCTTGCGTTCCATACAGCAGCATCTCAAAGCCTTGCATGGTGGAACCCTCGCCGGAAGCCTTGCCGGAATACACGTTAAGCGGAATCACTCCGGGTTCTGCTGCCTTGACCTTCTTGGCTGCGTCGAGAACGTCCTGCCAGGTCTTCGGCTGCCACGGAACGCTGATGCCGGCCTTCGCCAGCAGGTCCTTGTTGTACCAGAGGGCGCGCGTGTCCGTGCCCATCGAGATCCCGTAGAGCTTGCCGTCCTGGCCCTGACCCGCTTGCTTCGCGTTGGCCGGGAATTGGCTCCAATCAGCCCACTTCGCCGCGTACGAGTCGAGTGGCGCCAGGTAACCGGCCGCCGCGTCGGACTTGATCAGGAACGTGTCTTCATACAACACATCCGGTGCGGTCGAGGCCGACCGGTTCATCAGCGACAGTTTCGTGTAGTAGTCGTTCTCAGCGGCCTGGATCGGGATCAGGTCGACCTTATAACCCGGGTGCGCCTTCTCGTACTCGGCCTTGACCGACTTCATCTGGCTGTCCATCTGCGTGAACGTGCCGAACTTCTGGTATGCCACCTTGATGACCTTGTCGCCCGAGCCGCTGCCGGACGAGCAGCCGGTCAGCGCCGCGGCCGCAACCGCTGCGACGGCGATCACAGAAAGTATCCGTTTCATGATGCTCCTTTGCCTCATTTGCCTGCCCGATCGGTTGACCGTGCAAGGGAACCGCCGTATTACTAAATCATTTTTACTTATTAACGTCAAGTCCTCATTTCGACCGACTGGACCGCCCGTGCGGACGGATGGCTCCGCGCCGACGCGGCCGGAGGACTACGCGTCGACGCGTCGGATCAGGAGACCCGCCGACCGCGGCGAGAACGCGTGATCGAGCACCAGGCACGCGGCGCCGACTGCGGCGACATCCTCACCGATCGTCGATGTGACGAAGGCGATCGGATGCGCGGCGATCAGCTCCGGCACCGCGTGCACAAGGGCGGGCACGCGCTGAAGCAGAAAATCCGCTATCGGCCCCCAGAACGGCCCACCGAAGACCACCTCGTCGATGTCGAGCAGGTTCAACACCGTGACGAGCGCCGTGGTGATGTCGTCGGCAACCACAGCGAGGATGTCCATCGCGACCGGGTTTGCCGCATCCGCAGCATCCGCCAGTCGCAGGAATAACGCGCGCACCTGGGAGCGACTGGGTTCAGTTCCCGGGACGAAGATCGATCCAGGCTCGATCGCGCCACGCTCGAGAGCCTCATGCACCAACAGGCGCGGCATCACGGCGTCGCCCAGTCGCCACCGTCGGCTGCCCGGCACGAGCGATGAGTCCCCGATGATCATGCTTCCGATGTCACCGGCGTTGTTACTGACGCCGCGAATGACTTCGTTCTGCACGACGAGACCCGCACCGACGCCGGTGCCGAAGTAGAAGAACACCAGGTTGCGGGGCTTATCGGTCGAACGCATCCACAGTTCCGCGACGGCTGCGGCCGTCACGTCTTTCTCGAGCAGAACCGGCAGGCCGACCCGTTCAGCCAGTGCGTCGCGAATTGGCACGTTCTTCCAGCCCGCGAGCAACGGCGGGTTGAGAACGGTGCCGGTTTCCAGATCCACCGGTCCAGGAGCCGCGATGCCGACACCCATGACGCGTGCCGGGTCGATTCCCGCTTCACGCGTCACCTCATCAGCCACCCGCGCGATCTGGTCGATGGTACCGACCGGCCTGTCGGCATCCGAAGTCTGAATCGTGCGATGCACGACGATCGTGCCGGCCAGGTCGAGCAGTACAACGGTGATCACGGAGGGATCCAGGTGCACGCCGATGGCGAAGCGACTGCGCGGGTCGAGCTTGAGGATGGTGCGCGGCTTGCCCACGCCTGCCACCTGCGTGCCAGCTTCAACGATCAGCCCTTCATCGAGCAAGCGTCGGCAGACGTTCGACGCGGTCTGGGCGGAGAGCCCTGTGCGGGCAGCCACTTCGACTCGACTGATGCCGTCATGGGCCCGACGGATGACGTCGAGAATCACCGTCTGGTTGTAGCCCCCGACGGCAGGAAGGTTTGCTCCTGCACGCATAATCCCCTCACTCGCGTCGCATTGCATCACCTGAACGACTACGAGACTAGCGGCGCAACGCGCAGCGGGGGCCGACACCACGACGGTGTCGACCCCCGCTTGAGGGCTGTGCGTGTCGGTTACGCCAGGCGCGCGTTCAGGTTCTCAGCCAGCGACGCCATGAACTCCTCGGTGGTCTGGTACGGCTGGTCGCCGCCGTGAAGAAGCGCGAGGTCCTTGGTCATCTTGCCGGATTCGACGGTCTTGATGACGACATCCTCGAGGGTGTGCGAGAAGTCGATGAGCTCCTGGTTGCCGTCGAGCTTGCCACGGTGTGCGAGGCCGCGGGTCCACGCGTAGATCGATGCGATCGGGTTGGTCGAGGTCGGCTTGCCGGCCTGGTGCTGGCGGTAGTGGCGGGTGACGGTGCCGTGTGCGGCCTCCGCCTCCACGATCTTGCCATCGGGCGTGGTCAGCACACTGGTCATCAACCCGAGCGAGCCGAAGCCCTGCGCGACCGTGTCGGACTGCACGTCGCCGTCGTAGTTCTTGCAGGCCCAGACGTAGCCGCCCTCCCACTTGAGCGAGGCTGCGACCATGTCGTCGATCAGGCGGTGCTCGTAGGTGAGGCCGGCCGCCTCGAAGCGCTCCTTGTACTCGTTCTCGAAGACCTCGGCGAACAGGTCCTTGAACCGGCCGTCATACGCCTTGAGGATCGTGTTCTTGGTTGACAGGTAGACCGGGTAATTGCGGTCCAGGCCGTAGCTCAGCGAGGCGCGCGCGAAGTCGCGGATCGAGGCGTCAAGGTTGAACATGGCCATTGCCACACCGCCGCCTGGGGCGTCGAAGACGTTGAACGACTGCGCCTCGCGCTTTTCACCGTTCGGGCCGTCGGCCGGCTGGAAGCTGATGGTCAGCGTGCCCGGGCCATCGAAGACGAAGTCCGTCGCGCGGTACTGGTCGCCGAACGCGTGACGACCGATGATGATCGGCTTGTTCCAACCCGGCACAAGGCGCGGGATGTTCGAGATGATGATCGGCTCGCGGAAGATTGTCCCGCCGAGGATGTTGCGGATCGTACCGTTCGGGCTCTTCCACATTTTCTTCAGCCCGAACTCTTCGACCCGCGCCTCGTCGGGGGTGATTGTGGCGCACTTGACGCCGACACCGTGTCTCTGGATGGCGTGGGCCGCGTCGACCGTGATCTGGTCGTCGGTCTCGTCACGCATCTGAATAGATAGGTCGTAGCGCTCGAGGTTGATGTCGAGATGCGGGTAGATCAGCTGCTCCTTGATGGCCTGCCAGATGATCCTCGTCATCTCGTCGCCGTCGAGTTCGACGACGGTGCCTTCAACCTTAATTTTTGACAATGGGACTCCTCGTGAGATCTGTGCCGTTGGGATGCCTGAAATCTGTGCCGTTTCGGCCACAGACAGCTTACTAGAACCGCGCAACTATCTTGACATCGAGATATCTGTACTGGTAGACGCGCGCGACTGCCGCAGGTATAACGGGAGGAGCAAACCGACCATCCGACGGAGGCAGTCATGGCGAACTCAAACGGCAACGCAACCCTCTTGACCGGCGGCGTTCGCCCTGCGGTGCGGCTCGAACGTCACCTGGCGGATGCTGCACCCACGGTTTGGCAGTCGCTGACTGATCGAACCCGATTGAAGACGTGGTTTCCATCTGACGTCATCGTTGCCGGTGGTCAGTGGCAAGTCGGTGCTGCGATCAGCTTTCCATTTCCACCCGATCAGATCGACATGACGTTGACCGGCGCGGTCATCACCGTTGACGAGCCGTACGTACTGGCGTTCACGTGGGGAGATGAGTTGCTTCGTTTCGAGCTCTCACCGACGTCGGAGGGAACGGAGTTGGTGTTGATCGACGAGCTGGAAGCGAGCGCCGCAGCGCGCAACACGGCCGGCTGGGAGGGATGTCTCGACTTGCTCGAAGGGCGCGCATCCGCCCCCGAAGACTGGCAACGCTACTTCGACGCGTATGCCGCCGCGTTCGAGCCTGTGCTCGGCCCGCAGGCCGGGCCGCCCGCTGAATACCACGGCGCTTGACCGCCAGCGTGGCATGGGAAGCTCTGGGCGAACGCATACAGGAGTGACTACCCGGCGGAGCCGCGCTCGGGATACGCTGAAGCCATGGCTGAGTTGCGAGTGGTTGAACTGTCGGCGTCGAACATCTCTGCCGCGAACGCGCTGACGCTGAAACCGGGGCAGGAGCAATTCGTGGCGCCGGTGTCGTACTCGGCAGCAGCAGCTGTGAACAATCCGGCCACTACGTGGCAGCGCGTCGTCGTCGACGGCGACGAGGTCGTCGGCTTCGTGATGGGCAGTTTCGACGAGGATGCCGAACACGAGGAGTTCCGCTCCATCCTCTGGCGCATCAACGTCGAAGCCAGCGACCAGGGCCGCGGAATCGGCAAGTATGCAGTCACCGCCCTCGCCGACGAGGCGCGGGCACGTGGACAGAAACGTCTCAACGTCATCTGGGAGCAGGGCGAGTTGGGCCCCGAGGCATTCTTCCTTCGCATGGGCTTCGTCCCAGTCGGTGAGACCCAGTACGGCGAAATCATCGGCGCCCTCGAATTGTGAGCACTTCCGGTGGTCGAGTAGCGAGCGCCAGCGAGCGCATCGAGACCCGTATCGAGACCCACCCCGCCGGTGGTCGAGTAGCGAGCGCCAGCGAGCGTATCGAGACCCCCGACCCGGCCGATTCGTTCGTCGAGCGTGTGCTCGAGATCGTGGCGGACATCCCACCAGGTCGCGTCATGACCTACGGCGATGTCGCGGCGACGCTCGGTTCGCGAGCCGCGCGTGCGGTCGGCACGGTGATGGCGCGCTACGGTTCGGATGTCCCGTGGTGGCGCGTCGTCCGCGCCAGCGGTGAGGCGCCGGTCTGTCATGAGCGTCGTGCCCTTGAGCACTACCGCGAGGAACGCACGCCGCTGCGCGGCATGACCTTCGAAGACTCCGCCCGCACCGGCGCGGAGGACCACTATCGGATCGACCTGCGACAGGCCCGCTGGTCACCGTTCGCGGGCGAAGCGCGCTGAGTCACCCTGCGAAGCGGCCAAAATCGGGTCGATCGACCGGCGCGATATCACGACGATATAATGGCCTTATGACCGGTCGAGATTCGGACGCGGCGACACTGGTTCGGCGTGCGCGTGAAGATGCAGGGCTTTCGCAGCGCGCACTCGCGACGTTGGCCGGCGTCAAGCAGCCGAATCTCGCGATGATCGAATCGGGCGCCCGCGTGCCGAGCGGCGAGTTGCTCAGTCGCATCCTCAGCGCGGCGCGCATGCGACCTTCCATCCCACTGGAGCTCTTCGCAGAGCGGATTCTCGAGCTTGCCCCACGATTTGGCGTAGACGACATCCGGGTCTTCGGATCCGCCGCACGTGGAACCGACACCGCGGACAGCGATGCCGACCTGCTCGTGCGAGCCAAGCCGGAAGTCGATTTTCTGACGCTCGCGGCATTTCGCCAGGCAGTATCGGAACTCATCGGATTTCCAGTGGATGCCATCGTCGACAATACGGATGACCCTGTCGTGCAAGTGCTGCGCCGTGACGCGGTTCCACTGTGAGTGAGGAGGCAGAGCGCCGATTCACCGCTCGACCGCGCCAAAACGACACACGTAACGGGCTAGCGCCGCCCACCTCGCCCGACAACAACAATCTGGGCATCCGTTCCACCGCACGGCTGACCGACGAGGTGGCGAGGCTGCGCGGTCGCTTCGAGCGGGCTGCGCGCAATGGGCGCGACGCGTTCGTCCGGCCTGATTCCGACACCTACGACATTGGCATGCTCGCCGTCATCCACCTCGCTGACCTCGTGAGTCGACCGCTCCCCGAAGAGATCGCCGAAACGCTTCCCACGATCGCCCGTGATGGATTGCGGGCAACGCGCAACATCGCGGCACAGAACTACGCGGGACTCGACAACACGCGCCTCTGGGAGACAGTCACGACACACGCACCCGCGCTGTTGGACGGGATCGACGCTGCACTGCGCTCAGCACCACCTGCGACCTGATGGGATCCCGGTACAACCAGGGCGTGCACTGACTCAGCATTTCCGCGCGTCACGCTCGCTACCCGAGCCACGGCCGCCGTCGTCCACTCTAGACCGGACTTTGAACGCTGGCCCGGGCCGATTGACAAGAAACGTCCGGGCTATCGTCGAGTTTCCGGTCTATCGTCAATAGCTCGTCTGCTGGGCCTTGCTGCCACGGGGATCAAGCTTGGAAACGCGAATCCCGCAGGAAAGCCAAGGGCCGTTTCTCGTCTTCGTGCTACTGCGTAGAGTCGACCTTGCCAATCCCTGTCAGGCGCGCAACCGCAGCAGATGCTCCGGCCATTGCACACGTGAACGTTGCTTCATGGCGCTCGGTCTACGCACATCTGCTATCCGCGGTCTTCCTTGAAGAGCTTTCCGAGGACGACCTCACGGCCAACTACCGGCGCGCGTTCGACAACGGGCGGGAAGTCTGAGTGGCTGAACGAGCAGATCAGATTGTCGGTTTCGGGAGAGCGAACAAGCCCCGTGAAGACAACCCGCCGCGCGCATGATTCGTTATGGGTTTCACCTGCGACACGCTATCCGTACGGTGCCTCAAGCCCGGTACCCCAGGCCAGGTGCCCGCGATTCGCCGACCTCCACTGCTCCTCCACAAGCGCGGATCGGCGACCGGCATCCACAGATGTCGACTCGATCGCGCTGGGCGCAGCATCCGCCACCGAGAATCGACGCATGTGGAACAGCCCAAAACAGGTCCTGAAGCTCCGACTCAGCGTGCTCGACGTCGGTCGGCCGATCGAGCGTGTGATTGCCGTCGATGCCGCTATGCGGCTCGAATCGCTGCACAGCGTCATCCACGCGGCCTTCGCCTGGACCGGCCGCCAACACCGCCATGTCTTCACCAATAGCCGTTCTGCCGTGCAACACGAACGTCAACCGGTATGGGCCGTCGGAAGGTACGACGGCGCGCGAACTCAACTCATCTGGGAGATGGACCACGGCTGCCGCAACGGCGAACACACCAGTTTGTGTGAGTGGACTTCCACCGTCGCGCAGGCGCTCGACGAGGTCGCAAGCACAGTGAACGGACCCGAGTTGTTCTACGAATACGGGCTGAAAGAGGGCCCGCACGCCCATGAATACAACGATTGCGCGTTGCTGGCCCGTGATCTCTGCAACGACCACTGGCCGCACGGTTGGACTATCGCGGTCGAAGAACTCGATCGCTATAAGCCCGGCCGGTCGGAGGAGTTCCCAACTCTGCTCGACGGATGCGGTCGCTCGCCGCTCCTGGAATCGAGCGGCCCCAGGGGCGACGCGGCACTGAACGCTCTGCTGGATACTCCGGAACACCCTCGTCACTCCGAGATCGACACCTGGGTGAGGCAACTCGAAGGACCGTGGGCGGCACACGATGGCAGGGCATTCGACCCGAACCGGTTCGACCTGAGCGCAGCGGCCCAGGTATTCGGGTCCCGGTCAGATTCATACGGCTACAGCTACAACCAGCGCGCAGACCGAGCAACGGTCGGCGGGGTCGAGTTGTCGGAGGACGCCACGCGAGCGGCAGCCGCCATTCCACGCCGCCATCGCATCGATGTGCTCAGTGCAGCAGCCGATCGTGTGCTGGCACACCCAGAGGGTCTGGCGCCTAACACCGTTCAGTGGCTGACAGCACCACTCGATGCACTGCTACACCGGATCGCGGCGGCCGATTCCGCGCGACAGCCCGACACGGCCGCCATGCGTACCACAGACCGTTGCGACGTCGAATCCGGCGTGAACGAACTCTTCGCGCGATCCCTCAGGCTCGTGGTGCGGCGTGCAGGCTACTTCCGTCTCACACGGGCAGGTGAGGCTGCACTGGGCGAACCGTCAGCACTACTGAATGCGTGCCTCAACGCGTATTGGACGGCCGCGACCGACCCCTCCGCCGGCCTGTATGTGCTGCTCGGTGTCATCAGCGGGCTCGCTGGCGATGATCTGCTGTCGCAGGTCGGTGCAGCGGTCGTTGCGGATCAGCTGGAGCGCAACGTCAGCGCCTCCGACTGGGACGGCGAGCGGACGATGCCTGCCAACAACACGTACGGTCGTGACGCGTCGGCGGGGTCAGACATCGATTCGTATGTCGCGTACCTCGCACGCTTTGGCTCATTCACGGGAAGCGGTGACGACACACGAGTCACCGCTGACGGCGCTGCGCTCGCCATGACTCTCCTGACACGCTGACCCAATCCTGAGGCGCTGACCCACTGACGGTGAGGCGCTGACGCGCTGGCGGGCTCGTTACCCGCTGACGGGCTCGTTACCCGTTGACGCGCTCGTCGCCCGCTGACGATCGGAGCGCGCTGACCGTCGTTAGGCTCCGGCGCCCGTCCGGCCGAACAGTCGAGATCTGACGCGCACCGCCATGGCGACAGTGGTCACGAGCCAGGCGGCAACCGCGATCCACAACCACAGGCTGCCGATCCACGTCACCAACGGAAGCCGATCGGCGTGGCCGAGGTAGATGCCGGCGACGGCATACATGCCGAGTGGAAAGATGATGCCCCAGAGTGCAGGCGTGTAGACCAGCGGGATGCGGTGTCGAACATGCCGCCACCAGCCGATTGCCACGAGCACCGGAATCAACCAAGTAGCAAAACACCAGAGCACCAGCGAACCGCCGGCGACGACGCCACGGGTCGCATCGACCATCGGCGTGTCCGACATCTCGACGATCCGTGAACCGGCCAAGATCGTGATCGCCGCCGCACCCATCGCGACCCAGTACGGTGGCCCGAACTCCTCCGGCGCAATGCCGTGCGTCACGAGGCGCACGACCACTAACATGCCGATCGTGGCATACAAGATCAAACCGACGCCCCACGACAGGATCGCGATTACCGACAACAGCTCTCGGATGCCGACCAGTTCCGCCTCGAGCCCGGCGGCGAGTACGGCGACGGACTGGCTCGCGACCGCCCAGATGAACCACGTTCCATCCACGCTGCTCAGCACAGACTGTTGCCGTCTCCCCAGCATCACCGCCCACGGAATCGCGTAGCCGGAAATCAGCCAGGCCGCGCCGGAGACCGCCAACAGCACGGCCGGCAATACGATCCCCCAGTCGATCGCGAAACGCGCGCCCAGCACGTTGGTCGCGGCGACGAACGTGAAAAACTGAAAACCGATCGCCGGATCGGTCAATTCGCGAGCAACGATGGATCGGTGGGCGATGACGCGCCAGATCGTGAGCACGATCAGCGCGACGTAAGCGAGCGCGGCGATGCCGAGGAGGACATCCGACGCGCCGGCGTAACCCTCGAGGTGCAGGCCGACGGAAATGATGCCGGTGGCCATGACCAGGGCGAAGTAGCCGGGCGACAGGTGCCTCACCACCGAGCGGATGCGGCCACTCGCTGCTTCCATCGCCTCACTCTGTGCCACAACGCGAGACTACCGCCCTCCGATCGCTACGCACCCCCACCACTCCCCCGGTCGCTTCGCGCAGCCGAAGCGCGCACCGTATTCAGGTTGGATGACCGGATTCGACGGCCTCCACGTCGTCAACCCTCGGTCCAGCCTGAATACGGTCCCGTTTCCGACCCCGCGGCCGCTACACGAGCGAGTCGCGCCACGCAGCGTGCAGCTGCGCGAAACGGCCGGTGCCCGCGATCAGGTCGGCCGGCGAGCCGTCCTCGACAATCCGCCCGTGCTCCATCACCAGCACCCGGTCGGCGATAGCGACCGTCGAGAGGCGGTGCGCGATGATCACGGCGGTGCGGTCGGCCAGCAGAGTCTGCAGCGCCTCCTGCACCAGGCGTTCGCTCGGGATGTCCAGTGAACTGGTTGCCTCGTCCAGGATGAGCACGGCGGGGTCCGCGAGGAACGCCCGCGCGAACGAGATCAGCTGGCGCTGCCCGGCGGATACCCGGCCACCGCGCTTGTTGACATCCGTCTCGTACCCATTCGGAAGGCTTTGGATGAACGTGTCCGCGCCGACCGCACGCGCGGCGGCCTCGATTTCTGCGCGCGTCGCATCCGGTTTTCCGAGCGCGATGTTGTCCGCGACAGTTCCTGAGAACAGGTAGGCCTCCTGGGTGACCATCACGATCGCGCGGCGCAGGTCGTTCGGATGCAGGTCGCGCAGGTCGACGTCGTCGAGCGTGAGCACACCGCTCGTCGGGTCGTAGAACCGCGAGATCAGCTTAGCCAGCGTGGACTTTCCCGCACCGGTCGAGCCGACCAGCGCGATTGTCTGCCCCGACGGCATGTCCAGACTGAACGTGGGCAGGATCTCGCGATCCTTCTTGTACGCAAAACTGACATCGTCGAAACGCACATGCCCGGTCGAGGTCCACAGGTCCACCGGCTTGGCAGGCTCGGGCACACTCGGCTGTTCTTCGAGCACCCCGGAGATCTTCTCCAGCGCGGCGGCGGCTGACTGGTAGGAGTTGTAGAACATCGCCATCTCCTCCATCGGGTCGAAGAAGCGCCTCGTGTACAACAGCGCCGCCAGCAACACACCGATCGGCAGTGCGCCCTCAGCCGCACGGAATCCGCCCACCAGCAGCACGACCGCGACCGTGACGTTTCCGATCAGCACGAGCCCTGGGTCGAAGATTCCGAACAACTGGATCACGCGCGCGTTCACATCGCGGTAATCCTCGACGAGACCGCCGAACTCCTTCTCGTTGTGCTTTTCCTTGCGGAACGCTTTCACTGCGCGCATGCCGGTCATCGTCTCCACGAACGAGACGATCAGTTTTGCGGATGCGACGCGAGACATACGGAACAGGAACTGCGAGCGCTTCTGAAACCATCGCGTCAGGAACCACAGCGGCACCAGCGAAACGAACAGGATCGCGCCGCTCACCCAGTCCAGCGCGAACAGTGCGATCGCGATGAAGCCCGAGTACAGCACACCCTGCACCAACTGGTTGATGCCGGAGTCCAGCAACTCGCGGATCGAGTCCAGGTCGCTGGTCTGTCGCGAAATAATGCGTCCAGAGGTATATGACTCGTGGAACTCGAGACTCAACTTCTGCGTGTGCAGGAACACCCGCTTGCGCAGATCGATGAGAATCGCCTGACTGATCCGTGCCGACATCACCGTGTACCAGGCCACCGTCGCGGCCCCGGCGACACCGGTGAGCAGGTAGGCGAATCCCGTCCAGGCCAGCGGCCACCAGTCCGACTTCAGCAGCGCAGGCAGCCCATTGTCGATGCCGATCGCGATCAGCGCCGGCCCGGCGACCTGCGCCCCCGTCGATAGCACGACGACGACCATCGCCGCCGTGACACGCCACCGCAACGGATGCAGCAGTGAGCCCAACAGACGCAACGAACGTCCCCGCATCTGACGTGACTCCTGCGCCGTGAAGTCCTCGCGCTCCTCGCCCTCAACGCCGGTCACACTCGCGGTGCTCATAGATTCGCCTCCTGCAGGAGTTCTTGATCCTGCTCGTCTTCCAGGCTCGAGATTACGAACCGGTAGTGTTCGCTGGTCTCGAGCAGTTCATGATGCGTTCCGACGGCCGTGATGCGCCCGTCTTCGAGTAGCGCCACGCGATCGGCGAGCATGACCGTTGACGGCCGGTGCGCGACGATCAACGCCGTGGTCGATGCCAGCACGCGGCGCAGCGCCGCCTCGACGAGAGCCTCGGTGTCCACATCTAGCGCGGACAACGGGTCGTCGAGCACCAGGATGTCGGGCTTGGCCGCAACGGCACGCGCGAGCGCCAGCCGCTGGCGCTGCCCGCCCGACAGGCTCAGGCCTTCCTCGCCGACCTTCGTGTCAACCCCATCCGGCAGGTCGTAGACGAAGCCCGCCTGCGCGATCTCCAGCGCCTCGGTCAGCTGTGCCTCGGCGGCCTCGACCGTCGCAGGGTCGTCGCCGACGAGGTCGCCGCGGCCGAGCAGCACATTGTCGCGAACGGATGCCGAGAACAACGTCGCATCCTCGAACGCCATCGCGATGTGGGAACGCAGCTCCTCCAGTGTGAGGTCGCGCACATCGACGTCGTCGATCCGAATCGACCCGCCGGTCACGTCATAGAGTCGCGTGGTCAGCGCGGTCAATGTGGACTTGCCGCAGCCGGTCAGCCCCACGAGCGCCATTGTCTCCCCCGATTCGACCGTGAGATCGACACCGCCCAGAAGGTCGGGGTAGCGCGCCGGAGAATCCGCGTAACGGAAGTGCATGTTGTCGAAGCGCAGCACTCCGCGCGGATGCGTGATCGTGCGCGGCGCATCCGGATCGGTGATGTCGTTCGGCGTGTTCATCACCTCGAAGAAACGGTCGGCCGCCGTGCGCGTGTCGAACGTCATTGAAAGCAGGAACCCGATCGACTCGATCGGGAAGCGCAGCACGGTGGCGGTCGCGAAGAACGCGAGCAGCTGGCCGATCGTGAGTTGATCGGTCGAGGTCAGCCAGACGCCGACCACCAGGCAGAGCGCGAACGCGACATCCGGAACCAGTAGCAGCCACAACCAGATGCCCGCGATCGCCTTCGCCTTCGCGATCTCGGTGCCGCGCAGGTCCTCGGCCTGTGCCGTGAAATTCTTCAGAGCGTGTCGGCCGCGGCCGAACGCCTTGAGAACGCGGATGCCGTGCACCGACTCCTCGACGGATGTCGCCAGGTCGCCGGCCTGGTCCTGACTGCGCCGCGCGATCACCGAGTACTTCTTCTCGAAGATGAAGCCGTAGACCCAGATCGGGATCGAACAGACCAGGAAGATGACCGCGAGCAGCGGATTCCACCAGAACAGCACGCCGAAACCGACCACGATCGTGACGATGTTCACGAAGAACAGCACGAAGCCGAATGACAGCCACCGGCGGATCAGGTTGAGGTCGCTGACCGCGCGCGACAGCAGCTGGCCGCTCGGCCAGCGGTCGTGGAAGCTGACGGGCAGCTGCTGCAGCTTGGCGTACAGGCCGTTGCGCAAAGAAGCCTCGATGTGCGTGCCGGGGGTCAGGACGAACCAGCGGCGTAGCGAGATGAAAACTGCTTCCCCGACTCCGAGCCCGAGTACGGCGAGGGCCGCCGCCCAGACCTGGCTGGAGTCGCCATGCTTCAGCGGCCCGTCGACGAGCACCTGCAGCACGAGCGGGATTGTCAGGGCCACGAGGGATGCCGCGAGCGCGGCCGCCATCCCGAGATAGATCCGCGGCATGGCCGGCTTCGCATACGGGTAGATGCGCAACAGCGAGCGGAACGTGCTCGGCCTTTTGGCTGGCGCAGCGCTCTTGTGCTGTGAGTTGTCGTGTTTTAACGTCTCGCGTGGGGAGTTCTTGGGGGGTGAGTTTTGCCCGTTTGTGGTGGGTGCAGACATGTATCCAACGCTTTTCTGGTGGGGTGCGGTCTCTTGCAATAACGAGTTCGGCGGAGAGTTATGCCGAGTCTTTCGTGGGCCGGATCTCGTGCAGGAAAGCTGCTGACGAGATCTGACAGGGCGGGAGAGGTCCGTTTGCGTGAAGCGGAGCGGACAGTCACCTGCGGGCAGCGGTGCCGCGGATGCTGCGCAGTGGTCGCGGATGCCGCGAGGCGGCGTGAGGGGCGAGGCTGGTTCGCTACCGGGCCAACGGCTGAAGCCTGCGGCTGGACCCGGCCCCGAAGACGCCGCCGAGCACCGCACGCCTACCCGTTGTGCTGTTCTCCGTCGTCTTCATGGCGTCCTCCTGAGCCTGGTGGTTTCCGTCGCGCGGCCGCCCAAAACGCAGATCGGCACGTTTTTTGCGACAGCCCTACAGGTTATAACCGGCCCATGCAATCCCGCAAGTTTTTTTTTGACGAATCGTGTGTGAGCGCCGTCAGCGCAGTCAGCGCACGCGAATCGACAGGCAGGTGACGCAACCCTCGAGCTTCTCGAACTCGCTGATGTCGACCGTCACCACGCGATAACCGAGGTCAGCGATCAACGCGGCCGACTGGGGCGCGGATGCCGCCATCAGCACCGCGTCAGGGCCGAGCACGACCACGTGCGCGCCGGCCGGCTCCGGAACCGCAAGGAACCGGTCGAACAGGCCGGGGTCATCCACCGTGTCGCGGTGTCCGATGACGGTGCCGTCCGGCAGTGCAGTCACGGCGCTCTTCAAGTGCAGTGCCTTCGTGACCGGCACCGCGATCACGGTGTAGCCCAGCGGTGCGATGAGAGCACGGAGCTGACGGATGCCGTCCGCGTTCGTGCGCCCGCCGCGCCCCACGTACACGGTTGTGCCGACCTTGAGTACGTCGCCGCCATCGAGGGTGCCCGGCTCTGTAATGTGCTCGATCTTCAAACCCTGCTCACGCAGGCTGACCTCGACGGATGCCGCCTCCGGCCGTCGCTCAGGAGCTCCCGAATTCGTGACGACGGCCGTTTCGCCGAACACCACAGCTGCGTCTTCGACGAAGACGGAGTCCGGAAGGGTTTCGGCCGGCGCGACCTCGACGGTCAGCCAGCCATCCGTAACGAGGGCAGCCACGTACGCATCCCATTGCTCGTCGGCCAGCACAGGGTCGACGGCGCTGCGCTCGATGTGTGTCACCAGGCCGTCGGCGAGGTTGGCGGCCGGGATGCGCACGAGAGCGAACTTGCCGGACGAACTGCCGCGGTAGCCGTAAGCGGCGCGGTAGACGACACGACCGAGCGTCACGGTGGTGACAATCGTTGCGAGCACGAAGATCAGATTGACACTGAGCAGGCTCGAAAGCATGGCGAGGACCAGCGCACCACTGAACGCAGTGCCCGCGGACAGCACCTGAACAAGGCTGCCGATCAGCGGGGCGATGATCCCGATGACAACACCGCCGACAAGGGCCTTCCACCAGTCCGTCAGCCAGCCGATCACACCGAGCACGAAAACCAGAACGGCAACGGCGACCGCCGCGATCGTGAAGTAGGAGTGCACCTGGCCCAGCGTGGAGAGCTGGAATCCGCCCTGGATGAAGAACGCCAGCAGGTTCACGACGTGCACAGTCGCACCGACGGCCAAAGCGGACAAAGCGGATGCGGAGAGCCTGCGGCCCCAGGAGTAAGTCACGGTATTCGAGCCTAGCGGACCGAATCTATGAGCCTGCCGACGCCCCTCCCCTCGCTGGTCGAGTAGCGAGGAACGAGCGTATCGAGCGGTGCAGGCGCGGGGCGCCGCCGTGGTGTCGCGGAAATGTCTTGTGGCTGGTTTGGGTGGCGCGGATGATGGGTGGTGCCGTGGTCGACGCCGTTAGGTCTTAGTGCCAGCAGCCT
>DATCDQ010000003.1:0-9666 GCA_036510655.1 Microbacteriaceae bacterium | reverse complement strand
ATGCGCGGTTTGTATGCTCCGACCCAGATGCCGATGTCGTGGGCAGGGGCTGGCCCGCGCTTGGCTCCGTCCACGGTGTAGTACTCGCCCCTGACGTGCACGCCGCCGGGCTGGTCGGCTCGCCAGAGCTCGCGGATGATGCCGATGGCCTCCTCGAGCGCCTCGATCGATTGCCCGGGCGTCAGGCGGCGGCCGCCCATGGCGACGATCGCGTCCCAGAAGCCACCCGCACCAATGCCGAGCTCGAGTCGGCCGTTGCTGAGCAGGTCAAGGCTTGCGGCGCTGCGGGCGAGCAGCGCCGGATGCCGCAGCGGAAGGTTGATCACGTCGCCGCCGATGTGGATGCGTTCCGTGCGCGCCGCGACGAACGACAGCAGCGTCCACGTGTCGTGGAATCGCGGCTGATACGGGTGGTCTTGGAACATCGCCAGGTCGAGGCCGGCCCGGTCTGCAACGACCGCCAGCTCGACCGCGTGCATCACCGGTTTGTTCGTGGGGGTGACGAACACGCCGAACTTCAGGTCGTGGCCGTAATTGGTCATGATGTCATCCTCATCTCGTCTGGCTCTGGCTCTGGCTCTGTCTCTGGTTTTGTCTCGGTCACGATATCCGACCTCGTTTCGGTCTCGATTCCCGTCGCGAGACCGATCGGGAAGTTGTCGTGGAATAGGTTCGTGGGGTCGTATTCTGCTTTAAGCGTCCGCAGACGGTTCAATGTTTTCGGCGGGAACGCGTCGTGGATGCGCTGCGGGGCCGTGTCGGTCTCGAAGCTCAGGTACAGCCCGTCGAAGAAGGGGTGCAGCAGCTCCCATTCGCGGTTCAGCCGGTCGCGATTCGAACCGAACGCCACGACCGAGAAGTTGGCCGACCGGTGTGCATAGGCCGTGGCATCCGGGGCGATGTCGGATGCTGCGCCTCCGGTCGCCCGGATCTGAAAGAAGTAGGTGGCGCGGCTCGCAAGCAATCCGGCAGCAGCCTCGGCGAACTCGCGCGTGATGTGCGTGAGCAGGCCGGAACGGCTGACCGGTTCGCCGTTGCCGCTGTTCGCCTCGCCCTGCGCCGGCATCAGCGCGTCGCTGTACGACAGCAGTTGCACGGACTGCTGGTACAGCGGCGCGATCTCGGCGAACGGCTGGAGCCGGGCGATGATCGTGTCGGGGTCGCTCGAGTCGACCATGCCGAAGAAGTGCGCCATGGCCGGCTGATCGCGACGGGCGCCGCCCAGCACGATGAAGCTCGTGGTGTCGCGCGGAGAAGCCTCGAGCGCGGCTCCCCAATCCACGAGGAAGCCTGCTGCGTCGCTTGCGTCGAACACCAACTGAGCCCAGCCCACTGCGGGCACTTCTTCGGCCTCGAACTCGAAGGAGGTGGCAATGCCGAAGTTCGATCCGGCTCCGCGCATCGCCCAGAACAGCTCCGGATTCTCGGTGTCACTGGCGCGCAGCAAGCGGCCGTTGGCGAGCACCACGTCGACCGCGCGCAGGTGGTCGATCGTCAGGCCGTGGGCACGGCCAAGAAAACCAATGCCGCCCGCCGTGGCGAGCCCGCCGACGCCGACTCCGCCGTAGTCGCCCGAGCTGATGGCCCAGCCATACGGCTCGAGCGCGGCGGCGACCTCGCTCCAGGTGGCGCCCGGCCCGATCCGCACGCGGCGAGTCGGCCTGTCGAGTATCTCGACGGTGTTCAGGGCCGACACGTCGATCACGATGCCGCCCCGGTTGGTGGAGCGTCCGCTGATGCCGTGGCCTCTGCTGCGTATTCCGAGCGGCAGGGCGCGGTGGGCGCGTGCGAAGGCCACAGCATCCGCAACCTGTTCGACAGTACCGGGCCGCAGCACGATGCCGGGGGCCCCGCCGCGCAGATAGGTGGAACGAACCTCGGAGTACTGCAGATCGCCCGGCTCGATGATCTCGACGGAGCGGGGCACGGCGTCATAGTCGATGCCGGGAGCGCGCTTGGCGATGGATGCCGCCGGGCGGATCGGCGCAGTCGTCGACAGGCCCGGAAGCGCGAGGTCGGCCGCCTCGTGTAGGGCGGGCGCGACATCGGCCATGAATCGGCGGATCATCGCCGCATCGTCGCTCCTCAGTAGGAAGGTGCCGACGCCGTGTCGGATGATCAGGGGCAGCAGTTGTGCAACCCAGTCGATGGCCGGCCCGTCGATCGCATCGAGCTCGAGGATGCGACGGATCTCGCGCACGTCACGACTGCCGGCGCGTGCGGTGTCATCGACCACGATGTTGCCGGACTCCAGCGCAGCCGGGTAGCGCACCAGCCAGCCGTCGGCTGCGGATCCGATCAGCTGCAGCATCCGCTCGCCCATGCCCTGCACGAGAATCGGTACGTTGTGGGCGGGCGCCGGGCCCCGTTCGGCGCCGTCAAGACGGTAGTGCGCGCCGGCATGCCGCAGCGGAGTTGCGTCGCCGACAGCCCAGCTGCCGCGAATGATGTCGATGGCCTCAGCCAGGGCGCCGGGCTCAGCGCCGGTGAGTCCGAGTTCTAGCCGGCCCGCCGAGAGCAGGTCGAGGCTTGCCGCCGCCCGGCCGAGCACGGCAGGAGTCTGCTCGGCCAGCGTCACGATCGGGAGGAGTCGGATGCGTTCGGTGCGGCCGGCGATCCACGAGAGTGTGCTCCAGGCATCGAAGCCTGTCGTGTCATCGACTGAAACGAGGTCGTAACCGACGGTCTCTGCGAGCACAGCGTGCTCGACCAGAGTTTCGGTCGTGACCGGGTTCAGTGCGAGCCCGAAGCGAAGGGCGTGACCGTAGTTGTTCGATTCCACGCCCATTACTTTCCTCGTGCCCCCGTCAATACGCCAATCTAGCGTAAGCTACTAATCATTGGTAAGCGAGGTGATGCGTGAGTTATTCCGACCGGTTCGAGCACATTGACGACGACGAATGCCGCCGCTTCCGTTCGTCGGTGGAATTGGCCGGTCGCAAGTGGACCGGCGCGATTCTCCTGGCCGGTGCTCGCGGCGCCCACCGGTTCTCAGAGTACCGGTCCATGGTCGAGGGCATCTCCGATCGACTGCTCGCGTCACGGCTGCAGGAGCTCGAGCGCGAGGGGCTTATTCAGCGGCAGGTGCTGGCGAGCACGCCCGTGATGATCACTTACAGCCTGACCCCATCCGGCCGACAGCTGATCTCACTGCTGCATCCGCTGGTGCAATGGAGCAGGGCGCGCCAAGCCGGCGCCGCAGAGTGACGCAGGCTGGCGCTGCGGCCGAATGACGCGGCCCAGCGCCGCAGCTGAGTGACGCGACCGGTTCAAACCAGCAGTTGGTGCTTGGCGAGATCGCGGTACAGCGGTGTCGAATCCACGAGTTCCGAGTGCGTCCCGACGCCGATGACCTGGCCGTGATCGATCACCACGATCTGATCGGAGTCGACGACTGTCGAAAGCCGGTGCGCGATCACGATCAGCGTGCGGTTGGCCGCCACGGCGTCGATCGCCTCACGCATCAGTTGCTCATTCTTTCCGTCCAGGCTCGAAGTCGACTCGTCGAGCAAGAGGATCGGTGGGACCGCAAGCAGTGCGCGCGCAATGGCCAGCCGCTGACGTTCGCCGCCGGAAAGCATGATTCCGTCTTCGCCGACCGGTGCCGAGAGGCCGGCAGGATTGCGTTCGAGCACTTCGGTGAGGTTCACGGCGTGCAGCACGTCGATGCACTCCGCGTCAGTGGCATCCGCGGCGGCGAGAGTCAGGTTGTCGCGCAGGGTCCCGGCCAGCACAGGCGCGTCTTGTTCGACGTAGCCGATCTGTGCTCGCAGAGCCGTGCGCTCAAGCGTGCGGATGTCCAGCCCACCAATGCGCACGACCCCGGCCGCCGGATCGTAGAACCGCTCGATCAGCGCGAGGATCGTGCTCTTGCCGGCTCCGGATGGCCCGACAAGCGCGGTGCGTTTGCCACGCGGTGCTGCGAACGTGACTCCGCGCAGAACCGGCGTCACGTGTCGTGCGGCGGCCTGGTCGGCGGTCCGGTCGGCGGCGCCGATGCCGGCAGCCTCCTCGGCCTCCGCGATGACGTCGAGCCCCTCGAAGGCAGCAATGGAATCGGCAGCGCTCGAGCGGGCACTCGAATGCCCGCCTGACCGTCGGGACGGCGCATCCGCTGCAGCATCCGGAGCAGGTGCGGCCGCTTCCGCGTAGGCGAACTGAACGTTCTCGAACGTGATCGCTGCAGTTGACGGATTGACCGACGCGTTGGCGGGACCCACGATGATGGCGACCTCGGGGGCAATCGTGCGGTCGAACTGGTCCTCGCTGGGCAACTCGATAATCTCCTGGATGCGACCAAGCGCCCCGAGTGCCGAGTTGACGCTCGTCACGGCACCGAAAGCCTGGCCGAGCGGCAGGATCATCATGAACAGGAACAGAATGAACGCCACCAGATGCGCAACCGTGATCGCGCCGCTGGCCACCCGGTAGCCGCCCACACCGAGCACGACAAGGAACGACACCTGCATCGCGATCCCTGCGACCGGCACGACGAGTGCCGAGATTTTTGCAACGCGGATTCCCATTTTCCACGCGCCGACGGCATCCGAATCGATGGCCGCGATTTCGCGCTCCGTCGCTCCGGCGGCCCGGATGGTGCGCACCGCGCTGATCGCGCGCTCGACGGATGCCGCGAGGTCGCCGACCTTCGTCTGCGCTTTCAGGCTGGCCACCCGGATACGGCTCGACAGGGTCACGACGACGACGATCGACACGGCGATCACGAGCACCGTCAGGCCGAGGAGCACAGGGTCGATGATGAGCATCGCGATCAGGGCACCGATGAATGTCAGCGACCCGCCGATCGCCTCGACCAGCCCTTGTGTCAGAACGGCGCGGAGAAGCGTGGTGTCGCTGCCGACGCGTGAGACGAGGTCGCCGGTGCGCCGCGTGTCGAACTCGCTGATCGGCAGGTTCAGCATCCGACCGACCAAACGTCGGCGTGAGGAGAGCACAACGCCTTCTCCGGTGCGCTGCAGCAGGTAGTGCTGGTATCCGGAGATAAGCCCGGAGATGATGACCAGTGCGATCAACGCCCAGACGAGGCCGCCGAGCGTGTTGCCGGCCTGCACGATCGAGATCACTTGGCTGACCAGGAGCGGTTGCGCGAGGCTCGCGGCCGCGCCGAGCACGCTGAGCACGACCACGACGGACAGCACGCCTTTGTGCTCGAACAAATAGGGAAGCAGCTGGCTGAACTTCGCTCGAGGTCCCGCCGGCGTTGCAGCGCGGCGGCGATGAGACGTGCGGGCAGCAGTCGATTGGCTCATGGGTCTTCTTCGTATTCTCTCGAGGGCGGCGAGGTATTGTCTCGGGGCGAGTGGGGGTTCTCGCTGTGCCGCGCCGCGTCGCAACGTGACGGCAGTACCATTATCGTCACGGGAACCCTGGGAAACCCGACGGCAACCAGGCAGCACCCGCACAATCCGACGACGAGGGGACAGGCGTGAACGCGGTCATCGGCGAGAGTTTGCTCAGTGCAGTGGGCATTGCGCTCAGCCCGCTTCCGCTCATCGCGGTGATCTTGATGCTGCGCTCTCCGCACGGCAAGCGCACAAGCGCGATGTTCCTGCTCGGCTGGCTGGTCGGCATCCTCGTCGCCATCGTCGCGTTCACAGCGCTGTCCTCGATCATTCCGGCATCGGATCCGGCCGCTTCACGGCGAATCTTCGGCGCGATCGCGATCGTGCTCGGCGCGGTGCTCATCCTGCTGGCGGCCGGAGAGCTGCGGGGTCGGACATCGACCAGTGAAAACACCGAACTTCCACGGTGGCTGGCACCGATCGACAGCCTGAGCCCGGGTCGGGCCGGCGCATTCGGATTCGTGCTCGCGGTCGCACGGCCCAAGAATCTGTTGCTCGCGATCGTCGGCGGGGCCACGATCGGTGCGGTCCAGCTGGAGTTCTGGCAGCTAGCCGTTTGCGTGGCGATCTTCGTCGTGGTTGCGAGCGCCACAGTGTGGATTCCGATCATCGCCTTCCTGGCCGCGCCCGCGAGACTGGCCGTCGTGCTGGAGTCTCTCCATCAGTGGCTCGTCAGACACAACTCCGTGATCGTGGCCGCCGTTCTCACCATCGTCGGGGTCGTGCTGATTGGTGCAGGCATCGCCGGATTCTGACTTCGGCGACGGATGTCGGAGGCGACGACTACCCTGGTGAACTGTGCCAGCGCCTGTCATCACCGCTTCCAACCTTGTCAAGAAGTACAAGGACTTCGCCGCCGTCGACGACATTTCGTTCGACGTCGCGCCGGGGGAGTCGTTCGGCCTGCTCGGCCCGAACGGTGCGGGAAAGTCGACGACGATGCGGATGATCGGCGCGGTGTCGACGCGGACCAGCGGGGAACTGCGCGTACTCGACCTCGATCCGAATGCGTTTGGGCCGGAGATCCGCTCTCAACTCGGAGTCGTGCCGCAGACAGATAATCTCGACACCGAGTTGCGCGTGCGCGACAACCTCATCGTGTACGGCCGGTATTTCGGCCTGCCGATCCGGCGCGTGCGGCAGCGGGCGGATGAGCTGCTCGCGTTCGCGCAACTGGAAGACAAGGCGAAGTCGAAGGTCGACGACCTGTCCGGCGGAATGAAGCGGCGCCTGACCATCGCGCGGGCCCTGATCAACGACCCGAAGATCCTGCTGCTCGATGAGCCGACGACGGGTTTGGACCCGCAGGCGCGCCACATCCTCTGGGATCGGTTGTTCCGGCTCAAGGAGCAGGGCACCACTCTCGTGCTGACCACCCACTACATGGACGAAGCGGAACAACTCTGCGACCGGCTGGTCGTCGTCGACCAGGGCAGGATCATGGCCGAGGGTTCGCCTGCCGCACTGATCCGCGAGTATTCATCGCGCGAAGTGCTTGAGCTGCGCTTCGGGTCGGAGAAGAACGCCGAGGTCGCCACCCGGCTGAGCGGAATCGGCGAGCGGATCGAGGTGTTGCCCGATCGCATCCTGGTGTACAGCGCAGACGGCGAAGCCGAACTGCAGCGGGTGGCCGAAAGAGCTCTGCAGCCGATCACCACCCTGGTGCGGCGTTCGAGCCTGGAAGACGTCTTCCTGCGATTAACCGGCCGGAGTCTGATCGAATGACGACACTGGACACCAAGCGTGCTATCGCGGCAGCGGTCAAGCCGCGTCGGTTCGGCGCGTGGTATATCGCCGAGCACCGCTTTCGGGTGATGCGCGCGTACCTGCAGACGGTCGTCGTTACGGGCATCGGCAACCCTTTCCTGTATTTGTTCGCGATGGGCGTGGGGCTCGGCAGTCTGGTCAGTAACAACATGGGCTCTCAGGCGATGAGCGGGGTCAGCTATCTCGTCTTCATCGCGCCCGCGTTGCTGGCGACCGCCTCGATGACGGCGGCATCCGAGGAGTTCACCTACCCGGTGCTGCTCGGCTTCAAGTGGAATCCGACCTTCTACGGCATGAACGCGGCACCGATCAGTCCCGGGCAGATCATCGACGGCATCGTCTACTCCGTCATTGCCAGGCTGCTCGGCACCTGCGTGATCTACTACGTGTTCATGCTGCTGTTCAGCGCGGTGCCGTCCCCATGGGGTGTCGTTGCGATCTTCGTCGCGGTGCTCACCGGTCTCGCTTTCGGCACTCCCGTCATGGCATATGTTGCGACCATCGAGCAAGACAGCGGCCAGGTCGCCATGCTGATGCGCTTCGTACTGCTGCCTCTGACGCTCTTCTCCGGCACGTTCTTTCCGCTGTCGGTGATGCCGATCTACCTGCAATGGATCGGCTGGATCTCGCCGCTCTGGCACGGCGCCGAACTGTCGCGCGTCTTCGCTTACGGGCTGCAGGAACCGCTCTGGCTGACCATCGTGCACGCCGCGTATCTCATCGCCCTGACCGTGGGCGGGTGGCTGTTGGCGCGCCGGATCACCGCGCGCAGGTTGAACAAGTGACGAGGCTGAACAAGTGACGAGGCTGATCAAGTGACGAGGTGGGGCAGGTGACGAGCGAGACGCAAGCGGAGCGGGAGACGCGGCCGACGGCATCCGTTCGCGGTGGTCGTCCGCTGAAATCGCTCTATGCGGGCAACGCAACGTCTGTGCTGCAGCGTGGTTGGCAGGCCACGCGCAGCACGAACTGGCTGGTGATGCTCTCCGGCTTCTTCGAGCCGATTTTCTACCTGCTCTCGCTTGGCATCGGGCTCGGCGCGCTGGTCGGCACGGTCAGCGCTGCGGATGGCCGGCAGATTCCGTATGCGGCTTTCATCGCGCCAGCCCTGCTCGCGACCGCCGCGATGAACGGTGCCGTGTACGACTCGACCTGGAACGTGTTCTTCAAGATGCGTTTCGCGAAGCTGTACGAGGGTATGCTCTCGACCTCGCTCGGGCCATTGGATGTCGCGCTCGGCGAAATCCTGCTCGCCCTCGCCCGCGGTGGCATCTACGCGATCGGGTTCATGATCGTGATGCAAGTGATCGGCTTGAACCTGTCGTGGTGGGCACTGCTCGCACTGCCTGCGGTGCTGCTGATCGCCTTCGGTTTCGCGAGCTTCGGCATGGGGATCACCAGCTATATGAAGACCTTCCAGCAGATGGACTGGATCAACTTCATCATGCTGCCGATGTTCCTGCTGTCTGCGACGTTCTTTCCGCTCAGCGTGTACCCGCAGGCGATCCAGTGGATCATCGAGGCGATGCCGCTGTGGCACGGCGTCGAGTTGATTCGCGGACTGACCACGGGTGTCGTGAACGTTGGCATGCTCTGGCACGTGCTGTACTTCGCCATCATGATCGTGCTCGGCCTGATTCTCACGACCCGCCGCCTGCGCGCCCTCTTCCTCGACTAGCCCACGCCCGAGCCCGCGCCACCCCCAAACTCCCACCAATTTTCGCTGAGGTGCGGACTTCGGTCGCTTTCCCCGGGAAATAACGACCGAAGTCCGCACCTCAGCGAGGTGGGCGCGCGTGGGGTGGGCGCGTGCGGGGCGGGCACGCGTGGGGTGGGCACGCGCCGGGCGGGCGGATGCCTGTGGATAACTTCTGCGGGCATGTCGCGGAACACGGCACTATCGAAACATGCGCGAACCTCGCCCTCTCCCTGTTCCACCAGACAGTCTTTCGTTCAGCGTCTCGGACGCAGTCGACGCGGGCATCAGCTTGCGGCGGCTCCGCGGCGCCGATTTGCAGCATCCGTATTGGGGTGTGCGAACTCCTGACCATCGAGAGTTATCCATCTTCCAACGCTGCGCCGCGTTCGGACTGCGGATGCCGCCTGGCGCGTTCTTCTCACACGCCACGGCTGCGATTGCGCAGAGAGTGCCGCTGCCGCTTCGACTGGAAGAAGATGTCACGTTGGATGTGGGCACGATGCACACCCGTCGGCCGGTCGACGCGGTCGGTGTGCGTGGCCATCGGATGCAGATCGCGCCGACCGAGGTCATGAACTGGGTCGGCCTTCAGGTGACTCGCCCGGAACGGACGTGGTTCGACCTCGCTGCATTGCTGACACTGCCCGAACTCGTGGCGGCGGGAGATTTCTTGATCCACCGGCGGGTCCCCCGCACGACTAAGCCTCGATCCACCGATCGGGCTGCTCTGTGGGGCTGATTCGGATTGGGCCGCATTTTTGGCGATGGGCGTGACTGACGGCCGGGCCGTGCTGCCCGGGTGTTCCACTGTTGTCCTTGGTTGCGCCGGTGTCGGCT
>DATCDQ010000002.1:0-68429 GCA_036510655.1 Microbacteriaceae bacterium | reverse complement strand
AGGCCCTCGAATCCGACATCCGCAAATGGGTCAAAGGATGGAACGAGAACCCGAAACCCTTCATCTGGACCAAGCCCGCGGAACAGATCCTCGAATCCCTCAAACGACTTCTACAACGAACTACCGGCGCAGGACACTAGGCCGTGCTGCGTCAGCACGCCATCTCGAACGCAACACAGCGTAAGAGTCGCGGACTCCGCGATCGACCAGCAATTGCTGGACTGACCCGAGACATACCGACCACGCGGTATGCTGATGGAAATGCGCAACGGATGCGCACGAAAGGTGGTCGAGGATGACCGGCTCGCCCGGACTCGATGTCGCCGGACTCGAGGCCTGGCTGGCCGAGGCCCGCCCCGAGCTTGTCTCCGGTCCGCTCTCCGCCCAGCTCATCACGGGCGGCAAGAGCAACCTCACCTATCGCATCGACGGCGCTCGCGTCCCTCTCGTTGTCCGGCGCCCACCGCTCGGCCACGTTCTCGCCAGCGCGCATGACATGGCCAGGGAGCATCGCGTCATCTCGGCCCTGAACGGCAGCGCCGTGCCAGTTCCCCCCGCCGTGGCCATCGTCGACGACACGGCCAACGCGCGCGTCACGGGCACCCCATTCTTCGTGATGAAGCTCGTCGACGGTGCCGTGCTCGCGCATCCGGCCCAGAACGCCGTCTTCACGGCCGGGGGCCTGCGCCAGATCGGCGTTTCGCTCGCCGAGATCCTGGCCGACCTGCACGGCATCGACCCTGGATCCATCGGGCTTGAGGACTTCGGTCGAGGAACCGGTTACCTCGAGCGACAACTGCGCACCTGGCGCCGTCAGCTCGATGCTTCGCGCTCACGCGAAACCCCCGCGCTTGACGGGCTGCAGGACGCCCTGGGCGAGCGGATGCCCGACGACTCGCGGTCTGGTCTCGTGCACGGGGACTACCGTCTCGACAACGCCATCGTCGCCGGCGAGGGCGACGAACCGCGCATCGCCGCGATCCTCGACTGGGAGATGTCGACGATCGGAGATCCCCTCGTCGACCTCGGGGTCTTCGGCATGTACTGGAACATCGATGAGCTCAGCGGCGGGCGGCTCTTCGACAGCGCCGTCGACCTGCGGGCCGGCTACCCCGGCTTCGACGAGCTTGTCGACGCCTACGCCGCCAGGGTCGGCCGAAGCATCCCCGACCTCGGTTGGTACCGGGGCTTCGCCGCCTACAAGCTCGCCGTGATCGCCGAAGGCATCCACTACCGCTACCAGCAGCACGAGACGGTCGGTGATGGCTTCTCCCGGATCGGTTCCATGGTCGAGCCGCTTGCCGACGACGGGCTCGCCCGCCTCGCCCTCCGGAGGAACTGACATGGACTTCAGCCATGACGCCCGCACGCTCCAGCTCACCGACCAGGTGCGTTCATTCCTGCACGACCATGTGCTACCCGCTGAGGCGGTCCTGAGCGAACAGCTCGCGGCGGCACCCGGCGAATGGAGCCCCAGACCGGTCGTGCGCGAGCTGCAGGACCGCGCACGGGCTGCCGGGCTGTGGAACCTGTTCCTCCCCGGTGAGCACGGTGCCGGACTCAACAACCTGCAGTACGCGCCCATCGCCGAGCTCACCGGTTGGAGCATGCGTCTCGGCCCGGCGGCGTTCAACTGCGCGGCGCCAGACACCGGCAACATGGAGGTGCTCGCCGAGTTCGGCACCGCCGAGCAGAAGGAGCGCTGGCTCGAGCCGCTGCTGGAGGCGCGCATCCGCTCATCCTTCTGCATGACCGAACCGGATGTCGCATCCTCGGACGCTACGAACATCGCCACCCGCATCCGTCGCGACGGCGACGACTACGTGATCACGGGCCGCAAGTGGTGGTCGACCGGGGCCATGAACCCGGAGGCCGCGATCTTCATCGTGATGGGCAAGACCGATCCGGATGCACCGCGCCATCGGCAGCAGTCGATGATCCTGGTGCCCCGCGACACCGCCGGGGTCGAGATCGTGCGCCCACTCACGGTGTTCGGCTACGACGATCGCGACCACGGCGGCCACGCCGAGATCGCCTTCAACGATGTGCGAGTGCCGGCCGCCAACCTCATCGGAGGGGAGGGTGATGGCTTTGCCATCGCCCAGGCCCGTCTCGGCCCTGGTCGCATTCACCACTGCATGCGCGCGATCGGCATGGCGGAGCGCGCGCTGGCGCTCGTGCGGGACCGCGCCGCATCGCGGGTGGCCTTCGGCCGTCCGCTCACCGAGCAGGGCGTGGTCCGCGAGTGGGCGGCCGAGGCGCGCATCCAGCTTGAGGCGCTGCGGCTGCTCGTGCTGAAGACCGCCTGGCTCATGGACACCGTTGGCAATCGCGAGGCGATGACCGAGATCCAGGCCATTAAGATCGCCGTGCCGCGCGCGGTGCAGCAGATCCTCGATCACGCCATCCAGGTGTTCGGTGCCGCGGGGCTCTCGCACGACCAGCCGCTCGCCGAGATGTTTGCAGGCGCCCGCGCCCTGCGCCTGGCAGACGGACCAGACGAAGTGCACCTGTCGGCGCTCGGAAAGGCCGAGTTTCGGCGCTGAGACGACACCGACCCCACCGATCAAAGGAGGCCACCCACGACACACGCCCCCGTCGCCGCGATACTCACCAGGAACAGCTCGGTCAGTTGCTCGGCGAGCACTGACTTGCCCTCCGTCCCGCCGGGCGAGTACCACTGCGACAGGTAGTGCACGTCGCTGAAGAAGTGCGCGATGAGCACCGGGCACGGAATGTCGGTGCGATAGATGCCCTGCGCCTGCCCGGCCTCGATGAGCGCTCTGAACTCGTCGTTGTATGCACGGCGGCGACGGGTGACCTCCTGCTGGCGGGGCTGCGAGAGCATGTGCAGGCTGCGGAAGAACACCGTTCCCTCCGGGAGGAAGTCGATCGAGGTCTCGATCACGTCGACGCAGGCCGAGCGGAGCACGGCATCGATGGAGCCCCCGCGCGCCACGATCTCGTCGAGGTGGGACTTCTGCAGGGCGAGCATCCGCTCGTAGATCGCGAAGAGCAGGTCGTCCTTCGACCGGAAGTAGTGGTACATCGCCCCCTTGGTGACACCGGCCGCCTCCACGATCTGCTGCACGCTGGTGTTGGCGTAGCCCTGGGCGGCGAACAGTTGCACCGCCGCGCGGGTGACGTCGTCGACGACGCTGGTCTGCCTCATTCGTGCATCCTTTTCGTGAATATCTCAGCCAGCCGGGCGGATGCTGCCGCCGCCGTCGATCAGGAGGGTCTGGCCGGTGATCCACGCGGCATCATCCGAGAGCAGGAAGGTCACCGGACCAGCCACGTCGTCGGGCACCCCCAGGCGCTTGAGCGGGTATTCCGCGGCGACCTGCGCCTCGCGTCCCTCATAGAGCGCGCGGGCAAAGGCGGTCTTGATGACCGCGGGAGCAACGGCATTCACCCGGATGCCGGGGGCCAGTTCGTGTGCGAGCTGGATCGTCAGGTTGATCAGTGCCGCCTTCGAGACGCCGTAGAAGGCGATCCCGGGGGCTGCAGACAGCGCGGAGATCGACGACACGTTCACGATCGACCTCGAGAGTCCTGCGGCGACGGCTCCGCGCGTCCATTCGAGAGCGGCGATCACGTTCACCTCGAGGACCTTCCGCGCCATCGCCGGGTCGATCTCGAGCGCGGGGCCGTAGGCGGGGTTGATGCCGGCGTTGTTCACGAGATGGTCGAGGCGGCTGTGCCGCTCGGCGATGTGCGCGTAGACCGCGGCACGGTGGTCGCCGTCGTCGGCCTTGCCTGCCACCGCGCTCGCGTGCGACGCACCGAGTTCGGCGACGGCCGCGTCCAGAGCCTCCTGCTTGCGTCCGGTGATCACCACGCTCGCCCCCTCGGCGACAAGCCGGTGGGCGATCGCGAGGCCGATGCCTCTGCTGCCGCCGGTGATCAGGGCCACCCTGCCCTCGAACCTCTGCACGTACTCTCCTTGAGTTCGACCGTGTGATCCAGCAATCAGACCGACTGGACGGTATGTACCCTCGAGAGTACACGAGCTCGGCATCCGTCAGTTCGAATATTGATGTCGAAGGTCACGGCCAAACGTACGTGTCCGTCACGTGCCGATCGGCTCGCCTGCCGCCGGATTGCCGACGAATGCGGCGGTCATGTGGAAGATCCGATCCGGGTTGTCCGGGTCCGCTGCCGCGGCATCCATGCCGTGCAGACGCCACTTCTCGAGCGTCTCCGCGAGCTCCGTGAACAGCTGAGCCGACTCGTCCTTCGTGAGGAGCGCTGCGCCCGTGTAACGGCCGAGAGTCGCGCGCGGGTCTTTCGGGAGCGTTTCGGTGAGCAGGTCGTGCACCCAGGTCGCGAACTCGGCGACGAGAGGGTCGGCATCCGGGTTGGCGACGTCCGGCGGCGCATAGACGCCCTCTGGGTGCACCACCTTCCAGACGCGATCGCGACCGTCGCGGGCGAATTCCGGTGCCTCCTCGACGAGGTTGGCCTTGGCCAACGAGCGCAGATGAAAGCTCACCGAGTTCGCCGGTTCCCCGATGATCTTGGCGAGGTCCGCGGCGCGCGCAAAGCGACGCACGGACAATTCCCAGATGATGCGTTGACGAAGCGGATGCGCCAGCGCCCGCAGCATGGCCGGGTCCGTGACGCGGTATGACTGCTCAACCATATTCGAAGTCTAGCGACTTTCGCACGACATATTGCGCACTATTTATTGCGCACTACCTCTTGCGCAATATGTCGTGCACAATTATTGTGGTGTACATGACGACCTCCACTTCCACTGCCGAGAGCACCCAACAGACCCTCTGGCACAACAACGACTACCTCCTTTTGATGTCCGGCAAGACCACGCAGATCATCGGTGCGGGTCTTGCGACGTTCGCGGTTCCATTGATCGCATTCGCGCTGACCGGATCCGTTTTGCTCGCCGGCCTGATCAGTGCAGTCGGCGAGGTCGGCTACCTGGTTGCCACGCTGCCGGCTGGCGCCATCGCCGACCGGGTCAACCGCAAAACACTCCTGCTGGTCTGTTCCGCAATCGGTGCAGCCCTGTGGGCATCGCTCGCCGTCGCCGAAGCCTTCTCCGCACTCTCCCCCTGGCACCTGGCCGCTGTGCTGTTCGGCTCATCGGTGGTCGGCGCGTTCTTCGCGCCGGCAGAATCCGCCGGCATCCGTGAGGTCGTCCGCAGCGATCAGCTCGGCTCGGCGATGGCGGCCGTGCAGGGTCGGTCGGCGGTCGCGAGCCTCGTCGCAGGCCCGATCGGCGGCATTCTGTATGGCATCTCTCGCGCCTGGCCGTTGGCTGCGAGCATGATCGGCTACATCGTTGTGGGCGCATGCACGGTCTTCGTGCGCCGCCCGCTCAATGGCGATCTGTCACAGATCAGAGGCACCAGCGCGTTCGAATCACTGAAGGAGGGCCTGCGTTTCGTCTGGGCCGTGCCGTTCCTGCGCACCGGAATCGCGATCTTCGCGTTGATCAATCTCGCGTTCGGGGGCATCCTGTTCTCGCTGAATCTGCACCTGGTGCAGATCCACACACTGCCGTTCCTGATCGGACTCATCGATGCTGTTGCGGGCGCCACCATGGTCGTCGGATCAATCGCGGCAGCCCCGCTCGTCAAGCGGTTTCGCGGCGGACCACTGGCGATCCTCAGCATGATCGTGACCGTGCTCGGCGCGCTCGGCCTCGCGTTCTCCACCGAGTATGGCGAGTATCTGGTGTGGATCGCGGTCACTACTGCGCTGGTTCCAGCACTGAATTCGGCGCTGATTGGTTACGCGAGCGCCATCACACCGTCGGCGTTGCAGGGGCGGATGAATTCAGTGCTGTCGCTCTCGTCTGTCGCCGTCGCACCGGCGTCGCCCATCGTTGCGGGTGCGCTGCTCGGCAGCTTGAGCGTCAACTGGGCGATGGGATTGTTCGCGGTGCTGTTGTTGGTCGGCGGAATCGTGTTCGTCGCATTCAAGCCGATTCGCTCGATCGGCCGGCCGGACACCTGGGCGAACGAGCTCGTTGAGTGGGGCACGAACGCCAGCAGCGTGAACTGACGCCCGTCAGTTCACGCTCGCTAGTTGACACTGAGCGGATTCGCGCTGCCGCGCCCTGCCTCACCCTGGTCCAGCGCTGCAATCGTGACGAGTTCGCCATCCGTCAGCTCGAAATCGAAGATGTCGAAGTTCACCGCCATGCGCTCCTTGTGGTTCGACTTCGGGATGGCGACATTGCCGAGCTGGATGTGCCAGCGCAGGATCGTCTGCACCACCGACTTGCCGTGCGCATCCGCAATCGCCTTCAGCTCGGGAGCCTGGCTGATCTTGCCCTGGCCGAGCGGGCCCCACGCCTCAGTCGCGATGCCGTGATTCAGGTCGAAGCCGCGCAGTTCCGCCTGCTGAAAGTCAACATGCAACTCGATCTGGTTGACGGCGGGCGTCACACCGGTGTCGTTGATGATGCGCTCCAGGTGCGGCACCATGAAGTTCGACACACCGATCGCCTTGGCCCGGCCGGACTCGGCGATGTCGATGAGAGTCTTCCAGGCCTGCACGAACGTGTCACGCTCGGGCATCGGCCAGTGGATCAGATACAGATCGACGCTCTCGAGCCCGAGCCCGTCCAGACTCACCTGGAAGGCGTTCGCAGCGTTCGCCTGGTCGTCGTTCGCCAGTTTGGTCGTGATGAACAGCTCGTCGCGAGCGATCCCGGATGCCGCAAGCGCGGCCCCGACGCCCTCCTCGTTGTTATAGCCGGCGGCCGTGTCGATGTGTCGATAGCCCACCTCAAGCGCATCGGAGACGACGCGCTTCGTCTCAGCCGGGTCGACGCGGAAGACGCCGAAGCCGAGTTGCGGAATGTGCGTGCCGTTGTTGAGGGCGATCGTGGGGACGGCGGTCGAGGAAGTCATGACTCAAGCCTAGGCCGAAGGCCAGACATCGTGCGGGGGCGGCATCTCGGTCTCGAGACGCCTGCTCGCTACGCTCGCGGGCTCCTCTACCAGCGAGACCGCTACACGTCGTACTGCACGACGAGTTCGCGCTTGAGCACCTTGCCGCTCGGGCCGAGCGGCAACGTTTCGACGATCTCGATCCGACGCGGGTACTTGTAGGCCGCAACGTGTTCCTGCACGAACGCACTCAGCTCATCCACGGTCGCCTCCGTGCCCGGCATCAACGTCACGGCGGCCACGATTTCCTGGCCGTGCGTTTCGTGACTGACCCCGAACACGGCGACCATCGACACGCTCGGATGCGTCGACAACACCTCCTCGACCTCACGTGGATACACGTTGTAGCCGTTGCGCAGGATCATGTCCTTCTTGCGGTCGACGATCGTGATGTAGTCGTCATCGCTCTTGGTGCCGAGGTCGCCCGTGCGGAACCAGCCGTCTACCATCGCTTCGGCATCCGCATCCGGTCGATGAAGATAGCCCTTCATCAGGTTGTGCCCGCGGATGACGATCTCACCGAGCTCCTCTCGAGGCAGAAGGCGGATGCTGCCCTCGAGTTCGGCATCCGCGATCTCGACTTCGACTCCCCAGAGCGGTTGACCGACGGTGCCAGGGCGAGTCGGCTTGCCGCGATGGTTGAAGCTGGCGACCGGCGAGGTCTCGGTCAGGCCGTAGCCTTCGTGCACGTCGATGTCGTAGACATCTTTCATCCGCTCGATCACGGCGAGCGGAATCGCAGAGCCGCCGGAGAGCCCATAGCGCAACGGCGGGCGTTGTGGGTTGGACTTCGCCGCCTCGAGCAGGGCAATGTACATCGTCGGTACACCCGTCATGATCGTGCACTTGTGCTTATTGAGCAGGGCGAGCGCCGATGCGCCGTCGAACTTCGGCAGGAGCACGACGGCGAGCCCGACCCGGAACCCGACGTTCATGACACAGGTCTGGCCGAAGGTGTGGAACAGCGGCAGGCAGCCGAGCATGCGATCTTCCGGCGTCAGGTCGATCGTGCCGGTCAGCATCGTGTTGACCTGCTCGACCAGGGCGAAGTGGCAACCCTCTGCCCCTTTGGGTTTGCCGGTCGTTCCGCTCGTGTAGAGGATCGTCGCGGTATCGATAGGATCACGCGGCACATACGTGTCGATCGGCGTCGCCGCGCGCGCCGCATCTTCGAGGCGAGGCACGGGCACCTGCTCGACCATCGCATCCGGAACCAGCACGCTGAGCACCGGTACGCCGGCCATCGCGGATCCCTTTGCGCCCTCGCCGAGCAGCGGCGCGGCGCAGATCAGCAGCTTCGAGCCGCTGTCCTTGAGCACATAGTCGATCTCCTCCGCCTTCAGAAGCGCATGGATCGGCACGACGATGGCGCCCAGGGAAAGGATGGCAAAGTACGTGCGCGGAAAGTCCGGCACGTTCGGAATCAGCACGGCCACCGCATCCCCCGGCCCGATGCCGTGCTCGCGGAGTGCGCCCGCATACGCGCGGGTCTCGTCCCACAGGGTCGCGTAAGTGATCTGTTGCTCGCCGAAGATCACTGCAATATTGTCGGGCATGCGATGCGCCGTCTCGGCAAGGATCGATGCAACCGACATGGTGGCGAAACCGTGACTGGACATGGGGTTCTCCGTCTTCATTGACTCGAACAGGTGACTCGAACAACTAACTCGAACGATCCTCGGGTTCAGGGATCTATGACGTCTACGTTACAACGCAAGCGTGTTCGCCTGCGCCCGGGGAATTGGCAGGCGCTGGCTGCAGATCATCGTGGCGGGAATCAGCGTCAACTGAGCCTCAGCCTGCCGCCTCTTCCGCATCCTGGTTCCGTGCCTCGTCAAGGTATGAATACGCGGTCACGCGCGAGATGCCCAGGCGTGCCGCGATGCTTTCAACGCCCTTTCTCATCTGCAGAGCACCCCGCTGATCCAGCTTGGTAAGCACGGCGATTCGGTCGGCCCGACTCATTTGCTCCACGGGCTTGCCGATCTCGCGGATCGCATCGGTGACCATCGCATCCATCACCGCCATCAGGTCGCGCCCGAAGAACTCGTTCGGTTGATCGCGAGAGTCGTCGGGCGGCTGCGGCAACATGCCGTCCAGCAGAGCGCGAGCCCGCTGCACAGTACTCAGGTCCACGTTCACACATAACGCCGCGATGATCCGGCCCGCAGAGTTACGAAAATACACCGAGGAGCAGCGCAACTGACGTCCGTCGCTGGTGAATCCCGGATAACCGAACGCATTGTGATCCTCCCCCTGGTTGTGAAGCACGCGCGCCCCGAGACTGGTGGATGGGCCACCGACTTCACGTCCGGTGACGTGCCCATTCTCGATCGCCGCGATCGTGTGGCCGAGGTCGGGGTTGGGTGCCGAGAGATCGTGCAGCACCACTTCGCAATCAGAGCCGCCGGCTGCCGCCATGGCATGCATGACCGGACGAAACGCAGTGAGAATTTCGGCCATGGTCTCATAAGTCCCCATGTGGGCAAGATCGCCCGTCGGCGGAGCTGTCGAACGCGCGGTCACCATGCCTCCCTCGGCTTCAGACGGTGCTACCACACTACTCGATAGACAAAGTGTTAGCGGCATAGACATATTGTTCACTCGTGTGCTATTTTGACTAACGGTCATACGGTGCGCCGACCAGAGACCGTCATCACGTAACCCGGGATCTTCACCACAAGCAAGGAGGCTTCAATGGTCCAAGCACAAGGAACACAACGTCAGTCGTGGGCATCCGCGATAACGCCGAAGCAACGCCGCATGGTCGCTGCCGGTGCCATCGGCACGCTGATGGAGTATTACGACTACTACCTGTATGGGCTCGCGGCGGCTGTCGTGTTTCCGACGGTATTCTTCCCGAACGACAACCCAACCGTCGCCACACTCGAATCGTTCGCCAGCTTCGCGTTCGGCTTCTTGCTGCGCCCCATCGGCGGCCTCTTCTGGGGTTACATCGGCGATCGCTTCGGGCGCAAACCCGCGCTGATGGCCACCGTGATCGGCATGGGAATCTGCACGGCGGCGATCGGCCTGACCCCGTCATTCGCAACAATCGGGATCGTCGCGCCGATCCTGCTGCTGCTGTTCCGGTTGCTGCAAGGCCTGTTCGTCGGCGGCGAGATGGGCGCGGCCGCAACTCTCGTGATCGAGCACGCGCCGGTCGGACGACGCGGCCTGTTCGGTGCGCTCCTGATCAGCGGCGCCGGGATTGCCAACGTCGCATCCGCCGGTTTCATGGCCTTACTCGGCGCAGGTTCCGCATCGTTCTTCATGACCTGGGGATGGCGCATCCCGTTCATCTTCGCCCTCGTGCTCGCCGTCGTCGCTGTCGTGCTGCGCTCAAAGCTGGAGGAACCTGAGGAGTTCACAGCGCACACCCAGGCCGTTCAACTTGGGCAGATCAAGCGCACGAACCCGCTGAAGGAAGCCTTCCGTCATCCGAAGAACGCGATCCTCGGCATCCTCATCGGACTGCCGCAAAGCATTGCCGGTTACATCGTGCTGACGTTCGGACTCGCCTTCATGGTTTCAAAAGGCACGCACGCGCAGGTCGGTTTCATCGGCACCATGATCGTCGGCGTCCTGCAGATCTTCGCAGCACCGTTCTGGGGTTGGGTCTCTGACAAGGTCGGTCGCCGCAGGTTCTACATCGCCGCGTGCATCGTGTTCGCGCTCCTGCTCTATCCTGCTTTCGCGCTCTACAGTACGGATGTCGCGGTCCTGATCTGGCTCGGTATGGTCATCGGCTTCGTCATTCCCGGTGTTGCGATGCAAGGTACGCTGCAGACAATGCTCACCGAGATGTTCGATGTCGAGGCGCGCATCACCGGTGTGAACATCGGGTACCAGTTCTCGAACATGCTCGGTGGGTTCGCGCCATTGATCGCCACAGCGCTCTCGCTGGCGTTCGGCTCGATTTGGCCGATCATCGTCTTCGCCGCTGTTATCGCACTCATCGGCGTTGTCGCCACCGCGTACGCGACCCTCCGGCCCGATGTGGAGCACGCGGGTCGGCTCCACCCGCTCGTATAGCGCACAACCGGTATTGGCCCCAAAAGAAGGAGAAACATCCATGGCGAAAAGCGCCGTCTACACCGAGAACGCACCGCAACCGGCCGGCCCGTACAGCCAGGGCATCGAGGCGAACGGGTTCCTGTACACCGCCGGGTTCGGCCCGCAGAATCCTGCAGCTGACGGAGCCGTCGCCGACACGGTGGCCGAGCAGACTCGTCAGGTGCTGCGCAACGTGCAGGCGGTTCTTGCCGCGCGCGGACTCACCATGGATGACTGTGTGAAGACGACGGTGCACCTGGCCGACCTCGCCGACTTCGCGGAGTTCAACGCCGCCTATGGAGAGTTCTTCACGAAGCCCTACCCCGTGCGCACCACGGTCGGGTCTCAGCTGGTGGGCATCCGGGTTGAGATCGACGTCGTCGCCGTCATTCCCGCCGGCAAGTAGGCGGACTCAGCCACGGGGGCGGGTAACGGCTCGGGCATCAGCTCGGGCCGTTACCCGAGTTCTCGGGAAATCGCGGCGGCCGTCCGCTGCATCCGTGGAACCTGGGGCAGGAGTTGTTCGAGATTCTGAACCATCCGAATCGCCGTGATCGAGAGCGCACCGACGATGTGCGAGGACACCATGATGGGCACAGCCACACAGTTGATGAAGTCTTCGAACTCGCCGCGGTCTGCGGCCCAACCCTGCTCGGCAACAGTGTCCAACTCGGCAGCAAGTGCCGAGTAGGTGGTGATCGTCGAATCGGTGTACTTTTTCCAGTCGGTTCCCGCGAGCACCGAATCGCGCTCTGACCTGGGGAGGTACGCGAGAATCGCCTTGCCCACCGCACTGCAGTGTGGACGCACGGGCGAACCCACACGCGAGTACATCCGCAAACCACTTGCATCTTCGACTTTGTCGACATAGATGATCGAGTCGTCCATCAGCGCGGCCACGTGCACCGTATTGCCGACGCGCTGGTGCAGCCGGCGCACGGTGGCAAAGGCTGCCTGCCGCAGGTCGAGACTCTCCAGCGAGGCCTGCCCGAGGGCGACCAGCCGGAAGGCGAGCGCATAGGTGCCATCGTTGCGCCGACGAACGTAACCGACTTCTTCGAGCGTCTGCAATTCGCGGAACATGGTTGAGCGATGCAGCGCGAACTCCTCAGCGAGTTGCGCCACCGACTTCGGCGCCGTAGCGATCGAGTCGACGATGTGCGCTGCACGCTTGACACTTTGCGACATCGCCCCGCTACCCGTCCGCGCGCTCGCGGCGCAGGCCACGGCCGGGGTACCCGCCGACGAGGGCACTGTCGGCGACGGCGCTGTCCTCGAGTGCGCCGTCCGCGAGCACCGGCACGCCGGCCACGAGCACGTCGTCGATGCCCACGGCATCCTGTAGCGGCTCCCGATACGTCGCGGTGTCACCCACCGTGTGCGGGTCGACGACGATGAGGTCTGCGACCCAACCGGGAGCGACTTCTCCGCGACCCCCCAGTGCGAAGCGAGACGCAGGCGCAGCGGACAGGTGCTGCGCAGCATCCGGCCACGACCAGGTTCCGGTCTCGCGAACGTACTCGCGCAGGTAGCGGGCGAACGTGCCCCGGCTGCGCGGGTGGGGGTGTGCCCCGATGAAGATGCCGTCGGAGCCGCCCATGTGCTGCGGGTGCGAGAAGATGCGCGCCAGTTCCTCGACCGATCGTTCATGCCGCACCGCCATGACGGCATTGACCTGCAGGCGGGATGCTGCGAGGACGTCCAGCACGAAATCGATGGCGTCGGTGCCTGCTCGGGTGGCGGCATCCGCAATGGTGTGCCCGTGAGCCCAGCCGAATTCGGGAGCCGCGATGTGGGCAAGCGTGATCATGGTCGGCCATTCTGGGCCGAGGCTCGCGTTCCGCGCGACGTTCGGGAACCAGTCGCGGCGCAGGCGGAGTCGCTCGGATGGCTCGCCGAGCAGCCTGACGACGGTGGCAACGGGCAGCGCGGACAGCTCCGGTGGCAGAAGCGGCATTCCGAGCAGGGTGCAGCCCCGGGTGTATGGGTATGCGTCGAACGTTGCATCGACGCCCGCGCGGCGCAGCACGTCCAGTTGTTGATGCACGATCTGAGCGTCTGCGTGGAAGTGCGAGATGTGGATCCGCACGCCGCACGCTTCCGCGATGCGCGAAATCTCCTCGACGCCCGCTGCGGAATTGGCTTCGTATCCGCCGCGCATGTGCGTGACGTAGACGCCGCCGGCGCGAGCGACCGGCTCACAGAGCGCCGCGATCTCGTCGGCGTCGGCGAAGATGCCGGGCACGTAATCGAGTCCGGTGGACAGGCCGACGGCGCCGTCGCGCATTCCTTGTTCGACGAGGGATGCCATCGCCTCGCGCTGGGCGGCACTGGCAGATGAGCTGGAGCGTCCGCACACCTCCCAGCGCACGGTGCCGGCCGGAACGAGATACGCCCCGTTGAGCCGGGAGCGCCCGTCGACCGCGGAGAGAAACTCTGCGACTCCACAACCCGAATAGGTCGGATGCTCACCGTTGATCGCAGCGAAGTATTCGGACGCGTACGCTCCGTCACCGGGTGCGAAGGAGACGCCGTCTTGACCTGCGATCACGCTGGTCACACCCTGCTTGAGCAGGGAGCGCTGCACGGCATCGTCGGTCATCAAGCCGTCGGCATGCGAGTGCGCGTCGACGAAACCGGGCAGCACGAAACGTCCTCGGCAGTCGATGACGTGATCGTCGGGCCGGGCGACGACGTCACCGACTTCGGCAATGGTGTGGCCATCGGTCGCGACATCCGCGCGTCGCATCCCGGTGTGGTCCACGATCGTTCCTCCGGACAGCACCACTCGCATGCTTTGATCCTTTCCCGTGCTGCTTCTGCTCTCGAAGCAGGTGCATACGAGAGACGAGTATAGATTGCTCGCCATTCACACTGTGCAAATATTGCAACGCAAGTTGCAGAGAGCACACAATGTGCGCATAGTTGGGCTGTGTCCGTTCAGACAATTCCTCGCGTGATCACCATCGGCGAGACGATGGCGCTGGTCGCCCCTGCGAGAGCCGAGTCGCTCGCAACGGCTCAGGATTTGCGCCTCCACGCCGGGGGTGCGGAGTCGAACGTGGCATCCCATCTTGCTGAGATCGGCGTCACGTCGGCCTGGGTGAGTGCCGTGGGCGACGATGTGCTCGGGCGGCGCATTGTGCGCTCCGTCGAGCGTCACGGCGTGGACATCCGCTGGGTCTCGTTCGATGCGGCTGCCCCCACCGGCGTGTATTTCAAAGATCCCGGGCGCGGCGTGCTGTACTACCGCCGTGGCTCGGCAGCATCCCGCATGAGCCCCGCCACGGTGGCGAATATTCCGCTCGAAGCTGCCGAGGTCGTGCACCTCTCCGGAATCACTCCCGCCCTGTCGGAAAGTTGTGCCGCATTGGTCGAGGACGTGGTCGAACGCGTTGGCGGAAGCAACGCGACAAGCAACGTGATCCTCAGCTTTGACGTGAACCATCGGCAGGCGCTGTGGGCTGACGGTGTGGCGAGCGCCGCGCTGTCTTCATTGGCGAACCGCGCCGACCTCGTCTTCGTCGGCCTGGACGAAGCGCACGCCCTGTGGGGTTGCGACAGCGCAGATGACGTGCGGGCGCTCCTGCCGCTACCTGAGCGGCTCGTCGTCAAAGACGGCAGCGTCGGCGCCACGGAATTCACGGGCGGCGTCAGCGTCTTCGCACCGGCGATACCAACGGATGTCGTCGAGGCCGTGGGCGCGGGCGACGCGTTCGCAGCGGGGTACCTCGCCGCCCTGCTCCGCGGTGAGACAGCGCTCGACCGGTTGCGGTGCGGACACGAGCGCGCACGATTGGTGTTGCTCTCGACCAGTGATTTCATCGGCGAATCAACCACGACCACAGGAAAGGCGTAGTGCGACCATGCCCGACAATTCCATGCACGACAATTCGATGCTCGACAATTCGCAGTTCGGCGACATTTTCAGCTCGGCGCCGCTCATGGCGATCATGCGCGGCATGGGAGCAGAGCGCAGCCTTGCGGTTGCCACCACCGCGTGGAACCTCGGCATCGACGTCGTCGAGGTGCCCATTCAGACGCCGGATGACGTGGCCGCGCTTCGCGCCGTTGCCGCTGCCGCACGTGAGCGCGGCAAGCTCGTCGGCGCAGGCACGGTGATCTCGGTCGAGCAGGTGGCCGCTGCACTCGGGGCGGGCGCGGGGTTCACGGTGAGCCCAGGGTTCGATCTCGAGGTGGTGCGAGCATCCGCCAAGGTTGGGCTGCCGTCGCTGCCCGGTGTCGGCACCGCCACCGAAGTACAGTTGGCACTCAAAGAGGGACTGACCTGGCTCAAGGCGTTCCCCGCATCCGTTCTCGGGGCAGGCTGGTTCGGCGCGATGCACGGCCCGTTCCCGCAGGCGACCTTCGTGGCCACCGGTGGCATGAGCGCGGGCAACGCGCGGGGCTTCCTGGATGCGGGAGCGCGCGTCGTCGCGGTGGGCTCCGCACTGGAGGACGAATCCCAGTTGCCGATGCTTGCCTCGCTGCTTGACGGCAGCCAGCAGCCGGCCGCGTCATGATGGCAGTGTCGTGGGTAGCGTCATGACTGCGGCGACGCGGGTAGCCCTCCTCGCTTACGTAGACGCCAGGCTGGCGTACGAGATCGACATTGTCGCGGCACACAACGCGCAGGCCGAGGGCACCTGCGTATTGGTTGACACCCGCAAGCAACTCTCCTGGGATCACGGACACATCGTGGGCGCAGTGCACCTGCCGAGTGACACGCGGACCGGACAAATCGTCACGCTGCCGCGCGACCAGACGCTCGTCGTCTACGGCTGGGGGCCCGGCTGCAACGGGGCGACGCACGCTGCACGAGAGCTGCTGGCCGCGGGCTTCGACGCTCGTGAGCTGGTCGGTGGCTACGAATATTGGGTTCGCAACGGATTCCCGGTGGAGCGGGCCACAGCCGCTGTGACCCAGGTTGCCGATCCGCTCGCTGTCGTGACCCAGGTTGCCGATCCGCTCGTGACGGCGGAGCCCTGAGCCAGCAGCCGGCAACGTGACGCGCGCGGCGCACGGGGGCACGGGGCGCGCGCTGTCAGTGGTGGCTCCTACTGTGGCGACCACAGCACGCTACGTCAACGCTTGACTGGCCGCCCATTGTGGTCGACCCCAGGTTCCAGCATGCGTCGAGCGGAGTCGCGACGCCCGCGACGCCCGCGACGCCCGCGACGTAACTGTATCCACGCCCAGCCGCTACATCACTCCAGACACTCAAAAAGGTATTTAATCGAATATATCTACGACTGTCAAAGACTTCTTATCACTTGACTATAGTAACTAGCAACGATTCATGATAAAATCGATCCATGGCATTGATATCGCAGCAGATCAGAGAAAGCGCCCTCAGGGTGTCTGACTCGCTTGCTCTGCATGAGCTGTCAGCTGCCGCGGACTCCCTTCCAGCACTTGTGTCTCGATTCGACGATGATGCACTGCAGTCTTTGATGGCAGACGCCGCAGCAATGCGTTCCGAAGCCGACGCCATCATTGCCGCAGGCGCCGGAGTCATTTCAGCTCGCTCGGATCGAGAACTTGGCTACTCTGGCCTGGCTGCACGATCAGGTCGGCGATCGCCGGTGGATCTAGTTCAATCGATCACCGGGTCATCGCGGGTGGAGGCGGCCCGTCAAGTGCGGCTCGGTGAAGCGATGCGGGAAGCGGATGCAGCGACTCGGCTGATCGACGCCACCGAGCAGTCGCCGACGATAGCCAACACTCCGGATGCTCGCACTCTCGAAGAGGCAAACGGAGAGCCGGCTGGTGGGGATTCGGTTGCTGATTCGAGCGATGGCTCCGGAGAAGCATCCGCCGCGACACCCGCGACTGAACTCCCCTGGTTCGAGCCGGTAACGCGGGCGGTGGCAGAGCGAAGGCTGACCGCATCTGCCGCGGAAGCTTTGATCCGCGGTCTCGGGCAGCCGTGCGACGACTGCGACGCCGATGTGTTGCGTGCTGCAGCAGAAGAACTGCTTGGGGACGCCGGCGGGATGAATACAGATGCGTTAACCAAGCAAGCCCGCTGGGCGCGCGACCGATTGGACCCCGCAGGAGTGACCAAACGGGCCGAGAGACGATACGCAGCGCGCAAATGGCGCTTCAGCCGCAACGCGGACGGTGCCCGCACGGCGTGGATCGAGTTCGACGATGAGTCCGCCGCTTGGATCGACACCATTGTCAGCGCCGGGATGCGTCCTCGACGCGGTGGCCCTCGCTTCGTGGACAAGGCGGAAGCAGAGGCCGCAGAAAAGCTGCGCGACGATCCTCGTACAAACGATCAACTTGTGTTCGACCTTCTGATGGATGTCCTACGTGCGGGAGCAATCGCCGACCCGTCCACCGGATTCGGTGCGCGGCAGCCGGGCGTGCGCGTCGTCATCACCAAAACGGAGTTGGACAAGCACGACACCGACGGCAACTTGACGGGAACCGGCCATCTCGAAGAGACCGGAGAAGCTGTTCCGCCCGCGATGATCGAGCGCCTACTCTGTGATGTCGGAACGCGCGACATCACGGTTGACGAGAATGGCAACCCTTTGGATGTAGGTCGAGAACAACGCATCTTCACCGCGAAACAGAGAGTGGCCTTGGCGATCCGAGACGGCGGCTGCATGCATCCAGACTGCGATCGACCACCGTCATATGCCGAATCTCACCACATTTATGAGTGGGCCGCGGACCATGGAAAGACCAATATTGCGGACGGCATCCTTTTGTGTCGATATCACCACATGCTCATTCACAATCAGCATTGGAAGATTCGGCGGGAGGGCTCTGTCTATTGGTTGGTACCCCCGCACGGTGACACCCGGCAACCCATTCGACTTCGGAGCAAAGCCGCCTGGTCGCTGGACCGCAAGGTCGGCTGACATCATGAAGGTCGGCTGACATCATGATGGCAATCGCAGCGAGCGGCGAGCAGCTGGAACGGGCCGCGCGGACCGGACGCGGGAAGCCAATTGCGCGAAGTCAGCAGGAGGAATCCGGTCAGGGAACCAGCAGCAGGAATCCGGTCAGGGAACCAGGTCCGGGAAGCTGGCCACAAGAACCACCTACGGCAAGCCGGCCAGGCGCAACAGCGCTGCCGCGAGGGCGCCGACGACGACCACCACCAGGAAGGGCGCACGCAAGAGCAACGCAATCGCAGCGGCAACCAGGGCTCCGATCCGCGCATCGAACGTCACCTGCGTACCACTCGCAACCGTGTTCACTATTGTCAGCGACGCAAGCAGACCGATGGTGAGCGTGCCGGCGACCCTGGACATCCGCTTGCTCTTCAGCACTTTTGCCGGCACCAGATAGCCGACCAACTTAGTCGCGAACGCGACAATACACGCCAGAATCACCCAGAACCACATCGACATCAGCGGCCCTCCCCGCCGAGATCGAAACCAGGCCCACCCGGATCGCCGCCAGTCTCACTGGGATCAGCTCCCAACCCGCGCGGATCGCCGCCAGGCTCACCCGAATCGCCATCCGGTCCGCCCGAATCGATACCCGGTCCGCCCGAATCGACACCAGGCTCACCCGAATCGACACCAGGCTCATCCAAATCGACACCAGGCTCACCCGACATCGTGCCATGCGGATACGGCTCGACATCCGGCTCGAGGCCCTCTTCTGCCGGGCCGCGACTGAACCAACCCCACACGCCTGCGACGACGGCCGCGACCAGGATCGGCACCCCCGGCGGCACGAACGGCACCGACAGCACGGTCGCGAGCGCACACACGACCGCGATCGCGACGGGTTCCTTCGCACGCAGCCGTGGCCACAACAGCCCGAGGAATGCGGCGACGGCAGCACCGTCCAAACCCCACGCTTTCGGGTCACCGAGCGCACCACCGAGCAGGGCCCCGAACACGGTGAACACGTTCCACAGCACGAAGATACCGATGCCTGCCACCCAGAATCCGCGTCTCTGTTCCAGCGGATCTGTCTGGCCGGTTGCCGTCGCCATCGACTCATCGATCGTCACGTGTGCTGCGATAATCCTTCGCCAGCCGGATGGGCGCAGGAGCGCATTCAGCTGCATCCCGTAGACGGCGTTGCGGATGCCGAGCAGCGCGGCAGACCCGAACGCAGCTGCGCCGCCTCCACCGCCGGCGATCACGCCGATGAATGCGAACTGCGAGCCTCCCGAAAACAAGAGCAGGCTCAATACCGTCGTCTGCCAAAACGTCAATCCGGCCGCGACGCCGAGCGCACCGAACGAAACTCCATACAGCCCGGTCGCCAGCGCGATCGACAACCCGATCTTGGCTGCGGGTGACTGGCGAAACTTCACTGGAACAGTGTGGCGCGCCCGCACACACCGTGTCGAATCCGGATGCCGCTCTCGCCGACTCCCGCTACCAGCCTGCCGTACGATGGAAGGCTCATGTCTTCCACTGCCGCATCCGCACCGATCGCGGTCACCTACCCGCCCGAGCTGCCGGTCAGCCAGCTGCGGGAGGAGATCGCACGCGTCATCCGCGACAACCAGGTGGTGATCGTCGCCGGCGAGACTGGGTCGGGCAAGACCACGCAGCTGCCCAAGATCTGCCTCGAACTCGGTCGCACCTCGATCGGACACACCCAGCCGCGTCGGATCGCCGCCCGCACGATCGCCGAACGCATCGCAGAAGAGCTCGGCGATACGGTCGGCGGGCTCGTCGGCTACCAAGTGCGCTTCACCGACCACGTCGGCGCGAACACGCGCATCAAGCTGATGACCGACGGCATCCTGCTGAACGAAATGCACCGCGATCGGATGCTGACTGCCTACGACACCATCATCATCGACGAAGCCCACGAACGCAGCCTGAACATCGACTTTCTGCTCGGCTATCTCAAGCAACTGCTTCCGAAGCGACCGGACCTCAAGGTGATTGTCACCTCGGCAACCATCGATCCGCAGAGTTTCGCGGCGCACTTCGCTGCAGCGGATGGCACGCCAGCACCGATCGTGGAGGTCTCCGGTCGCACGTTCCCGGTCGAGATCCGGTATCGGCCGCTCGTGCCGGACGCGCCGACCGACGACCCGGATGATGATGCCAAGCCCGCCAGGGACAGCACGACGAAGGGCCGACCCTCGCTCGCAGGCTCACTCGGCACTGGCGTCGCGGGATCGCTTCGCGATCCTCCAAGCTCCAGCGTGCACGACTACCTCACGGGCATCACCGATGCACTCGACGAGCTCGCACGCGAGTCGAGTGGCGACGTGCTCGTCTTCCTCTCCGGCCAGAACGAGATCCGTGATGCGGAAGAGGCCATCCGCGGTCACCTCGCGAACATCGGTGCTGCGGACACGACCGAGGTCTTGCCGCTGTATGGCCGCCTGTCCGCGGCGGATCAGCACCGCGTGTTCCGGCCGTCGGCATCCGCGGGTATTCGGCGTCGCATCGTGCTCGCGACGAACGTGGCCGAGACGAGCCTGACGGTGCCGGGCATCCGCTATGTGATCGATGCGGGCACGGCCCGCATCTCCCGCTACAGTGTGCGAGCGAAGGTGCAGCGGCTGCCGATCGAGGCCATCTCGCAGGCGTCGGCCAGCCAGCGGTCCGGTCGCAGCGGGCGCACGAGCGACGGCATCGCCATCCGCCTGTACTCGCAGGAGGACTTCGAACGCCGGCCCGAATACACGGAGCCTGAGGTGCTGCGCACCAACCTCGCCGCTGTCATTCTGCAGATGATCTCGCTTGACCTCGGCGACATCGCCGCGTTCCCGTTCTTGACACCACCGGATGCGCGCGGCATCAAAGACGGCCTCGACCTGCTTGCGGAGCTCGGTGCGCTGCAGACTGCCGGGGGTCGCCCTTCGGCAAGCTCAGGGACCGGCCCTTCGGCAAGCTCAGGGACCGGAAAAAGCTCAGGGACCGGAAAGAGCCCACGCCTGACGCGGACCGGACGCGATCTCGCAAAGCTGCCGATCGACCCACGGTTCGGGCGAATGGTGATCGAGTCGAAACGGCACTCGACCAGCCGCGAGGTGATGGCCATCGTCGCAGGACTCACTATTCAAGACCCGCGGGAACGCCCACTCGAGCGACGCGCGCAAGCCGATCAGCAGCACGCGCGCTTCGCCGATCCAACGAGCGACTTCCTCACCCTGCTGAACCTCTGGAACTACCTGGAGACCACGCAGAAGGAGCTCTCCTCGAGCGCGTTCCGCCGCCTGTGCAAGGCCGAATACCTCAACTATCTGCGCGTGCGGGAGTGGCAGGACGTCTACCGGCAGCTGCGCCGCCTGGCGAAACCGCTCGGACTGACGGTGGATGAGGCATCCGTGAATCCCGACGGCATCCATCGGTCGCTACTGGCGGGCCTGCTCTCGCACATCGGCATCAAAGATACGCAGAAGAAGGACTACGTCGGTGCCCGGCAGGCGCGGTTTGTGATCTTCCCCGGCTCGACACTCGCGTCGAAGGGCGGCACATCCAAGGGCGGCACATCCAACGGCTCCGCATCCAACGGCTCCGCATCCAAGAAGGCAACCGGCGCCGGCACCGGCCCTGCCGCCCTGATGAGCGCCGAACTGGTCGAAACGAGCCGCCTCTTCGCCCGGATGAACGCCTCGATCGACCCCGCGTGGGCCGAACCCATCGCCGGCGACCTGTGCAAGCGCAGCTACGGCGAGCCGCACTGGGAGAAGAATCAGGGCGCCGCCGTCGCATACGAGCGCGTGACGCTCTACGGCGTGCCGATCATTCCGCGGCGGCGCATCCAGTACGCGCGAGTGGATGCAGAACTCGCGCGCGAGCTGTTCATCCGACACGGTCTGGTCGAGGGCGATTGGCCGACCGACCGCGGGCGCAACCGGGCGTTCGATTTCGATCGGACGAACCGGCGCCTGCTCGCGAAACTGTCCGAGTTTCAGGAGCGCACTCGACGCCGCGACATCCTCGACGACGACGACGCCGTGTTCGAGTTCTACGGCCGCCGCGTGCCGGCCGATGTCGTCTCCACCCGCACGTTCGAGACGTGGTGGCGCGACGCACGCGTCGAATCCCCGCAGCTGCTCACCATGACCGAGGACACCCTGCGCCCCGAGGACACGCCGGCGATCGACGAACGCGAGTTCCCCGCTGTCTGGCAGCAGGGCGACCAGCGCCTCGCACTCGGCTACCGGTTCGAGCCGGGGGCGGATGACGACGGTGTCACCGTGCAGGTGCCGCTCGCCCTGCTTGCCCGGCTGAGCCCCGCCGGCTTCGATTGGCAGGTTCCCGGGCTGCGCCACGAGCTGGTCACAGCCATGATCAAGGCACTGCCGAAGGCGATCCGGCGCACGGTTGTTCCGGCAGCGGACTGGGCCGCCCGCATCATGGCGGAGCTTCCGGATGCGCCACCCACGGCTTCCGGGTCGGGTGCCGGCACCGCCTCCGCCCGCGCTCCCACGTTCGCCGACACCGTCGCGCTCACAATCAAGCGTCTGACGGGCACATTGGCCACCGGCGACGACGTCGACATGAGCCGGATCCCGTCGCACCTTCTGATGACCTTCCGTATCATCGGCGACCGAGGGCGCACGGTCGCCAGCGGCAAGAGCCTCACCGAACTGCAGCGCAGACTCGCGACGCAGGTGCGCGAATCGGTGGCGGAGGCATCCGCTCGGGTGGCCGACCCGATCGAACGCGACGGGCTCACGACGTGGGACTTCGACGAACTCTCCCGTTTCGTCGACACAGAACAGCCGGGTCCGAGGCAGGCAGGCCCGAGCGCGCCCGGGCAGCCGCGCAACATCATCCGCGGCTACCCGACGCTGGTGGACACCGGCAGCACGGTGTCGATCCGGGTGATGGCCACGCCCGAGGAGCAGGCCCGCGCCCTGCCCGGCGGGGTGCGTCGGTTGTTGCTCAACATGATCCCGTCGCCGGTCGCCTATGTGCAGCAGCACCTCACCTCCGCGGAGAAACTCACGCTGGCCGCGAGCCCATACCCGACGACGAAGGCGCTGTTCGATGACTGCCTCACGGCGGTCATCGACGCCGCCCTCACCCGGGTCAAGTCCGACGGACAGGTGTTCATGCGGGCGGAGTTCGAGATGATCAGGGATCGGGCATCCGGCATCGTGATGGACTCGATGTTCGAAACGGTCTCACTCGTCGCGCGCACCCTGGCAGCCGCACGCGCTGCAGACAAAGCACTAAGCGCCGCCACGAGCATGTCGCTACTGCCCGCACTGACGGATGCCCGCAGCCAGCTCGCCGCACTCGTCTATCCTGGCTTCGTCTCGGCCACCGGGCTGGAACGATTGCGACACCTGCCGCGCTACCTGGCCGCGATCACTTGGCGCATCGAACGTGTCGCCGACAATCCTGGCCGCGACCGCGTCTGGATGACCGAGGTGCAAACCGCGACCACACGCTTCACGGATGCCGGCGGCCGGCTCCCCCTGCCCCCGCACGCGTCGCCCGCACTCACGCATGCGCGCTGGATGCTCGAGGAGTTGCGCGTCGGCCTCTTTGCCCAGCACCTCGGCACCGCCGAGACCGTCTCGCTCCAGCGCATCCAAAAGGTGCTCGCGTAGCCTTGCAGGGAGATGACGAATACAACTCAACCGGACCCAATGGATGCCTCCGGTCGCGCCCCGCGGCGCAGCGACGTCCCCGACGTGCTCAGGGCCGATGTGCGACTGCTCGGTGGCCTGCTCGGTCGCGTTCTGGCGGAGGCGGGCGGCGCAGACTTGTTGGACGATGTCGAACGGCTGCGCGCGGCGACGATCGGCGCCTACGAGGGTGCTGGGACGGCGTCCATCGAAGACGCGGAGGCGATTGTCAACGGTCTCTCGCTGACCCGGGCTGACGAGGTTGCGCGTGCGTTCACCTGTTACTTTCATCTGGTCAATCTCGCCGAGGAGCGCCACCGGGTGCGTGTGCTGCTCGCGCGCGAACAACTTCCGACCGCGGGAAGGGGCCCGACCGAGTCATTCGCGGGCGCAATGGCCGCCCTCACCGACGAACTCGGCGCAGACGAAGCCGTCCGGCGGCTCCAGAACCTCGAGTTCCATCCGGTGCTCACAGCGCATCCGACTGAAGCTCGCCGCCGCGCCGTTGCCTCCACGATCCGCCGCATCAGCGAATTGCTGGCAGACCATGACGACCCGCGGTTCGGCGGGCTGGTCCGCGCAGAGAACGAGCGCAGGCTCCTCGCCGAGATCGACACGCTCTGGCGCACCGCGCCGCTGCGAGCGACTCGGCCCGGCCCGCTCGACGAGGTGCGCACAGCGATGAACATCTTCGACCAGACGCTGTTCCAGGCTGTGCCGCAGGTCTACCGGCTGATCGACGACACGATCGCTGCAGCGAACAACCGGGCGGATGCCGGCACCCGCCCGCCCGTGCCGCGCGCCTTCGTGCGCTTCGGCAGCTGGATTGGCGCCGACCGCGATGGGAATCCGTTCGTGACGGCGTCGATCACACGCGCTGCTGCGGCGATCGCGTCCGAGCATGTGCTGCTCGGGCTGGAGCGCGCCGCGGATCGCATCGGGCGCACGCTCACCCTCGATGCGGGGGACACGCCCGCGGCGCCGGGGCTGAACGCACTGTGGCAGCGGCAGCGCAGCCTGTCCGAGGAGCTCAGCGCAGACATCGCCACGCGCTCCCCCAACGAACCGCATCGCCGGGTGCTGCTGTTCGTCGCCGAACGCATCGGCGCGACCCGCCGCCGCGACGCCGACCTTGGCTATGCCGCCGCGGCCGACCTGCTCGCCGACCTGCAGACCGTCCAAGACTCGCTCGCCGTAGCCGGTGATGCCCGCGCCGCCTATGGCGAACTGCAGCAGTTGATCTGGCAGGTGCAGACCTTCGGCTTCCATCTGGCCGAACTGGAGGTGCGGCAGCACTCGCAGGTGCACCGGCAGGTGTTGGCCGGCCTCGAAGCAGGCGACGAACTCGACGCACAGGTCACCGAGGTGCTGGACGTCTTCCGCACCATCTCCTTCCTGCAGTCTCGCTACGGGTTCGACGCCGCCCGCCGTTACGTCGTGTCGTTCACGCAGTCAGTCGAGGACATCGCCACCGTGTACAGACTGGCCGAGCACGCCCTCGGCAGTGCGGATGCCGCCCCCACACTCGACGTCGTCCCCCTGTTCGAAACGTTCGCAGACTTGAACGCGAGCACGGACATCCTGGACGGCATGATCGCCCTGCCCCAGGTGCAGGCGCGCCTTGCTGCAACCGACCGCAGGCTCGAGGTCATGCTCGGCTACTCCGACTCGTCCAAGGATGTCGGGCCGGTGTCGGCCACGCTCGCGCTGTACGACGCGCAGGCGCGGATCGCGCAGTGGGCACAGCGCAATGGCATCACGCTGACCCTGTTCCATGGTCGCGGCGGCGCCCTCGGCCGCGGCGGCGGGCCGGCCAATGAGGCCGTGATGGCGCAACCGCCCGGCTCCGTTGACGGCCGCTTCAAGCTCACCGAACAGGGTGAGGTCATCTTCGCGCAGTATGGCGACCCGGTCATCGCGCTGCGCCACCTCGAGCAGGTCGCCGCATCCGCCCTGTTGGCCTCGACGCCGTCGATCGGCGCCCGCAACGCGCAGGCGGCCGCCGACTTCGCCGACCTCGCCGCGCGAATGGATGCCGTCAGCCGCGACCGCTTCTTCCAACTTGTGAACGCGGACGGGTTCGCCCCCTGGTTCGCCCAAGTGACCCCGCAGGAGGAGATCGGCCTTCTCGCCCTGGGCTCCCGCCCGGCCCGACGTGGGCTCTCCGTTGAGTCGCTCGAAGATCTGAGGGCGATTCCGTGGGTGTTCGCATGGACGCAAGCGCGTATCAACCTCACCGGCTGGTTCGGCCTCGGATCGGCTCTAGCGGCCGTCGGCGACGAAGACACGCTGCGGCATGCTTACCGACATTGGCCGTTGTTCGCGACGATGATCGACAATGTGGAGATGTCGCTGGCAAAAACGGATGAGCGCCTCGCACGGCGCTACCTCGCTCTCGGGGCCCGCGACGACCTCGCAGAACTCGTACTCGATGAAATGGCACTGACCCGGCATTGGGCACTGATCTCCAGCGGCAGCAGCGAATTGCTGGCCAGTCGCCCGGTATTGCGGCGCGCTGTGCGCCTGCGCAGCCCGTATGTGGATGCCCTGTCCCTGCTGCAACTGCGTGCGTTGAAGGCGCTGCGCTCCGGCGCACCGGAGTCCGAGCAAGACGAGTTGCGCCGGCTCCTCTTGCTATCCGTCAACGGCGTCGCCGCCGGCTTACAGAACACGGGGTGACGCGGATGTCCAAGACCCGGCTTTATCGCCATGGCACGCTCGAGCGCGAGAACTTTCCGGCGGCCGAAATCTCCGATCTCCTCGCCGACCCGGATGCCGTGATCTGGCTCGACTACGAGTTGCCCACGATCGAGGACCTGGCACAGATCGCAGAAGAACTGTCGCTGCATCCGCTGGCCGTCGAAGACGCCGTGCACGAGCATCAACGGCCCAAGCTCGACCGCTACGACAGCCACCTGTTCCTTGCCATGTATGCGCTGGAGGTCGAGACCGACCCCGCAGGCGGGCCTGAACAACTCGACCCGCAGGAAGTGTCTGTGTTCGTGACAAAGCAGTGCCTGGTGACGGTGCGCAAGAACTCGAACTTTTCGATGCACGCCGTGCTCGAGCGCTGGGATGCGCAGGTCGCGTTGGCTGCAGGAGGACCTGCCTTTCTGCTGTGGGGGTTGCTGGACACCGTCGTCGACAGCCACTTCGCCGCGGCCCAAAAGCTCGACGAACAGGTCGAAGCTGCCGAAGATGCTGTACTTGCAGTGAAGCCGGATATTGCCAACGTGCAGCGCCGCGCCTTCCGGTTGCGGCAGAACATTATGCAACTGCGTCGCTTCGCTTTGCCGATGCGCGAAGTAGTCGGCTCTCTCGCGCGCCGCGACTCCGACGTCATCACCGCCAATCTTGTCCCGTACTTCCAGGATGTCTACGACCACACGCTGCGGGTCGCCGACTGGTCGGAGTCACTGCGCGATCTGACCAACACGATCCTCGACACGAACCTTGCCAATCAGAGCAACCGGATGAACCTCATCATGAAGAAGGTGACGAGCTGGGCCGCGATCATCGCCCTGCCCACGCTCATCACGGGGTTTTTCGGGCAGAACCTCGCCTTTCCACTGATCAGCACCGTCCCAGGGTTCTGGCTGTCGAACGGGTTGATCGTCGCATCATCCCTCACGCTCTACCTGCTGTTCAGGCGCAACGACTGGTTGTGAGGGTCAAAGCACCTTCGAGAGGAAGGTTCTCGTACGCTGATGCTGCGGATTCGTCAGCACCTCACGCGGGTCGCCTGACTCAACGACGACGCCGCCGTCCATGAATACCAGCGAGTCGGCGACCTCCCGAGCGAAGCCCATCTCGTGCGTCACAACGATCATCGTCATGCCGGTGGCCGCAAGTCCCTTCATCACGTCGAGAACCTCACCGACCAGCTCGGGGTCGAGCGCGCTCGTCGGCTCATCGAACAACATCAGTTTCGGATCCATGGCAAGTGCTCGCGCGATGGCAACGCGTTGCTGCTGCCCGCCGGAGAGGTGTGCAGGGTATGACGCCGTCTTCGCAGCGAGTCCGACCTGCGCGAGCAATTCCGTCGCCCGGGCTACCGCCTTGGACTTGCTGACCCCCTTGACGCGCATTGGCGCTTCCGTCACGTTCTCAAGCGCAGTCATGTGCGGGAACAGATTGAACCGCTGAAACACCATGCCGATATCACGCCGTTGCCGTGCTGCTTCCTTCGGATGCATTTCGTGCAGTCGGTCACCCTTCTCGCGATAGCCGACGAGCGTTCCATCGACACGCAAGCGGCCCGCATTCACGGTTTCGAGATGGTTGATGCAGCGCAGAAACGTCGACTTGCCGGACCCACTGGGCCCGACGAGGCACAACACTTCTCCTGGCTGTACGGTCAGTGAAATGCTCTTCAGCACCTGATTCGACCCGAAGCTCTTCGAAACTTGCACGGCTTCGACCATGGGCACGGTGCTCTTCGACGCCGTGGCGCTCGGCGACATCGTCTCGCTCATAGGTGGTCTCTCTTGTCCTCATCGAGCCGGATGGCTTCGACCTGCATCTGCGAGGTCGTCGTCGGCACCGCACCCGTTAGCGTGCCCGCGTCTCCCTTGTCGGGCCGCGCCGCACCAACACCGCGCGCGAAGCGCTTCTCCAGGAAGTACTGACCGATCATCAGCACAGACGTGATCGCCAGGTACCAGACCGAGGCGACCACCAGCAGCGGGATCGGCGCGAACAACGTCGTTGCGATATCCCGCGATCGGGAGAACAGGTCGAGGCTGAACGGCACCGCGGTGACCAGCGAGGTGGTCTTCAGCATCGAGATCACCTCGTTGCCCGTCGGCGGGATGATGATCCGCATCGACTGAGGGATGACGATGCGACGCATTGTCTGCGTCCAGCTCATGCCGAGCGCGGTCGCGGCCTCTTCCTGACCGCGGTCGACCGAGAGGATGCCCGCGCGCACGATCTCCGCAAGATACGCCGCCTCGTTCAATCCCAGGCCGATGATCGCAAGGGTGAAGAAGCTCAGTGTCCCCTGCGTAGGAAGCTCGACGAGCGGATGCAGGAACGGTACACCGATCGACAAGGTCGGATAAATTACTGACAGCAAACCCCAGAACGTCAGCTGTACGTACACTGGCGTGCCGCGGAAGATCCACAGGTATGCCCAGGAGACACTGCGGAAGACCGGATTGTCCGACAGGCGCATGACTGCAAGAATGAGCGCGAGGATGATCGCGATGATCATCGAGTACACGGTCAACTCGATCGTTGTGAGCGCCGCCATCGAGATGCGCTGGTCGAACAGGTACTTCCCGAAGATGTCCCACTGGAACGCCTTGCGCTGTGACGCATCCCAGATGAACGCGACCAGGTAGACGATCAGCACGATCGCGATCAGCGTGCGCCACGGATGGCGCAGCTTGACCGCCTTGATCGGTTGAGCTTCTTCGGACTGGCCCGGCGCCGGGATGTTCCCGGTCGCCGGACCACTCAGACCTGGTGAGGTCATGGTCAGCCCTTAGTCGTCGCGTTAATCGTGATTGTCTTCAGCGCGCCGTCTTGCACGCCCCACTTGTCGAGGATCTTCGTGTACGTGCCGTTGTCGACGATCTTTTGGAAGGCCTTCTGCAGGGCAACGCCGAGCTTGGAACCCTTGTCAACGGCTACGCCGTACGGCGCGACTTCGAAGGTCTTGCCCGCAACCTGCAGCTTGCCTCCGGACTTCGCGATCGCGTAATCCGTGATCGGGGAGTCTGCACTCATGGCATCCGCCTGACCGAGCACGACCGCGTTGGTCGCCTGATCCTGGCCGTCGAACTTCAGGATCTGAATGGCCGCCTTGCCTGCGCCGGTGCACGCCTTCGACTTGGCTGGAACCTCACCCTGCTCTTCCGTCGTGCCGGTCTCGACAGCGACCTTCAGGCCGCACGCGTTGTCAGGGTTGACGGTCTTGTTCTTCTGGGACGCCCAGAGGATGCCGGCCGAGTAGTAGTTGACGAAATCAACCTGCTTCTCACGCTCGGCGGTGTCTGTGAAGGACGAGAGGCCCACGTCGTACTTCTTGCCCGTGATGTTTGGAATGATCGTGTCGAATCCCGCGATGTTGTACGTCGGCTTGACACCGAGCACGGCTGAAACCGCATTGAACAGGTCGATGTCCCATCCGATCGCGTTGCCGTTCGCGTCCTTGTACTCGTTCGGCGGGTATGTCGCGTCGACACCGACCTGGAGGACCCCTGACGCTGTGACCGAGGCGGGCAGAAGCGCCGCGATCGACGCATCCTTTGTTCCGGAGGCCGCAGCGGTCGTGCTCGACCCCGATCCGGTCCCCTCATTGTTGACACAGCCGGTCAAAAGCAGTGCTGCTACTGCGAGCATCGCCGGGACGGCATACCTATTTCGCATTGTCTGTTTCCTTTCCTCATCTTTGAGGCACACGTGATTGCAGGTGAAAAGGAGCTTACCTCAGCACGGTGCCGATAATGTGCGCGCAGCTCTTAAAAGCGCTCGAATCCGTCGAAGATTCACGTATTCGTTACGAAATCGTGCGCAGATGGCGAAAATCGCACCTCCGGCGCACGTTTGCGCAGGCCTCTATTTCTTAGACGAGATCGTCGCCTTCGCGTTCGACTCGTACGACGTGTTGATCGATTCGAAGAAGTTGACCAGTTCGTACGTGTCATTCGCTGTGGCCATCCACTTGGCCGGGTTGGCCACCTTATATTCTGCCTCGAAGCCGAGCTCTTCCAAGCGGCGGTCGGCAAGATACTTCACATACTGGTTGATGTAGTTGGCATTCAAGCCGAGGATGCCACCGGGCAGCAGGTCCTTGTTGTACTGCTCCTCCATCTCCACGGCGTCGAGGATCATCTGCTTGATCTCCGCCGCGAACTCCGGCGTCTGCAGATCGGGGTTCTCCTCCAGCACCGTGAGGATGAGATTGATGCCGAATTTCAAGTGCAGCGATTCGTCGCGCACGATCCAGTCGATCAGCGAGCCGAAATTACGCAGGAGATTCCGCTGCCGGAATGAGAGCGCCACCATGAAGCCTGAGTAGAACCAGATGCCCTCCAGAATCACGTTGTACGCGATCAGGTTGCGCACGAAGTCCTGCTTGCCGGCGGTCGTGGAAATGTCGAGTTTCTCTTCGGTCATCCGCTTGATGAACGTGAACTCGAACTCCTCTTTGCGCGCCATGGACGGCACGTCGATGTGGGAGTTGTATGCGGCGTTGCGGTCGATCGGGAACGTCTCGAGCACGTACTCGAACGACATGCAGTGGTTGGCTTCCTCCCACATCTGCTTCGCGAGGTAAAGGTGCGCCTCCGCCGCGTTCAGGTACGGGTAGACGCCGAACGCCAACGCCTTGTTCACGAGCAGCTCGTTCGGGTTGAAGTAGCTCATCAAGAAGGTGATGGCGTGCCGTTCCTCATCCGTCATCTTCTTGAAATCAGCGATGTCGGCGTCGAGTTGCACCTCATTCGGGAACCAGGTGTTCGCCACTGCCTGGTCGTAGAGGTCCATCGCCCACTGGTATTTCACCGGCTTGAGCAGCAGACCCTCTTGAATTCCGGTTCCCAGGATTCCCATCGTTATCGCTCTTCTTTCCGTCGTACTGATGTGCGCTGTGCTGATGCGCGCTGTGCTGATGTGCGCTGTGCTGATGTGCGCTGTTGTCTAGTCTTCTGCGTCTCGCCTACTGGCAGGAGTCGCACTGGAGTTCGTCCATCGGATCGACCGGGACCTCGTACTCGAACTCGTTCATGACTTGTCACCTCCGTCGGTGAGTCCGCCGAAGCCACGGCGAGCAGGTGCAGCAGCCGGGGCACCAGCGCCGACGGATGCACCGACCGGCGCGGCGGCTCCGAAGCCCTTGCGTGCACCGCCGGAGAACTCCTCGGCCTTGTTCACGCGCACGGTGGACTGTTCCGCCTGGTGGCGAGGCTTGGAGTGCAGGTAGTAGGTCGTCTTCACGCCGCGTTCCCACGCACCGTAGTAGATCTCCATCATGTCGCCGAGGTCGCGGGTCTCCAGGTACATGTTGCGGCTGATCGCCTGGTCGATCCACTTTTGGGCGCGTGCTGCAACCTCGAGGAACGAGTACGGCGACAGCTGGAAGCTCGTCTTGTAGGTGGCTTTCAGCTCGTCCGGAATCTCGGGGATGCCCTGAATGTCGCCCTGCGATCGCAGGATCGACTCGCGAACCCTCTCCCACAATCCGAGCGCCTGCAAGTCTGCAACCAGGTTGCGGTTGACCTCGAGGAACTTGCCGTTCGAGGTCGAACGACTGAAGATCTGCGAGAACTGCGGGTCGAAGCCGGGCGTCGTGCCTGCAACAAGCCCGATGGATGCCGTCGGCGCGATCGCCATCAGTGTCGAGTTGCGCACACCGCCCTTCACGCGCTCACGCAGGGCATCCCAGTCGAGGCGGGTCTTGCGGTTGACCAGGATCGGCACGCCGCGGTCGGCTTCGGTGAGAGCGATCGAGTCGAATGGAACCATGCCCTGTGACCAGCGTGAACCGGCGAAGTTGGGGTAGGCACCACGCTCGGACGCCAGGTCCACGCTGGTAGAGATCGCCGCATAGGAGACGTGTTCCATGATCTCGTCGATCAGGTCGTATGCCTCTTCAGACTCGTAGCTGAGGCCGAGCTTCTCGACGACGTCGGTGAAGCCCATCACACCGAGCCCGATGGCCCGGTTCTCCTGGTTGGAGTGCTCGGACTCCGGAACGCTGGAGAGCGTGATGTCGACGAGGTTGTCGAGTTGGCGCACGGCCAGAGACGCGCTGGCGTCGATCTGGGCCCAGTCGAAACTCCAGGTGCCGTTCTCGTCCTGGTGCAGGTGGCGACTGAGGTTGATTGACGCGAGGTTGCAGACGGCCACATTCTCACGGTCCTGTGGCAGGCAGATCTCGGTGCAGAGGTTCGAGAGATGGATCGTTCCGGTGTTGTTGTTCAGGGCACGGTTGTTGATGGTGTCTTTCCAGGTCAGCCACGGGTGGCTGGTAGTCTGCAGACTCATCAAGATTTCCTTGAACTGCTCACGGGCGCCCATCTTCTTGAACATCCGCAGGTGCCCGGCCTCTGCTTCTGCGGCATAGTGCGCGTACCGTTCGCTGAACGCCTTGCCAAACAGCTCGTTCAAGTCGCCGACCTCGAGCGGGTCGAACAGGTACCACGGCTCGTCGTTTTGCACGCGCTTCATGAACTCGTCGCTGATCCAGACGGCCGTGTTCGCGGTGCGCGTGCGGCGATACGGGTCGCCGGAGTTCTGACGCAGGTCGACGAACTCGGAGAAGTCCAAGTGCCAGTTCTCCATGTAGAAGCAGAGCGCACCGAACTTTTTGCCACCGCGGCTGACCGCGCGCAACACGGAGTCGATCGTGTGCATGAACGGGATCGGCCCGGTAGAGGTCGTGTTGTTCGAGCGGATCGGCGAACCCTGAGAGCGCAGCTTCGTGACGGAAAGTCCGATGCCGCCTGTTCCCTTCGTCAACCACATGACGTCGCGCACCGACTTCGCGATGTGCTCAATGTCGTCCTGCATCTCCATGACGAAGCAGTTCGACAGCTGCGGATACTTGGTGCCCGCGTTCACGAGGGTGGAACCGGCCGCCAGGTAGTCGAGGGTGGCCATCTTCTCGTAGAAGCTGATCGCGACAGCCGTCGGATCTGCCTCGTTCAGCGACAGGCCCATGGCGATACGCATCCAGAAGAACTGCGGCACCTCGAGGGCGTCGTTGTTGCGGGCGCGCATGCCGTAACGATTGTTCAGCGTGACGACTCCGATGTACTTGAGCAGTCCGTCGTGTGCCGGCTCGAGAACAGCGGCCAGTTTGTCCAGGTCGAACAGTGTCGTGAATCGCGGCTCGAGAAGATCCTCATCCACGCCCCGGTGCACGTAGGCGGCGAAGCCCACCTGGTGCAGTGCCTTCAACTCCTCCGCGTTCGAGTAGTCACCAAGCACGCTCTTGTAGATGGTCTTGAGCAATAGGCGGGCAGCCACGGTGTCGAACGCAGGGTCGTCTTTGACATTCTGCAACGCCACCTGGATGACGGCTTCGTCGAGCTGCTGAGTCGTGATCCCGTCGAAGAGGGTCAGTTCGAGTTCGCTGGCGATCTGGGTGACCCACGTGATCGATTCATCGAGCCCGACCGAGGCATCCTCGATCGCCAGGTTGATCTTGTTCGCATCGTACGGTTCGCGATCGCCGTTACGCTTGACGACGGTAATTGCCACTGTTACTCCCTCGTTCTCCGCTGCTCTCCTGGAGAGCGCGTTTTCCCTTGTTGCGACCCCCAAGCCGCAACTCCCCGTTCCGCCCGAAGACGGTGCGCCCGCAGGCGTCTGAACTCCTCATTTCGTCGAGATTCTGCGGATATTCACCGCGAATGTCCACCCCATGCGATCCGACGTGTGACCACTATATAGCGGGTTCATCAGCACATGCCAACCCTAGATGTAGTGGGCGTGTCGTCCACAGGTGTGTATAAGTTCGCCGACTTATGCACAGCCTAGAGGCCGCCACCGACACTGCGGCCGCCGATAGACTGAAGCCCTGATGAGCACGTATTCGAGCCTGTTGAAGACGCCAGGCGTTGCTCGAATCATCGCCGCTCAGTTGACCGCGCGCTTCCCCTCCGGGATGCTCTCGCTCGCGCTACTGATCCACATCGAACGCATCCATCACTCCTACGGCGCCGCCGGCCTCGTGCTCGCCGCGTTCAGCATCGGCCAGGCCATCGCCGGACCGCTGACGAGTCGGCTGATGGGCGTGCTCGGGATGCGCCTCGTGCTCTCGGCGACACTGGTCGTCTGCGCGGCGACGATTGCAGCACTCGGCGTGTTCGTCATGACCATCCCGTTCACGATGGCGGTCGCCTTCGTCGGCGGGCTCAGTGCGCCGCCGGTGCAGCCCGCCGTGCGCACCATCTACCCGAAGATGGTGAACTCGACCCAGCTGACACCGCTGTTCTCGTTGGATGCCTCCGCACAGGAGCTGATCTGGATCGCCGGCCCGGTCGTGATCACCTTCGTTTCGACACAGATCAGTTCGACGGTCGGCCTGCTGCTGTGCTCGGCCGTCATGGTGGTCGGCGGCATCTGGTTCATCTCTTCGCCGGAGGTCGGGCGCGTGCGCATCCCTCGCAGCAAGCGGCGGATCGGCGTTGTGCTGACCAAGCCGACCGTGCTGCTGGCCACCGTCGTCGGCTTCCTTCTGGTCGGCTCCTGCGCTGCGGTCGAAGCCGGTGTCGTGGCGAACTTCGGCGAGGGCGATCCGAAAGCGGGCATCGTGCTGGCGATTTGGTCGCTGGGCTCGCTCGCGGGCGGTTTGGCGTTCGGCCATCTGCCAGTCGGCCCCTGGGCGCTGGCCCGACGCATGTTCATCGTGTTCGTCGGCATCGCGATTGCTGCAATCTCGATGAACTTCTGGTGGCTTGCGATCATGCTCATCATCGCTGGGGCCGGCATTGCTCCAGCACTGGCGGTGATCTTCATGATCGTCTCATCGAGTGTCAAATTCAGTGACACCGCCGAAGCTTACGGTTGGGTCGGCACCGGCCAGCTGATCGGTGCAGCCCTGGGCAGTGCCCTTGCCGGGTTCCTGATCGACGGAAACGGCGCCCCCGGCGCATTCTGGGTTGCGGGGGTGCTCGCGTTCTTGGGCTTCATGGTTCCTCTGCTCGGCAAGCGCTGGCATCCGGATCTCCGCGGTCGCGACGTCAGCCCGATCCCCGACACGGAGCCGTTCTCGCTGCCCGCCAGCTGAGCGCCCCGAGGGCGTCCTTTTCGGACGAGAGTGTCACGTCACAGAGGCGCACTCGTCCGAAACGGGCACTCTCGTGCCCCGAGAGTGTCAGCGGCGCAGCGGGCGCAAGGTCGCGTCGAGCAGGATCAGCTCGTCGAGCTGGGCAGCCAGCACCTTCTCTTGCGACTCGAGCGGCTCGAACATGCCGTCGTCGTTGATCTGTTTCGCCGCCCACGGAATCTCGACATTCGGACCCGTCGCCACCAGCCCGAGATTCACCTCGGTCGGCCGGATGGCTGTGACACCGCGCGTGCCGCCCGAGATGCCGCCGTAACTGACCGTGCCGAGCGGTTTGCGCCACCATTCGCGGTTCAGATAGTCCAGCGCGTTCTTCAGGCTCGGTGCGTAGGAGAAGTTGTACTCCGGCGAGACGAAGATGAACGCGTCCGCCGCGTCCACGCGTGCACTCCACTCGAACGTGTGCTGTTGCGTGTACTGGTGAAGCTTCGGATGGTTCGGCTCATCCATGAACGGCAGCTTGATCCCGGCGAGGTCGGCCCAGTCGATCTCGAATCGACCGTCTGCGGTGACGACTTCGTGCACCCAATTCGCGATCGGCAGGCCGATGCGCCCCGGTCGCATGCTCACAACGACGATCATCAGCTTCGGCATGGATTCCTCACGGTGTTGTTTCTGTCAGGCGCGGCGCGTGCACAGTCAACATAATGGAACCATGACTTCGCCCCTGCTGACACTCAACGACGGACAGCTGATTCCGCAACTCGGCTTCGGCGTCTACAAAATTCCGGATGCCGACGCCTCCTCGGCCGTGCGTGTCGCGCTCGAGACCGGCTATCGGCACATCGATACAGCCGCGCTGTATCGCAACGAGAGGGGCGTCGGGGCCGGCATCGCGGCATCCGGTGTGCCTCGAGACGAGCTGTTCGTCACGACCAAGGTGTGGAACGACGACCAGGGCTACGATCGGACACTGCGCGCGTTCGATGTCAGCCTGAATCGCCTTGGGCTGGAGAGGGTCGACCTGTACCTGATCCACTGGCCTGCGCCGAAGCAGGACCGCTATCTCGACACCTGGCGAGCACTCGAACGATTGAAAGCGGATGGCCGAGCCCGCTCGATCGGCGTCTCCAATTTCGAACCGCATCACCTCGCGCGACTGCTGGAGCAGGCACAAACGGTTCCAGCGATCAACCAGATCGAACTGCATCCGTGGTTGCAACAGAGCGAACTGCGCGTGGTCGATCGGCTGCACGGCATTCTGACCGAGGCGTGGTCACCTCTGGCGCGAGGCCGGGCGATCGGCGATCAGACGTTGGAAGCGATCGGAGCGCGGTATGGCAAGACGGCGGCGCAGGTCGTCATCCGCTGGCATCTGCAATTGGGAAACGTGGTGATTCCGAAGTCCGTGACACCCGCACGCATCTGGGAGAACTTCGACGTGTTCGACTTCGCGCTGGACGAGGACGATCTGGCCGCGATCGACGCCCTGGACACCGACGACCGCACGGGGTCGCATCCCGACGACGTCGGCTGAGTTCGCGCGGCGCGCCAGCACACTACGCTAATCCATAGCGAATTCTCGGGCGGCCACTCATACGCGTGGTTGAAACCGGCGCTGAGAGCCGGTCGATTCAGACCAGCCCGGGCGAACGGAGGCCGATCCAGTGCGCGCGACAGTCAAAGATGTGGCTGCGCGCGCCGGCGTGTCTCCGAAGACCGTCTCCAACGTCATCAATGGCACGAGCTTCGTGCGAGAAGCCACGCGTCAGCGGGTCGAGGACGCCCTTGCAGAGCTCGAGTACGTTCCTAACCTGAGCGCTCGCGGACTGCGCAACGGTCGATCGGGTGTGATCGCGCTTGCGCTGCCAGACCTCGCCACCCCGTATTCAGGCGAAATGGCCCACGCGTTCGTCGAAGCGGCACACCAACGCGGATGGGCAGTGCAGATCGAGGAGACGGCATCACGGCCCGAACGCGAAGGCGAGCTGCTCCTGCGAGCACAAGCCAATCTGATAGACGGGCTCATTCTGAACCCGATCACGCTCGCGGACAGCGTGGTCGCACGCAGCAGGTCGTTGCCACCCGTCGTTCTGATCGGCGAGGTGGAACAGAACTTGGTGGACCAGGTACGAGTTGACCCCGTCCGCTCTGCCTATGAGATGACCGAATATCTGCTCTCTCTCGGCGCCTCGACCATTGCAGTCGTCGGCTCCCCCTACCTTCTCAACACGGCAACGGCCCGGTTTCGAACGGTCGGATACCGCTCCGCGCTGACGGATGCCGGGATTGCGCTCGACCCCGCGTTGGAGATCAGTGCCAGCGTGTGGTCACCACGAGGCGGCGCTGAGGCTGTGTCAGCGTTCCTCGAACGCAACGATCTTCCGGATGCGTTCTTCTGTTTCACGGATTCGCTTGCGATCGGCACGCTCAGCACCCTGGCCGCTGCCGGCATCCGCGTACCGGAGGATGTGTTCGTCGCCGGATTCGACAACATTGCGCACGGCGAGTTCGCGTCTCCTCCACTGACGACGATCGACTTCGACAAGCGCGCATTCGTTGATGCCGCCCTCGACCGCCTCGCAGAACGCATTGCCGACAGAGATCACGCCCCCGTTCTCACAACGATTCCGCATCGGCTGATCCGCCGTGCCAGCACAGGAGCGTAGACGACTCGCTCACGCCGTCAAAGCCGAGCCGATCACCCCTTGAGGCCGCTGCCGGTGACGCCTTCAACGATCCGGCGCTGGAAGATGAGATAGAGGATGATCAGTGGCAATGCCGCGAGGATCGCCCCAGCCTGGATGTCCGCGTAGCGCTGCCCGAAGCTGCCTTGAACCGTCGCGAGCCCCACAGGGATCGTCATCAGGTTCGGGTTCGACAACACGAACAACGGCAAGAGCAGGTTGTTCCACACGCCGACGAAAGTCAGGATCACGACCGCAGCGATCACTGGTCTGGATAACGGCATCACAACCGACCAGTACACCTTCCAGAGACCGGCGCCGTCGATTCGCGCTGCCTCCTCGAGTTCTCGCGGGATCCCGTCGAAGAACTGCTTGAAGATGAACACCGCGATCACAGCGGGCACCTGCGGGAAGATCACCGACCAGTACGTGTTCAGGAGGTTCACCGCACCGAGCTCCTGGAAGATCGGAACAATGAGCACCTGTGTCGGGATCATGATCCCGAGAACCACCAACAGGAACACGATGTTCTGCCCTCGGAACACCAGACGAGAAAGTGCATACGCGGCCATCGACGCGAAGAGCACCGTCATGACCGCGGTGATCACCGACGTGACACCGCTCGCGAGGTACCAGTTCCAGATGTCGCCCGCTTGGAAGAAGGACGCATACGAGTGGAGGGTGGGGTTCCAGTTCGAGAGGATCGCCGGTGCGCCGAGTGCCGCGGTTCCATTCTCTGACAGCGACGTCTTGAGCGCGAACAGGCTGGGAATAAGCCACACGATCGCGAACAGAATGAGCACAATCATCGAGACGATGGTGAACGTGCGGCCGCTGACCCGCGCCTGTGCGAGCTTCGGGGCGGGTGCCGCTGCCGAGATCGGAGAGCGGCGACGCGAGCGCGGAGCTGTGGTCGATGACATGTCAGGCCGCCTTCCGTGATGCCGAGCGATCGACGAGCTGGCGAATGACAGCGATCGCGACAATGACGATGAACAGGAGTACTGAAGCGGCAGACGCCGCACCGATGCGGTTGTCTGTGAACGCAGTGTTCGTGACGAGTCCGAGCGCAACCTGGGTCGAAATGCCCGGACCGCCTGCGGTCATCAAATAGACCTGGTCGAAGATCTTCAGGCTTGCGATGATCTGAAGCAGGATGACCAGTGTCGTTGTGCGGCGGAGCATCGGCATCGTGATGTACCGGATCTGGTTCCAGTTCGACGCGCCGTCGACCGCGGCCGCCTCATACAGCTCTCGTGGAATTTCTTGCAGGCCGGCGAGATACAACACGAAGTTGAAGCCGAGCGTCCACCACACCGTTGCGATTGCGATCCCGATCATCGCGGTGTCCGGACTCGCCAGCACGCCTGCGCCTGGCGGTATCCCTAATATGCCGAGCATGGACTCCCAGAGTCCTGTACCCGGCGTGAAGACGAACAACCAGATGAGCGAGATCGTCGCGGAGGGCAGGATGAAGGGAAGGAAGAACGCGAGCCGGAAGAACCACTGGCCACGACTCATCCGATTGGTCAGGATTGCGAAGACGAACGCGAGGATGACCAGCGGTGGCGTCGTATAAAGCGTGAATTGGAGCGTGTGCCACATCGCACTCCAGAAGTCGGCCCGGCCGAGCATCTCCCCGTAATTGGCGAAGCCCGCGAACGACCCCAGGCCTGGGCGCACTGCCGACGTGTTGAAGAAACTGGCGATCAGCATCCAGACCGTCGGCCCGAGCAGAAATGCCAGATAGAAGATGCCGAACGGGGCAAGGAAGAGCCAGGCCCCTCGGCTCTGACCGCGATACAGCGGCGATCGACGTCGAACGGACGCGTTGTGTGGGCCCGCTGTCGCGGATCGGTTCATGACTTCAGCGGCGGTCACGTCGTTGTACCTCCAGTATCTAGATCGTCGAATCAGAGCGGGCTGGGCGTGTCCAGGTAAACCTGAAGCTGGTCTTTGATGGCTGTCAGGGCGCCCTGCGGTGAGACCGCCAGCTGTTGCGCGAGCCCCAGCTGCGCGCCGACCGTGTTCTCGAACGTTGACCCGGAGCCCCCGTACCAGGCTGGATCGTCATAGACGGCGTACTTGGCCGCGGACGCATAGTCGGCCTGCGGTTCAAGCTTCTTGTACGCGGCACTGTTCAAAGTCGGCAGATAGGCGGGCACGTGGCCGCCCATGGCCCAGGTCATGCTCTGGTCGAGCATCGACTTGATGAACCCCATCGCCTGCGTGCGTTGGTCGAGTGTCCGTGCTTTTCGCGGGAGCACGAAGGTGTGCGAATCGGCCTGCGCCGCCGGCTTGTCGTACAGGGTTGGAACGGGCACCATACCGAACTTCAGCCTCTTGATCGACTGAGCTGTGGTGATCTCCCACTCGCCCTCGAGATAGAACCCCGCCTTGCCAGTGAACATCTGCGTTTGAGCGCCTGCGTAGTCCAGGCCCTTGTTGAGCCACCCCTTCTTCACCCATTCCTGCATCCGAGTCACCACCGTGATGAAATCGTCGTCGCTCACGGTGAGCTTGCTGCCGTTGTCGGAGAGGAACGGTGTGGCGCCTGTGATCTGGTTGTAGAGCGTCGTGAACACGCGCCACGGTGTGGCTGTCTCGCTCACGTTCGCCACAGTGATCGCCGTGCCGCCGGTCACCTTGCTCACTGCAGCGAGCGCTGACTCGAACGCGTCTATTCCGTCGAGATTCTTCAATTTGCCCGTAGAGGTGACCAGGCCGGCTTTCTTGCACACGTCCTCGTTGAAGAACATGACAAGCGGGTGCGTGTCGAGAGGGATGGCAATGTTCTGCTCGTTGGTCTTCTGCGCCGCCCATGACTTCGGATTGAAGTCGGCTGACGACAGTCCGACCAATGCCAGGTCTGCCTCGGTGATCGGCTCGAGCAGGTTGCCTTCAAAGAGCGGCTTCGCTCGCGTCAAATGCGAGATTGCGACGTCGGGGGGCTTGTTGCCCACCGTCGCAAGCTTGAGCTTTGAATAATATGGATTGCCCCATGCGAAGACCGTTGCCTGCAGAGAACCTGGACCGCCATGGGTCTTGGTGTAGCCGGCCTCCATCGTCTGCATGCGGCTACCGTCGCCGCCGCCGAAGAGATTCCAGAAAATGAGTTGGTCCGGATTGAGTTGGCTGCCCAGGAGTCCTGCACTCAGCGGGCTGCTGCATCCAGCCAACGCGAAGGTTCCTGCCGCCGCGAGCCCGACGCTCAGAAAGCCGCGTCGCGTGAATGTGGACGGTGATTTCGCTGCCACTTTCGACCTCCTCGTCGCTCCAGCAAACCCGCTGGAATGGTCAGTTCTCGCTCGCTTTCGTGCCCTGGAGGCGACGATTACAACGTTGTAGCCGATCGTAGCCAGGCCGATTTCAATCTGTCAAGGGGGCCAGATGAATATGCCCTCGCACGCAGGGCGACCCGCTCGAGCCCGTGGCGGCATCGGTCTCGTTGCGCATTCGATTTCCAACTTGTGCACAGCGTTACAACGATGTAATGATCAACTGTGTAACACGGGCACAGACCACAGGCTGGCGAAACGACTCGCCACCGGGCAGCGACGCTTACAACACGAGGCAGCTCACAACACGAGACAGCTCACAACACGAGACAGGGAGATCCATGTCAAGCGCCACCATCACCATTGATCGCGATTTCACGATCGGTGCCGTTCCCCGTCGACTCTTTGGCTCGTTTGTCGAGCACATGGGCCGCTGCGTGTACACCGGAATCTACGAGCCGGGGCACGCAACAGCGGATGACGATGGCTTCCGTACCGACGTGCTCCGGTTAGTGGGCGAGCTCGGAGCCACCGTCATCCGTTACCCGGGAGGAAACTTCGTCTCCGGCTACAACTGGGAGGACGGCATCGGGCCGGCCGAATCGCGACCTCGCCGGCTCGACGGCGCATGGCATTCCCTGGAAAGCAACGCCTTCGGCCTCCACGAGTTTGCCGCCTGGTCGAAGAAAGCCGGCACCGAGGTCATGGAAGCAATCAACCTCGGCACCCGCGGTGTGGATGCCGCGCGCGCGCTCGTCGAGTACGCCAACCATCCGGGCGGCACCTACCTCAGCGACCTTCGCAAGAAGAACGGTGCGGCGGATCCGTTTGATATCAAGCTCTGGTGTCTGGGTAACGAAATGGACGGGCCGTGGCAGATCGGCCACAAAACGGCAGACGAATATGGCCGCCTGGCGCAGGAGGCGGGCAAGGCCATGCGGATGGTCGATCCTTCGATAGAGCTGGTGGTGTGCGGCAGTTCCGGTAGCGGCATGCCGACCTTCGGCGCGTGGGAGCAGACCGTGCTCGGCCATGCGTACAACGAGGTCGACTACGTGTCGCTGCACGCGTACTACCAGGAGCACGACGGCGACGCCGCAAGCTTTCTCGCCTCGGCGGTCGACATGGATTACTTCATTGAGGCGGTGGTCGCCACAGCGGATGCCGTGCGCGCGCGCGGCAAGCACCGCAAGTCCATCAATCTATCGTTCGATGAATGGAATGTCTGGTACCAGCGCGGTCTCGACTCCGACGATCAGCCGGACAAGATCGCCGCTTCCGGAGTCTGGCGCGAGCACCCACGGGTCATCGAGGACTCCTACAACGTTACGGATGCCGTTGTCGTCGGCACGCTGCTCAACTCCCTGTTGCGCCACGGCGACCGCGTGAAGATCGCGAACCAGGCCCAGCTCGTCAACGTGATTGCGCCGATCCTCACGGAGGAGGGCGGGGCCGCCTGGCGCCAATCCATCTTCTGGCCGTTCGCACGCATGGCGCAGCTCGCACGCGGCCAGATCGTTCGCGCGGCGATCAGAAGCGATCGTTACGAGTCGGCGAAGTTCGGCGACACCGATCTTGTTGACGTCAGCGCAACCTGGGACGAAGAGACCGGGCGACTGGCGTTATTCCTTGCAAACCGTGGACTGGATGAGGCAGCTTCAGTGGACGTCGTGCTGCGCGGGCTGGTCGCCGGTCGCGTGACCCGCGCGGAGGTGCTCGTCGCTCCAGACGGAGGCGATCGTTTCTCACGCAACACTGTGGCGACCGGCGAGCAGGTCGGCCTGCGCCCACTCAATACAGTGAGCGCCGCGGACGACCGCGTCACCCTAACGTTGCCTGCACTGTCGTGGGCAGTCGTCGAACTCGAGGTCGACGCGAACTGAGCTCATCCGCGCCCTTCGACAGGCTCAGCGACCGAACGACAGGCTCAGGGCCCGGCGCTGCACCGGGCCTACCAGCGGGCGTGGATCGTCGCTCGGAAGTCGCGATCGTAGATCGTTCGCACCGCAGCAGTGAACTCGTCGCCGAGCGGCGCGAGTGATCCGGCGGCCGCGTTCCCCCGGGCCTGCTCCACCGAGCGGGCGCCCGGGATGACGGCGCTCACGCCATCCTGCTGCGCAACCCAGGCAAGGGCAGCTTTCGCCGGTGTGAGCTTGTCGGTGCACTCGATGCCTTGGCCCTCGCGCACCCGCGCGACCGCCGCCGAGAACTCCTGCGCCGCCGCGACACCCATGTCATAGTCCACGCCGGAGAACGTCTCGCCGACGTCGAACGCTTCGCCGTGTCGGTTGAACGCGCGATGATCGTTCGCTGCGAACGCGGTGTCGTGCGTGTACCGCCCCGACAGCAGTCCGGACGCAAGCGGAACCCGAGCAATGATGCCAACGCCGGCGGCCTGGGCGGCCGGCAGCACCGCATCCAGCGGCTTGAGCCGGAACGCGTTCAGAATGATCTGCACGCTCGCGACGCCTGGTCGTGCGATCGCCGTCAGCGCCTCGTCGCAAGTCTCAACGCTGACGCCGTAATTGGCGATCGCGCCGTCCGCGACGAGCGTGTCGAGTGCGTCGTACACGGCGTCGCTCGAATACACCGGCGTCGGCGGGCAGTGCAGCTGCACCAGCGGCAGCGTGTCCATCCGCAGATTCGATCGTGAGCGGTCGGTCCACTCGCGGAACTTCGCCAGCGTGAAGTTCGCCGGGTCCTGCGCTTCGCGCCGCCCCATCTTCGTCGCGACGGTGAGCCCCAAGTCCGGATTCGCGGCGAGGAAACGCCCGATCAGGGTTTCGCTGCGGCCGTCACCGTAGACATCCGCGGTGTCGAAGAAGGTCACGCCCGCCGCAGCGGATGCCTCGAGCACCGCGAGCGCGTCACTCTCCGACACGTTCCCCCAGTCGGCTCCCAACTGCCACGTACCCAATCCGATCACGGATACTTCCCGGCCGGTTCTTCCCAGTGTTCGTTTCGCCATTGTGCGCGTGTGCATGCCACTACCATACGCATCAGTTGAGACCGGATCGTGACCGGGCTCCCGGGCATCCGCCTGCGAAGCGCCCTAGGGTGGTGGCATGAAACGGGCACGGGGTGGTGTTGCAATCGCGGTCGGCGCGCTGATGCTGGGGGCACTTTCGCTGAGCGGATGCACCGGCGGCGGCTCCTCGGGTTCGGTCGGCACTGTCCAGGGCGGCATTGGCCAGGTTCCAGCGCAGAACGGAACGGTGCAGAAGGGGGCCCCGCAGGGCGCGAATCAGCCCGACGCGGCGAAGGGCGCGGCATCCGATTCGAATGCGCTCGACCCGCAGACCCAGAACCGCTCGGTGATCACCACGGGAACGATGTCGTTAACCGTCGATAAACCAGTGAGCGCAGCGAGCGACGCAACCCGGGTCGTCGACGCTGCAGGTGGCAGAGTCGACGCGATGACCGAGCAGCCGGGCACGCCCGACCAACGGGCGAGCGCCACACTGACGCTGCGGATTCCGTCCCCGAAGCTCGACGCGACGCTGGCAGACCTGAAGAAACTGGGCACGGTCAACTCCGTCACGACGAGCTCACAAGACGTCACCACGCAGGTCAAAGACGTCAACGCTCGAATCACGGCGCTGCAGACCTCCGTCAACCGCCTGCTGGAGTTGATGAGCAAGGCGACCAGCACGGCCGATCTGATCTCGATCGAATCGAGCCTGACCCAACGCCAGGCCGACCTCGACAGCCTGATCTCGCAGCAGAACTACCTGAAGGATCAGGTTTCATTGGCGACGATCACGCTCGAACTGCACGCCCCAGGCACCGTTGCTGCTGCCGGACCCGACAACTTCTTCAGTGGGCTGGCGGCCGGATGGAATGCTCTGGTGGTGGCCGCAGGCGCATTCCTGGTCTTCCTCGGCGTGGTACTTCCCTGGCTCGTGCTGATCGCCGTGGTCGGCGGAATCGTGTGGGGCGGCATCCGCCTGGTCGGTCGTAGCAGGCGCTCACGATCCCAGGCACCGCCGGTGGACGGCGGGCCGTCGGTATAGGTCGTCGGCGAGCGGGCGGTCCTTGATCATTCGCCTGGTTGGTGTGCCGGGAACAGGATGAGTCCGGTCAGGAATGCCTGTCGATTGTCTGCATGGTCTGCGCCGGAATACTTCTTCATGAGTTCGAGCATGTCATTTTCAAAGTCGGCGAACTCATCGGTATTCAGCCAGAGTTTGCGTTGCCCGTAGGCGAGGGGGCCGGCGGCTGGTTTCGAGTCTTGCTGGTCCAGGTATGCGTTGAACTCGGCCAGAAGAGACGCGACCATTGCGGTGAAGCCGCGACGGTGTTCCTCTGTCGTCATTGCTGCGAACGCGGCCTCATCGATTCTGGCAGCGCCCGTGCGCAGGCTATAGCTTCGCTCGACGGTGCCGCGTTTGGGCTCTTCGCCAGTTACCTCAAGAATCTCTCCGTCGACAAGGCGAACAATCTGCCGATAGATCGTCGCTTTGGAGACACCAGGAAGGGCCCGTGCGATCTGCGCTGTCGTCAACTGCTGGTCCTGAAGCTGCAGAATGATACGCAGCCGCACCGGATGCATCAGCAGTTCAAGTTTGTCCACCTTGCAATCTTCGCACCAATGCTATTATTCGCAGAATTGCAACTAATGCTGATTGAAGTGATTGGAGCTGCCATGCGCACAATCGCGGGGCGACTGGTCGAAGTCGATGACGCGGATGTTTACGTCGAGGCGACCGGGCGCGGCCACAAGTGGGTGATCTTCGAGGCGGGCCCGGGCTGTGGACGCACCTGCTGGGATCCCCTTGTGGACCGTTTGCAGAACAGCGCGCGCCTGGTTGCCTACGATCGTTCTGGATTCGGCCGCAGCACCCGCACACTGCGCCCCACGACGCTCACGAAAATGTCCGAACACTTGGAATCGATGATCCGCCAGGTGGTTCCCGAACGGTTCGTGCTCGTGGCCCACAGCATGGGCGGACCGATCGCCCGTCTCGCGTCGGTGGGCCTGGCCGACCGGCTTGACGGGCTCCTGCTGATCGACCCGATGCCCGAAAAGGCGCCGGCCTACGATCACCCCGAGGCCACGGCGAAGTCCGTGGACCGAAAGCTGGCGTCCGGGCAATCGATGACACGCTTCGTCTGGGTCCGCCGACTCGCGACACGGGGTATTCGCCGACTCTACCCAGCCGACACGTACGAGACGATGGTCGCCGAAGACTTCACCCCGGCCGGCATCAGCCAAACACGCCGCGAAATGAACGCCGCCTACACTTCTATGGCCGGTTTGCGGCAGAACCCACCGGCGCCCCCTTCCTGCCCGGTGGTCGTCTTGTCCGCGACCCGCGGCCGCACAGGGCACGAAGCGGCGCATGCCGGCATCCGCGCCGCCCAACGCAGCTATGCCGAGAGTCTCCCGCACGGCGTGTTCCGTGATGTGGATTCTGCCACCGACCGCGAGCGAAGCGGTGATCGACCCTGCGGATGTGGCTGCCGTCGCCGCGTACGCACTACTCCACGACGATCTTGACGGGCGTCGGGTCGATGTCACCGGGCCTCAATCGCTTACCCAGGAGGACATGGTCGAGGTGATCGGCGAGGTTCTGGGTAGAAGCTTGCGCTGTCAAGAGATCCCGCCCGCTGCAGCGCGTGCGACGTTGACCGATCTGGGCTTTCCGCCGGAATTCGCCGACGCGAATCTCGCCCGACTCGCAACCCTCACCGACAAGCCCGCACCGACCACCGAGGAGGTCGCCGCAATTCTCGGCCGGCCGGCAACCACGTACTCGAGTTGGGTTGCCGCGAACGCGAACGCCTTCAGGAGGACGGCTACGTCGGCGGATTGACCGCCCGGCAACCGCAGGTCGGAGTGCACGACACAGCGCGCCATGGCCGAAAATCGCGCGCCATCCTAAGCTGAGGAGCGTGACCGAGCAGACGACAGCGCTGCCCCGGACTTTGCACGACAAACCGGACCGGAATGCGTTTGCCCGTCCGGGTTACCGTGCAAAGCCCGGGCGAACGTCACGCTGCGGTGGTGAAGCGGGCGTCGCGCTTCACCGTCGAGGCTACGCTTGTCGCGGCAATCCGACTGGGCCCCGGCACTGGCGCAATTCACCGGATTGACATCGTGCTCGGGGTTGCGCACTGCGTCGCCGGGTTCGGCCCGGCGGTCGTGCTGCTGCACGGGTTCCCCGAAACGCATGTGAGGCGGCGCCGGTGTACATCGACACACGCGGGTTCAACTTTTCTGCTTACAAAAAGCGGACCGGACAGCCAGTTCGCGCGGTCGTGCGAGTGCGTCCCGTCGACAAGGGGCATCCGCTCAGCCGGGCTCGACTTGATGCGATTTGGGAGTTGGCGATTCCTTTTCGAGGTGACCGGGGTCTACATGGTATGGGCACGGGCCGGCAACGGGCCGTTCGCTCCCACACACCCGACTAGACAGAAAGGCTGATCGCCGATGAACGTTCCAGCGACCATGTGCGCGTTACAGCAGACGTCCCTTAACGGGCCTCAGGACATGCGTCTGATCACCGATGCACCAGTACCGATTCCCGGTGAGAACGAGATCCTGATCCGCGTTAGTGCCGCCGGGGTCAACTTCGCGGATATCTCGAAGGCTCACGGCACCTTCCTGGGCGGCCCGCGACCACCCTATCTGGCGGGATTCGAGGCGGCTGGCGAAGTCGTAGCGGTCGGCGAGGCAGTGGCAGCGAACGGCCCGCAACCGGGGGACCGCGTCGTCGGCGTCGGAGACGGCGCATTCGCCGAATTCATGGTGCTGCCCGCGACCGGGGCGATGCCGTTGCCCCCGGGTTGGACGGAAGAGCAGGCGCTTGGTCTCCTTGTCAACTGGCCCACCGCGCTGGCCGCACTCAAACCACTGGGCGGAATCACCGCCGGGCAGAGCGTGCTGGTCCACGCCGCTGCAGGCGCGACCGGCCAGGCAGCGGTCGTGATGGCCAAACATTACGGTGCGACAGTCATCGCCACAGCTTCACCGGGCAAACACGAAACCGTGCTGGCGCTCGGCGCTGACCACGTCTTGGACAGCCTCGGCGACGACGTCGCCACCGAGGTGTTGCGGCTGACCGGCGGTGCCGGCGTCGATATCGTTCTGGAGTCGGCCGGCGGCGCCACCTTCGACGCCAGCCTCGCTGCAGCCAAACGGGTCACCGGCCGCGTCGTCGTCTACGGTATCGCAGGCGGCGAAGCTTCGATCACAAACTGGGACCTGGTGTACAAACACCAGGTCCACGTGATCGGCTTCAACATCGGCGTTCTGATCCAGGCCGCTCCGGAAATCTTCGGCGAGGTCATGGGCGAGCTGTCCGCGCTCCTTACCAGCGGCGTGTTGGCCCCTGGCCGGCCCACCGTTTACGAACTCGCCGACGGCCCTCAAGCGCTCGAGAAACTCGAATCCAGGTCCACGATCGGCAAACTGGCCCTCTTGCCCTGAGCCGAGCTCCAGCTACTGCCGCGCCGGTCCCCACACACATCCAGAACTATTTGAGAAATAGCCTTGTTACGTGACACCACATCCGCGAGCGGCACACACTCAAGACCACTTCGCTGCCGAGACAGAGCGATTCCGTCGGGAGCTCTTGGCGCACTGCTACCGCATGGTCGGCTCCGCTCACGACGCCGAGGACCTGGTACAAGAGACCTATCTGCGGGCGTGGCGCGCGTACGGCGCCTTCGAGGAGCGGGCGTCGCTGCGGACATGGCTCTACAAGATCGCCACGAACGTCTGTTTGACGGCGTTGAAGCCGCGCTCGATCCGGGTGCTGCCTTCGGGGCTTGCCGGCCCGTACGACGGACCCGATCGCCCGCCGAGTCCCGTGCCACCGGGCGAGGTTTCCTGGCTCGAGCCGCTGCCGGACATTTGGCTCACTGCGCCCGCTGACGATCCCGCGGCCGTTGCGATCCATCGCGAAACCCTGAGGCTTGCTCTTATCGCCAGCCTGCAGCACCTCCCTTCCAGGCAACGTGCAATCCTCATCCTGCGCGACGTGCTCGCATTCTCTGCCGCCGAAACCGCAGAGGTGCTCAGCACCACCACTGTGGCCGTAAAAAGCGCACTCGAGCGCGCCCGTGCACGGCTGAATGAATTGGACCTGGAACCCGCCGAACTGCTAGAGCCGACCGACGAACGGGCTCGAGCGTTACTCGACGGTTACATTGCGGCTTTCGAGCACGCCGATGTCAGCCAACTAGTGCAGGTGCTGCGCGCTGACGCCACGTTGGAAGCGACCCCGTTCCGCAACTGGCAATCCGGCATGATGATGTGCATCGGCGTGCTCGAGGCATATGTGCTGGGCGCCGCTGGCGATTGGCGGATGATCGCAACCACCGCGAACGGTCAGCCCTGCGCCGTCGTATACCGCCGAGACGGTGACGGCGTACTCCAAGCCGACGGAGTCGTGGTGCTGGCGGCCACCCCGGCGGGCATCTCCCACATCATCAAGTTCCATGACCCAGCGCTGGTCGCAACATTCGGTTTCCCGAATACGCTCGCGCACTGACGCCAGCACCGTGGCTGAATACGGCGTGCCATCCTAAGCTGAGGTCGTGACCGAGCACACGACAGCACGTTCAGACAGTCCCCTTCTCACCGACGATCTCCTGGAGCGCATCCACTCCAGGGCCGCCGGCTATGACCGGGAGAACACGTTCTTCGCGGAGGACTTCGACGAGCTCGTCGCCGCCGGCTATCTGAAGGCGTTCGTGCCCGCCGAGTACGGCGGGCTCGGGATGAGCCTGAAGCAGGTGGCGCGCGAACAGGCACGCCTGGCATCGGCCGCACCTGCCACCGCATTGGCGATCAACATGCATCATGTGTGGACCGGCGTCGCAAAAATCCTGCGCGCCCGAGGCGACGACAGCCTCGACTTCGTGCTACGCGAGGCCGGCGCAGGCGAAGTCTTCGGGTTCGGCTTGAGCGAGGGTGGCAACGACCTCGTGCTGTTCGGCTCCCGCACTGACGCCCAGCCGGATGGCGATGGGGGCTACCGCTTCTTCGGCACCAAGATCTTCACTTCGCTCTCGCCCGCGTGGACCCGACTCGGCACGATGGGACTGGACACCACCAGTGCCGATGCCCCGAAGATCGTGTACGGCTTCATCAACCGCGAGAACGGCGGCTTCGAGATCAAGGACGATTGGAACACACTCGGCATGCGTGCCAGCCAGTCGAACACGACAGTGCTGAACGGGGCCCACGCTGCTGCGGACCGCGTCGTGCGCCGACTGAACCCGGGTCCGAACGCCGACTCGTTGATCTTCGCCATCTTCGCAGCGTTCGAGATCCTGCTGGCCTCCGTGTACGCGGGCATCGGCGAGCGCGCTCTGCAACTCGCAGTTGAGGCCGTTCACCGGCGCACCTCGATGAAGAACGACGGAAAGACCTATGCGCAGGACCCGGACATCCGCTGGCGCATCGCGGATGCCGCGATCGCGCAAGACGGCATCCGTCCGCAGGTCGACGGTCTCGCAGCGGATGTCGACAACCTGGTCGACCACGGTGCTCAGTGGTTCGCGAAACTGTCCGGCCTGAAGGTGCGGGCGACGGAGACGGCGCGTGTCGTTGTGGACGACGCGGTGCGTGTGTCGGGCGGGTCGACCTACTTCAACTCGAGCGAGCTCGGCCGGCTTTATCGTGACGTGCTCGCGGGGATCTTCCACCCATCGGATGACGAGTCCGCCCACTCCACCGTCGCGAATGCCTGGCTCGGCCCGATCGAGAACTAAGGCAGCGACAGACCTCGCGACTCGGCTTACGAGATCAGTGCAAGCGCCGCTACCGATCCGAGAATTGTGAGGGGGGCGACGATGAAGCCGAGCAGTATGAACGTGCGCCAAGGCACTTCGACACCGAGTGCGGTCAGCCGGTTGTGCCAGAGCAGCGTCGCCAGTGACGCCCACGGCGTGACGAGCGCACCGCAGTTCACCCCGATCAGCAGCGCCATCATGCGAATCGGACTCCCCACTGCACTTGGTTCAAGGGCCAGGTAAGCCGGCAGATTATTGGCAAGATTCGCCGATGCCGCCCCCGCGCCCGCGAGACGAAGAAGCTGTGCGAATCCCGTTCCATCGCCGGTCGCGGCCGCGAGCGCCGTGCCGAGACCCAACTGGTGTGCCGAGTCGACGACGAGAAAGAGGCCGCAGGCGAACGCCAGCAGCGACCATGGGATCAACCTGATCCGAACGACAGCCCGGCGGCGCAGCGCAAAGGTGAGGGTCAGTACCAGTGCCGCGGCGCATGCTGGAATCCACACGGGGATCCCCGAGACAAGCGCGGGCATCAGGACGACCAGCACAACAATCGAAATCGTGAAGAGTGTGCGATCACCAAGGGGAGCATCCGGCGGTGCGGTGAAGCGCGCGCCGAGATCACGGCGAAAGGCGATCGTGACCACGGCGAGCGGAATCACCATCGCGATCACTGCAGGCGCCCAGCTCAGCACCACGAATTGCGCGACGGACTGGCTGCTCACCTCTTGTGCAAGCAAGTTGGTGAGGTTTGAGACCGGCAGCAACAGTGATGCGGTGTTGGCGAGCCAAACGGTGGTGAGCGCGAAAGGGAGAATTCGCAGCCCGGTATGGCGCACCACGATGATTACGACCGGCGTGATGAGAACGGCCGTCGTATCGAGTGAGAAGAACATGGTTACGACGACGCACAGGACGCTGACGAGGAGCCAAAGCATCCAGGCACGCCCCCGACCCCAGCGCGCCAGCCGTTCCGAGATCGCGGTGAACACGCCGGCCTCTGCGACGAATTCAGTGACGACCGTGATCGCAGCGACGAAGAGCAAGATCGGCCAGACGCGATTCCACAACACATCGACAGCGTTGAGCGGCTCCAGGTGAAGCACAACAGCCACGACACCAACAATGAGGAGCGCGCCGCCAACGATCGCCATCCGCATGCGTTCGAGCATGGCACGGAATGGCATGACCACGCTGACCGAGCGCCTAAAGAACGATCCGCGCGCGCGAACTGGCCGGCAACTTAAAGGTTTCCGGCCGCGCGAACCTCACAGTCTCGCAAGGCGGGTGAGCTGGTCCGCGAAGGTGCCCATGTTTTCCACCGATGCGAAGAAGATGGCATCGGCGTCTTCGACATCGTGGGTTGCTCGCCGAGCGGCCGTGATCCCGATTTTCGTCGGGAGCAGAACCCTGGCGCGGCCGTCGGTGGGGTGCTGCGCCCGCTGGATGAGTCCTTTTGCTTCGAGCGTACGGAGTACTTGGGATGTCATCATCACGTCTGTGCCCGCGAAATCTGCGAGCTCAGCTTGGGTGAGTTGCCGCCCAGGCTCGGCCGCGTGAAGCCAGACCAGGCACGCCAACAACACGTACTGCACGTGCGTGATGCCGTGTGGCGCCAGCGCCGCCCGCATGGCCGCTTGCCAGCGGTTGGTGACGTGCCACAGAGTCAGGCCTGGGCTCTCGGCGGCAGACTCGAACCGGGTGCCCAGAGAGCCGTCAGGCATGCACACCTCGTTCCGCGGCGGCTAACAGTTCGCTCATCGCAACAGGGAAATCCGCGCTGATCTGTGGGCCGAGCTCGGGGCCGAGCTCGTCGGCGCCGCCGCCGGTGATTTCCAGCACATGTGTGACCGTGGTCCCGCCGGTCGGAGTAGGGCTCAGCCGGTGACGGAAGGCGAGCGTCAGCTCGCCGAACACCGTCTGGTCGGCATACACGACGCCGGGTTCCAATTCGGTGATGACGGATTCCATCGGCTCCTGGCCCTGCGGGGTGACGGTCAACCGTGTGCCTGCCTGGAACGGGCCGTGCAACTCGAACAAGTCGGAGTTCGGTCCGAGCGCAATTCCCGAATGCAACGCTTGCAGTGCGGCCCACACGGCGTCGGGTCCGGCGGGTGTTGTTGCTTCATGGCTGGTTGTCCACATGAGATTCTCCTATCTAGTAAGTGCGCTTACTATATCATCAAGATTCTTCGGGCGCCAGCAGCTCGCGAGGGCTCTGGACACAGAGCCTCAGCCGCTGGGGCAGCGCTTACCGATCGGAACGTTGATGGTCTGTGTCTCACTGTCTGTCTTCACGATCAACGGGACACACGCTGCGGTCTTCAGCCGAAAACCGCCGGGGTAGACGACCCACGAAGCCCCGGGCGGCGTTGACGTGCATCCCGGTACGCGCAACGTGGTCGCAAGCACCGCACCGTGATTGCCCCATCCGATGCGCATCCGGTTCTGCCATGCGTCCGGCACGGTCAGCGTGAATTCTTCCGCGGTTTTGATCGCGATTCCGACCTTGGCGAAGCGGAACCCGTCGTCGCCAACGTCTCCCAACTGGATGGGATCAGTCTCGCTCCCCGGGGCGCCGCCCGTGATCGCCACCACGTCGACGGCAATCGCATTCCTTGAGACCTCACCAAGCGTCGCGCCCACCTGCCGCGTGAAGCGGGCGGCCCGTGTCTTTCTTGACGTCGGAGCCGACACGTGAAGTCCCCCAGCTGGTCCAGGATTGGATGACCTGCAAGCGTATCAAGACCCCGCACGCAGATCTCGATACGGGTCTCGATACGCTCGTACCTCGCTACCCGACCACCATCTTTTCCTCGCTACCGCCTCGCTACCGCCTCGCATCCGGCTTCGCGCAGCCGCCACCGAACCGGCGCCCATCCGATCACCTGAGACAATCGGAGGCACAGGAAAGGAGTATTCGTGACCACTCTCCTCCGCGAAAACGCCGTGCTCTCCCCCGCGGATGCCGCGCGCCGGTCCGCGCTGCGACGCATGAAAGCCATCGCGCTCGGCCTGCTGATCGGCCTCACCGTTGTTTTCGCCGTCGCGTTCGCCTTCCAGCACGAGTACCCGTGGCTGCAATACGTGCGCGCAGCCGCCGAGGGCGGCATGGTCGGCGCGTTGGCCGACTGGTTCGCGGTGACCGCGCTGTTCCGGCATCCGTTCGGGTTGAAGATCCCGCACACGGCGATCATCCCCAACCGCAAAGACGAGATCGGCGAGAGCCTCGGCGAGTTCGTCGAGACCAACTTCCTCTCCGAGAGCGCGGTGCGCGGCAAGCTCGAGTCCATCGACCTTGCCACCGGTCTCGGGAGTTGGCTTGCGCAACCGCACAACGCACGCCGCGTCACGGCAGAGGCCTCGACCGCCCTGCGCGGCGTCGCCACAATGCTCGACGACGAGGACATGAAGACCCTGATCGAGTCCATCGTGCATCGCCACGTGCTCGACCCGCTGTGGGGGCCGCCGCTCGGCCGCCTCGGCGAGAAGGTGATCGCATCCGGTGGCCACCGCGAGGCCGTCGACCTCGTGTTCGACCGGCTCGACACGTGGGTGAGCGAGAATCCGGATGCGTTCGGCGCGCTCGCATCCGCTCGCCTGCCTTCCTGGGTGCCCAGCGTCGTCAACCGCTTCGTCGACGACACGGTCTATCACGAGGCGCAGCGGTTCGTGCGCGATGTGCGCGCAAACCCGAACCACAAGTTGCGCCAGGCGATCGACGGTTATCTGACGACGCTGACCGAGCGCCTGCAGAACGATGCGGCGACGATCGCGAAACTCGAGGCCGCGAAGAACCGAGCGTTCGACGACCCGCGCGTGCGCGAACTGGCCGGCAGTGTGTGGGAGGCGGCCCGCTCAGCGCTGCTCGAGTCCCTGGCCGACGAGAGCAGCGCGCTGCGGCGAGGCATCGCATCCGCTCTGACGGACGTCGGCGGCCGGCTCGCAACCGATGCCGTGCTCGGCGCGAAGGTGAACGCGTGGGCCACGGATGCCGCAACCCACTTGGTCTCGACGTATCGTCACGACATCGTCGGCATCATCACCGACACGGTCAAGCGTTGGGACCCCGCCGAGACGACGGAGAAAATAGAGTTGCAGGTCGGTCGCGATCTGCAGTTCATCCGCATTAACGGCACGGTCGTCGGGTCTGTGGCGGGGCTCGTGATCTTCGCGATCGCGCACGCGCTCTTCAGTGGGCCAGGGTTCGGCGGCTAGTGAGTCAGATGAGAGTAGCCTGAGAAAACAGGACGGCTTCCCACTCGTGAATCCCGCCCCGGTGATCTCATGGCGAACGAACATCAGACTCCGCGCACACGGCAGAAACGTGCCCACAAGGCGCCCGCGCAGAACACTCGTGCGCGGAACATTCGTGAGCAGCCGGCACGTGCGCGCGTCGGCAGGCGGGTTCGCAGCGATGCGCCGTGGATCGCCATTCTGTGCCTGACCAGCGCCTTCCAATTCTTCCGCGGCGCTCCGGCAGACGGCGCCGTTTTCCTCGGCGCCGCCGTAGTCCTGACGCTGGATGTGCTCGGTCTGCTGCGCTTCACCCGCAGCTGGCGATCGCCGCGCACTGTCGTTGCATATTCGGTCGGCGTCATCCTGGTCGCGCTCCTGACCTTCCTGCCGCGCTACAGCTTTGCGGATGGCGTCATCGTTGCAGGCGTCGGCCTCACGCTGATTCCGTTCGCGTGGCCGAACCCGGCTGCAGACGCCTCCGCCGAGCAGTCCCGCGAGCGCTCGCAATCGCGCGCGATCCGATGGGCGGCAATCCTGTGGTCAGCCCTCGGCCTGGCGCTGTGCGCCTGGGAGGTGAGCTCATTCTTCCTTGGGATGCCCTCTGCCGACGCCGTGTATGCGCACCCGGCACTGTCCGACTTGATCGGTCCACCGCTGGATAATCCGCTGTTCCGCGCGGCCGGCATAGCGGTGTGGCTCATCGGCGGAGCCGCCCTGATGCGACGCGGGCACACACGATGAGCCGAGTGATCACGATTGTCGGGTTTTGCGCATGCGGCGTGCTCGCGATCGTGCTAGTGCTGACATCACGCCGGAACCCGGACAAGATCGCCCCGTTCGACACGCTGCTCGACCGCGTGATGGCCTCGCGTGCGGTGCGTATCACGATCCTCGTGTTCTGGTGGTGGCTCGGTTGGCACTTCCTGGTCACGCCGCCTCTGCCGCCGGGCTGATCACCGAGGTACTCCCCCACAGGGCTCGCGAGGTAACAGCGCTCCACAGGCGATGCGTGCGACACAGGCGAATGTCTATGGTCCATGACACCCTGGGGGCATGACCGACGCAGCATCCGCATCCGCCCTCGCATCCGACGTCGCGCTACGCGCTGAGGCGGACGCGGTGCTGCACGCACTCGTCGGGTCATCGCTGGCCACGTTCCACGACGGTCAGTTCGAGGCGATCCACGCACTCGTCACCGGGCGTCGGCGTGCACTCGTCGTGCAACGAACGGGGTGGGGCAAGTCAGCGGTGTATTTCGTGGCGACGCTGCTGTTGCGCCGACGGGGCGCCGGACCGAGCGTTATCGTTTCGCCACTGCTCGCCCTGATGCGCGACCAGGTCGCCGCCGCCGCACGAGCCGGCGTTCGAGCGGTTTCGATCAACTCCGCGAACGCAACGGAATGGGGTCGGGCTCGGGCGGCGCTCGACGCCGACGAGGTCGACGTGCTGCTCGTCTCACCCGAACGCCTCAACAACCCGACGTTTCGCGAAGAACAGCTGCCGACGCTCACAGCACGCATGGGCATGCTTGTCATCGACGAGGCGCACTGCATTTCGGATTGGGGCCACGACTTCCGGCCCGACTACCGGCGTTTGCGCGAACTCGTGTCAACACTTCCCGCAGGCGTGCCGGTGCTCGCAACAACCGCAACCGCGAACTCTCGAGTGGTGACGGATGTGGCTGAGCAGTTGGGCGCGAGCACGCACCCCAGCGAGGCAGATGCCGTGCTCACCATCCGCGGCTCGCTCGCACGCGCATCACTGCGGCTCGGTGTGCTGCGGCTGCGCGAGCCCGGTGCGCGACTCGCGTGGTTGATCTCGAATCTGAATGAGCTTGCCGGCAGCGGTATCATCTACACCCTGACGGTGTCCGCGGCCGAAGACACTGCTGCCGTGTTGCGCGATGCCGGGTACGACGTGCGGGCCTATACCGGCCGCACCGAACCGGCCGAGCGCGAAGACGCGGAATCGGCGCTCAAACAGAACCATGTCAAAGCACTCGTCGCCACGAGCGCGCTCGGCATGGGATTCGACAAGCCCGACCTGGGCTTCGTGATCCACCTTGGCGCACCGTCCTCACCGGTCGCCTACTATCAGCAGGTCGGCCGCGCAGGACGCGCGACCGATCACGCCGACGTGCTGCTCCTTCCCGGTGACGAAGACCCGGCGATCTGGGCGTACTTCGCGACCGCGTCGATGCCGAGCCGCGAACGTGTCACGCAAGTGCTCCAGGCGTTGAACGCCGCATCAGGATCGCTTTCGACCGCCGCCCTGGAAACCCGGGTGAACCTCAAGCGCAACACGCTCGAACTTCTGCTCAAGGTGCTCGATGTCGACGGTGTCGTTCGACGTACGCGCGGCGGTTGGGAGTCCACCGGCCAGCCGTGGGACTACGACGAAGAGCGCTACGCACGCATCGCACAGGCACGCAGCGCTGAAGCGGCCGCGATGCTCGAATACGAGCACACTGACGGTTGCCGCATGGAGTTCTTGCAGCGCGCTCTCGATGATCCTGATGCGCGGCCGTGCGGCCGCTGCGACCGGTGCGCCGGTGTCTGGTATCCGGAGGACGTTGCCGCGGATGCCCTTGGTACAGCCACGAATGCACTCGAGAAAGTCGGCGTCGAGCTCGCACCGCGGTCGCTGTGGCCGAGCGGAATGGCCGCACTCGGCATCCGCGTGTCCGGCAAGATTCCCTCGGCCGAGAACTTCAGCACCGGGCGCTCCCTGGCGCGCCTGACCGACCTCGGCTGGGGCAATCGACTTCGCGCATTATTCGCGCCGAGTGCAGATGGCAACTCTGCCGACGGCGCGACCACGGATGCTCCAATCGACGAGGCACTGCTGAACGCGTGCGCCCGTGTGCTCGGCGAGTGGAACTGGGCCACTCGGCCGACGTCGGTGGTTTCCGTGCCGTCACGCAGTCGCCCGCTGCTGGTCGGATCCCTTGCAGCCGGACTCGCCGCCCTCGGCCGGCTGCCCTACCTCGGCTCGCTCGAATTGGCCGGTGGAGGACCGAGCGGCGGCCCTGGCGGCAACAGCGCCTATCGGCTCGCGTCCGTGTGGGAACGCTTCAGCGTTCCAGACGGGATGCGCGCCGCGCTGGCCGCCACCAATACGAATACCGATACCGATGCCGCGCTGACGGATCCGAATGATCCGGCAGACCCGGATCGTTCGGACTCTGCCGATGTCCTGGTCGGCTTCGTGCCCACCGAGCCGCCGGGACCAGTGCTGCTCATCGACGACCTCGCGGACAGCAGATGGACACTGACCATCGCCGCACGCGCCCTGCGCAACGCCGGATCCGGACCTGTGCTTCCCTTCACGCTTGCACAACGCTGAGAGCTCGCGCTGCGAGCACGCGCTGAGAGCTCGCCCTGCGAGCACGCTGGGTTCCCAGCTAGCCCATATCTCACGGCGCCTACGCTAACTTTGCACGCCCTGCAAAATTCATGATGCGGGCACCTGCTCACACATCCACACGCAAATCGGTCTGAAAGAAGACAACCTCGAGCATGACCTCCCCCATTCTTGCTGCACGCGACATCCGAAAGTCATACGGCCACGGTTCCAATCGTTTCGATGCACTCAAGGGGGTGTCCCTCGAGATCAACGCAGGCGAATCCATCGCGATCGTCGGCAAGAGCGGGTCGGGCAAGTCGACGCTCATGCACCTGCTCGCCCTCCTCGACGGCCCTGACGGCGGAGCGGTGCTCGTCGGCGGCTCCGACTCGACGGCTCTGCGTGCTGCGGACGTGAATCGGTTGCGTAACCGCGACTTCGGCTTCGTCTTCCAGCAGTTCTTTCTCACTGCCAACGCCTCCGTACTCGACAATGTGGTCCTTCCGCTGAAAATCGCCGGCGTCGCTCCGAAGGAACGCAAGGCTCTCGGAATGGCTGCGCTGGAGCAACTCGAATTGGGCGACAAGGCCAAGAACAAAGCGGGGAACCTGTCGGGTGGGCAGAAACAGCGCGCCGTGATCGCGCGAGCGCTCGTGAACAATCCAAAGGTGATCTTCGCCGACGAACCGACCGGCAATCTCGACAGCGTGACGGGAAAAATCGTCGAGGACATCCTGTTCTCCCTGAACAGGGAGAAAGGAATCACGCTCATCCTGGTGACCCACGACCAGGCGTTGGCGGCTCGCTGCGACCGACAGCTCTTCATCCACGACGGCCTCGAAGCGACCGAAGCGGAGCGCCTCTCATGAAGTTCGTCGACATCGTGAAAACCGCCATCGGCAACAGCTTCCGCAGCAAACTGCGCACGACCCTCACCGTCATCGCCATCTTCATCGGAGCCTTCACGCTGACGATCACGAGCGCGATCGGCGCCGGAGTCTCCAGCTACATCAATACTCAGGTCGCGTCGATCGGCGCAGCCAACGTGTTGACGGTCACGAAGACGGCGGCCGCGACGAAACCGGATGCCGGTCCCGCCAAATACGACCCGAGCAAAGTCAGCGGATCCGGGGGTTTCGGCGGCGGCGCAGCCGCCGCCGGGATCAGCGTGGCCACACTCGACTCAAGGGACGTCACGACGATCGCGGGGACCCCCGGCATCCTCGATGTGAACCCGCTGGTTCAAGTGTCACCGGATTACGTACAAAGCGCGGCCAGCGACAAGTATCAGGTGACCGTCAATCAGACTGCAGCGTTCACGAAGGCGGATCTGGCGGCGGGTAGTCAGCTGGATTCACACGGCGACAAGAACGAGGTTCTACTCCCGATCAGTTACCTCGACAGTCTTGGATTTGCCACCGCGAACGACGCCATCGGTCACACCCTCACGTTCGGCGTCACCGACTACCTGGGCACGCAGCACCAGGTCACGGCAACCGTGGCCGGCGTTCAGAATACGACACTGATCGGCGGAGGACTCGGCTTCAACCAACACCTTACCGATGCGCTTCACACCGTACAGACCACCGGGAGGCCGGCTGCGAAGACGACTGGTTACGCTGTCGCCACTGCCCACATCGCGAGCAATGCCACAACAGCGCAGATCGACGCGATCAAGAAAGATCTGCATGCCAAGGGATTCACCGCACAGACAGTAGCCGACCAGATCGGCTCTTTCGAGACGGTGATCAACGGCATCATCGGCGTGCTCGATGCTTTCGCAATCATCGCCCTCGTCGCAGCAGGTTTCGGCATCATCAATACGCTGCTGATGAGCGTGCAGGAGCGCACCCGTGAGATCGGCCTGATGAAAGCAATGGGCATGAGTGGAAGCAAGGTCTACGCGCTGTTCAGCACAGAGGCGGTGTTCATCGGATTCCTCGGCAGCGCCATCGGCGCGGCGGTCGCGATCGGGCTGGGCTCCCTCGTCAGCTCAGCGCTCTCACGAACCGTCCTGTCCGGACTGCCCGGTTTGCATGTCATGCTGTTCACACCGGGTTCGATCGCAGTGATCATCGGTGTCGTCATGGTGATCGCATTCTTGGCGGGAACCCTGCCCGCGCGCCGCGCCGCGCGCCAGAACCCGATTGACGCCTTGCGTTACGAATGAGGAGGTGACATGGCTGACCCGGAACAGCCCGAGGCCGGTTTCCGTGAGCGCAAGCGCGCATCGGCACGTCTGGCAATGGAACGTATTGCACTCGAACTCGGCCACGCGCACGGATATGAAAACACCACCGTCGAGATGATCTGCGAGGTGGGCCAGATCTCGCAGCGTACGTTCTTCAACTATTTCGGATCGAAGGAGGGAGTCTTTCTCGGAGTGGTTCCAGCGGCTCCGTCAGACGAAGAGATCGCGCGGTTTCTTGCGGGCGGCGGCGAAAACCTCCTGAGCGATCTGGTCACTGTGATCACTGCCGCGATCATCGACCAGGAACTCGACATCGAACTGATGACCTCGCGCCGCGAGCTGATCATGGCCACTCCTGAACTGAGCAAGGCACTGATGGCGCGGATGTCGGATGCAGAAGACCAGTTCGTCGCTCTCGTTCTCCGACGCTTCGCAGCGGAAGGCCGGGTCGGTAGCGAAGCGGAACTCGATGACGAGGCGCGGATGTTCACCGCCCTTGCGACCGGCGTGATGCACTTCGCCATGCGCAAATGGGCCAAGAATCAACACACGAGCACGCCGAGCGACGTGCTGCGGGCAGCGATCGCACTCGTGCAACGCGTGACGTCCCCGTTGCAGTAGTGCAAGCTTGCATTTGCGCATCTCTGCAGACAGTGCAATAATTTAGCTCGTGCAACAGATAATCCCTCCGACGCTCCGCGATCGGAAACGCGCCGAGACTCGCGCGCAGCTTGAACAGGCTGCGATCGACCTCGTCTTGCGGGACGGCCTGGACGGCGCGACCATCGATGCGATCAGTGATCGCGCCTTCGTCTCACCACGCACGTTCTTCAACTACTTCGACAGCAAAGAAGATGCCCTCCTGGGCATTCCGGATGTCGAGATGGTCGAGGAAGCACTGTCCACGATGATCGAGCACGTGCCAGACGATGACCTTCTGGGAAATATCACGCACATGCTCGTCCAGACGCTGGCGCCGTTTGCCGACAATCGCAAACTGCACAAGCGGCGCACCGAGATTCTCCGGCGCTATCCGCAGCTCCTTCACCGCCACATGGCACAGCTCGCGCGCATGAGCGAACAGCTCAGTGCGTTTGCGCTGCAACTGATGGAACGCGACCCGGCATATACGGCTGGCGACGCTGCTCCCTCAGTAGCCGAAGCCGAAGTGCTGCTCATGATGTGCGGCGGTGCCTTGCGCACTGCCGGGCACGAGTGGGTAGAAGGCAAGCGCACCGGGTCCAACAGCATCGACGACATCCATCAGATTGAAACACGAGCGTCCGCGCTCGTCAGAGAGGTAATACAGAAACTCCGATGACTCAGACTCAACCGGCTTCACTCGAAGCCACAACACCGAGCAAGCGCAGCATCCTGCTGGTGTTCGCCGGCCTCATGGTGACGATGCTGCTCGCCTCGCTCGACCAAACTATCTTCAGCACCGCATTGCCGACCATCGTCGGCGAACTGCACGGCGTGAACGAAATGGTGTGGGTCATCACGATCTACATCCTTGCCTCCACGATCATGCTTCCGATCTACGGCAAGATCGGCGACCTGATCGGCCGCAAGGGCATCTTCATCGGCGCAATCAGCGTGTTCATTCTGGGCTCGATCATCGGCGGCTGGGCTGGCGACATGACCTGGCTCATCATCGGTCGCGCTGTGCAGGGTATCGGCGGCGGCGGGCTCATGATTCTCTCTCAGGCGATCATCGCCGATGTCGTTCCGGCACGCGAACGTGGCCGGTACATGGGGATCATGGGTGGCGTCTTCGCACTGTCCTCTGTCGCCGGCCCCCTGCTCGGCGGTTGGTTCACCGACGGAATCGGCTGGCGCTGGGGCCTGTGGATGAACATCCCGCTCGGCATCCTCGCGATCGTGTCCGCCGTCTTCTTCCTGCGCCTGCCTAAGAAGGCGCAGCGCAAGGCGAAGATCGACGTGTGGGGCATGGGGTTGCTGGCAATCGCATCCACCTGTCTCGTGTTGGTCACAACCCTCGGCGGAACAACCGTGAATGGCGTGAAGTTCGCCTGGGACTCCCCACAGATCTTCCTGCTGATCGCCGCGACGGTCGTCGCAGCCGTGCTGTTCGTGATGGTCGAGCGCCGGGTAGCGGAGCCGGTGATGCCGTTGCACCTGTTCAAGGAGCGCAACTTCAACCTGACCACGATCTCGGGACTGATCATCGGTATCGCAATGTTCGGCACTCTCGCCTATCTGCCGACCTACCTGCAAATGGTGACAGGAGCCAATGCAACGCAGGCCGGGTTCCTGATGATTCCGATGATGGCTGCATTGCTGGTCACGTCGATCGGTTCCGGCCAGATCGTGAGCAAAACCGGTCGCTACAAGTGGGCGCCCATCATGGGAACCGCAATCGTGGCTGTCGCACTGTTCCTGCTTTCCACGATGACGGCGACCCTGCCGGTCTGGTTGATCTGCGTCTATCTGGCAGTAATGGGTCTCGGCCTCGGGCTGTGCATGCAGATCCTGGTCCTGATCGTGCAGAACACGTTCCCGAACGCACAGGTCGGCACCGCGACAGCGTCGAACAACTACTTCCGTCAGATCGGTGCCTCCATCGGCTCAGCGATCGTCGGCAGCCTGTTCGCGACTCGACTGACCACCTTGCTCACCGATCGGATGCCTGCGGCAGCTCACAGCGCCGCCGGCTCGAGTAATGCTCTCACCCCGGCCGCAGTGAAAGGCCTGCCCGGTCCGATCCGCGACATCATCATCGGTGCGTACAACGACGCGTTGGCCCCCGTTTTCCTGTACATGGTGCCGCTGATCATCGCCGCGGTCATCCTGCTGTGCTTCATCAAGGAGGTACCGCTGGCGACGACGATCGACCGTGAAGTGATTCCGGCCGACCTGGACGGCACTGACATGCGGATGCTCGACGCCGACTTTGAGGACGACACTGCGTCGGATCTGGATGCAGAACTCCACGCGGTACTGCAAACCGAATCGGTGCCGGCGGATGACGCGCCGGCCGACAGCGCGCAACATCCTGCGCTGTAAGCCACCGCTTCGCGATACACAACAAGAAGGGTCCTCCCACGCGGGAGGACCCTTCTTGCTGTGCGCCTGCGATCGCACGTGGGTGATCGTGCGCGGGCATCGTGCGGCGACGTATTATTCGGCGGCTGCCCCCTGTGCGTCGGCGAAGATGTTCACCAGCCAACTCACTCCGAACTTGTCGATGCACATACCGAACGTGTCACCCCACATCGCCTTCTCCAGCGGCATTGTGACCGTGCCGCCTTCGCTCAGGCCGTTCCAGTACCCCCGCAACTCGGCCTCGTCCTCCCCGCTGAGCGAGACCGAGTAGTTGTTCCCCGGCGTGTACTCCAACCGCTTCGGCGTGTCGGCCCCCGCGAGGTTGAGACCGCCCTCCGTCGTGAGCATGCCGTGCATGATCAGCTCGGCTTCGTCGGGCTCCTCACTGGCGTGGAAATCACCGAACGTGTTCAGGGTGAGCTCCCCGCCGAAGACCGCGTGGTAGAACTCCAAGGCCTCCCGCGCGTTGTCGCGAAAACTGAGGTACGGGTTGAGACGAGTGACCATGATCGATGCTCCCTGTTCGATGCCGATGCGGCGTTGCCGTGTGTACGGTGCCGGACTCTCCGTGTCGATTATGAACCCGCGCGACGCCGGGCGCGAGTGGCAATTCGACCGAATTCACGTTGCATTACGCCTGCCGACGTTGACGTTGTCGGCGGTGCGGCAGACACTGGAGTCGTGCCTGAGCTCCCCGAGATCCACGCCCTCGTGACGGACCTCGGTGCCCGGCTGAGCGGACAAACCCTCGAGCGGCTCGACATCGTCTCATTTGCCGCGTTGAAGACGTTCGATCCCCCAGTTTCCGCGCTCTCCGGTCGGGTCATCGAGCGGGTTTCGCGTCACGGCAAGTTCCTCGATATCACGGCTGGCACCACCCCGACCGGCACCGCTGTCGCTGCCGACCTCCACCTGATCATCCATCTCGCTCGTGCGGGCTGGATTCGGTGGTGGGATGGCCCTCCGGCCGCGCCGTCGGGTCGCCCTGGTAAGGGGCCGCTTGCCGCCCGTCTGATTCTCGACGGCGGATCCGGCCTGAACGTCACGGAGGCCGGCACGAAGAAGTCGCTCGCGATCTGGGTGGTCGCAGATCCGCTTGATGTGCCTGGCATCGCCCGCCTCGGGCCGGACCCTTTGGCTGACGATTTCACGCTTCCCGTGTTCAAGAACATCCTCGCCGCGGCGGGGCGCGCCCAGATCAAGGGCGTGCTGCGCAATCAATCGGTCATTGCCGGCATCGGCAACGCGTATTCCGACGAGATCCTGCACACGGCGCGGATGTCGCCGTTCAAGCCCGCAGCGATGCCACCGGATGACGCCTTCCGGCTTTTCGACGCTCTCCAAACGACCCTGCGCGGTGCGATCGCGCGCGCGGACGGCTTGGCAGCATCCGAGTTGAAGCAGGAGAAGAAATCGGGGCTGCAGGTGCATGGTCGCACCGGCCAGCCGTGCCCGATCTGCGGCGACACGGTGCGTCAGGTCATCTTCGCCGATTCGACGTTGCAGTACTGTCCGACCTGCCAGACCGGAGGCAAGCCGCTCGCCGACCGCGTGCTGTCGCGGCTACTGAAATAGCCGTCTGCTGAAATAGCAGAGCCAGCGAACTGCCGCAGCGACTCACTCCACGCGGTCGGGCGCCGAGCCGTGACCGATCCGGTACGTGGCGTGGGTGACGGCGTCAGGTCCGGTCGTGCCGCTGACTGCAACGGCGTCGATCGGGCCGAGGATGGCTCCGTGCTCGGCGAACTCCACTTCTCACTGGCGAGCACGGAACACGAGTGCGCGGAGATCGGCTGGATGTTCCACGGTGTCATCGGATCGTGGCTGAGCTGGCACCGCAGAACACTGCCTCGGTGAACCTGTGCAAACGCCTTGGCATGCGCGAGGAGGCCCACTTCGTTCAGAACATGCGCATCAGGGGACGCTGGGAGGACACCGGCATCTACGCGATGCTTCGAAGCGAGTGGGATGCCGAGTCCTCATGAACTGACTATTGACACCGCCGTCCGATCGTGATTTGGTTCTCCTAACACCATTAGGCAATCAATTCCGATATGGAGCATGATGCTGGGCAAAGACGCGCGACACGAGCAGGCGCAGCGCGAGATCATCGCGGCGTGCTGGCGGCTGGCGCGTGACGAGGGACGGCTCGGCTTCTCCCTGAAAGAGGTCGCCGCCGCGGTGGGCGTGCAGGCGCCCAGCCTCTATTCCTACTTCGCGTCGAAGAATGCCATCTACGACGCGATGTTCGCGGACGGCAATCGCGCGTTCCTCGAGCGGATGCGCACGGTTCCGACCAGCGGCAGCCCACGCGACACCCTGCTCGCGGCCGCAGCTGCGTTCATAGAGTTCTGCGTTGAGGATCCGGTAAGGCATCAACTGCTGTTCGAACGCACGATTGCAGGGTTCGAACCGTCGCCTGCTGCATATGCGATCGCGGGCGACGTGATCGAGCTGATGCGCGATGAGTTCGCAAAGCTCGGTATCCACGATCCTGCACACCTCGACATCTGGACCGCCCTGGTCAGCGGTCTGGCCGCGCAGCAGCTGGCCAACGAACCCGGCGGATCGCGCTGGAGCGGCCGGGTCGCGGCATCCGTTGAGATGTTTGCGGACTTCGTATTCAAGGAGGAATCATGAAACATGCCGAATGGATGCACCTCGCCGCAGTGGAGTACACCCGCATTCTCTCGCTGCTCCGCGACCTGAACGAGAGCGACTGGTCTGCGCTGACCGACTGCGACCCGTGGACCGTGCGTGATATGGTCTCCCACCTGATCGGCGCGGCCGAGGCGACCGCGTCGATCCGCGAACAAATTCGTCAGCAGCGCGCAGGCAAGGCCCGGCAGGGCAACGCCGAGCTGATGGCGACCGTCAACGCCTTGCAGATCAGCGAGCGCGCGAACCTCTCCCCCACCGAACTCGTCGACCTCCTGACGGATGCCGCCGCTCGCGGGGTCCACGCCCGCTCGGCTCTTCCCGCTGTGGTCAGGATGTTCAAGCTCCGGCTGCCGGCACCCTGGCACTGGACTTCGCTTGGCTATCTCTACGGGCCGATCTACACGCGAGACGCGTGGGTGCATCGCATCGACATCTGCAGGGCGACCGGCCGCGAACTGGTACTCACCCCGGAGCATGACGGCGTGATCGTCGCCGACCTGGTGACCGATCTCGGCCGAGGGTCCGGCCCACGGTCGGGCGCGCGCTCAGGCGAAGGAGCCGCACCCAATATCGACCTGACCGGTCCGGCCGGCGGCCACTTCGGCACGGGGAGCGCCCTCGCCTACGACGCGATCGAATTCAGCCGAGCCCTCGCCGGCCGCGGAACGATCGCCGGCATCGAACCGGCGATGGCGCTGTTCTGAACTGCGCGGCCTCGAACTCATAGACATCCCGAAGTCCTGGTGCCACGATGAGGCCATGGGCGATGAGGCTGAACAGGTTGTGCGGCGTTTTTATCAGGCAGTGGCAGATCGAGACTTCGCGGCAGCCGAAGGCTGTTTCGCGCCGGACGCGCTCTGGCATCTCCCCGGTAACAGCCCAATCTCTGGCGACCATCGCGGTTGGTCTCAGATCCGAGACGACTTTCTGGTGAAGCTCGGCCCGCTGTCCGGTGGCACGTTTCGCGCCGACCTGCTCGATGTTGCCATCGGCGAGACCTATGTCGTAGCAGTGCAACATGCGACCGCATCCCTCGCAGGCCGTGTGCTTGACATCACCGGATGCCAGCTGATTCGCGTCGAAAATGGTGTCATGGTCGATGTGCGCGGCCACTACTCGGATCAAGCCGCTCTCGACGCCTTCTGGGTTCAATAGCCGTGTGCGCAGGGCCAAGTGGAGTTCACCCGTCGTAGCGGAGACTCCCATACTTCGGTTCTGCAACATACAGTCGCCACAGCGCCCGCTCGTTTCTGTGCGCTGCCGGGTTGAGCCGATGCAGCCGCATCCGCTCTGCTGGTCAGTTCCAACTCGCTGCCGACTACAACGCCCATTCCGCCAGCCTGCAGTAGGAGGGGCCAGGCGAACGAGGCGATGAAGTGTTCGGGGTAGAAGTCCTCCAGCAGCAGAACTCCAGCAATCATCGCCATGGTCGCCGCCGACGGTCGCTTGGTCTTTGCGCTTCACCGGAGATTGACCGCTGAACCACCCGCGGTGAGTTCGACACGCGTCCAGTCTGCGCTCGATCGAAATCATGTCGATCAACAGTTGCTTCTCAGCGACTCGGTAGAAGACCTGATACTCGCCACGGCGGACGGAATTGATTGGTGAAGACTACGAGCGTGCGTGGTTCTGACGAGCGTGCATAGTCCTGACGTACGTGCATGCCTCGGCGCTCACGCCCGTCCGTTTGAGGCACGCTCAATGGTTTGACGCACGCTCGCAAGCGACGTTTTCGTCTGTTCCTCCACAGGTTTGGCCTTCGCGCGACTTTCCACTGAAATCAATGTCGTAAATGAGCATTTGACCGGGTATTTCTGATGGCAGTCGAATGTCGGTGTCTACTGGTTGACTTCGGGTATGGAAGACGTGATGTGGGAGGCGACACAGCTGCTGGATGCGCGGCTGCTGAACGCCGGCCTGCCCGATTCCGCCCTGCTCTCTCCCCGTGTTCCGGATTCCCACCTGCT
>DATCDQ010000001.1:0-2264 GCA_036510655.1 Microbacteriaceae bacterium | reverse complement strand
AGCACTCCAATCATCTGACCCGAAGTGAGGTCTAGCGGCAGACCGTGCGCCCGCTGGTCGTGGGGAGATGTGACCGCTGCTGGGATGTCGTGCCCCTTGTCTTGGGTGAGCACTTGGCCATTAGATCGTGGTGTCTCCTCCGCGCTGCTGACATTTGTCCTGCGGCTGGAAGGAGCACGAGCAATGTTGTTCGTCGGTGATGATTGGGCGGAAGACCATCACGATGTGGAGATCGTTCGGGATGACGGCCGGCGGTTGGTCACGAAACGTCTCCCCGAAGGTTTGGATGGGATCACCAGGCTGCACGGGTTGATCGCCGGCTGCATGCCCCCCGAGGAGTGGGCCGAGCTGGAGCCTGGTGAGGCAGCAGCGTTGGTGAAGGTCGGGATCGAAACCGACCGCGGTCCGTGGGTCGCCTCGTTGGTCGCGGCCGGTTATGAGGTGTTCGCGATCAACCCGAAGTCCTCAGCGCACTATCGGGAACTGCACACCACCTCGGGGGCGAAGAGCGACCGTGGGGATGCGCATGTGCTGGCTGAGATCGTGCGACTGGATCGGGCTCATCACCGCCCGGTGGCGGCGGACTCGGCGCACGGTGAGTCGTTGAAGTTGGTGGCCCGCGCGCATCAGAGCATGGTCTGGGAGCGGACCCGGCATGTGCTTCGGTTACGCAGCGCGTTGCGGGAGTTCTTCCCCGCAGCCCTTGCCGCTTATGGGGATTTGGATGAGCCGGACACTTTGCAGCTGCTCACCATCGCCCCCGACCCTGATTCGGCGGCCAGGTTGTCGACAGCGAAGATCAGCGCCGTCCTGACGCAAGCGCGCCGGCGTAACGTGGCGGCCCGCGCGCAGCGGATGCAGGATGTGTTGCGCGCACCGGCGCTGCGCCAACCGGGTCCGGTGCAGGCCGCGTTCGCGGCGATCGCCACCAGTGAGGTGCGGATGATTACCGCGATCAATACCGAGATCGCGGCGTTGGGGCAGGTGGTGGCCGAGCATTTTGGCCGACACCGGGACGCTGAGGTTTACCTCAGCCAACCCGGCCTCGGTGTCATCTTGGCGTCCCGGGTGCTCGGGGAGTTCGGTGATGACCCGGACCGCTACGCGGATGCGAAAGCACGCAGAAACTACGCCGGCACGTCGCCGATCACCAAGGCGTCGGGCACCAAGAAAGTCGTCCTCGCCCGCTACGCACGCAACACCAGGATCGCGGATGCGACTCAACAATGGGCGTTCGGATCGTTGCGTGGTTCACCAGGAGCACGCGCCTACTACGACGAACTGAAGGCCCGCAAGATCGGTCACCGGGCCGCGTTACGCCAACTCGCCAACCGCTGGGTCGGGATCTTGCACGGCTGCCTGAAAACACAGACCCTCTACGACGAGAAGACCGCCTGGGGACATCGCAACGCCACCGCAGCTTGACAACGAAAAACCTGGGATGTCTGCCGCGATTACGCACGTCATAACCTGCCGAAAGCGTCCGCGCAGCGCCGCGCATTTCACTGTTCAGGAAGGCGTGATCGCAGCAGCGCAAGGAGCGCGCCGGTAGGCCGTGCTCCTACGATTAGCGGCCAATCCGAGTGTCCAGCGGTTGCGAGCGCCGGAACGTTCAATACGCCGTAAGCACGGGCCTCGGCCGGGTGCAGGTCGACATCGAGTTCGGTCATTTCGTAGCTGAGCTCGGCAGCAACTCGCTGCACCTCGGCCCGGTATGGCGCGCAAATCGTCTCTGCCCAAGTGCTTGTGAACAGAAGTAGGTTGGCAGCCATCACCCCATCTTGCCGGGTGGCGCCTTCGGTCGCGACAACGCACTGTTTTGCCGCTGACACGGTCGTTTCGGCCGCAGCACGATCGTCCCTATGAAGGGACTTCGGCATCTCGGCCGGGACGGTGTCTACCAGGGGACCAGCGCGTTCACCGATCAGGCGGTGCGCGGCCATCGCGTTCAGCTGAACGCGATCAACTGCCGCGATGACGCACGTTCGGTCGTGCCGAGATTCGGTAGTTCGGATTTCACGGCTTCGGGCTAGCGCTACTCGGCAGTCACAAGTCGGTCGACGAGGGCTCGTTGCCGACTCGGCGCTCACGCAGATCGTCGAGCAGCTCCCAGAACGGACGCTTGAAGTCTTCGGGAACTCGCAGGGTGATCCCGTAATGCTGCTGGACGGCCACGACGAAGAAGTCATCGTCTTCCATCTGTACGTCGTACAACGCTGCCTCATCTGAGACGAAGAACGGTCGGTTCTCGTCATCAATCAGAC